>JADLEQ010000043.1 GCA_020846005.1 Polyangiaceae bacterium
GAGGGCGAGGGCGAGGGCGAGGGAGAGCGCGGGGGAGAGCGCGGGGGAGAGCGCGGGGGAGAGCGCGGGGGAGAGCGCGGGGGAGAGCGCGGGGGAGAGCGCGGGGGAGAGCGCGGGGGAGAGCGCGAGCGCGAGGGCGGGGGGGGGGCGGGGAGAGCGGGGGCGGGGCGGGAAAGGACGCAACCGGGTGTGCGGGCGCGCCGATGAGGGGCCCGTGTCGTGGTGTGCAGCGCCGACGCTCCGCGCTGCGCACGGCCGTATTCGTCGCCGTCGTCTGCAGTCCAACGAACGCCCAGAGCGGAAGGAAAGTGTTGGTGGATCATGAAGCCGAATGAGAGCCGAGAGGGGGCCGCCAGTGCGGCCAGCGAGGGTGGTCGGGCGCATCGCTGCCGTGCCCGTGCAACGATGATCACGCTCGCGCTGATGGCGCTCGCGTGGATCGCGGGGTGTCGCCGGCCGGCGCCGGAGGCGCGCGCGCCTCGATCAGCGGAAGCCGAGACGCTCGCGGCGGTGGCGGCCAGCGACGACGTCATCCCCGCTCGGCACCTCCGAGTCGCCGAGCCTCTACACTCGGCGCGCGAGCCAGGCGCGCGGCCGGACGTGCAGGCCACCTCGGACGACCTGCCCGTCGGGCCCGAGGATCCAGTGTGGGGAAGCGCCACGGCGCCGGTCACGGTGCTCCAGTTCCAGGACCTGGAGTGCAGCTCTTGCGCAAAGGCGAGCCGGACCGTCGAGCAGCTCCAGCAACACTACGGACCGGATCGGCTCCGTGTCGTCCACAAGCACAACCCGCTGCCCTTCCATTCGAACGCCACGCCCGCCGCGCTCGCGGCGCAGGCGGTGTTCGAGCTCGCCGGCGCGCCCACGTTCTTCGCCTTCACCCGCGAACTCTACCAGCGCCAGGACCGGCTGTCCGACTCCCTCTACGTGGAGGTCGCGCGCTCGCTCGGCATCGACGCAGACACGCTCCGGCGCCACGCCGCCGGCGCGCGCGCCCGCGCGAAGCTCCAGGCGGACCAAGCGCTGGCCGTGCGCGTGGGCGTGAAGGGGACGCCGGCCTTTCGCGTCAACGGCCTGGTGGTCTCGGGCGCGCAGTCCTTCGAGACGTTCCGCGCCATCATCGACGCCGAGCTGGTCGAGGCGGAGCGCACCCGGATCGACGGCGCCCCGCCGGCCGCCGTCTACGCGCGGCGCGTCCAGGCGAACCGCCGCTCCCCCGCGCCGACCGGGAAGGCCGCGTCGCCGCCGCCGGACACGACGGTGTGGCGCATCCCGGTCGGCGACTCACCCGTCGCGGGGCCGAGCACCGCGCTGGTGACGATCATCGAGTTCGCGGACTTCCAGTGCCCCTTCTCCAGGCGAGCTCAGGCCACGCTCGCCGAGCTCCTGGCTCGCCACCCCGGCAAGCTGCGCCTCGTGTGGAAGCACTACCCGCTGCCGCTCCACGAGCGCGCGGCGCCGGCGGCGCTGCTCGCCCTCGAGGCCCGCGCGGCGGGCGGCGACGCCGGGTTCTTCGCGGCGGTGAGCGCCCTCTTCCGGTCGTCCCCCGCGCTCGAGGACGCCGACCTGGTGAACGTCGGCGGGACGCTCGGCCTCGATCCAGCTCGTGTCGAGCGCGCGCTCGCCTCGGCGGCCTACCGGCGGGCGATCGACGCGGATCTGCGCATGGTCGAGGACTTCGGCGTCACCGGCACACCGACCTTCTACATCAACGGGCGCCGGCTGAGCGGCGCGCAGCCCATCGACCGGTTCGAGGCGATCGTCGGTGAGGAGCTCGCGAGGGCCGAGGCGCTGGTCGCCCGGGGCGTCGCGCCGGCTCGCATCTACGACCACGTCACGAAGGACGGCCGGGGCCCGGCGGTGCCGGAGACGAAGCAGGTCGCTGCCCCCTCGCGCGCGAACCCCTCGCGCGGGCCGGCGCGAGCCCCGATCGTGGTGCAGGTGTGGTCGGACTTCGAGTGCCCGTTCTGCCAGAAGGTGCTGCCCACGCTGGAGGCGCTCGAGCAGGCGTACCCTGGTCAGGTGCGCGTGGTGTGGCGGAACCTGCCGCTCGCCTTCCACGCCCGAGCGCGGCGCGCCGCGCAGGCGGCGATGGAGGCGTTCGCGCAGAAGGGGGACGCTGGCTTCTGGCGGATGCACGGGCGCCTCTACCAGGACCGTGCCGCGCTCGAGCGCTCGGATCTCGAGCGCCATGCTGCCGAGCTCGGGCTCGACCTGGCGCGCTTCGCGGCGGCGCTCGACGGCGGCGCGCACGAGGCGCAGATCGCGGCGGACGAGGCGGAGGCCCGCCGCGCGGGCATCACGGCCACCCCATCTTTCGTCATCAACGGCTACTTCCTCGCCGGGGCGCAGCCGCTCGCGAGCTTCAAGCGCGTGGTGGACTACGCGTTGGCGCACCCCCTGCCGCGCCCCCCCGCCCGCTGAGCCCCGGCGGCGCCTCACGCACCACGGAGACGCCGCCCTCGCGCTCGCCCCACGCTCGCGCTACGCCCCGCCCGCGATGATCCCCCGCTACACACCCACCGACTTCGCCGAACTCTTCAGCGACGCCGCGCGCTACGCGACCTGGCTCGAGGTCGAGCTGGCGGCGTGCGAGGCGATGGAGGCGGCCGGGTTCGTGCCCGAGGGGACGACTCGCCTGCTCCGCGGTCTCGACCTCCGCCTCGATCCGGCTCGCATCGACGCGATCGAGCGCACGACGCGCCACGACGTGATTGCGTTCCTCACCCATGTCGAGGAGCTCGCTGGCGAGCCCGCGCGCTGGCTGCACCGCGGCATGACCTCGAGCGACGTCCTCGACACGAGCCTCGCGCTCCAGCTCGTCCGCGCGACGGACGCGCTCCTCGCCCGCGTCGACGCGCTGCTGGCGGCGCTGGCCCGCCGCGCTCGTGAGCACGCCCACCTCCCGATGATCGGGCGCTCCCACGGCATCCACGCGGAGCCGGTCACGTTCGGGGTGGCGCTCGCCGGTCACTACGCCGAGCTCGAGCGCGGCCGCGCGCGGCTCCGCGCGGCTCGGGTCGAGATCGCGGTGGGCAAGATCGCCGGCGCCGTCGGCACCTACGCCCACCTGTCGCCGGAGATCGAGCGGAGCGCGCTGGCCTCCCTCGGCCTCGAGCCGGAGACGGTGAGCACGCAGGTGGTCGCGCGGGACCGCCACGCGGCGCTGTTCGCGGCGCTCGCCCTGGTCGCGGCCGGGATCGAGCGGCTCGCGACCAATGTCCGCCACTGGCAGCGCACCGAGGTGGGCGAGGCGGCCGAGGCGTTCGGCGCCGGGCAGAAGGGCTCGAGCGCCATGCCCCACAAGAAGAACCCGATCCTGAGCGAGAACCTCTGCGGGCTCGCCCGCGTCGTGCGGGCCGCGCTGACCCCTGCGCTCGAGAACGTCGTGCTGTGGCATGAGCGCGACATCTCCCACTCCGCGGTGGAGCGGATGCTGGTGCCGGACGCCACCGCCACGCTCGCGTTCATGCTCGACCGGGCGCGCGGGCTCGTCGAGGGACTCGTCGTCCGCCCGGAGCGCATGGCCGAGAACCTGGAGCGCTCGCGCGAGCTCTTCTACAGCGAGGCGGTCATGCTCGCGCTCGTCGAGACGGGCTTGCCGCGCCAGGCGGCCTATGAGCTCGTCCAGCGCAACGCCCTGGCGGCGTTCGAGGGCGCCGGTCGGTTCCGAGAGCTCCTGGGCGCCGACGCCGACATCGCGGCGCGCCTCACCCCGGAGACGCTCGGGCGCTGCTTCGACCTCGAGCACGCGCTCCGCTGGTGCGACGCCATCGTCGCGCGGGCCCTGGGCGGCGCGCCCGCCTGATTGCGGATCGGCCGCCGGCTCGAGGGGGCCCGCCCCGAGCGCGCCGACAGCGCGCGCCGCTGGGGGCCTGGCGCGCTCTGCGCCGGTCCTTATCTTGCCCGCGTTCACCATGCTGAAGCGCGTCGTCCTGTTCCTGCTCACCAACCTCGCCATCCTCGTCGTCCTGAGCGTCGCCTTCGGCGTGCTCAGCGCCAGCGGGGCGCTCGAGGGCTTCGACTCCGCCTACGTCCCCCTCGCGGTGATGGCCACGCTCTTCGGCTTCGGCGGGTCGATGCTCTCGCTGCTGCTGAGCAAGTGGGTCGCCAGGCGAGCCACCGGCGCCGAGGTGATCGCGACCCCGCGCACGGAGGTCGAGGCGTGGCTGGTTCGGACGGTGGATCGGCAGGCGCGCGCGGTCGGTATCACCACGCCGGAGGTCGCCATCTACGAGAGCCCGGAGCCCAACGCCTTCGCCACCGGGGCCACGCGCAATTCCGCGCTCGTCGCCGTGAGCACGGGGCTCCTGCAGCGCCTCCGCCGAGAGGAGGTGGAGGCCGTCCTCGCGCACGAGGTGAGCCACGCCGCCAACGGTGACATGGTAACGCTCGCGCTGATGCAGGGCGTGGTGAACACGTTCGTCATCTTCTTCTCGCGGGTCATCGGCAACCTGGTGGACACGGCGCTGTCGCGCGGCGAGGAGCGGCGGGGGCCGGGCATCGGGTACGGGGTGTCGGTGGTCGTGGCGGAGCTCGCGCTCGGACTGCTGGCGACGCTCCTCGTCATGGCGTTCAGCCGCTGGCGCGAGTACCGCGCGGACGCTGGCGCGGCGCGCCTCGCCGGGGCGCCCCGGATGATCGCGGCGCTCGGGCGGCTCGGGAGCGAGGGCACCGACCTGCCGCAGTCGATGGCCGCTTTCGGCATCCGCGGCGGGCGCAGCGGCCTCCTCCGGCTGTTCTCCAGCCACCCGCCGATCGAGGACCGTATCCGGCGCCTGCAGGCGGCCGGGCGGTGAGCGACCGCCGGGTCGCGCCCGGCGCTACTCCCGGGGCGCTTGCCGCGCGGCCTCGCGCTGGCGCGCTCGCCACCGCTGCTCGATCCCGCGGATCTGGCGGGGGGTGAGCTTCGTGAGCTGCTGCCGCCGCATCCACCGCCACACCTGGGCGGAGAGCCCGGGCTGCTCGTCGACCTCCTCGAACTCCCACGAGTCGGTGAGCTCCTTCTCCTCGCGGGTGCCCCCGGCGCCGCACTCGAGCGGCCACTGCCGCGGCGTGTACGTCCACGGTGTGAAGTCCGGCGTCGAGGTGAAGGCGTCGAGCGGGAGCGCGGCGGTCGCGACCTGGTGGTTCGGGTACTCGAGCCCGAGGAGGTGGGCGAGGAGCTTCTGGTTGCTGGAGGCGTCGAGATGCCCCTTCGTCACGTAGCCGCGCTTCACCCACGGGGAGACGAGGACATACGGCGTCCGGTGACTGTCGATGTGCTCGCCGCCTTGCAGCGGATCATCCTGCGTGATGATGATGAGCGAGCGCGGCCACACGGGCGAGTGGGTGATGGCGTCCACCATCATGCCGGTCGCCTCGTCGTTCACCGCGCAGTAGATCTCGGGAGTGGCCCGGTCGTCGCCGACGCCGAAGGCGTGGTCGTTCGTGAGCGTCATGTAGACGACCTGCCCCAGGTCGCAGAGCACGCGGAGCCGCCCCGCAGTGTGGCAGGCCTTCTCGAGATCGTTGTACCCGATGTTCTGCACCGGGCCGCCCGGGTAGCCGAGGTCGATGGGGTTGTGCTGGGCCGGCAGCTCCGCCGGGATCCCGACGCCCTCACCCAGCATGTCGAAGGCGATCCCGGCGCGCCCGAGCCAGTCGAACATCGACCCCTCCTCGGGCTTGCCCACGTCGATCAGGCCCCCGCCGGGGATGCCGCGCGAGTCCCGCCCCGCGCCCGAGACGGCCCACGTCCGCTCGTTGAAATCGTTGGTGCGGCCGTGGGTCACCCACACATGCCCCTGCGTCGACTGGACGGCGGAGGTGTAGTAGTTGTCGCCGACGGTGAACGTGCGCGCGAGGGTGCGCATGTTCTTCCAGATGCGCTCCACGTCGGCCGGGTCGGCCTTGAGCATGATGTCGGCGCGGCCCTCGACCCCGGGCAGATCGCCGAAGATGGAGTCGAAGTTCTTGTTCTCGCGGACGATGATGAAGACGTGGTCGATGACCCGGGAGGGCCCGGCGTCGTTCGTCGCGGGGACAGGGAAGTCGTCCGCGCCCGCGGGGCAGGTGATCTCCGGAGCGCCCGAGCGAGCGGCGCGGCCGTTCGCCTCCACGCGCGCCTCGCCGTCCACGAGCGCGGCGGCGCTCGGCCGCTGCACCACCTGGACGCCGCCGCGCATGAGGTCGCTGATCTCGCCATCGCCGATCGGCAGGGGGACCGGGTTCGGCCCGGTGCCATGCCCCCGCATGCTACCTACGACGACGCGACCGTCCCCGAGCACGCCGACGGCGCTCGGCCACCACGCCGTCGGGACGCGACCGAGGGGCGTGATGGTGGGCGGCGCCGTGGCGAGGTCCACGTCGTAGGCCGCGATGGCGTTGACGCCGGAGAGCGCCACGTAGAGGCGGCTCGCGGCGGTGTCGAACGCGAGCGCGGACGGCTCGAGGCCGAGCAGCTCGGCGTTCGGGTCGACGGGGAGGGTCGTGACGGAGCCGTCGGAGCGATCGACGACGCTCAGCGAGTCCCCCAGGTCGTTGCCGACCACCAGCCAGCGCGCGTCGAGGAAGGCCACACCCTGCGGGTTCTTGCCCGTGTCGAACGTCCGCGCGACCATCGGCGAGGTGGGGTCGGTGGCGTCCACCTCGACGAGCTTGCGCGCCGCCCACAGCGTGACCCACGCGCGCGTGCCCGTCGTGTCGAGCGGATCCACCCACACGCCGAACGTCTCGTCCTTGGGGAGCGTCGCCTGCCCGAGGAGCTGGCGGACGTTGGCCGAGGTAGGGTCCACGTCGTAGACGAGCAGCGCCTTCTCGTCGACGCTGCTCACGAACAAGCGCTTGCCGTCGGGCGAAGCCGCGAGCCCAGCCACGTACCAGGCCTCGCCGTCCGCCGCGGGCGGCAGGGAGATCGACCGCGCGTCGTCGCGAGCGAGGGCGCCGGTCGCCGTGTCGAGCGAGAGCGCCTGGACGACGCCGTCGTCCGTCGCGACGTACACCAGATCGGGTGGCACGAACGCGAGGCCCCAGTTCAGCGTGCTGGGAGCCTGGAACTCCACGCGCCCGGTGACTGGATCGCCCGCCCCGACGCGGCTCGCGTCGACCGCGCGGACGGCGTGGTCGACGATGCCGGAGTCGACGAGCACGAGGAGGGACGTGCCCGGCACGACCAGCATGCCCGTCGTGATGCCGCCGAGCAGCTCCGCCTCGGAGAAGATCCACTCGGCTCCGGCGGGGGTGATCCGCCTGCCGTCGGGCAGCACCCACGTCCCCGGCTGGCCGGAGACGGGCCCCGCGTAGGCGAGCGCCTCGCCCGACGGCGCGGAGGCCGTGCAGCGACCCTCGACCGGCGCCGGATCGCGGCCGCGCCAGGCGGGGCACGCCTCGGCGTGGGGGATCTCGTTCCAGAGGCCGAGGTTCTGACACGCATACGGGGTATCCAGCTCGGAGCAGCTCTCGGGGGGGCAGACGTACGCGCACGAGGTGGGGCGGCGGTAGAACTCGTAGGGATCCTCACCAGCGCGGGCCCCCGCCCCGGCGAAGCCGCCGCCGCCGTCGTCTCCGCCGTCCGCGGGCGCGCCGCCCGCGCCGGCCGCGCGTCCCGGCGCGTCGTCGGCTCCGCAGCTCGCGGTGAGGAGGGCCAGGAGGGGCGTCAGGACCGCGGCGATGAAGGGAGCGCGCATGGAGAGAGCATGCCACGGCCGCGTGCGCGGAGCGTGACACTCGCGCGGCGGCCGGCGTCGCGGCCCCGCCCCCCGGGCGGCGCCCCTGCTACCCTCGCGCGGCCCGGCTCGGAGTGACCCCCAGTGCCACCGCACCGCATCGTCGTCCTCGACGCCCACGCCATCGATCTCGCCGAGCTCTCCTGGAGCTGCCTCGATCGCCTGGGGCGCGTCGAGCTGCACCCTCGGAGCGCCGGGTGTGTCGTCGATCACGCGCGAGGCGCTCCCCTCGTGCTCACGAACAAGGCCGTCCTCGATCGGGCCACCTTCGAGGCGCTCCCCGAGCTCCGGTACGTGGGCCTGCTCTCGACCGGGACGAACGTCGTCGACCTCGAGGCGGCCCATGCGCGCGGCGTCGTCGTCACCAACGTCCCCGACTACGCCGCGCGGAGCGTCGCGCAGCATGTCTTCGCGCTCTTGCTCGCGCACACGAACCGGGTCGCCGAGCACGCGCGCGCCGTCGCCGAGGGCGCGTGGGCGGCCTCGCCCGACTTCTCCTTCACCGTCGCCCCGCTGCGGGAGCTCGCGGGGCGGACGCTCGGCGTGGTCGGGCTGGGGTCGATCGGGCGCCTGGTGGCGGAGCTCGGCGTGGCGCATGGCATGCGCGTGATCGCGGCGCGCCCGCGGCCGGACGCCCCCGCCCCTCGCACGGATCTCGCCGCGGCGGTCGAGCGCGTGCCCCTGGACGAGCTCTTCGCCGCCGCGGACGTGCTCTCGCTCCACTGCCCGCTCGTCCCGGAGACGCGGCAGCTCGTCGACGCGAGGCGCCTCGCGCTGATGAAGCCGGACGCCGTCCTCGTGAACACCGCCCGAGGCGGCCTGGTCGACGAGGCGGCGGTGCGCGCCGAGCTCGACGCCGGGCGCCTGGGAGCCGTGTTGCTCGATGTCCTCTCGGTCGAGCCGCCGGTCCTGGGCAGCCCCCTGCTCGGAGCGCCCCGCTGTGTGGTCACCCCTCACGTCGCGTGGGCGACGCGCGAGGCGCGCGCCCGGCTCATCGAGCGGGCGGCTGCGAACGTCGAGGCGTTCCTGGCCGGGCGCCCGCGCAACGTCGTCGCCGGGCCCGGCAGCGGACGGTGACCGCGCGCCGAGCGGTGCGGGGCGCGCCCGGCTCTACTGCTTCGCCGGGTCCGAGCAGCAGCGGAACCCGACCTCGTAGCCGAGGTAGTCCTCCGCGTGGGACTGCGCGATCGCCCGGCAGCGGTTACGCACGGGGCCCCACCACCCACCCTTCAGCGCCGAGCGGTGCGGCGGTTGGCGCCACATCTGCGAGACCCACTCGTTGACGTTGCCGTTCAGCTCGTAGATCCCGAACGGCGACGCGCACGCCTCGCCGTCCCCGACCTCCCGGCGGCCGTCGAGGCGGTCGAGTTCCTCGGCGCAAGCGGTGTTCGCGGCGCACTGCGGCTCGGGGAGCAGCCCGCGACGGCGCGTGACGAACGGCTTGTCGATGTTGCACTGCTCGGCGTCGCGCCGGTAGCCCGTCGCGTACGGCCGCATGTCCTCGCCCTCGCACGCGAAGGTGAACTCGCTCTCCGTGCAGAGCCGCTTGCCTTCCTCCTCGCAGAGGCGCGACGCCGTCGTCCAGTCGACGAGCACGCGCGGCTTCTCGCCCTTCCTCCCCGGGTACTCCCACTTATCCATGCAGAAGCGCATGAGCCGGGGCGGGCCCTCGTCCAGGCAGCGCGACGGCTCCTCGAAGCGCAGGCAGCGGTTTGGATCGTCCTCGCCGCCCTCGCGCTTCACGTACTCCGCGCACCGCTGCTCGGCGTTCCGGCAGTGGAGCCCGTACACGAGCGCCATCTCAGGCGGGCAGACTCCGCCGTCGGCCCCGCCGCCCCCGGCGGGATCCCCCGAGCCGGCGGGCGCCGCGGAGGGCGCCGAGGCCGCGGAGGGAGTCGCCGGGGCGGCCGAGCCCGCGGGGGTCGACGGGTCGTCGGCGCTCCGTGCCGGCGCCGCGGAAGGGGCTGGTCGCGGGGCGCGCCGCCGGGCGCTCGGCGCCGGGCGCGTCGAGGCGGCTGCGCTCGCGCTGGCGGAGGGCGTCACGGCGTCACACGAGACCAGCGACGCGGCGAGGGTGCCGGCGCCGAGCAGCGCCGCGACGTGGACCCGGGACATCGGTGGCTACCTCGCGCGAGCGCCGCCTGCCGGGCAAGAAAGCGGCGGAAGCGGCGCGCGCCCCCGGCGAGCTAGTGCGCGCCCATCCGGGCGTCCCCCGTCTGGCTCGGGTCGGGCTTCAGGAAGAGGTACCCTCCCACCAGGCCGAGCACTCCGGCGATGAGCGAAGCGCCGAGCACGCCGAGCTTCGCGGCCGCGAGCAGCGCCGGGTCCGTGAAGGCGAGGCCCGCGATGAAGATCGACATCGTGAACCCGATGCCGGCGACCAGGCCGAGCACGCTCATCTCCTTCCGGTCGATCGCGGGAGGTAGCTGCAGCCCGAGCAGCTTCACGCCGAGGAACGAGAACAGCAAGATGCCGACGGGCTTGCCGAACACCAACCCCGCGACTACGCCGCCCACGACGGCGGCGCGAGTGGGATCCGCGAGGCTCACTCCGGCGAGCGACACGCCCGCGTTCGCCAGCGCGAACACCGGCATGATCACCCACGCGACCCACGGGTGGAATGTCAGCTCGAGCCAGGTCGCGGGGGGGACGGCCTCGCGCCGCGCGGAGTCGAGCGCCGAGAGCGGGCGCGCCAGCTCGTGCGCGCCGGCGTGGGACGCGCGCGCCTTCACGAACTCGATCGCGCGCTCGGCCTCCGCGAGGAACCCCTCGCCCCCGAGCCAAGACCGGACGGGCGTGAGCAACCCGATGACCACGCCTGCGATCGTCGGGTGGATGCCGGAGGCATAGGTGCCGCCCCAGGTGAGGAGCGCCGGCGGCACATAGGCGATCACCTGCCGCACGCCGAAGCGCTGGAGCGCGAGCGTGAGGAGGATCCCTGCGCCTGCCGCCGTGACGCCCAGCGGGTTCATCGGCCCGGAGTAGAAGATCGCGATGACCAGGATCGCGCCGAGGTCGTCGATGATCGCCAACGCCAGCAGCATCACGCGCAGCGACGGCGGAACCCGATGGCCGAGCAGCGTGAGCACACCGACCGCGAAGGCGATGTCGGTCGCCATGGGGACACCCCACCCACGGTTGCCGGGCGGGCCCGGGTTCATCGCGACGTACAGCGCGGCCGGCACCACCATCCCTCCGACGGCAGCGAGCGCAGGGAGCGCCGCGCGGCGGAGGGTCGCGAGCTCGCCCTCGTGGAGCTCCCGCCGGATCTCGAGCCCCACCACGAAGAAGAAGATGGCCATCAGGCCATCGTTCACCCAGAAGTGCAGATCCCGCTCGAACCGATACGGTCCGATCCCGACGGAGAGCGGCGTATGCCAGAACGCCGCGTAGCTCGCCGCCCACGGCGAGTTCGCCCACGCGAGCGCCACGACGGCCGCGAAGAGCAGCACGATGCCGCTCGCGGCCTGGATCTGCGCGAAGCGGAGCGCGGGCTTGAGCACCGCTCGCGCGGCGCGGACGGCAGGCGCCCACGCGCCGGGCGGCAACGCCCGGGGAGGGATCGGCGGCAGATCCATCGGACCCCTACATAGGGTCCGAGCTGACCTCGCGCCAAGACCCTAGGCGCGCCGCGTGGACGCCGCGACCGAGGGCGTCAGCGCGTGGCGGACTGCCCGGCGCGGAGGAGCACGCGGAAGTACGCGCGGCGGTGGCGTGGATCGGCTTCGGCGGGGCGCGCGCCGACGCCGGAGACCTGCTGCGTCGCGGTGACGATGATCAGGTTCCGCGGGTCGATCCCGGCGTCGACCAGCACTTGGCGCAGGGTCCGCGCGCGCTCCCCAGCGAGCGTCGGCGACTCGCCCGCCGCGATCTGGCCGACGATCGCCACGCACTCGACCGTCGTGTCGGAGCGCAGCCGCTGCGCGGCAGCGACCGCAGCGCGGCGCGCGTCGTCCGAGAGCGCCGCGGCCCCCTCGGTGAAGGCATACTCCTCGGCCTTCTCCGCGACCTCGTTCGGGCCCATCGTGGGCGGGCCGCCCATGGCGTCGAGCTTGTCGCAGCCCACCGGGCCGCTCGGGCCTGCGACCGGCGCCGCGCCGGGGACGAAGTCCGGGACGGCGACTCGCAGCGGCTGCGCGGTGCAGCTCTCGGCAGGCGGCGCCGCGGACTGGCACGCGACGCGCTGATGCTTCTCGAAGTGCGCGGTGAGCTCCGCCTCGTACTTGGCGCCGACGGAGAACTCGGCCGTCGCGTCCGACGGCGTGTACCGCGACCCCGCACGCGGCACCTCCGGCGAGTAGATGATCTGGTAGACGACGTGCGGGGCGGGCAGATCGGACTCGCGGATCTTCGTGACGGACCTCAGCCGGCACTGGCCCTCCCACGCCTCCACGCCGCACCCGCTGGCGGAGGGCCCGCCGCACGCGCCGAGCGACGCCACGCCCCCGGCCGAGATCGAGCCCGACGCCACGAAGAGCAGCGTCGCGGCGCCGACGCGGCGCACCAACTTGCGGCGAGGATCCCTCGCAGTCCGCCGGTCCGTCCGTTCCGCCGCTGCTGTCATGGCGAGAGGGTCACGCCGCCCAGCGGGCGCGTCAAGCGGCGCGCACCCTCGGCCCGGTCGTACCCCCGACGCCTCTCGCCCGCGCGCCGCGCGGGGACGTCTCGGGGGGGTCGGTCAGCGCGCGCGTGGCTCGAGGGCGAGCCCCTCGTGGGCGACGATGACCTCGACGCGCGCCGACCGGCTCTGCATCCACTCGCGACTGCGGTCGCCGATCGCGTCGAGATCGGAGTCGCTGCGATCCGGGTCGTGGTGGAAGAGCGCGAGCGTGCCGGGGAGCGCCTTCGCGCCGAGCTCGAGCACCTCGTCGATCACCGAGTGACCCCACCCGCGCTTGGCTGGCATGTCCCCGTGGACGTACTGCGAGTCGTGGACCAGCAGCCCGACCCCCTCCGTGAAGCGGGCGAGCTCGTCGAGCGTGGTCACGATCTTCGCTGGCGCGGTGAGCTCGTTGTCGGTGAGATAAGCGAACGAGCTGCCGTCGTCGTCGTCGATGCGGAAGCCCTGGGACGCTCCCGGGTGGTTCAGCGCGATGCGACGCACCGTCGCCGAGCCGACCCGCCACGAGTCCGACTCGGGTCGCGCGAACTCGATGCGCGCCGGGATGTCGGCCGCGCTGACCGGGAAGTGGATGTCGTCGAAGATGGTGCGCTGGAAGCGCTCCTGCGCGTCGCTCGCCAGCGGGTGGACGACGAGGTGCGTCTGCTTCAGCCACAGCGGGCCGAAGAACGGCAGCCCGAGCACGTGATCCCAGTGGGTGTGCGAGAGCATGAGGTTCACCGGGCCGGCGAAGCGCTCCCGGAGGAGCGCACCCCCGAGCCCACGGATCCCGGTGCCGGCGTCCAGCACGATGAGCGCGCCGTCTGCCAGGCGCACCTCCACGCACGAGGTGTTTCCCCCGTACCGAACCGTCGAAGGCCCGGGCGCAGGGACCGAGCCGCGGACGCCATGGAACACCACGCGCATGAGCCGCCGCGGACCATAGCAGCACCCGGGTCGACCACGGTATGGCTCGGCGCGGGCTCCCGTCGGGGCGGGCACCTGCCGCGACCGGGGCGAGCGCCGCCCCCGGGCTCCGTGCGCGAGGCGGGCGCCGACGGCCGGGAGGTGCCCGGAGGTGCCCGGGGCGCCCGGAGGCGTTCGACCCGGGGCTCACTCGGCGGTCGACGCGCCGGAGGGCTCACTCCGTGAGGGCGCGGGAGAGCGCCTGCGCCGTCTCGGAGAGTACCGCCTCCACCTCGCCGCGTGAGTAGTCGAGACGTCGCGCGAGCGCCAGCAAGGCCAGCGCCTCCGGATCGCCGAGGTTGCCGTCCGCCAGCGCGACCAGCGACGCGAAGCCGAGCGCCTCCTCGCGCGCGATGAAGTCGCCGAAGCGCGGCGCGAGCGAGTCGAGCCGGCGCTCGAGGCCGTCGCGCTCGAGGCCCTCACGCAGCTCGTCGAGCAGCGCGCGCACCGCCGCGCGCGAAGCCCGCGAACCAGCTGCCGCCGCGATCAGGTCGGCGAGCGCGGCGAGCTCGGCCTCATCCGTGCCGTCCGCCGCCGCCACGAGGAAGCCCGCCTCGAGCAGGTCGCGGAAGTGAGCCTCCGCGTCGTCGAGGCCGTCGTGCTCGGTGTCGCCGCGCGCCTCGCGCCCGGCGCCCGCGAGCTCGGGGAGGCGCCCGGCGAGGCTCGCTGGACCGATCGACGGCGCGGCGGCCTCGAGCGCGCGCCTCGCGACGACGGTGCGCACCGCGCGCTCGCGGGTCTCGGGGTCGGCGGCCGGCAGGGGCGGGTGCGAGAGCAGCGGCATCCCGAGCGCCTGTAGCACGGTCGCGCCCGCGCGGTGACGGCGCCTGTACCCGGGCGCGGCGTGGCGGTAGCATGCGACGGATGTCGTCCCTCGCGCCCGGACTGCTCCTCGCGGCGCCGCCGCTCCACGATCCG
The DNA here is from genome assembly GCA_020846005.1 of Polyangiaceae bacterium. GTDB lineage: Bacteria > Myxococcota_A > Polyangia > Polyangiales > Polyangiaceae > JADLEQ01. The sequence goes on from JADLEQ010000043.1 coordinate 14,191, forward strand.
AACTTCGATCGGTCGGTGGTGCTGCTCGCCGCGCACGGGCCAGACGGCGCGTTCGGTTGGGTGCTCAACGGCCGCGAGCTCATGCCGTTCGGCGAGCTGCTGGTCCGCGCCGAGGTGGCCGAAGCGCCGCTCGACGTGCCAGGCGCGGTGCGCGTCGGCGGGCCGGTGTCGCCCGAGCAGGTGTGGCTCGTCTACCGCAGCGAGGACCGCCTGGCAGGCGTCGAGGGGCAGTTCGACGTAGGGGCGGGCATCGTCGCCACCGCGTCGCGGCGCGTCCTCGAGCTGGTGGCGCGCGGGCGCGTGCCGCGCGGGCTAGTCGGCCTGGTCGGCTACGCGGGGTGGGCCCCCGAGCAGCTCGAGAACGAGATCCGCAACGGCGCGTGGCTCCCGAGCGACGTCGAGCCGTCGCTGGTGTTCGAGGTGCCGATCGCCGAGCTCTGGCAGCGCTCCTACGAGCGCCTCGGGACGACGCCGATCGCGTTCACGACCCGCACGGTCGGCGCGGCGTGAGATCGCGGCGGCGGGTCGCCGCTGCGGTCGCCGTCGCGGTCACGTGTGTCGCCGCGACGAGCGCCTTGCCCGCGCCGAGCGCCGAGCCCGCGCGCCGCTGCCCGCGGGAGATGGTCGACACGGGACGGGTGTGCATCGACCGCTACGAGGCGTCGATGGTCGACACGACCACCGGCCAGCCGCTCTCACCCTACTATCCCCCGGATCCCGTCGCGTCGCGTCGCGTGCGCCTCGTGTGGGAGGTCGAGCGGCGGAGCGTAGGGGACGAGGCCGCTCGCGATCTCGCGCTCCCCGATCTGCCGGCGTGGCAGCGAACGCACGACTTCTCCCCGCGGGCCGTCAGCGTGTCCGGGGCCGTGCCGCAGGCGTACGTCTCGCACGCCCTCGCGAAGGCGGCGTGCGCGGCGGCGGGCAAGCGCCTGTGCGCGCACGACGAGTGGGTGCACGCATGTCGCGGCGCGAGCCGTCGCCGGTTCCCGTATGGCGCCGAGTGGGAGGCGGGGCGCTGCAACACGAATCGCGCGCGCCACCCCGCAGCCATCCTCCACGGCAGCGCGTCCCTCGGGCTGCTCGATCCGCGCCTGAACCTCGTGCACGAAGGGGCCGCGCCGCTGCTCGAGCGCACCGGGGCGAGGCCAGCGTGCGCGAGCGCCTGGCGGGGTGACCGCGCGTTCGACCTGGTCGGCAACCTGGACGAGTGGGTCGACGACGAGAAGCCAGCGTTCGTCGGTGGCTTCTACGCGCGCGCCGGCCGCAAGGGGTGCGACGCGCGCATCTCGTCCCATGCCCCCGCGTACTTCGACTACTCGACCGGCGCGCGCTGCTGTCGCGACCGGCGCGCTGCGCGCGCCAGGTAAGGGACCCCCGCGCCGCCGGAGGACCGGCGGCGGCGGGGACCGGGTGGAGCCGAGGGGGATCGAACCCCTGACCTCCGCATTGCGAACGCGGCGCTCTCCCAGCTGAGCTACGGCCCCGGTCGGGAGGGGCCGGGAGACTAGTCGCCCGGTGGGTCGTGTCAACCATTCGCGTCAGCCGGCCCGCCCGGGCTCCGCCGCCGGGCGAGCCCCGCGGCGCCGGCCATGCCGCCGCGGAGGACCGCACCATCCACGTTTCGTGCCAGCCGTTGACCCTGGGATCGCGGTGGTTATCTTCCGGCCGTTCTCCCGCAGAAATCCCGCGGGGGATCAGCACTTCGCCCACGCCGCCCGGCGTGGCTCGTTCGTGGCGGCGCCCGATCACCGGCGGCTCGGGCGCCTCGCCGTAGCTCCTACGCGCCGGGGAGATTCGCGAACATGGGCAGGATCATCGGTATCGACCTCGGCACGACCAACAGCGTCGTCGCCATCATGGAAGGCAAGGAGCCGAAGGTCATCGTGAACGAGGAGGGGTCTCGGCTCACGCCGTCGGTCGTCGCCTGGGACGACAAGAGCGAGGTCCTCGTCGGGACGATCGCCAAGCGTCAGGCCGTGACCAACCCGGAGAACACGATCTACTCCGCGAAGCGGTTCATCGGGCGGAGGTTCGAGGAGATCTCGAGCGAGACCAAGCGGGTGCCATACGGCGTCGTGGCCGGCCGGAACGGGGACGCCTGGATCGAGGTCCGGGGCAAGGCCATGGCGCCGCCGGAGGTGAGCGCCAAGGTGCTGATGAAGCTGAAGAAGGCGGCGGAGGACTACCTCGGCGAGAAGGTGACGGAGGCCGTCATCACCGTCCCGGCTTACTTCAACGACTCCCAGCGCCAGGCGACGAAGGACGCCGGCAAGATCGCCGGGCTCGACGTGAAGCGCATCATCAACGAGCCGACGGCGGCCGCGCTGGCCTACGGCCTCGACCGCAAGGCGAACGAGATCATCGCCGTCTACGACTTCGGCGGCGGCACGTTCGACATCTCGATCCTCGAGGTGGGCGACAACGTAGTCCAGGTGATCAGCACCAACGGCGACACGCACCTCGGTGGCGACGACGTCGACCACCTGGTGATGGAGTGGCTGATCGCGGAGTTCAAGAAGCAGTCGGGGCTCGACGTCTCGAACGACAAGATGGTCATCCAGCGCCTCAAGGACGCCGCGGAGCAGGCCAAGATCGAGCTCTCCACGAAGCAGGAGACGACGATCAACCTCCCGTTCCTCACCGCCGACGCCAGCGGGCCGAAGCACCTGCAGCAGACGCTCTCGCGGGCGAAGCTCGAGCAGATGATCCGCCCCCTGATCGAGCGGACGATGGAGCCCGTCCGGCGCGCGCTGGAAGACGCGAAGAAGAAGCCGTCCGAGATCGACGAGGTGGTGCTCGTCGGTGGCTCGACGCGCATGCCGCTCGTGCAGGAGACGGTGCAGAAGTTCTTCGGCAAAGAGCCCCACCGCGGCGTGAACCCGGACGAGGTCGTCGCCATCGGGGCCGCGGTCCAGGGCGGCGTGCTCGGCGGCCAGGTGCAGGACGTGGTCCTCCTCGACGTGACGCCGCTCTCCCTCGGCGTGGAGACGCTCGGTGGCGTGATGACGGTGATGATCCAGCGCAACACCACCATCCCGACGCAGAAGAAGGAGATCTACTCCACCGCCAGCGACAGCCAGACGAGCGTCGAGATCCATGTGCTCCAGGGTGAGCGCACCGAGGCGCGCCACAACCGCACCCTCGGCAAGTTCCACCTGGAGGGGCTGCCGCCGGCTCCGCGCGGCATGCCGAAGATCGAGGTCACGTTCGACATCGACGCGAACGGCATCCTCTCGGTCGCCGCCAAGGACATGGCCACCGGGAAGGATCAGCGGATCACGATCACCGCCAACAGCGGCATCGACCAGTCCGAGATCGATCGGATGGTGAAGGAGGCGGCGGCGCACGAGGCCGAGGACCGCAAGCGACGCGACGAGGTCGAGCGCCGGAACAAGCTCGACAACCTCTGCTACACGATCGAGCGTCAAATCTCGGACAACAAGGACAAGCTCGGCGGCGTCGACGTGGGTCGGATCGAGTCGCTCATCAAGGAAGGGCGCTCCGCCGTCGAGAAGCAGGACGACGCGGAGGTCCAGCGCGTGCTCGCCGATCTGGAGAAGGAAGCGCACGCCATGGCCTCGAAGCTCTACGAGTCGGCCGGCGCGCCCGGCGCCGGCGCGCCGCCCGACGGCGGGAACGGGGCCACGGACGCCGCCGCCGGCAAGAAGAAGGGCGGCGACGTGATCGACGCCGAGTTCGAGGAGACGAACTGAGGCTCCTCCGGCGCGACGGGTGGTGGCGGCGGCCTCGAGCCGCGCGCTGCCGCCCCGTCGCGCGTCGCTGTCGCCCATGGACGCCGAAGTCGTCATCGTAGGCGCGGGTCCGGCGGGGCTCGCCACGGCGGCGTTCCTGCTCCACCACCGCCCGGAGCTGCGCGGGCGCGTGGTCGTCGTCGAGAAGCGCCGCTTCCCGAGGGAGAAGCCGTGCGCCGGCGCGATCGGGAGGCGCGGCGAGGCGCTGCTCGGCTCGATTGGGATCGAGGTCGGCGCTCCGGGCGTGATCGTCACGGGTGTCGCCTATCGAGCCCGCGGGCGCGAGCGGGTGGTCCGCGAGCCGGGCCCCGTCGGGCGGGTCGTGCGACGCCTCGAGTGGGACCACGCGCTCGCGCGAGCGGTGGTGGCGCGGGGCGCGGTGCTCGTCGAGGAGGCGCCGGTCGACACCGTGCGTGTCGCGAGCGGGCACGCCGAGGTGTCGTGGCGGGGCGGCGCGGTGCGGGCCCGCGCGGTGGTCGGCGCCGATGGGGTCGGCAGCGTGGTGCGCAAGCACGCGCTCGGTCCGATCGAGCCGAAGTGGTACGCGCAAGCGGTGGAGGTCGACACCCCGGAGGTCGAGGGGGACGCCGCGCGCGACCTGCTCGTGTTCGACACCACGCGCGCGGACCTGAACGGCTACACGTGGCACTTCCCCACGCTCGTCGGCGGCGAGCCGCTCGTCTGCCGCGGCGCGTACCTCCTCCGGCCGCGCGGGCGGGGCGGCGTCGAGATCGACCGCGTCCTCGCCGACGAGCTCGAGGCCCGGGGACTCCGCCCCGGCGACTACGGCAAGAAGCGCTTCGCCGAGCGCGGGTTCGATCCGCTCGCGCCAGTGTCCGTCCCGCGGGTGCTGCTGGTCGGCGAGGCGTCGGGGATCGACGCGGTGACGGGCGAGGGGATCGCTCAGGCGTTGCAGTACGGGGCGACGGCGGGGCGCTACCTCGCGCGCCGACTCGCGACGGGGGCGCTCGGCTTCGAGGACTTCCGCCGCGAGCTCGGCGGGGCGAGCGTGGGTCGCGATCTCCGGGTCCGCGAGCTCGGCTGCGAGCTCTTCTACGGGCAGCACCGCGAGCACCTCGAGCGCTTCCTCCTCGCGCAGCCCGAGTTCATCCGGGTGGGGCTCCGGCACTTCTCGGGGCGGCCGTGGGGCGCCGGTCCGCTGCTCCGGGCGAGCGCCGGCGCGGCGGGCTGGACGCTCCGCTGGTTCGTCGGCGGTGCACCGGCCCCGCTGGCGGAGTGACGGGCGGGGGGCGTGCCTTCCCGGCGCCGCGCCGCTACGCTCGGACGCATGGCGCTTCGTGCTCGTTCCCTCGGACCGATCCTCGCTCTCCTCGCCGTGAGCTGCGGTGGGGGGCAGCCCGCGCCCACCGCGCCACCGCCGGCGCCCGCCGCGGGCGACGAGCCGCGCGCGGAGGTGCCCGCGGCCGAGGCAGGCCCCGTGGTCGCGGCGCCCGACCTGTCGCCGGTGCGGCGGCCCGAGGGCGTGGTGCTGCTCGGCAGGATCCGGGATCCTGGGGTCCTCGCCGACGCCGCCGTCGCGTGGAGCAAGGCGCCGTACGACTGGCGTGCCCGGCTCGGGCGCAAGATCCCGGGCATGGATCGCGCGCTCCACACGAGCGCGCCGATCGAGCTCGTGGGTCGGATGGCGCCCGGCGTGTCGCTCGAGCGCGGCTTCGAGCTGGCCTTTACGGTGGGCCTCCGGGATCCACGTGTCGTCGTCGACGGCCTGCGCGGCGTGGGCGAGGCCGTCGAACAGACCGGCCCCGGGTCGTGGCGGTTCTCCGACGGCGGGCTCGAGTGCGCGATCACGGCGTCGGTGGGCGCGGCGCCCTCGCGCGCGGTGTGCGCGCACGGCGCGACGGCGCTCGAGTCGCTCCTCCCGTACGCGACCCGCGGCCTGCCGCTGGAGAACCTCGGCGCGGCGGACGCGCACCTCGAGCTGCTCGGTCCGCCGCTCCAGGCCGCCGCCGGGCCCGACCTCCGGCGCCTGCGCTCGCTCGGAGTCGGGTTCGTCATGAACGAGCTCGCGACCGACTCCCCCGCGCTCGACGCCCCGCTCGGCGAAATCGTGCAGGCGCTCGCCGACGAGCTGCTCTTGCTGGTCGACGACTTCGAGAAGCTCACCGTCGACCTCGCGCTCGCGGACGGCGGGCTGCGGGCGACGGTCGGCGTCGACCTGCGCTCGCGCACCTCGTGGATGGGGGGCACGCTGGCCGCCCATGCGGCGCGGGCGGGCGCCCCGCCCGAGATCTTCCACCGCCTCCCCGCTGACGTCGCCGACGCGGGCTGGACGTCGGGTGGCGTCCCCGAGCGGACCGCCCCGCTGCGCCGCGCGCTCGGTCGGCTCGTCCAGGGCGCCGCTGTCCACGCCAAGCTCCCGCCGCTGGTGGGGCAGAAGGCGAGCGCGCTCGTCGACGAGCTGTGGGAGAGCGCGCCGATCGCGTACGGGACGATCCCCGTCGCGAGCGCGCCCGCCGGGGCGCCCGCCGAGCTGGAGGAGCTCGCGCGCATCGTCGGGACGCGCGTGTTGGGCATCGAGGCGAAGTCGGATCGGTACCGCCGCGTGATCGAGCAGATCGTCGCGCTCTATCAGGATCCGAGTCTCCGGAAGGCTGCCGCCAAGCAGGGCGCGAAGGCGGCGGACTTCCCCAAGGTGACCAAGCGCGCGTCGAAGCTGGTGAAGGGCGCGACCGTGTGGGAGGTGACCCTCCAGCCGAAGCCGGTGAAGGGGAAGACCCGAAAGGCCGTGAGCTTGCTCACGCTGGTGCTCGCACCGGACGGCGAGCGCACCTGGATCGCGTTCGGCGTCGACGAGGCGGCCCTCTCGAAGACGCTGCAGGGGATCCTGGCCGGGGCCAGCCCGCTCCGCGGGAGGCCGGGCGCTACGGCGACGGGCGGGCAGCCGGCGATCGCGGGCGGGTTCCTCACGATCGCCAGCTCGGCCCCCGGCGCGGCGGAGGCCTCCGACCGAACGGACGTGCCGCGTATCCTCGGGCGGCTCCCGCACCGAGGCCAAACCCCCATCCCGTATCTCATCCGGGTGGAGCCCCGCGGCGCCGGCGTACGCTTGGAGGAGGTCGTCACGGTCCCGCGTGAGGCCGCCGAGGACCTCGGCGTGTTCCTCCGGACCCTGTCCGAGGACGAGCCGCGGGCGGAGACGACCGCCTCCCGCTGACGGCCCACCGGCACGCCCTCCCGACACCGGCCAACGGGCCGGCGTGCGCCCCGCGATTCTTGGCCCGCGCCGGGGTAGTCGCTGTAAGGCGCTATCCTACATGTACGCCCTCAGACTACATCAGCTCCTGGCGCTCTCCCTGGCCGTGGTCGTCCTGGGGTGGGGGCAGGTCGCCCGGGCCTGGGTGGAGGTCGACGTCGAGTCGGACACCGCGACGATCGAGGTCGATCGCGCCGGGAAGGCGACGGTGCGCCACGAGCTGGTGCTGCGGGTGCGAGGCGGGCCGCTACCCGCGTACGAGCTGAAGGGCGTCGACGCCGACGCCGCCCCGCTCCCGGACGCGACGGTCGCGGCCCTGCTCCAGTCCGGAGGCGCCGCTGCCGCGCGCCCGCTCCTGGTCGAGCGCCAGCGCGACGATGTGCTCCGCCTGGAGACCGATGACGACCAGGGACTGCGCCGCGGCCGATACCTGATGACGTTCGGGTACACCACCGATCTGGCGGCGCGCCAGGCGCTCCGTCCGTCGGGCAACGCGGTGGAGCTGCGGTGGGTCGGGCCACGGTTCGAGGAGGGCGTCGGCGCGGCGAAGGTCGCGCTGCGCGTCCCGACGGCGCCGACCGCCCCGCGCGTCGCCGAGGCGGACCCGACGCAGGTCGCGCTTGGGCTCGCCGAAGATCCGGGCGCCACGCTGGTGTCGACGCTGCGACGCGGCGCGGCCGACGACGAGCTCGAGCTCGTCCGGCCCCACGTGGCGAAGGGCGAACCGGTGGTCTACCGCGTCCTCGCCTCGTCGCGCGCGTTCGACGCGTTCGGCGCCGACGAGACCTCGACGCTCGCCGAGGAGCCCGCGCCGGTGGTCCCCGAGCGTGCCGCTCACGAGCGCCTCGCCGTCCTCGGGGTCTCGGTGCTCGTGGCGATGCTCTACGCGCTCGCGCTGGGCCTGTCGTGGCGGGATGCGCGGCGCGCGGCCGCGGTGGCGGGCGCCTCGCCGCGCGCGCTCGCGCCGCTACCCGTCGCCTGGCGGGCGCCGCTCGCGGGGCTCGCGCTGGGCGGCGCGTTCTCCGCGGGCGGGCTGGGCGCGCCGCCGGCAGCGGCCGGCGCCCTGCTGGTCGCCGCGATCGGGCTCGGGACGCTGCTGCCGTCGCGGCGCGCGGCGGCCGCTCGCGGCCCAGGGCGGTGGCTGCCGCTCGGCGACGCCGAGGCGTTCGCGGATCGCGAGCGCCGGCGGGCCGTGTCCTGGCTCGACGCGGGCGGCGCGCGCGGCTTCGCGGTGCTCGTCGGCGTCACGGCCGCGGTCGTCGTGGGCGCGGCGGCGCTGTTCCCGGCCTCGCCGGAGCAGGCCGTCCTGCTGTTGCTCACGACGACCAGCCTCGTCCCGGTGTTCTTCACGGGCCGCTCCTCCGAGCAGGCCGGGCCTGCAGGAGCCGGGGCGCTCTCCAGTCTGCGGGCGGTAGCCGACCGGCTGCGCGGCGACGGCGTGCGCGTGGTGGCGCAGGGGCGGCACCCGATCGGCGCCGACGTGCCGGACGAGATCCGGTTGGAGCTGGTGCCGAAGCGATCCCGCGCCGGGCTGGTCGCGGTCGAGGTGTGCCTCGAGCCGCACCGCGGCGCGGGGGGCGTGCCGTGTGTCCTGGTGCGCGTGCGTGACGGGAGCGACGCCCGCACGGCGCTGCCCGAGGGGCTCGTGTGGGCGCGCGGTCGGCGCAGCGACGAGCGGGTGACCATCCTCCGCCCGCGGCTCCCGACGGTCGACATGGCTCACGCGCTCGCACGGCGCGTCGTGGGGTTGCTCGAGCGGCCAGCGGACGAGGCGGGCGCACCTCAACGCCCGACCACGCGCGCGAGCTCCTCCGGGAGCGCGAGGTCGACCGCGAAGCCCTCGAGCCCCGGGGCGCCAGCCCACGCGATGCGGCTCGCGTGTAGCGCGTGACGACTCCCGAGCGAAGGCTCGAACGCGCCGCCGTACAGCGCGTCCCCGACGATCGGGCAGCCGAGGGTCGCGAGATGGACCCGCACTTGGTGGCGATACGCCGGTGACGCCTGCGCCTCGATCAGGCTGCGTGCCCCGCGGACCAGGACTCGATAGCGCGTGCGCGCGGCGTGGCCCGCGGTCGTCCCCGCGGCGACCGTCACCCGCCTCCCAGAGCGCGCCCTGGGGACCAGCGCGAGCGCGATCTCGCCGGCGTCGTCGGGCGGGGCGCCGCTCACCACGGCGAGGTACCGCTTGTCGAGCTCGCCGGCGCCGAGCGCGGCGACGAGCCGATCGTGCGCCGGCTGAGTGCGCGCCACGACGAGGAGCCCGCTCGTCTCCGTGTCGAGTCGGTGAACGAGCCCGGCGTCCTCCGGACGGCGGCCCAGCCCGACGACCTCCGGGAAGCGTGCCGCGATCGCGTTCGCCAGCGTGCCGGTCTCGCCCGCGCGGAGCGGGACCGTCGGCTGACCCGCCGGCTTCGCGACGACGACGTACGCCTCGGCGACGAAGCGGACGTCGAGCACCGCGTGGGGCTCCGGCTCGAGGCGCGCGGCGATCGGCGCGACCTCGACCGTCGCGCCGGGCACCGCCACGTCTCCCTTGCGCGACACGCGGCCGTCGCAGCGGACGGCGCCTGCAGCGAAGCGCTCCGCGACCGCCCGGCGCCCGAGCGTCACCAGGCGCCGCTGCACGACCGCATCCAGGCGCGCGCCGCCCTCGCGCTCCGTCACGACGAAGGAGAGCGGCGCCGCGCCCGCGTTCGGCGCGCTCGAGCGGCCGCTCGTCACCAGGTGCCCGCGAGCCCCACGACCGGCTCGGCCCCCCACGGCGTCGGCGCTGCGCCCATCCACGGCACGAGCTGGGCGCGCGCCTGCTCGGCGCGGGGCGCGCGCCGCTCCGGTCGGGTCCACCACCAGCCGGCGAATCCGCCCACGATCGCGCCTCCCGCGACCGCGCCGACGAACCCGCGGCGCTCGGCGTCGTCCGGCTCCTCGAATACCAGCGGGCTCGCCAGCGCCGCACCCGTGAGCGCGCCGAGCATCGCCGACAGGTCGATGAGCAACACCCGCGATCCGGAGACCTCGACCTGCGTGGCGAGCGCGCCGCTCGCAATCACCCCGAGCCCCGTGCCCCAGCCGAGACCCCGCGCCGGCGATCCCCCCGGCTCGTCGGTGAGCGCGAGCTCGGCGAGCGCGCCGAGCACGCCTCCGTAGAGCCCGCCCGAGTGCGCGAGCGCCGCGTCACCCTCACTCGCCGACTCCACGCCGATCGAGATCGTCGCGAGGGTGACGCCGCTCACCGCGCCCACCAGCCCATACACATATCGATCCTCGGTGGGACGGACGTCGTAGCCGCGCGCCAGGAAGAGCCCCGACGCCGTCGGCCACCACATCCCCGCTGCGAGGTACCACGCGTCGCCGAGCCCAATGTTCCACTCGTCGGCCACGATCATCGACGCGCCGAGACCCATGCCCGTGCCGAGGGCGACCAGCGGGTAGACCAGGCGTGGATCTCCACCGCCGCCGACCCGCTCGACCGAGAGCCCAGCGTAGCCGCCGAGGATCGCGGAGCTGAGCGCCAGGACGGCGCGGCCGTCCGAGCGTGTCGGTCGCGCCGTGGCGCGGTCGTCGTCCTCGAGGTCGTCGCCGGCCGAACCTCCCGGGCGTCGCGACCCCTCGGCCACCAGGTCGCGCAGCATGATCATCGCGCGCACCTCGAGGTCGGCCGGGTCAAGCTCCTCGCTGCGGACCAGCAGCACGCGCGACCCGGGCGCGACGGCCACGATGCGCAGACGAAGCGTGTCCCCCATCAGCTCGATCCTCGGCGACACGATCCAGCGCTCCGCCGCCTCGCCGATCAGTCCGTCCTCCGAGAGGCTCGCCGCGTTGGCCTCCCGCCGCTCGGAGACATCGAGGTCGAGGCCGAGATCCTGGGCCGCTTCGCGGATGACGGAGTCGACGAGCTGCAGCAGCCGTCGCGTCGACTGGCCCGACTGTGCCCGGTCGCGCGCGAGCCCTGTCGCGGTGTCGAGCTCGACCGCCGGGACCAGCGCGACGGCGGTGGAGCCACCCGCGTGTGCGGGAGCGGTCACCGCGCACGCGGCGAGCAGCAGGCCGAGCGTGGCGAGCCGGCGCACGCGAGGAGCCTACTACGCGCCTCGCCGCGCGTCCCGCGGTCACCTCGCGCGCCGCGCTGCCGCCGTGGCGCAGCCGCTCAGAACATCACGGTCGCGTTGATCCAGACGTCGAAGCCGCCGGAGTCATCCACGAGGAAGCGACGGCCGGGCGTGTTGATGGCCGCACGGTAGTTCGGGTTCGGGATGCCGGTCGCGCTGACGCCGCCGACCGTCGTGCTCGAGCTGGTGCGGCACGGGCCCGCCTTGAAGCGGTTGTCGTCGAAGTCCGGGTTGCAGGCCTGGTCGAACGCCACGATGTGCGACTGCACCAGCGTGTAGCCGCCGCCCACGTTGAACTTCACGTACTCACCGGCTTGCCACGTCATCTCGGTCGAGAAGGTGTAGATGCCGTGCTGCTGCACGTCCGTCAGGCCGGTGAAGTAGACTCGCTGCGAGTTCGGGTTCACGACGGACGGGTCCTCGAGGCAGCTCGGATCGTTGAGGTCTGTCTCGCAGGCCGGGTTCTGCTGGAACTCGGCGAACTGCGGCATCCGGAGCGAGCGCGCGTCGCTGGAGCCGAGGGCGTCGAAGAGCTCGGAGTAGTCGCGCCCCTCGGAGCGGTAGGCGCCCGTGAAGCGGAAATCGATGGTGAAGCGCTGGAACTGGTCGCGCACCTCCCACGGGATCACCATCATCCCGAAGATCAGCGAACCCTGGAGCGGCGGGTGGTTGACGAGCGATCCCTTGAGATCGGTGCGGCCGTAGTCGCTCGCCTCCGTCGGGAACTCGAAGAGGGCGCGGAACCCGCCGTAGGGCTCGATGTACTTCACGCGCTTGGAGATGAAGGTGTGCGCCTCGAGGCCGGTGACGCCCCGGCTCACGCCCGGCTCACGCCCGCCGGAGAAGTTGCCCTCGAGCGATCGCCCGCCGATCGCCGGCTCGGCCATCTCTCCGCTGACGCCGTTGCGGTTGATGTCGCTCGGGTCGGCGCACTTGCGCTGGGGGCCGAGCTGGTTGAGGCCGTCCGCCGTGTCGCTGCAGGCGTGCATCGGCTCGGACACGTCGAAGCGCCCCTCGAAGCCGACGACCCACGTCGGCTTCGACGAGTCGCGGTACTGGTTGAAGATGCCGAACTCGAGGCCGACCGCGAAGTACTCGACGCCGCTTCGGGTCGGGGACTTGAACGGCAGCCGGAAGAGCTGCTCTCCCGGGGCTCCCGCGAGCACGAGCGACTGCTGGCCGGTGCTGCCCTCCAGCCCCGCGAGCTTGCGCTCGTCCGACAGGATGATGGGCATGCGGAGGACGAGCGCGATGTCCTTGTAGACGCCGACCTCCGCGCGGGTGTTGAGCCGGCTCGTGGCCTGGGAGTACTCCGCCACGTTCATCGAGTCGGTCACGTACCCGCCGGTCGAGAAGCTGTCCTGCAGGAGGTGCGACTCGCGCCGGATCTTCGCGCTGCGGGTCGTGTACTGGTACCCGAGCGAGAGGTTCAGGTCGAAGTCGTCGTAGTCGTCGAACGCGTCGACGACCTGCGTCACTTCGCCGGGCTCCGCCAGCACCGACGGCTCCGTCGTCTTGCGAGGCTCCTCCGCCCCGGCCGTGCCGGCAGCGGCGAGGGCCGCCAGCACGAGGGGACCGAGTGCCGTCGCGGGCCTGCCCGCGCGTCGCCTGCTGTCGAGTATGGCCATCGAAGCGTCGCCCGTCGTTGGACCCGCACGGTAGCGGCCCGGGCGGTCCGTCGTCAACGGCTCGTCAGCCGCCGGACGCACCCGGGCGGGCGGGGCCGCCCGGGGCGGGCACGGCGCGGGCCCGCGCCTCGGCGGCCCGGACCCGAAGAAGCAGCGACTCCCGGGCGCCCTCGGCCTCCAGCTCGACCGCCGCGCGGGCCGCCGCGCAGGCGAGCCGCGCGGCCCGGCGGGCCTCCACGTGGCGCGCCGCCCGCCCGCCGAGCCCCGGGCCCGGGGCGACCACCTCCGCGGCGGCGTCCGCCGACCCGGCCGCCGCGCGCTCGCACGCCGCGAGCAGCGCGCCCGCGGCGCCGCTCCGGCCCCGACTCAGCACGGCTCGCCCCGCAGGGCCTGCCACCCGGTCCGACGCCGGGGCCCTCGCCCCGGCCGCCGCGCCGACCCAGGCCTCGCCCACGCCGACCTCGACGACGGTCCGCAGCTCGCCCGCCGTCACCGTCGCCCCGACGCTCACCCGCCCCCCCGCGGCGCGCACGGTGCCCGCCGGTGTCGCGAGCACGACCTCCGCGCCCGGCCGCTCGCCCGCACCGGGCAAGAGCGTGACCCGCCCCGACGCGACGATGACGACCTCCTCGCCCTCGGGGCAGGCGACGAAGCGCCCCGGGCCAGCCAGCTCGAGCTCTCGACCGCTCACCGTGTGCTTGAGGAACGCCGTCGCCCCCGGGGGCAGCTCGACGGGCTCGACGGCGAGCGCCCCCGGCGCGAGCTCCGCCCCGGCCGACGTCACCTGACCCGACACGCGCACGACGCGGCACGCCGGGCGCACGCTCGCCCCGGGCGGGCCGGCCCGGGGCGAGCCGCTCGGCGGCGGTGGCGCGCTGCCGCCGCGTGACGCACCGCTCGAGGTGGCGGGCGCCGACGCGCCCGGCGGTGGCGTGTCTCGGGCCTCGCACGCAGCCGCCCCGAGCCCCAGCGCGACCAGCGCTGCGGTGCGCGCCCGCCACCCGTCGCGACCGGACTTCACCATGCGAACTCAGCCGGGCAGCGCGGGGACGAGCGTCTTGCGGTTCTCGTCGTCGTCTTCGTCGTAGAGCTCGGCCGTCACGTCCTCCGCGGCGAGCTCCCGGGCCTGATCGAGGACGCGGTTCGTCTCGGCGAGGCGGTCCGCGAGCACGCCGGTGAACTGCCACAGCAGCTTGACGGCGAGCTGGTGCTCCTTGCGCAGGATCTCGAAGAAGTCCGAGCGGCGGATCACCATGACCTCGCACACGCCGCTGGCGCTCACCGTCGCCGAGCGGGGCTGGCTCCGGATGAGCGCCATCTCGCCGAAGTGCTCCCCCTCGCCGAGCGTCTTCAGCTGGGTGCCTCCCGCGGCGACCGCGACCTGCCCGGTGAGGACGATGTAGAGCGCCTCGCCGAGCTCCCCCTCGCGCACGATCGCCTCGCCATCGGCGTAGGCGGCGACGGTCGTCACCTGCAGGACGCGCAAGATCTCGCGGTCGTTCAGCGGACGGAACAGCGGCATCCGCGCGAGCGTGTCGCGCTGGCGCTGCAGGCGGCGCGCCCGGTTCTCGTCCCGCACGCCGACCTCGCCGTAGCCGACGATGACGGTCGTGATGTTGTCGGAGCCGCCGGCCTCGTTCGCCGCCCCGATCAGCCGCTTCGCGGCCTCCTCGGCCTCCGGCACGCTGAGGAGCCTGCCGAGCTCGGTGAGCCGCTCGTCCTCGAAGTACTGGCTGAGGCCGTCCGAGCACAGCAAGAAGCGATCGCCCCCCGTCACGTCGATGACGATCGTCTCGGGCTCGGCGTGCTCGTACACCCCGACGGCGCGAGTGATGGCGTTGCGTGGCGCGAGCTGCTCCACCTGCTCCTTCGAGAGCTTGCGTCGCTTGATGAGCTCGTTGTGGACGTTGTGGTCCTCGGTGATCTGCTCGATCACGCCGTCGCGGAGCAGGTAGATGCGGCTGTCGCCCACCCAGACGACGAAGGCCGTCGCGCCGACCAGCAGCACGCCGACGAGGGTCGTACCCATGCCGCGCTTGCTCGCGTCCTTGTTGGCTTCTGCGTGCACCCGGGCCGAGGCGCGGTTCACCGCGAACTCGAGCATGTTGAGGAGGTCACGCCGCGTCACCTTGGCGCCGCCGCTGCGCGCCTCGGCGAAGTCGCGGATGAGGTCCGCCTCGCGCTTCACCTCCTCGTGCACCGTTCGCACCGCGAGGGCGCTCGCGACCTCGCCTGCCGCGTGGCCCCCCATGCCATCGCAGACCAGGTACAGGCCCAGCTTGCGATCCACGAGGAAGTTGTCTTCGTTGTGGTCGCGCTGCCGCCCCACGTCCGTGAGAGCCGCGAAGAGACTCGAATCGGTCCCGCTCATCGGGCGCGGAGAATACTCGGACGGCGGCGGGTCGCCTAGCTGCCGCCGCGTGAGGGCCCGGCGACCGGGGCCGGCGGCCGGGCCGAGCCGGAGCGCGCCGGGCGCGTCAGATCGCGCCCAGCTCGAGCAGGCTCGTGGCGCCTCCCCGGGCCACGACGACGTGGTCGAGCAGCGGCAGCGCGACGGCGCGGCAGGCGAGCGCGAGCTGGCGCGTCATCGCCACATCCTCCGCGGACGCCGTCGGATCGCCGCTCGGGTGGTTGTGCACCAGCACGATGGCGCTCGCGGCGTCCCGCAGCGCGGGTCCGAGCACGTCGCGCGCCGTGAGGGCGCAGCCGTGCAGCCCGCCCCGCGCCACGCCGTGCGCGGCGACGAGCCCGTTCCTGCCGTCGAGGCAGAGCAACCACACCTCCTCGTGGGCCAGCAGGGTGAGCCGCGGCCGCGCCCACGCGACGACGGCCGCGAAGCTCGAGAGCTCCTCGCGGCGCTCGTCCGCGGCGGCGATCGCCGCGCGCTGCCCGAGCTCGAGCGCCGCGCGGAGTCGCCGCGCGCCGTCCGTCCCCAGGGCGCGGACGAGGCGCGCGTCCTCCACCCGACCCAGCGCGGCCAGGCCCCCCGAGGCGTCGAGCAACGCGCGGGCGCGACGCGGCGTCCGGTGCCCGAGCGCGAGCGCGACGATCGCGGCGTCTTCCGCGCCGGGCGGGGCCCGCAGCGTGCGACGGCGCGCCGGCGCCGCGCCGCGGACCAAGACGAGCGGGCGTGAGGGACCTGCCGCGCGAGCAGGCGAGCTGGAGGCCATGACCCGCGCGCCTGCGCGGCGCGTGCCGGCGCGCTCGCCCCGGGAACGCGGCGACGCGTCATGGCGATCGCCGGCGCCCGGGCGGCGGATCGCCGGCGGCCTCGCCCGGCTCACTCCACGCGGTGCACCGCGGACACGTCGACGAGCTCGAGCAGTCGGCGCACCGCCGCGTCGACGGGCCCCGGGTCGCGGGCGTCGAAGGTGAGCTTCGTCTTGTAGGCGCTGTCGAACCACTTCGGATACGACCCCACCTCGACCTCCGGGTGCTCGGCGACGACCCGGTCGATGCGCTCCTTCACGTCGGCCTCCTCGAGCGTCAGGTACACCGCCCGGGTCACGAACGGCCGCGGCCCGCGGAGCCAGGCGCGCAGCACGACCAGCTTCGAGCGGAACACCTCGGGCACCCCCGGTAACACCCAGACGTTCTCCAGCAGGATCGTGGGCCAGCGCACGTCCGGCGTGGTGGCGAGCGTGCAGCCCTCCGGGACGAGGGCCATGCGCAGGTGCGCCTCGGAGCACCGCTCGCCGTACGCGAGGCGGATCATCTGCGCGAGCCGATCGTCCGTGACGACCCGCCGGTCGAACGCGCGGGCGACGGCCTCGATCGTCAGATCGTCGTGGGTCGGGCCGATTCCGCCGCTCGTGACGAGCACGCCGAAGCGGCTCGCGAGCTCGCGCACCTCGGCGACGAGGATCGACATGTCGTCCGGCACGACGACGACGCGCGCGAGCTGGACGCCCAGCGAGCGCAGCGTGCGCGCGAGCTCTACGATGTTCTCGTCCCGGATCTTGCCGCTCAGGAGCTCGTTGCCGATGACGAGGAGCGCGGCGTCGTCGACGACCCGGGGCGTGGGCTCGCTCATGGGTCGTCGAGCTCACGCGTCTCCGGCACGCCGCCCTGGACGCCGAGGAGCTCCTCGACGCGCTGCTCGGCGGCGTCCAGCCGAGCCTGCGCCGCGCGAGCGAGCCGCGTCCCCTCCTCGAACCGCGCCACCGACTCCTCCAGCGGGAGGTTCCCCGACTCGAGCTCCTCGACGATCCGCGCGAGACGCTCCAGCGCCCCCTCGAACGAAGCCGGCTCGTCGGCGGGCGGGGTGGGGGCGACGGGGTCGGGGGAACGGGGCGCGCGGCGGGGGGAGCTCATCGTGGTGCGGAGCCCGGAGCCTGGTCACGCTCGGCGGCCGCGACAAGCCGCACGGTGAAATCCCGGGTCGGCAGCCCCGGCAGGACGGCGACGCCGTCCGGGTCGAGCGCGGCTGGCCACGCCCAGCTCTCGGTGAGGATCAGCGCGTCCGGCGCCGGGAGGCCGGTCTCCGGGGCGACCGAGACCCAGGCCACGTCGCGGCCTCGCGCGTCGTCGAGCGCGAGGGGGCCGGCCAGCAGCGCGCGCCGCGCCAGCTCCCGGGTCGCGATGTCGGGCTCCAGCGCGGCGGCGAGCCCGAGCGTGCGCCGCCGCGCGCGCTCGGGCCGAGCCGCGAGCGCGGCCACGATCGCGCGGCGCACCGTGGGCTCGATCTCGGTGGCGTAGGCGTCGTCGAGGCGCCCCACGACGCCGGACGCACGGCTCGCGGCCAGCCCCCGCGCCGCGTGCGCGCGGAGCAGGACGTCCGGCGAGGCGAGCGCGTCCCGCACTCGTCGGTCGGTGCTCGCCAGATCGCGCTGCGCCAGGCGCCAGGCCGCGATGGGCGCCGTCGCGGGGCGCTCGAGGAGCCGCACGAGGATCTCCGTCGGGACGAGGGCCGCCGCGTCGTCGTCGCGTAGCGCGAGGGCGAACGCGGTCGAGTTCGCCCCGGCGACCTCCGCGACCAGGCGCCGCGCGGCGGCCGCGAGCGCCGCTCCCGACGCCGCGCGGGCGGCGCCGCGGGCGATCACCGGATCCGGCGACTCGACGAGCGCGGCCGCGCGCGCGGGGTCGAGCAGCGCGCGCGACCAGGCCGCCGCCGCGCGGAGCGCGGGATCGGTGGCGCGGAGCGACCGCTCGATGCTGTCGTCGAGGGGTGCCTCCCCGTGCCCCGCGGCGGCCGCGCGGAGCGCGAGCGCGCGGAGCGCGAGCGCGCGCGTCGGCGCGCGGCTGGACGCGCGGAGCAGCGCCGCCAGGGTGTCGTCCGTCGTCGACGACGCGAGCCGCGCCATCGCGTCGACGCGAGTCGCCTCCCCGTCCAGCCAGCGCTCGAGGCCGGCCGCCGATCGTGGCGCCTCGCCGCGGACCGGTTCGCCCACGTCGCCGTCGCCGCCCGGCGCTCGCGCGAGGGCGAGCACACGGGCCGCGGCCGCCTGGTGCGCCGGGCTCGGCGGCCGCGTACGCCAGCGCCGCGCGACCTCGACCGTCTCGAGGTCGCCGAGCCAGGTGAGCGCGACCAGCGCCTCGGCCTGCAGGGCGCCCCGCCCGTGGCGCACGGCGCGTCGCAGCGGACCGAACGCGCGCTGATCACCGAGACGCATCGCCAGCGCGACGAACGCGCGGCCCGGCGGCGCGGCTCGAGGGGCCAGGCCGGCGAGGTCTGCGGGTGGGTAGGCGACGAAGGCCTCGATCGCGGCGTCCGCGGCGGGTCCGCTCCCGCCCAGCGCCTTCGCCAGGATCCGGATCCCGCTCGGGGTACCCACCGCCGCGAGGGCCAGCGCCGCGGTGCCGCGGGCGAGCGACCCGTAGTCGAGTGGGTCGCCCGCCCAGGCCACGCCGCCGAGTACGCGCGCGAGCGCGGCCTCCGCGACCGGGTGCGCGCCGTGGCGGCCGAGCGCCCGCACGGCGGCGAGGCGCACGGCCGGCGGTCGCGCCGCGTCGCTGGTGACCGCCTCGAGTCGCTCGAGCGCCGTCGTCGAGCCGAGCGTCGCCAGCCGATCGACGCCCGCGCGCATCCGCCCCTCGTCTCCGCTCGCCGCGAGCAGCCGGTCCGCTGCTGGGAGCCCGGCGGCCTCCAGCGGCGGCGCCAGCTGCGCGTGCGGGCGGGCGCGGGGGACGGGCCGCCCCACCTGGGCGTTCGCGGCGGCGGCAGCCGCCCAAGTCGCCCAGGCGATGGCGACGCCGCGCCGGATCATCGCGGTGGCGGGGCTGGGGCCGGCTTCGGCGGTGGAGCCGCAGCGGGCTTCGGCTGCGGGCCAGCGGGTGGGGCAGGGGGTGGGGCAGGGGGTGGGGGGGGGAGCAGCGGGAGGAACCCGATCCCTGCGGCCCGCGCCCCGGGGAGCCCCTGCACCACCGACCACGCCACGCTCTCCGCGGCGTCGTCCCGATAGGATAGCGCGCGCAGGCGCTCCACGATCGCGAACGCCTGCCCGAGCGCTGCCTGCTCCGCCTCCGGCGTGTCGCCGCGCGCGCGGACGCCCACCAGGATCGTCAGGGCAGGATCGCGCGCCAGCTCGCGGGCGAGCGCGCGCAGGACGCCGTCGCTCGCCGCGGCCGGCTCCGTCCCCGTCGCGCCGCCGACGAACTCCACGCGGCCCCGCACCTCCAGCACCGGCTCGGCGCCGCCCTTGCGCACGATCTCGACGAGCGGACGCTTCTTCTGCGCGCCAGCGGCGTCGGCGTCGGGGCAACCGTCGGTGTCCGCGTCACCGTCGAAGTCCTCTGCCTCGTCGGGGCAGCGGTCTTCGGCGTCCGGGTAGGTGTCGCCGTCTCGATCGGGCGAGGGGCAGCCGGAGAGCGCGGGATCCTCGCGGGGCGGCCCGGGGAGCTTCGGGCACGCGTCCTCGGTGTCCGGGATGCGATCGGCGTCGTCGTCGAGGTCGGGGCAGCCGTCGGCGTCCTGGTGGCCGTCGAGGTCCTCGGGCTGCTCGGGGCAACGGTCCTTCGCGTCGACGACGCCGTCGGCGTCGAGATCCCGGATCGGGCAGCCGCGCTCCGCCGCGGGGCGGTCCCCGGCGGGCTCGCGCGGGCAGGCGTCCTCCGCGTCCGGCACGCCGTCGTCGTCGTCGTCGCGCTCGGGGCAGCCGTCTTCGTCCTCGTGCTCGTCCTCATCCTCGGGCTCGCGGCGGCAGCGGTCGCGATCGTCCGGCACGCCGTCGTCGTCGTCGTCGAAGTCGGGGCAGCCGTCCGTGTCCTCGAAGCCGTCGCGGTCCTCGGCGAGGTCCGGGCACTCGTCCTCGTCGTCCGGCAGAGCGTCGGCGTCCACGTCGCGCAGCCGTGGCGACCACGCCACTCCCCCGACGACCCGCACGAGCGGCGACCCGATCGCGTCACCGAGCGGGAGCTCCGCGCCGGCGAACACCGACGCATCGCCGAACCGGCGCCGCGCGCCCGCGCCGACCGCGGCCGGTGAGTGGCGCGGCGCCGCGAACGATGGGCCGAGCGCGACCGCGCCGTGCGACTCCACGGTCACCAGCCACTGGCCGCTGTCGTCGAGCCCGAAGGCCTGCGGGCGGAGCGCGAGGCCGCCCGACCACGGCAGCGAGTGGCCGACCTCGTCGCCGCCGAAGGTCTCGAGATCGGTCCGGACCCGGACGCCCGCCGCGCCGTGCAGGTCGATCGCGAGCAGCCGGAGCTCGAGCAGGGCGCGCAGCTCTCCGACCGGCGCGCCCTCGCCCACGGTGCTCCCCGGGTCGCCCGTCGGCAACGACAGCGCGGTGAGCGCGCCGAGCCCGAAGCCGCCGTACTCGTCCGGCGGCAGGAGCGACGCCTTCGCGAGCAGGCGCGCGTCCCCGAGCGCCGTGCGCGGCAGTCGCCCGAGGCCGAGCGAGGCGCGCGCCGCGTCCGGTGCGTCCTCGCGCTGGTAGACGACCGTCGGGAGCGCCAGGCCGAGCGCCAGCCGATCCGCCGCGCCGAGCGACGCCACGTAGTCGACCGCCACCTGGTCCGTGACCACGCCGCCGAGCCGCTCGCCCGCGGGGTCGTCCACGTCGATCGGGCGGTGCGCCCAGGACGCCCAAACGCCGAGATCCACCTCGCCGAGCTCCGGCACCGCCGTCCGCTCGAGGGCAAGGCCGCCGTGCGGATCGAGCGGCGGAGCCCAGGTCCGCAGGTCGAGCGACGGCGCTGGCTCGGCGCGCGCGGCGGCCGCCGCGGCGGAGACGAGGAGGAAGAAAGCGCCGGATCGGCGGAGCATGGCGGGCAGCCTAGCAAACCTCGCCCGGCGCGTGCGGACGGGCCCGCCTCCTCCACCCCAGCCGGCGCCCGTCCGTGGTACACGGGCGCCGTGAAGGCGATCCGCATCCGTGGCTCGCGCCCGCTCTCCGGCACGATCCGGGTCGGTGGCGCGAAGAACGCGGCCCTCCCCATCCTCTGCGCCACGCTGCTCTCGGACGGCGCGAGCCTGCTCCGCAACGTCCCCGCGCTCCGCGACATCGACACCACCGCGGCGCTCCTCCGCTTCCTCGGCCGCGACGTGATCGTCGCCGCGCCCGAGGTCCGCGTCGCGCCAGCGACCCGCGTCGCCCGCCCCGAGGCGCCGTACGAGCTCGTCCGGCAGATGCGCGCGAGCGTGCTCGTGCTCGGTCCGCTCGTGGCGCGATACGGCCGCGCGAAGGTGTCGCTCCCCGGCGGCTGCGCCATCGGCGCGCGCCCCGTCGACCAGCACCTCATGGGCCTGGAGGCGCTCGGCGCCAAGATCACCGTCGAGCACGGCTACGTGATCGCCGAGGCGCCGCGCCTCCGGGGCGCCGAGATCGTGTTCGACATGCCGACGGTCACGGGCACCGAGAACCTGCTCATGGCGGCGGCGCTCGCCCGCGGCAGGACGACGCTGGTGAACTGCGCGCGGGAGCCCGAGGTGGTGGAGCTCGCGGCGGTGCTCAACAAGATGGGCGCCGAGGTGCAGGGCGCCGGCTCGTCCGTAATCCACGTCGTCGGTCGCGACGAGCTCGACCCGTTCGATCACGCCATCCAGTCCGATCGGATCGAGGCCGGCACGTTCATGGCCGCGATCGGCGCCGCGGGGGGGGACGTGCTGCTCGAGGAGGCCCCCCTCGACGATCTCGAGCCGGTGGTCGCCAAGCTGCGACAGGCGGGCGTCGAGATCGAGCGCGAGGGCGCGCACGCGCGGGTCCGCCGGCTCGGGCCGATCCGGGCGGTCGACGTGACGACCGCGCCGCACCCGGGCTTCCCGACGGACATGCAGGCGCAGCTCATGGCGATGATGACGGTCGCCACGGGTCGGAGCGTGATGGTCGAGACGATCTTCGAGAACCGCTTCATGCACGTGCCGGAGCTCGTCCGCATGGGCGCCGACATCGAGACCCACCACAACACCGCGATCATCCAGGGCGTGCAGCGCCTCTCCGGCGCGGGCGTGATGGCCACGGACCTGCGCGCCAGCGCCTCGCTCGTCATCGCGGGCCTGATCGCCGAGGGCGAGACGATCGTGCACCGGGTCTACCACCTGGATCGCGGCTACGAGCGCATCGAGGAGAAGCTCGCCGGCGCGGGCGCCGACGTGACGCGCATCGACGCGAACGGCGAGGAAGCGTGAGCGCGGGCGGCCGCGATCCGCTCCGCATCGCCGTGCCGAAGGGGCGTGTCCTCTCCGGCCTCGCGCGCCTCTTCGCGCGAGCGGGGATCGACTGCGGCGACCTGCTCGCCGACGACCGCCGCCTCGTGCGGGACAGCGGCGACGGCCGGCTGCGCTTCTACCTGCTCAAGCCGGACGACGTGCCCACCTGGGTGGAGTACGGCGCAGCCGATCTCGGCGTGAGCGGGCGCGACGTGCTGATGGAGCGGCGCTACCGCCTCTACCAGCTGGTCGAGCTCGGCATCGGGAGGTGCCGCCTCGTCGTCGCGACGCGCAAGGGAGCCGTCGTGCCCGACGCGCCGCGCATCGCCACCAAGTATCGGGAGCTCGCCGCCGCGCACTTCGGCGCGCGCGGGATCCAGGCGGAGATCGTCTACGTGCAGGGCTCGGTCGAGCTCGCGCCGCTCACCGGCCTGGCGGACGCCATCGTCGATCTCGTCGAGACGGGCACGACCCTGGTCGAGAACGACCTGGAGGAGCGCGAGACGATCGCCGAGATCTCGAGCGTCCTCGTCGCCAATCCGGCGCTCTACAAGCTGCGGCTCGCCGAGGCGCGGGGCGTCGTGGAGCGGCTGCGGGCGGCGGTCGAGTCCGCGGGCGAGGCGTGAGGCTCCGGGGCGCGGGAGCGCTCGCGCGCGCAGATCGCGCTCACTGGTCGCAGACGCAGCTCCAGATCAACAGCCACGCGCAGTGGCCTCCCGTATAGGTTCCTCCCCCTTCCGGGATGTTGTCGGGGCACAAGCAGAAATTGTTACACTCCGTCGGATCGCAGGTGAAAGGACCCAGGACGGGCTGGCAGCGGCCCGCGACGCACTGAGGTCCGAACACCCCCCCGCCGCAGTTCGTGCTCGGGCAGCACGGCGTCACCGTGCCGCCCGTCCCCCCGCCGCCGCCCGTCCCCCCGCCGCCGCCCGTTGCGCCCGTCCCCCCGGTGGCACCCGTCCCCCCGGTACCTCCGGTAGGTACGCAGGTCGAGCCGCTCCGGACGTACCCCGAGCGGCAGGCGAAGTCGCACAGGCCTCCGGCGCACGCGGCGTCGGAGTTGGCGGGGGGCGCGCCGCACGGCGTGCAGCCGATCGTCGAGCAGCCCACGTCGGGGCTGGGCGCGACGCACGCCTGGTTGCACAGCTTCTCCCCGGGCGGACACCCCGCCGTGCCGCCGGAGCCGCCGCTCGCCGAGCCCGCCGAGCCTCCGCTGGTGGCGCCGGACGACCCGCCGCTCGTCGAGCCCGCAGCGCCCCCGCTGGCGGCGCCGGACGATCCGCCGCTCGCGGCCCCGGACGACCCGCCGCTCGTCGAGCCCGCCGTTCCGCCGCCGGACGAGCCGGACGAGCCGCCGGCTCCCCCCGTGCCCGCCGAAGCATCCCCCGCGGCGCCGCTCGCTGACGCGTCCGCCTGCGCTCCCGCGCCACCGCCGGCGTTCCCGCTAGCGCCGGAGCCGCCCGTCCCCTGGCGGAGGAGCGAGTCGTCCACGTCAGGGCTCTGTGCGCAGGACGCAGGCACCATCGCGACCGCGAGCGACGCCGCGACGACGGAGAGGAGATCGGAGCGCGAAGCAGCCACGCCCAGCATGTTACCCGTCGGCGCGGCGCGTGCACGCGGCGACGCGTGCACGCCGCGGCGCGTGAGCGGCGGGCGGCGTCGCTCGTTCGGGCGCCGGCGGAAGTCTCCCGCCAGCCTGTCACGCCTCACCGCGCGCCGCGCGACGGGTCCGCGCAGCACCGGAACCCGACGAAGTAGTATCGCCACTCGGGGGCGTGGCTCGTCGTGACCGGTCGGCACGCGTTGCGGACGTGCCCCCACGCGCCGCCCTTCAGCGCGGCCCAGCGACCGCGCTCCGTCGCGCGCTCCCGATCGGCGCGCACCCACTCGTCGACGTTGCCCGTGAGGTCGAGCACGCCGAAGCCGCTCGCGCACGACGGGCGGCTCCCGCTCGGTGCGCTGCGGTCCAGGCGGCTCACCTCGGCGTCGCGCTCGTCGCGGGAGGCCGAGTGCAGGGCGCTCAGGCGGGGAGACACCCAGGCGTGATCGAGGTTGCACGCGTCCGCGGAGCGCGCCCACCCGTAGGGGAAGGGCGTCTCGGCCGGGCCCTCGCAGGCAGCCGTCCACTCACGCTCCTGGCAGAGGCGCTGTCCGCGCGCCTCGCACGCCCGCGCCGCCTCGTGCCAGCTCGTCATCACCGCCGGCTTCGCGCCCGGCGCGTTCGGGTACTCGTGCCGATCGATGCAGAAGTCGAGCGCCTCGCGCGGCGCCCGGCAGTCCGACGATCCCTCCGCGAAGCGGTGGCAGATCGTGATGTGGTTCGACCGGTCGCGCTCCTCGTGCAGGCACCTGCGGAGCATCGTCGGGCAGAAGTCGTGCTGGACGTGCACGGCGCCGGGCGGACACACCGCGTCGCCAGCGGGTGGCGGCGACGCGCGCGCGGACGCCAGGGGCGGCGCGACGGGGGAGGCCGCGGGGGGCCGGGCCGCCGAGGCCTCGGCGGGCGCCGCGCGCTCCGTCCCCGGGGCGACGGCGGGCGGCGCAGTGCTCGAACGATCCGGCGAGCGATCCGCGGGTCGCGCGCTCGTGCAGGCGCCCAGGCCGGCGCTCACGCCGATCCCTACGCGGGCGATCCGGCGAGCCCAGGCTCCGAACACCCCTGAAGCCTCGCGCGGTGTCCGGCTCGCGCGCAAGCGCGGCCGACGGCCCTGGCTCAGCGGGCGACGGGCGGCGCGCTCGTGGCGTGCGCGGCGCTCGCGGATCCCGATGGCGCGACGGCGCCCGCCGCCGGGGCTCCGGGTGGCGGGTCGAGGAGCATGCGCTCGCGCATCCTCTTCAGGGCGCGGACGCCGATGCCGCGGACGCGGAGCAGATCGTTCACGTGACGGAAGCGGCCGCCGCGCTTCTCGCGCAGGCGCACGATCTCCTCGGCGCGGCGCAGGCCGATGCCGGGGAGCTCGGCGATCTCCTCGGCGGTGGCGAGGTTCAGCACGACGCGTCCGTCTGCCGTCGTGCCGGGGGTCGCCCCCCAACGGATCTTGCCGTGACCCCTGCGCGCGCAGGGATCCGCGCCGGGCGGCGCGGTAGCCGACGGCGCGGTCGTCAGGCCGGCGAAGATCGCGGCCGGCGCCTCCGGCTCGCCGGCGCGGTCCGTCCCGTGGGCGGGGCGCGTGCCGCCGCCGGATCGCTCACGCCCCGGCTCGGTGGCGGCGAGCCACGCCTCGCCGAGGTCGTGGCGGAGCAGCGCCGCGCTAGCAGACGGGAGCACGAACGTCACCGGGCCGTGCCGCCGCGCGAGCGACCACGTACCGATCCCCGCGAGGAGGATCATACCCAGGCCGACGCCGGCCAGCTTCGCCGCCGCCGGTGCCCAGAGGCTCTCGGAATACCAGCGCCTCCAGCGCGAGAGGACGGGGGCCGCGCCCGGGCCCCCGTCCACCGCCGTCGGCAGATCACCACGCGGGTCGCGCGGCGCGGGCTCTCTCTCGATACCGACGTGCATCGCGGCGCTCCGTTCAGCCGACCGCCGCGTACGGCTCGTCGAGGTGCAGGTCGCTCTGACCGTTGCCGTTCGAGCGCGAGCTCGCCTCGTCGCGCGGGTGGTAGTCACGGATGACGACCTCGCCGCTCACCGGCACCGCGTCCAGCTTGAGGGTGATCGAGCCGTCGCTGTTGACGAAGGCGGCTCCCACCCGGTTCCAGTACGAGCGGCCCTGCCGCTCGCTCACCACGTACGCGATCTTCAGCTTCCCCTGGGTCATGTCGATTCTCCTTTTCGGTTCTCTTGGGTCTCGAGGCCGAAGCGGCCTCGGCCAGGGCAGGTGCGAGGCGCGTGCCGCGTATGAGGAGCGTGGATCTCCGCGCTTCCTCCCCGCCCCCCGGTGGCGGACCGCTGGCCGCGGGCGGCGGCCGCCACCTGCCCCCGGCCGCACCTGCTCGCCGACCCTCCTCGGTGCATACTCAGTCGTCGTGACTCGCCGCGTCTCACCTCCAGCAGCTCGACCGCGGGTGGGCGCCGCTCGGGGCCTCGCCGCGCTCGGCGTGGCCATGATGGTTGCCGGCTGCGGCTCGGAGGCGGCGCGCCGGCCGCCCGGGATCGCGCCCTCGCCCCGCACGGTCACCGTCGCCGAGCCCGGCGGTGACGCGCACGATCCGCACCGGGCCGCCCTCGAGCGGCTGCTGGAGCAGCCCTGGGGCTGGCGGAGCGACAAGGACGATCAGGTCCACGCGCCCCTGCCCGACTGGGAGCACTGGAAGCGCGTCCGCTACTGGGGCATCCAGCACTTCGCTGGCTGGCGCTACGGCGACGACCACCACGCCGTCACGATCCTCGTCGTGCAGGAGCTGCCGAGCGGAGCCAAGCGCGACAGCGAGACGTGCCTCGAGCGCTTCGAGGCGTGGGCGCGCCCGCGCGTGAACGCCTACGACGTGAAGCTCGGCCCGATCAGCGTCCACCACGGCAAGTGGCGGGGCGAGGCGCTCGTCGTCAAGGAGATGGACGGCCACGTGGACGCCGGCTTCGGCAGGAAGCGCTGGTCGGCGGCGTGGACTGCCTACCCCGCCTACCCGAACGCCTGCCTCGTCTACGCCGTGGCGGTGCAGTGGGGCGAGCACGAGGCGCAGGCGCGCGCCGTGCGCGATCGCTGGGTCCGCGAGGCGTTCGAGCGCATGGAGCCGCTCACGAAGGAGCGCCCGTACCGGAGGTGAGCGCCGGGCGCCGCCGCCGCGACCCGCGGGGCGCGGTGGCGCCCGGCGGGGGCGGCTGCCATGCTGCGCGCCGTGCCGCGCTCCCCGCGCTCCCTCGTCGCGTCCGCGGGGTTCCTCCCCACGACGCCCGCCGATCTCCGCGCTCGCGGCTGGGACCGCCTCGACGTCCTCATCGTCACGGGCGACGCGTACGTCGATCACCCGGCGTTTGGGCCCGTCCTGGTCGCGCGCTTCCTCGAGGCGCGGGGGCTCCGCGTCGGCCTGGTCGCCCAACCTCGCTGGGACACGGTCGACGACGTCGCGCGCCTGGGCGCTCCCCGGCTGTTCGTCGGCGTGAGCGCCGGCAACCTCGACAGTATGCTCAACAAGCTGACGGCGCAGAAGAAGCCGCGCTCCGAGGACCGCTACTCCCCGGACGGGCAGGTCGGTCTCCGCCCGAACCGCGCGAGCGTCGTCTACGCGAACCTCTGCCGGAGGGCCTTCCCGGGGGTGCCCGTCGTGCTGGGCGGGATCGAGGCGTCGCTCCGCCGGATCGCCCACTACGACTACTGGGCGGACGCCGTCCGCCGCTCCGTGCTGCTCGACGCCAAGGCGGATCTGCTGGTGTTCGGGATGGGCGAGCTCACCGCGTGGCGTGTCGCCGAGCGGCTGGCGGCGGGCGCACGCGTCCAGGACCTGCGCGATCTCCCCGGTACCGCATACCCCCTGCGCGGGTCGGGCGCGCTGGAGGCCGCCCTCGCCCGGTCGGTCACTCGGGTCGGCGAGGCCGGCGTCGTCGTGCTCCCATCGTTCGCCGAGGTGTCCACGGACCCGGCGGCGTTCTCTCGGATGACCCGCGCGTTCCAGCTCGAGACGAACCCGCTCAACGCGCGGCCGCTCCTCCAGCGGTTCGACTCCGAGGCGGTCTACTACAACCCACCCGCCGGGCCGCTCACCACCGCGGAGATGGACGCGCTCTACGCCCTGCCGTTCCAGCGACGCCCGCATCCGAGCTACGGCGCGGCGAAGATCCCCGCGTTCGAGACGGTGAGGGAGTCGGTGGTCGCGACGCGCGGCTGCTTCGGCGGGTGCTCGTTCTGCAGCATCACCGAGCACGAGGGCCGCATCGTCCAGAGCCGCTCGGCGGAGAGCGTGGTCGCGGAGGTCCGCCGCCTGAGCCGAATGGACGACTTCTCCGGCACGATCACCGACGTGGGCGGCCCCACCGCGAACATGTACCAGCTCCGCTGCACGGACGCCGAGGCCGAGCGGCAGTGCCGGCGCCTCTCCTGCGTGCACCCCACGATCTGCAAGAACCTCGGGACCGATCAGGGCGCGTACGTGGACCTGCTCCGCCGCGTCCGGGAGACGAAGGGCGTGAGGCGCGTGTTCGTGGCGAGCGGCGTGCGGACGGATCTGGCGCTCCGCTCGCCCGCGCTCATCGAGGCGCTCGCCCGCCACCACGTCGGCGGGCAGCTCAGCGTGGCGCCCGAGCACCACGATCCGGAGGTCCTCCGCCGCATGAAGAAGCCGCCCGTCGAGATCTACGATCGCTTCGTCGAGCGGTTCTGCGACGCCAGCGAGCGCGCCGGAAAGCGGCAGTTCCTCGTCCCCTACTTCATCGCCGGGCACCCCGGCTCCGGCTTCGCGGACACCGTCTCGCTCGCGCTCTGGCTCAAGCGCCGGGACGTGCGGCCGCGCCAGGTGCAGGAGCTCATCCCGACACCGATGTCGCTCGCGACGTCGATGTACTACACCGGGCTCGACCCGATGACGGGAGAGGCGGTGGAGGTCGTGCGCGATCTCCGCGAGAAGCGCATGCTGAAGGCCCTCCTGCAGTGGTGGGACGAGGCGCAGTGGCCGCTCGCGCGCGAAGCGCTGGCCAGGGCGGGCCGCACGGACCTCATCGGCCGCGCCCGGCGCTGCCTGATCCCGCCCGCGGACCGCGCCGTCGGCAGCCCGGTGCGCGCCGGCGACGCCCGGGCACGGGCCCCGCGGCGCCCGTCCGCGCGCGCGCTCACCAGCCGGCCAGGATCCGCGTGACGACGTAGCCGCACGCGCCGGTGATCCAGAGCGCGGAGCGGAGGCGAAGGCCCGCGTCGAGCCCCCACCAGGGGGCGAGCGGCGGCACGACGAGGGCGACGGGGCCGCGCCACCAAGGCTTGCGCGCGGTGAGGCCGATCGCCAGCCAGAGGTGCGCCGTGACCAGGGTCGCGAACGACGCGACGAGCCCGATCACGATGGCCAGGGTGGCGGGGTCCATGCGCGCCCGCCCGAGCGTGCCGGCGCGGCGAGCCGCGAGCAACCCGCCCGGCCCCGATTCGCGCCGCCGAGCCGCCGGCGAGCCGCCGGCGAGCCGCCGCCGAGTCGCCGCCGAGTCGCCGCCGAGTCGCCGCTGAGTCGCCGCGCCGCCCGAACCACGCCGCGGGCGCGCCCCCGGTGGTCCCGCGCGCCCGGGGCCGCTATGCTCGCGCGACCGTGCGCACCTCCCCGCTCCTCGCCGTCGCGCTCCTCACCGGCCTGCTGGCCCCGCTCCCGTGGACGCTCGACCCCGCGCACGCCGATGGCGTCGCCACGCGGCCCGACGTGCTCCCCGTGTCCGAGGTGAAGCCCGGGATGAAGGGCTACGGGCTGACGGTCTTCGAGGGGACCCGCCCGGAGAAGTTCGACGTCGAGGTCATCGGCGTGCTGAAGACCTTCGCCCCCAAGCAGGAGCTCATCCTCGTCAAGACGACGCACCCGCGCCTCGAGATCGTGAAGGTGGTCGCCGGCATGAGCGGCAGCCCCATCTTCCTCAACGGGAAGATGGCGGGCGCGTACGCCTACGGCTGGGGCTTCGGGAAGGAGCCGGTCGCGGGCGTGACGCCCATCCGCAACATGCTCGACGACATGGACCGCCCGCTGCCCAAGCAGCTCGACGGCTTCCCGATCACCTTGCTGCCGAAGGGCAAGGCGGATCGTCGCTTCGCGCGGGCCGAGAGCCACGGGCGCTGGCGCGGTCGCCTCACCGACTACGACCCCAAGGAGCACGCCACCCAGCTCGCAGCGGCTCGCAAGCAGTCCGGCCCCGACGTGAGCAGCCCGTTCGCTCCGGTGGCGACGCCCCTGCTGGTCGGCGGGTTCAGCGCGAGCGCCGTCGAGCTGGCGCGCCAGCACCTGGCGCCGCTCGGCCTCGAGCCGCTGCAGGCCGGCGGCGGGGACGGCTCGACCGAGGACGACGCGCCGAAGCGCTACGTGGACGGCGGCGCGGTGGGCGTGCAGCTCATCCGTGGCGACATGAGCGCCACCGGCCTCGGCACGGTGACGAAGGTCGAGGGCGATCGGCTGGTCGGCTTCGGCCACCCGATGATG
The DNA here is from genome assembly GCA_020846005.1 of Polyangiaceae bacterium. Classification (GTDB taxonomy): domain Bacteria; phylum Myxococcota_A; class Polyangia; order Polyangiales; family Polyangiaceae; genus JADLEQ01. Next base: position 44,520 of record JADLEQ010000043.1, read on the forward strand.
CAGGCCGGCTACACGCTGATGCCGACCGCGGTCGGCCGCATCCTGTGGTTTCTCGCGAGCGACGCGCGGTCGTTCAAGATCGGGTACCCGGTGCGCAACGTAGGGGCGATGATCGGGGACCGGCAGTCGTCGATCGTGGTGTCGCACTCCGCGCAGGCGCCGGTCGTGCCCATCAAGCTCAAGGTGAAGGGTGTCCCGGGCGCGCCGTACACGGAGTGGAGCTTCGAGGTCGCGCACGAGAAGTTCATGGCGCCGATCTTCATGGCGATCGCGCTCGGCAGCGCCCTCACGACGACCGCCAGCGAGCGCATGGACGTCTCGTGGACGTCCCACAGCAAGCTCCGCGTAAAGGGGCACGGCGAGATCGCGCTCGAGGACTTCGGCGTCGCCGTCGGGGGGACGCCGGAGGCCGGCGAGATGTTCCGCACCAGCTTGATCCGGAACGTCGGCATGCTGCTGAACAACCCGTGGGAGCCGGCGATCATCGAGAGCGCCGAGATGGAGATCGAGTTCCGGTACGCGCGCGAGATCCTGAGGATCAAGAGCGTCGAGTCGCTCGATCCCGAGCTCGAGCCGGGCGAGCCGGCGCGCCTGCGGATCACCTTCGTGCCGTGGAACGGCAAGGAGTTCACCAAGACGGTCGAGGTGCCGCTCGGCAAGGACCTGGCCGGGCAGATGGTGTCCCTCGCCGTGCAGCCCGGCTACATGCACTACCCCGACCTCCCCCAGCCGGACGACGTAGCGCAGCTGGTCAAGAACATGGGCGCCAAGCCGTTCCCGCCCCAGTCGGTCATCGTCAGCCACTCCCGTGGGGAGGCCGGCGTGACCTACAAGCAGCGCGTGGTCCGCAACCTGCCGCCGGGCGCCGTGGACGCGCTCCGCCCCTCCACGGGCGCCGAGGGCCCGATCGGCTTCACGCCGCTCGAGCGCACCATCGTCCCGATGCCCGCGTTCGTGATCGGCTGGGGCGGCGCCCAGGTCCGCGTCCGCCCCGTCGTGAAATAGCGCCGCGGACTCCCGCCCGCTCCACCGACCCCGGCGCCTCCAGGCCACCTCGCGTATCCTCCGCGGGTGTCGATCGAGCCGCCGGACGACGCGCGCCACGAGCCGGGCCCCGAGCGGCGATGGCAGGAGAGCTGGTACTTCAACTTCAGCGATCCACGGAGCGGGCTGTTCGGGCTCCTGCGGACGGGTCTGCGACCGAACGAGGGCCGGGCCGACGCGCTCGTCCTCACCGTGCTCGACGGCCGCCCGCACTACGTCTATCCGGGCGTCGGCTGCCGATACACGCCGGGGCGCTCGGACGACGTCGCCCGGGGGCTCCGGGTCGGGCGGCTCGACCTCCGCGCGGTCGAGCCCCTGGCGCGCTGGCAGCTCACGCTCCGCGGCGAGGACGCGCTCGACCTCGACTTCCGCTGCGTGGCTCCCCCGTACGACTACCCCGGGCGCGGCGCGGGCGCCGAGGGCTTCGCCTCTTCGATGGCCGCGCGCCACTTTGAGCAGGTCGGCCACGTCAGCGGGTGGCTGCGCCTCCACGGGCGCACCTTCGAGCTCGACGGCTACGGCCAGCGCGACAAGAGCTGGGGCGTGCGCGACTGGACGACGCTCGCCGGGTGGGACTGGGTGAGCGCCCACTTCGGCCCCGAGCTCGCGCTCAACGTGCTCGAGGTGCGAGAGGGCGCGGGATCCCACGCCGCCGGGTTCGTGTGGGTCGACGGCCGCGTCGAGGCGGTCCGCGCGCACCGCCTCCGCTGGGACTGGGGGCGCCGGCCGCACGTTCCGGCGCGAGGCCGCCTCGACATCGAGACCGAGCGCGGTGACCGGCTCGAGGTCGAGGCCACCACGCGCGGCCGCTTCCCCCTGTACCGAGGCGGCGCGCTGCTCGAAGAGATCGCCGCGGACTACGTCGCGCGCCGAGCCGGGCGCACCTACCGTGGCACGGGTGTCCTCGAGCACGTGTGGCGGCCGCCGCTCGTCGAGCGCCTGCGGCGGGGCCCCGAGCTCGCGAGCGCGCTCCTCGGGGCGATGGCCGGATGAGCTCGCGCGTGGTGCGGCTCGCCGCGGACACGCCGGCGCGGCGCGAACGGCTGGGCGGCAAGGCGTGCGGCCTCGTGCGGCTGCTCGCCGCAGGGCTCCCCGTGCCGCCAGCGTGGTGCGTCCCCGCGGACCTTCCGCTGGACGCCGAGCTCGAGGACGAACTCTCCGCGCTGTGGGCGAGCTGGGTCGCTCGCGATCCGATGACTCGCCTCGCGGTGCGGTCGTCCTCGCCCGACGAGGACGGCGAGACGGCGTCCGGCGCCGGAGTGTTCCCGACGGTGCTCGGTGTGCACGGCGCGTCGGCGCTCCACGCAGCCGTCCGGAGCGTGCGCGCCGGCGCGGACACGGCCGCGGCGCGCGCGTATCGCCGCGCCCGGGGGCTCGGCGCGGCGGGCCCGATGGCCGTGATCGTCCAGCACCTGGTCCGCGCCGACGTGGCCGGGGTGCTGCACACGGCGAACCCCCTCCGTCCCTTCGCGCGCGAGTACGTCGTCGACGCCGCGTGGGGGCTCGGCGAGGGCGTGGTGTCCGGGCGTGTCGATCCCGACCGCTTCATCCTCGATCCCGCGGGGCACGTGCGCGGGTTCCACCTCGGCGCGAAGGGGCACGCGGTGCGCCTCGGGGACGGCGGGCCCGAGGCGCACCGCGTGCCGGCGGCGGACGGAGCGCGCGCCTGCCTCACCGCGGATGAGCTATGTCGCCTCGCTGAGCTCGGGCGCCGGGTCGACGCCCACGTCGGCGCTCGCGCAGACCTCGAGTGGGCGCTCGCCGGGGGTCGGCTCCACGTGCTCCAGCACCGCCCCATCGTGGGGCTCCCGCCCGCGACACCCCGCGTCGTGTGCTCGCGGCGCTTCGGGGATGAATACCTGGCTGGGTACGTGCTACCTCTCGGGCGGACGTTCCTGGTCCGGTGGATCCGCGACGTGACGTTCCACGACTTCGCGCGCCGGATCGGCCGCCGCGACCTGCTCGCCGTGGAGCCGCTCGAGCACCACGAGGGGTACGCCTACGTCCGGAGCGACTACGTGCTCTCGCTCGCGCGGGGCATTCCGCGAGCGGCGCGTCACGGGCCTCCCGCGGCGTGGTTCCCCGCGTCGTTCCGGCCGCGCCTCGCCGCCGAGCCCTTCGACCCGCTCGCGTGCGCTCGCTGGGCGCTCGCGCCGTGGCTCGAGCCCGGGGCGTCGCTGCTGGAGAACCCGCGGGCGCTCGCTGCGCACTGCGCGAGCATCGAGGCCGAGATCGCGCCCCGCCTCCGCGAGGAGCTCGGCGCGCTGTCGACCGACCGCTGGGAGCGCGAGCTCGACCGCGTCGACACGCTCGGCCGGGATCACTTCCGCGTGATCCGGTGGGGCATGGCGCACCACGGGCCGCTCCTGCACGCGCTCCTCGAGCGATGGCTCGCGAGCTGGGCCGGGGACGCCGACGGCTCACTCTACCACGCCGTCGTCGCCGGGCTCGGGGGGACCCGGACCGCCGAGGTGAACCGAGATCTGTGGCACCTCGGTCGACTCGCCCGCGACCACGGCGAGGCCAGCGAGCCGTTCTCCGAGGCGCTCGAGCGGTTCCTCGCGCGACACGGCCACCGCTCGTGCTCGCGAGAGATCTCCGAGCCGCGGTGGCGCGAGGCGCCAGACCTCGTGCGCGCGCTCGCGCGGACGCACGCCGCGGGGGGCGACCTCGCCCCGGACCCGGAGTCTCGCGCGCGTGAGGCGGCCGCTCGTCGCGACGCCGCCGAGCGCCGGATCCTAGAGCGCGCGCGCGACCCCCTCCGGCGCGGGCTGATGCTGCGGTTGGCGCGCCTCGCGCGAGAGTACACGCGCTATCGCGAGGACCAGCGCTACTACCTTGACTACGTGCTGTGTCACTGCCGTCGCCTCGTGCTCGAGATGGGCCGGCGGTTGGTCGCCGCCGGCGCGCTCGCCGAAGCGAACGACGTCTTCCTGCTCGAGATCGGCGAGCTCCGCTCCCTCGCGCGCGCCCCGCGCCGCGACGCGGCGCTCGCCGCGACGATCGAGGCTCGACGCGCCCACTGGCTGCGCCACCGGGACCGCCTCCCGGCGACGTTCCTCTACGACGGCGTCGAGACGGAGGGTGAGGGCGAGCCCGGCGAGACCTCCGGCGCGCCCGAGGGCACGGAGCGGTACGTCGGCGTGTCGCAGGGCCGCGCCCGCGGGCCGGCGCGGATCGTCGTCGACGTGTCAGCGCTGGCGACGGTGCGTCCGGGCGACGTGCTCGTGGCGCCCACGCTCGACCCCGCGTGGACCTCGGCGCTCGCAGTGGTGAGCGGCCTCGTCACGGAGACGGGCGGGACGCTGAGCCACGGCGCGGTGCTCGCGCGCGAGTACGGCGTGCCCGCCGTCGCCGGCGTCCCCGGCGCGACCCGGCGCTTCGCGAACGGCGAGCTGCTCGAGCTCGACGGTGGGCGCGGGACGCTGCGGGCGGTGAGCGCCGCGGGGGGCGTCCCCGGGGGCGGCTGAGCGCGCGCAGAGGAGCCCGCGGAACGTCGTCCCCGAGCGTCGCCTCGGGAGGTCCTCCCCGCCGCACAGCGTGCTCTGAGGCTCCGCGAACGCCGCCGCGTTCCTTGCGTGGGCCCATGCGCCCAGGTGTCCTCCGCCCAGGTTCCGGGTGGCGCGCGGTCTCCCGCGACGAGCTCGAGGGGGGCGGGCCGCGTGGGCAGCGATCGCGCTCGTGGCGGGTCGCGCGCCGAGGCCTCACGGGGGAGGGTACAAGGGGTGCACGGTCCGCTGTTCGGCCGGCGCGACCAGGAGCCGAAGGCGATGGCCGCGGCCGAGCCCCGCGTGGTGACGGACGTGCCGGTCGTGCTCGCGCAGCTCCCGCGGCGCTAGCGAGCCGAGGCCGCGCCATTCGCTGCTGGGTGTCGGGTGGGCGGAACGGCGAGCCGATCCGGTGCGCGCGGTGGACGGTGGGGCCGTCGTCGGGGCGGGGGGGCGCTCGTCCAGCTGCGCACGGACGGTTCCGTGGCGTGGACGCACGAGCTCGGGGGCGAGGTCGTCGCCGCGCCCACGGTCGACGTGGCGGCCGTCGCCTGCGTGGCGACGGAGGGCGGCCTCCTCCACGCGGTGCGCGACGCCGGCGTGAGCGCGACGCGGCTGTGGACGCTGCGCCTCGGCGCGGAGGTCGCGGAGGCTCCGGAGGTGGGTGCGCTGGGCGTGCTGCACGTCGCCCTGCGGACGGCGGCGCAAGTCGGGGTCGGGCGCGCCCCGGGCGCGCGGCGCGGGACGTTCCTGCCCGCGTCGTGCGAGGGCGCGACGCGCCTTGGCAGACGGGAGGTCGAGCTCTGCCCCGGAGAGGCCGCGTGCCACGCGAGCGCCGATTGCGCGCGGCGCACGGGCTGCCGCGGCCCCGAGTACCGCCGGCCGCCGGCGTGCGCGGCGCCGATCTGGAAGCACGGTGGCGAGACGGCGCAGAGCGCGCTGCTCGCGGCCGGCACCGCCGAGTGCATCCAGCGCGGGTGCGGAGGCTGCCGGTGAGCCGCGCCACGGCCGCGTCCACCGCCGTACGGGTGTTGTGGCTCGCTGCCTGCGGGGGCTCGGCGACGAGCGGGGCCGGGGGCGGATCGGGCGCGTCGAGCGGGGGCTCGGGCGGCGGCTCGGGCTCGGACGGGGCCTCGGGCTCGGGCCGGGGGGGGGGCTGGGATGCCTCGGGCTGGGATGCGGCGGGATGGGGGGGCGGCCAGCCGACGGGGTATCCGGACGGAGGAGTGCCGGCGTGGAGCGATGGCCGTGCGGCCACGGGCCGTACCCTCCGGTGGGCTGCGACCCGGGGTATTGGTGCTTCTCGGGGTTCGCGCCTGGATGCGTGGACCTGTGGGGTACACGCACTCAACGTCCTCCGGCGCGCGACGACGCCTGCCCTCTGGTCTGCGGCTGCGATGGGAAGCAGTGCTGCAACGACTGTGCAGCCAACGCCGCGGGCACGGGAGTCTGGCGCCGAGGGAAGCGCCAGCGATCGCTCACGCCGAGCTCGCCCGGTGCGGTGGCGCGCGCCGCGTGAGGAGGGTCGCCGCTCAGCGTCGCCGGCGCGGCGCGACGAGGGCCTTCGCTGCGTGGCGCGCGAGCGACGGGAGCGCAGCGAGCGATCGAGTGAGCGAGAGCGCGAGGGCCAGCGGGGTCGTGCCGCGCGCCTCGATCGCGACCCGCTCGCCGCTCGCCACGTCCTCGAGCGCGCCGCGCGCTACGGTGCGGCTCCCATCGCTGCGGATCTCGACGATCATGCGCGCGACGACCGGCGGATCCCCCGGTCGCTCCGCGAGCGTCGACGCGGGCCGGGGGCGCTCGACTTCCGTCGGTCCGGCGGGCGGGGTGCTCTCGGGCGAGCTCACGTCCGCCGGTAGTCGAAGGCCGGGCGCTCGGGCTTGCCGTAGAGCGTGAGCGCGCCCTTCTCGCCCACCGCGTTGGGTCGCTGGAAGATCCAGTTCTGCCACGCGGTGAGGCGGCCGAAGATCTTGGTCTCCATCGTCTCGGGTCCGGCGAAGCGCAGCGACGCCTCCATGCCCGTGAGCGCGTCCGGCGAGAACGCGGCGCGCTCCTCGATGGCGACGCGCACCTCGTCCTCCCAGTCGAGGTCGTCCGGCGTGAAGGTGACGAGCCCGGCTTCCCGGGCCGCGGCAGTGTCGAGCAGCTCCGTCCGATCGCGCAGGCGCTCGGCGAGCTCGGGGCGCGCGAGGAAGCGAGTCTGCAGCCGCGTGAGGCCGTTCGACATCGGGAGCGGGCCGAAGCTCATCGCCGAGAGCCCGAGCCGCGGGCCGGTGGCTGCGTCGAGCATGAACGAGCGATCTGCCGCCAGGACGAGCTCGAAGAGCGAGCCGGCGAAGCACGAGCCGGGCTCGATCACCGCGAACATCGTCCGCGCCGTGAGGTCGAGGCGCTTGAGCACGCGCTTCGTGTGGAGCACGATCTCGTTGGCGAACCAGTCCGTCTCGCGCGCCGCGAGGAGCGCGCGATCGCTAGCGCGGACGGCCTCCGGGTCGCCCGCCGTCTTCAGCACCAGGAGGCCTACCTCCTGGTGGTTGAAGCGCAGATCGAGGAGCGCGTCGTCGAGCTCTCGGAAGGCGCGGAGCGCCCACACGGACGATCCCGCGTCGCGCAGCGCCGCAGGAGTGGGCGGGGGCGGACCCTCGGGCGCGTGGAGCACGATCTCGGCCACGCGTCGCGCGCGGTCGATCGAGAGCCGGACGTGACGATAGACGATCTCGTCCCCCTCACGCCGCGGGTCGAGCGGCTCGAGCACCACGCCGGGGCCGGGCTTCTCCGCCGAGCGGGAGGCGAGCTCCGCCGCCGCAGCGCGCACGCGCTCGTCGAAGCGGCTCTTCGGCACGCTCTCGTCGACGAGGCCCCACTCGACCGCGCGTGCGCCCCGCACGCCCTCCGCCACCGTGCTGAACACGTCGGCGAGATCGCGGCGGACCTTGCGCTTGTCGACCAGGCGGGTGAGGCCGCCCGTGCCGGGGAGCACGCCGAGGAGTGGCACCTCCGGCAGGCTCACGGTGCTCGATCCGTCCTCGACCAGCAGGATCCGCTCGCACGCGATCGCGAGCTCGTAGCCGCCGCCCGAAGCCGTCCCGTTCAACGCGGCGAGGCTCGGGACGTGCGACTCGGCCGCGAGCTCCTCCAGGTAGAGGCGGGTCTCGTTGGTGAACTTGCAGAAGTTCACCTTGAAGGCGTGAGACGACTTGCCCAGCATGTAGATGTTGGCGCCCGAGCAGAAGATCCGCTCACGCAGGCTCGTCACCACGAGCACGCGCACCTCGGGGTGCTCGAAGCGGACGCGCTGCAGCGCGTCCGCCAGCTCGATGTCCACGCCGAGATCGTAGCTGTTCAGCTTGAGCGAGTACCCGGGGCGGAGGCCGCCGTCGTCCGGGATGTTCATCACCAGACGCGCGAGGCGCCCGCCGCCGGGGAGCGCCTCGAACGAGAGCTGCCAGTGGCGATAGCGCGAAGGGTGGGTCTCGAAGCGGATCGGATCGAAGTCGACGGGGGAGTCGGTCGCCACGGGGGCCTCTCGGGTTGGGGCGCGCGGAGCGCCGGGCCCAGGAACCTAGGGCCGGGTCGCCGGAACGTCGAGCCACCTGCGTCGGCGCGGGGGGCGAGGTCAGCAGCCGGCGTACGCGGCCTCGCACTCCTCCTGGCTCACGAAGAGCGCGCCGCAGTCGGCGCCGGCGCACGAGCAGCCGCCGATCCCGACGCAGGCGCGCCCGTCCCACTTGGTCCCGAGGAACATCGCGCAGAAGCCCTCGCCGAAGGCGTCCTGCGCGGAGCACCCAGCCGCGCAGATGCCGTCGTCGCAGCCCCCGCCGGGGGGCACGCAGACGCCGCAGCTCGGGTTGCAGCACGTCTCGCCGGCGGGGCAGGTCACCGAGCCGCACTCCTGGCCCCCGCAGCTCCCGGGTGGGGCGCACGGGGCGCCGGCCGGGGCGCAGCTCCCGCAAGCCGGATCGCAGCAGGTATCGCCCGGCGCGCAGCGCACCGCGCCGCACGGCACGCCGCATGGCGCGGCGGGGCACTTCTGTCCCTTGGGCGCGCACGCGCCGCACGACTCGTCGCAACACTGCTCGCTGCCGCTGCAGCTCGCCGTCCCACAAGTGACCGGCGCGCACTCCTCCTCGGTGCAGCCGACGCCCGGCGGCGTGCACGTCCCGCAGCTCGGGTTGCAGCAGGACTCGCCTGGAGCGCACACCACCGCGCCGCAGCGCGCCGGGCCGCCGGCGTCGACGCACGCGAGCGTCGAGCAGCCGTCTCCGGGGCGGACGCACGTCCCGCAGCTCGCGTTGCAGCACTCGAAGCCCGGCGCGCAGCTCACCGAGCCGCAGGACTCGCCCCCAACGCCGCCCTGCCCGCCGCCGCCCTGCCCGCCGCCGCCCTGCCCGCCGCCGCCCTGCCCGCCGCCGCCCTGCCCGGCGCCGCCCGCGCCCGCGCTCCCACCGCCGTCGGCGGCGCCCGCGCCCGAATCGAACTGCCCGCCGCAGCCCGCGAGCGCGAGCCCGACCGCGCCCCAGCCGATGAGCCTCACGGTGTTGCGTCTCGCCATCGTCGTCCGTTCTGCCGGGCCCGGCCGGCGCGCCCCAGTATGACCGTGATCGCGGGCCGGGGCGAACGGCCGTGCCGAGTTGGGGTAGACTCCGCCCGTGTTCGGGAGTCGGCTGCCCTGGAGCGGGTCCGCGGTGATGGCGCTCGCGTTCGCGCTCGCCCTGGGGGGGTGTTCGTCCGCCGACGCGGAGGGCAAGTGCGCGGCCTCCTGTTCCGCGGACGGCCTCACCCTCACGCGCTGCGAGGGGGGCCACGAGGTCACCGTCGAGTGCCTGCGCGATTTCGGCCAGCTCTGCGAGGTCGATCGTTGCGTGGATCCCTGGCGCTACGGCGCACCGCAGTGGGGGACATGCCCCTCCGATCCGCTCGCGACCGACGAGACGCTCGCAGAGAAGGCGAGCTATTACGACGACGCCGCGGTGCGGCTCCACCTCCACCCCGACCTCGGCTGGGTGATGGGTGTACGCCTGAGAGGCGCCGAGCGCCCGTGTGCAGCGGGGGAGTCGCCGCCGTGCGTCGACCCCGTCGAGCCCGCGGTCGATGAGCGCCTCGCCACGGTAGCGGACGTCGAGACGTGGCAGAGCGGCGAGAACGACGGCCTGTGGAGCGCGCTCTACCTCGCCTCACAGGCGTTCCGCTACGGGGCCACCCGATCGAGCGTGGCGCTGGGGACGTTGCGTCGCCTGCTGGAGGCGGAACGCGACCGAATGCGCATCACCGGAGTGCCCGGCCTCTTCACCCGCCAGTACGTCCGGCCCGGCGTGACCGGCCTCTCCTGCCCGACGGACGACGCGGCCTACACGACCGACGCCGAGAAGGACGACAACCGCTGGGTGCAGATCCGGGACGACGGCTGCGCCTGGACGGTGAGCCGCGAGACGGGCACCTGGGCTCGCTCGGACCACTGCGGGCTCGAGGCCTACGCCGGGTGGTGTTGGCTCGACAACGTCAGCAAGGACGAATACTCGGGCCACGTGTTCGGCCTCGCCGCGGTCGTCCGGCTGGTGGACGACGCAGAGGTCCACGGGCTCGCCGCCGAGCTGCTCGGCGACTTCGGCGCGCATCTGGTCGAGAACTCGCTCACGCTCGTCGACTGGGACGGCCGTGTGACGGAGCACGGCAAGTTCTCGCCGCTGGCGTTCGACGACTACCCCGGGTTCAACGCCGCGATGGCGCTCGGCTTCCTGAAGACCGCGGTGGAGGCCACCGGGCGCGCCGATCTGCGCGCCTACTACGACGACTGCCTCCTCGCGCGCCAGGGAGCGCCGACGTGCACGCTGGGCTCCCTCACGCCGAGCGGGTCGTTCGTCGAGTACCTCGGCACACCAGGGCTGTATGTCGGCCCCGAGGGCTGCGAGGCCAACTACAACAACATCTCGATGCACCTGCTCTCGCTGCACGATCTGCTGTGGTTCGAGCGCGATCCGGTGGCGCGGGGCGCCGCCCAACGCTCCCTCGACGTGGACGTGATGCGGGCCCCGGGCGAGCCCCGCGCGATCCTGGGTCAGCACAACGCGCTGTTCGACTTCATCTGGGCTGCGCAGAAGGCGCTCGGCCCGGGGACGGACGGCCCCGCCTTCGAGGCGGTCGAGGACGGGGTGTGCATGCTGCGGCAGTTCCGCGCGAGCCAGGCGCAGGTCGACCTCACCCCTCCCCCGCGCTACCAGCCCTACTGCAAGAGCCGCTTCGACGAGGACGTGGCCGAGCACCCCCGCCAGATCGGCGAGCGGTGCACCGCGAACTTCGTCTGGTGGGGGGATCCCTATCAGTTGGGGTCGTGCACGCGGGACGCGCGCCGCATCCACCCGCCGACGGGCTACCTGCTCGCCTACTGGATGGCGCGGTACTTCGGCTTCGTCGACGAAGCGCAGTGAGTCGGCGCGCCGCCGCGGGCGCGCGGGGCGCCCGGGCTCACGGGGCGGGGGGGCACAGCACGCGCAGCGCGTTGCCCGCGAACACCTTGCGCACGAGCTCCTCGCTCATCCCGGCGGCGAGCAACGCGCGCGCGAGGCGCGGGTAGCCCGTCGCGTCGCGCAACCCCGCAGGCGGCCGGATCCCGCCCTCGAAGTCCGACCCGATGGCGACGTGGTCCTCGCCGGCGACGCGCACGAGGTGCCGGATGTGCCCGACGACGTCGGCTAGCCTGGCGGGGCGCCCGCGGGCGACGAAGGGGCCGTGGAAATTGACGCCCACGACGCCGCCGGTGGCCGCGATGCCGCGCGCGTCCTCGTCGCGGAGGTTGCGCGGGTGCGCAGCGCGGGCGCGAGCGTTGGAGTGCGTGGCGAGGATGGGGCGGCCGAGCCGCTGCGCGAGGGCGATGGCGTCCGCGGTCGCCCGATCGGACATGTGGGACACGTCGACGATCGCGCCCGCAGCGTACGCGCGCTCGATGACCTCGCGGCCGCGCTCGGTCAGCCCGCGCTCCGAGGGCTCCGGCTCCCCCGAGGAGCTGGCCAGCGCGTTGTCGCGCGCGTGCACGAGCCCGACGACCCGCACGCCGCGCTCCACCCACGCCGCGGTCGACTCTGGGGCCCGCGCGAGGTGCGGGGCGCCCTCGAACGAGAAGAAGGTCGCCACCTCGCCCGGAGCCACGCCGCACGCGCGCGGGACGTACGGCCGCGTCTTCGGCAGGAGGTCGACCATGCGGCCGAGCGACGCCTCGTAGTGCTCCGCCTGTGGGCCGCCGGGGGCCACCGTCGCCGGGACGAACAGCGGGAGCACCACTCCCACCACGCCCGCCCGCAGCAGATCCGCGGCGCGGAACTGGCCCGTCCCCTCGGCCAGCCCGCGCTCGCGGTGCACGACCTGGTACGGCAGATCCACGTGGAGATCGACGACCGGGAACCTCGGCTCGGTCGCGGCCGTCGGGAGCGCCACCGCGAGGGTCCCGGCGATCGCGGCGGCCGCGGGCCACACGCGGGAGGGGCGGCGCTTCGCCGTCATGCCTCCGCCGCCGGGACGTGATCGCCGCGCAGCATCGCGGCGAGCGCCTGCACGAGGTGCGGGGCGTCGGCCGCCGCCGCCACCTCCCGGCACGAGTGCATGCTCAGCATCGGGTTGCCCACGTCGACCGCGCGGACGCCGAGGAGCGCGGCGCTCATCGGGCCGATCGTGCTGCCGCAGGGCACGTCCGAGCGCGTGACGAATCGCTGCGTCGGGATCCCGCCGGCCGCGCACGCCGCGAGGAAGGCGGCCTCGCTCGGCGCGTCGCTCGCGTACGACATGTTCGTGTTCACCTTGAGCACCGGGCCGCCCCCGAGCCGAGGCGCGTGCTGCCGATCGTGCTTGTCGGCGTAGTTCGGGTGCAGCGCGTGCGCCATGTCGACGCTCACCAGGATCGATCGCGCGGCGGCCCGCGCGAAGGCGTCGTGGGAAGGCGTGACCGCCATCGTCGCTCGCTCGAGGACGCTCGCGAGCAGGCGCGATTTGGCCCCGGCGAGGCTCTGGCTCCCGCACTCCTCGTGATCGAAGAGCGCGACGACCCGGGTCGCCGCCGCGGGCGGCCCGGCGGTGAGCAGCGCCGAGAGCGCGGCGTGGCTCCCGGCGAGGTCGTCGAGGCGGGCAGACGCCAGGAGCGCCTCGCCCGCCCCGAGGCGCGCGGGCGGCGCGGCGTCGAGGAGCATGAGGTCGAACGCCGCGACATCCTTCGCCGTGAGCGTCTCGCCGCCGGTCGCCAGCGCCGCGGCGACGAAGGCCTCGAGCCCGAGCCCCTCGGCGGTGCCGTCGACGAGCGAGAACGTCGGCGGCAGGTGCGTCTGCGGGTTGAGCACCAGCCCGGACGTGTTCACCGCGCGGTCGAGGTGGATCGCGAGGCTCGACACGCGGGCGACGGGCCGCTCGACGTGGATCAACCGGGTCGTGCCGTCGGCGAGGGTGACGCGCCCGGCCAGCGAGAGATCGCGGTCGAGCCAGGTGTGCAGGAGCACGCCTCCGTAGGGCTCCACGGCGAGCTGGCGGTGCCCGTGCGCCACGAGATCCGGCACCGGCTTGAGGCGTAGATTCGGGGAGTCGGTATGCGCCCCCAGGATCACGAACCCGCCGTCGGCCGGCGGGCGTGTCCCGAGCTCGAGCGCCACGATCGTCCCGCCTCCGCGGACGACGTACGCCCGTGCCCCCGCCTCGAGCGCGAAGGGCTCGCGCTCGTCGAGCGCACGATACCCCGCCGCCTCCAGCCGCCGCGCCGCCTCGCGCACCGCATGGTACGGCGTCGGCGAGCGGGCGAGGAACTCGAGGAGGTCCGAGGCGGTGGCGGCGGGCGGAGGGGCGAGGCTCACCCCGCCACTCTAGCAGGCGGCTCCTGGCGCCGCCCCGGCCCGGCCGTCACTCGAAGTCCGCGAACGTCTCGCAGACCCAGAGCGTGCCCTCGTCGCCGACCGCGATCCCGACGCCGAGCGCCTCGAAGCGCGGGACGAGCAGGTTGTCGCGGTGGGACGGGCTCGACCACAGCGCGCGGTGCGCCCTCACGATCGAGCGAGCGTGCGCGACGTTCTCCCCGGTCGCGAGCAGGGCGAGCCCCGTCGCGGCGACGCGGCGCGCGGGATCGCCGTCGCCCACGTCGTGGCCTACACGCCGGGCGCCGCGCATGGCGTCCGCGTGCGCCTGGGCGACGCGATCGAGCGCGGAGTCGCGGCGCAGCGGGGCCAGACGCTCCGCGGCGCGCGCTCCGTTGATCATCGCCGTGAGCGCAGACGTCGCGTCTCGTGCTGAGCGTGCGTCGTCCTCTCCGGGGACTGCGGACTCCTGCCATCCGAGCGGCGGCGTGACCCCCGCGTGCAGCCAGGCCTCGAGGACGGGCCGCGGTCCCGTCGGGCCGCTCGCCAGCATCTGTACGAGCCAGCTCCCCGCGCGGTCCGGCGAGAACGTCGCGCGCGCGGTGCCGTCGCGCTCGAAGCGAGTCTCGACCGACCGCGGGCGGCCCGCGGGGCCGAGGACCACGAGCTTGGGCCGGGAGTAGCCGGGCGGGAGGCGCGCCGTCACCGCGAGCTTCGCCCCCGGCGCCGCGCTGGTCGGTAGCGGCTCGAGCGACGCGAGCGAGTCGACCCCGATCGCCACGACGATGTCGTGCCCGTCGTCGCTGGCCACGCGCGCGACGCCGCAGCGCCGCTCGCCGCCGTCGTCGAACGAGGCCCGCCAGCGCTCCAGCCGGGCGCGGAGATCGGCGGCCTCGACCTCGCCGCCCGAGAGCGTCCACAAGCGTGGCCAGACGTATGGCGCCCCGAGGGCGCGGAGCGCGTACGTCACCGCCGCGATCTCCGGTGTCTCGCGGCCCGCGGCGAGCTCCGCGGCGACCCACGCCGCCGCCGTCGCGAGCGAAGCGTCTGCGGCGCCGCAGACCTCCGACAGCGCGCGCGTCGCTGGATCCGCCGGGGCCTCGCGCGGTGCGCGGGTGGCGGGCGCCCACCCGCTCGCGACCGGGGCCGCGCTGGCGCTCGGCGCCACCGGGGGATCGGCCCAGTCCGCGGCGGGGGCGATCGACGACTGGCCGCCCCGCGTGGCGCCGCAACCGATCGCGACGGCGATCGCGACGGCTGGAGCGGCGCGACCGAGGCGATCACGGGAGAGCACCCGCGCATCGTAACGGAAGCTCGCGCTCACGCACGCCCTCGCGGCGGGTCCCCTCAGGCCGTGGGCCGCGCCCCGGAGTACCGCCACCGGCTTGCGGCCGCACCCAGGCCGAGCAGCGCGAGCGCCACGCCCAGCGCGATCCCGCCCTCTCTGCGCCGCGCTGCGCGGGTCGCCTCCCAGCTCGCGCGCGCCTCCGCCGCGCTCTCGCGGACCGCCGCCGCCCGCGCGGCGACGACCTCGCCCGTCGCCGGGGATCCCAGGGATTCGAGCAGCGGATCGATCGATCGCGCGGCCTCCTCGTGGGACGCCCGCGCCTCCGCCAGGAAGTCCGGCGCGGACGCGAACCCGTCGCCGAAGCGCAGCCCGCCGAGCAACGCCACGCCGGCCCCCGCGAAGGTCGCGAGGAGCCCGACGATGGAGACCGCCGACGCGACGACCCCGCGACGTGGCTCCGGGAGGCGCGGCGCGCCGAAGAGCGCGCGGCGCGCCGCCCACGGCCCGAACACGGCAGCGACGACCGCCAGCTCGCCGAGCGCGCCGTCGAGCTCGAACTCCACGCCGATGGAGCGGAGCGAGGTGAGCACGACGATCAGCGCGACGAACCCAGCCGCGAGGAGCAGCCCGTCGATCCAGTCGAACGCCAGCGAGCGAGCCGGGGACTTGGCGGACACCGAAGCCAGCCTAGCGCGGAAGCGCGGCCCGCGGGCCTCCACGCGCGGGAGCGCCGGCGAGGGGGGCAGCGCGGGGTGGGCAGCGGCCGCGTCACTCGTCCGCGGGCACCGCGGGCACCCGTAGCGTGAACGTCGAGCCGTCGCCGAGCCGGCTCTCCACGCACACGTCGATCTGGAGCAGCCCCGCGAGGGTGCGCACCACGGCGAGGCCGATGCCGGCGCCGCCGTGCTCGCGCACGGCCGAGCCGTCGACTTGCACATACGGCTCGAAGATGCGCCCGAGATCGGCCTCGGCGATCCCGCGCCCCGTGTCGCTGACGGAGAGGACGACATGCCCCCTCTCCCGCGCCGCGGCGATCGTCACGCGCCCGCCATCGGCGGTGAACTTGATCGCGTTGGCGACCAGGTTGACGAGGATCTGCTCGAGCTGCTGCCGATCGGTGCGGAGCAGCGGGAGCTCGGAAGCCAGCTCCGAGCGGATCTCGAGATCTCGAGCGCCGACCACGCGCCGCCCCGTCTCGGCGACGCCCTGGACCACCTCCCGGGCGTCCACGGCGGACAGCGTCACCTCGTGGCGAAGCGCCTCGGCGCGCGCCAAGACGAGCAGGGAGTCGATGAGCTCGAGCAGGTCCGTCGCGCTCTTGCGGATGGTCGTCGTCGCCTCGGCCTGGCGCGGCGTGAGCGGGTCGTACACGCCCTCGAGGAGCAGCTCGCCCATGCCCAGGATGCCGTGCAGCGGCGTTCTGAGCTCGTGGGTGACGTTCGCCGTGAACTCGCTGCGCGTCCGCCCCGCCTCGACCAGCTCGCGGGCGCGCGCCGCCAACGCGCGCTCGTTGTCTCGCAGCCGCCCGACCATCGTCGCGACGTACAGGCCCGGCGCGAAGGTCGACACGCCCATCACCAGGACCAGCACGACCACGTGGGCGGTGGTGACGGAGTCCGGCCCGGGCACGAGCGGCGGGACCGCCGGCAGCGCGCCCACGTGCACGGCGACCGCCATCGTCGCGTAGAACACGAAGCAGCCGAGCACGACCGTCGCCGTGAGCCCCACGTTGGTGAGGAGCGCCATCACGGCCACCTCGATGAAGTAGAGCGAGACGAGCGGCGACAGGATGCCGCCGGTGAAGTACACGGCGCCGGTCATCACGACGACGTCGGCGAGGATGTTCAGCGCGGAGAGCTCTACGAGCCACCAGCGCCAACGCCAGGCGGCCAGGGCCAGCGTGTTGGTGGCTACCTTCGCGCCTACCAGGACGTACGCCCACGGGCCCCCGGGCAGGATGCCGCCCACGTCGGCGGCGACCGTGACGCCGAGCAGCGCCAGCACCGTGCCGTAGCCGGTGACGATGCCGCCCGCCAGCTTGGGCCGAAACTCCTCGCTCGCGACCTCCGCGATGAACGCGGGCCAGCGGATCACGCTGGCAGCAGGCGCTCGATGCTGGCGAGCATGGCGCTCATCTGGAAGGGCTTTACCAGGTAGGCGTCGGCGCGCAGCTCGTCCCGCGCGTAGCCCTGGTCGCGCTTGCCCTGGAGCACCGCGCTCATCAGGACGACGGGGGCCCGCACCTTCGACTCCGGGCGCTTCAAGTCGAAGCACACCTCGAAGCCGCTCTTCAGCGGCAGCAGGACATCGCAGAGGACGAGATCCGGCTCGACCATGCGGGCGTACTCGACGCCGTCCACGCCGTTGGTCGCGGAGATCACGTGGTAGCCCTTCGCCGTGAGGAAGTCCCCGATCATCCGGAGCCCGACCGGGTCATCCTCGATGACGAGGATCTTCTTGGCCTGATCGCTCACGATTACCTCTCATGATACCACGCCACCACGCAGTCGGCTCCCGGTCTCATCGCCGCGCGATCCCGGCCGCCTGGCCGATCGCGCCGCGGCTGGTGTCGCCGCTGGTGCCGCCGC
Organism: Polyangiaceae bacterium; assembly: GCA_020846005.1. GTDB lineage: Bacteria > Myxococcota_A > Polyangia > Polyangiales > Polyangiaceae > JADLEQ01. The sequence goes on from JADLEQ010000043.1 coordinate 61,750, forward strand.
TGGTGCCGCCGCTGGTGCCGCCACTGGTGCCGCCACGAGGCTGCCGAGTTGCATGAGCGGCCGCGTGACGCGCCCGCGTGATGGGCCCGGGTGACGCGCCCGCGTGATGGGCCCGCGTGACGAGTCCGCGCGACGAGTCCGCGTGACCAGTCCCGGCGACGAGCTCCGGTGACGAGCTCCGGTGACGAGCTCCGGTGACGAGTCCGCGCGACGAGCTCCGGTGACGAGTCCGCGCGACGAGTCCGCGCGACGAGTCCCGGCGACGAGTCCCGGTGACGAGTCTCGGTGACGAGTCCCGGTGACGAGTCCCGGTGACGAGTCCGCGTGACGAGTCCACGTGACGCCGCGGGGGGCGCTGCCGGGGGCCGCTGATCACTGGTGCTTGGCGGTGATCCGCAGGTTCGGGAGGACCAGGCGCTTCGCCGGGTCCTCGAGCGCTGTCGTGATCGCGAGCTCGTCGATCCCCTCCGCGGGGACCGCGAGATCGCAGTCGAGCGGGTTCCACGACGGGCTCCCCTCCGTGCGCGCGCGGCCGACGGTGATGAGCTCGCAGCGCAGCGTCGCCACGTCCTTCCCGCCGCGGCGGCCGACCGCGGTGAGCAGCACCCGGTTCGAACCGTCCGCGTCGAGCGAGTCCGCGGCCGCCACGAACGCGAGCTTCCCGCCGCTCACCTTCACGGGCGCGGACATCGTGCCGAAGGAGCTCACCGCGAACGTGTGCGCGTCGGCGCCGCCCCACTTCCTCCACAGGGCCCGCCCGACCAGCGCCGCGATCAAGAGCACGACGACGACCCTCCCGACGATGCTCCAGGGCGAGGCGCGCTCGACCGCGCTTCCCCCGGTGGGGTCGAGGTGGGGGCCCGAGGGGGCTTCCGGCTGGGATTGAGTGTGCTGCATGGCGGACCTATCGCGGCGGACGAACGGCGCGCCGCCCCGTGCGGCGCGCGAGCCCGAGGCCGCAGACTAGCGCGAGGAGCCCGCCGCGGGGCGGGCCGCTCGCAGCAGGGACGCGGCACGCGCAGCCGCCCTCGTCGGCGCTCGCTCCGCCCGCTGACGCTGCGGCGCCTCCACCCGCGTCGGCGCCGACGGCGCCGGCGCCGGCCGTGCCGCCCGACGGCGCCCCCCCCGAGGATGCGCCGCCCGACGGCGCCCCTCCGCTCGACGTCCCACCGGACGGCGCGCCCCCGCTCGAGGCGCCGCCGCTCGAGGCGCCGCCGCTCGAGGTGCCGCCGCTCGAGGTGCCGCCGCTCGAGGTGCCGCCGCTCGAGGCGCCGCCGCTCGAGGTGCCGCCGCTCGAGGCGCCGCCGCTCGAGGCGCCGCCGCTCGAGGTGCCGCCGCTCGAGGTGCCGCCGCCGCTCCCATCGTCGTGCTCGCGCGCTCCCACGTCGGGCGCGCCGTCGCTCGGTCGCGGCTGGGCGGTGCCCGGCGCCTCCACGGTGCGACCGGGCGGGTGGAAGAGCGGCGACGCGAGCGGCTGCGGGAACGGGTGGCCAGCAGGGCTCGCCGGGGCCGCGATCCCGGCGCCACGGAGCGGGCTCGCGGCGGACGGTGTGAGATCGTGCGCGGCGAGGTCGACGAAGGCCGGGTCGGTGCCGACCACGGTGTCCGTCCACGTGTCGGGGATCGCCGTGTGGGACGGCGTGACCCAGTTGTGGCTGCCAAAGATCGCCGAGCCCCCACCCACCCAGTCTGCCTCCACCTCGCGCACCAGGATCGCCGAGCCCCCGCCCTCCACGTAGAATGCGTTGCCGTGCGCCTCCAGGCTCTCGATGCCGTCGAACAAACGGAACACCGCCGACCCGCCCGCCTGCTGGATCACGGTGTTGTGGACGAATCGATATCGTCCCCGCGTCTCGCCGGTGCCGTCCCCACCGAATCGCGCGACCGGGAAGGTGTTGCGCTTGTAGAGCACGTTCCCGACGATGTCGGAGTGTTCGCGCGCGAGATCGGGATCCTGGCCGTCGGGGCCGATGAGCTCGAGCTCGTGGTAGAGCGCGCCCTCGATCCAATTGTAGTAGATCTCGTTCCGCTCCGCGCGTGACTTCACGGCGTTCCCGCCGTTCGTGTCGTGCACCCAGCAGTGCTGCATACGGAAGACCGAGCCGGGGTGGGCCGTCTCGTCCGTCGCCATGTAGATGGAGTGATCGTACGTGCCGTCGCCGGCGTGGTGCACCTCGACGTACTCGAGGAGCAAGCTCCCGGAGTCCTCGTCGGCCCCGAGGATGCCGTGCTGGGGGCAGTCGTGCACCACCGAGTCGCGGATGGTGACGTCGTGGGCATGGTGGAAGACGCAACGGAAGCTGCCGTCCGTGATGTCGAAGCCCTCGAGCACCACGTGGTCGCCTTGCAGCTCGATCGCGTTGGTGCCGCCCGAGAGCACGGGTCGCCGGCCGTTCACGCGCAGACCCACGATCGTGATCGGGTCGCCTACGGCGCCGGAGTCCGCCAGCACGATCCCGCCCGGGTACGTGTGATCGCCGTCCACCTCGACGCGGTCGCCCGCGGCGAGCATGCCGTCTAGCTCGTCGAGCGTCTGGTAGGTGCGCGTCGGCCCGACCCGATAGGTCGCGGCCCAGGCCAGCGAGGGGACGAGAGAGACCAGCCCACCGAGCGCGAGCCCCCGCGCGAGGATCTTCCGGTTGCTCATGCGACCTCCGTGGGCCCGAGCGTACCCTGCGCTCGCGCGGACCGCGATCCCGCGCCTCGCCGGGGTCCCTGACGCCTCGCCGGGGACGCGCGCGACCGTCCCTCCCCGGCGCCGCCCCGGCGCGCTAGGTCGGCGGGCATGAGCCCCCTTCGCGCGGCCTGGACGCTCGACCCGGACATCGTGTTCTTGAACCACGGCTCCTTCGGCGCGTGCCCCCGCGCGGTCCAGGAGGCTCAGGGGGCGCTCCGCGAGCGGATGGAGGCCAACCCGGTGGCGTTCTTCACTCGGGAGCTGGAGCCCAGGATCGACGCGGCGCGCGCCGAGGTGGCGGAGTTCGTGGGGGCTCGGCCCGAGGACCTGGCGTTCGTCCGGAACGCGACGGACGGCGTGAACGCGGTGTTGGCGTCCGCGTCGCTCGCGCCCGGCGACGAGCTGCTCACGACCGACCACGCGTACGGTGCGTGCCGCAACGCGCTCGCCGCCTTCGCCGAGCGGGCGGGAGCGCGGGTGGTCGTCGCGCGCGTGCCGTTCCCGCTCTCCGGCCCGGGGGACATCGCCGAGCCCGTGCTCGCGGCCGTCACCGCGCGGACTCGCCTCGCGCTCCTCGATCACGTGACGAGCCCGACGGGCGTCGTCTTCCCGGTGGCCGAGCTCGCGAGCTCGCTCGCCGCGCGCGGCGTCCGGGTGCTGATCGACGGCGCGCACGCGCCCGGCATGCTGCCGCTCGGGCTCGCCGCGCTCGGCGACGCGGGGGTCGACTGGTACACGGGCAACCTCCACAAGGCGGTGTGCGCGCCCAAGGGCGCCGGCTTCCTCTGGGCGCGCCGCGATCGGCAGGCGGCGCTCCATCCGACGACCGTGAGCCACGGCCGCACCTCGACGCGCGCCCGCCCCCGCTTGCACGAGGAGTTCGACTGGACGGGCACGGACGACCCCACGCCGTGGCTCTGCGCGCCCGTCGCCCTGCGCGTGATGGCGGCGCTGCTCCCCGGCGGCTGGCCGGCGATCCTGGCCGCGAACCACGAGCTCGCGCTCCGCGCTCGCGAGCTGCTCACCGAGGCGCTCGGCGCCCCGCGGCCCACGCCGGACGCGCTCGTCGGCTCGCTCGTCGCGGTGCCGCTCCCGCCCGGGTCGTTTACCGGCCCGCGCTTCGCGAACGCCGTCGATCCGCTCCAGGCGGCGCTCGCGGAGCGCCACCGCATCGAGGTGCCCGTCCCGCTCTGGCCGCAGCCGCCCGCCCGCCTGGTGCGCGTGACGGCCCAGCTCCACGTGTCGCTCGGGGACGTGGCCCGCCTCGCCCGCGCCCTGACCGAGGAGCTGGCGCGCGAGCGCGACGCGAGGCCGGCCGGCTGAGCGCGAGGCCGTCGGTCGACCCGGGCGGTCCCGCCTGGTAGGCTGCCGGGGCGCGAGCGAAGATGCGGCAGTGGTCCAAGGGCGTGCAGGTGGCGATCTTCGCCGCCGTCCTGGTCGCCGCGGCCGTCGTCGCGTACCGCTGGGTGAACAAGACCACGCGCGGGGGGGACGGCTACGTCGTCTACGTCCTGATGAAGGACGCCGTGGGGGTCGCCAAGCACTCCCAGGTGCGCCTGGCCGGCATCCCGATCGGCACCATCCGCGACGTGCGCCTCGAGGGCGACAAGGCTCGCGTCGACATCGAGATCCGCCGGGACGTCCCGCTCTACGAGGACGCCTCCGTCGCCAAGGTCGCGTCGTCGCTGCTCGGCGAGTACTTCCTCGCGATCGCCCCGGGCACGGCGGGCAAGCGGCAGCTCGTCGACGGTGATCAGATCCTCTTCGTCATCGAGGCCGCGACCGTCGACTCGCTGATGAAGGACGCGAACGACATCGTGGCCGACGTGAAGAAGGTCACCGCCTCCCTCGCCCGCACGGTCGGGAGTGACAAGGGCGAACAGAACATCGACGTGACGCTCCAGAACCTCGCGGAGGCGACCGCCGAGCTCAACAAGATCGTCAAGGAGAACCGCACCACCATTCGGACGATCCTGACGGACGTGGAGCGCGTGACCCAACAGGGCCGGCCCGAGGTCGTCACCATCCTCGCCAACGTGAGCGAGATCACCCGTGAGATGCGGCGCCTGCTCGACAGAGGTCAGCGTGAGGGCAAGGCCGAGCCGGGCGAGGTGCGTCAGATCATCGACAAGGTGAACCGCGCCGCGTCGAGCCTGGAGACGGCGCTCGCCGCCATCGACCGAGTGAGCGGCCGGCTCGATCGCGGCGAAGGCACGCTCGGTCGCCTGACCACCGACGAGCAGCTCATCGACGAGGTCGAGGGCGCGGCGTCGGGGATCAACGAGTTCGTCGGCGGGGTGTCCCGCCTGCAGACGATCGTCGGGCTGCGCAGCGACTACCAGTTCCTCGCCAGCACCGTGAAGACGTACGCGGAGCTCCGGCTCCAGCCCCGGGAAGACAAGTACTACGTCATCGAGGTGGTGAACGATCCGCGCGGTCTCACCCGGATCGAGCAGATCGACGTGCAGACGGACAACCCGAACGAGCCGCCCGTCTACCGTGAGGTGCGCACGGTGACGACCAACGCCTTCCGCTTCTCGCTGCAGTACGCGCAGACGTTCGGCGCCTTCACAGGGCGCTTCGGCATCAAGGAGTCCACGGGTGGGATTGGGCTCGATCTCGCGCTCTTCGACGACCGCTTCGAGCTCCGTCAGGATCTGTTCGGGTTCGGGGAGGTCGTCCTGCCGCGCTGGCGGGTCGCGTTCGGCTACGAGTTCATCGCGCGCCTGTGGCTGCTCGGCGGGGTCGACGACATCTTGAGCCCGGAGAACCGCGACTACTTCGTGGGCATGCAGCTTCGCTTCAACGACGAAGATCTGAAGGGGATCCTGCCCTTCACGCCGTCGCTCTAGCCGCGCTGCCGTGGACCCGCCGCGCGGCCCCGGGGGGGGAGGTTGCCCGCCACGGGGGGCACGTGGCAAGCTCGCTGAGCGGCTGGGTGAGCGGCCGAGGAGGATGCTGAGATGGCGCGACGGTGGACCGGATGGCTGGCGGTGGCGGCAGCGATGGGTGGGGCGGTGGCCGCGTGCAGCGACGAGGATCCGGCGCAGGGCCCGGGTGGCGGCGCCGCGGGTGTCGATGGGAGCGCCGGGGGGGACGCCTCGGGTACCGGGGGAGCGTCGGGCAGCGGCGGCGCGTCGGGCTCCGGGGGCTCGGGAGGCTCGGGAGGCGGGGCTTCCGGCAACGGCGGAGGTTCCGGGAGCAGCGGGATGTCGGGCTCCGGTGGCGGCGACGCTGGCGACCCTTGCGCGGCGCCCTCCGTGGCGTCAGAGGCCGCCGTCTGCCTCCGCGTCGTGCCGGAGGCGGTGACGTTCCTCCCCGCGGATCCCGCGCACGACGGCGCGGGCGTGCTCGTGGTCGAGGTGTTCGACGTGCCCGTCGTCGAGGACGTGGACGGTGGGTCCGTCACGCCGCTGGTGACGCACGTCCTCCCGAGCACCGACGGCGGCCTCGGCGAGGCCCCGCTGGCGTCGCTCACGGCGAGCCCGATCCGCGTCGACGGTCTCCCCGCCACCGTCTACGTCCGCGTCGTGTTCTTCGACGATCCCACGATCCTCTCGAACCCGCCGGACCAGCCACGCTCCGGGGTGTGGCTCGGCGGGATGGACCTCTCGGCGGGGCTCGGCGACGGCCCGCTCACGGCCGTGCCGCTCGTGCCCGGGCAGGGTCGCACGGTCGACGTGCCGCTGTCCGCGTTGCGCCGGCTGTCGGTGACGGTCGCGCGGGCGGCTGGGGTCGCGCCGGCGGGCGACGGCCAGGGGCGCCTGAACGTGTTCGCCGTCGGCTCGCGGACTCCCGGCGAGTCGGAGCCCATCTTCGGCCTCGGGGGCGTGGCGTGCGCCGATCTGTCGGGGACGGGCAGCGTGACCGTCGACGGCTTCGTCCTCGGCACGGGGCCGTACTGGGTGACGGCGGTCCTCGACGACTTCGGCGCCGGCGGCAACGGCCTGCCGGACGGCGCGCTCGCTAGCCTCGAACTCGCGGAGGCCGGTCCACCACAGATCCCGCTGGCGAACCAGCTCGTCTACGCGCCGAGCGCCTACGCGACGAGCCTCTCCGTGCAGCTCGGCCTGCTCCTCGCCCCACCGGAGGGTGGCGGCGACTACGTGAGCTGCTCCGCCGGCGACGCAGGCGCAGACGCCGCGACGGACGCCACCAGCGACTGACGCTGGAGGGCCGCGGGCGCGCGGTCGTGCCGGTCCTTCAGTGGCCCGCGAGGCTCTGGGCGGCGGTGGCGGCGCTCTCCAGGAAGGGGCGGGGGTACGCCCCCATGCCGACGACGAGCGCCAGGCAGATCCAGATCGCGAGCGCGAGCGGCGCGCCGACCGCGGGCGGAGGCGCCCGCTCCTCTGGCGGAGGGTCGTCCAGGTACGCTGCCTTGGCGACCTGCAGGTAGTACCAGAGCGACACGATCGCCATCAGCGCGCCGAACAGCACCAGCCAGCCGAGCCCCGCCTGGTACGCCGCGAGGAACACCGAGAGCTTCGCCCAGAAGCCGACGACGAACGGGATCCCGGCGAGCGAGAGCAGGAAGACGAGCAAGGCGAGCGCGAGCCACGGCGAGCGCCGCGAGAGGCCGCGGAGATCCTCGAGCGTGGGGCCGGGGCGGCCCGGCGTCACCGCCTCGAGCACCAGGAACGCGCCGAGGTTGGTCGCCGCGTAGCCTGCCACGTAGAAGAGCAGCATGGCGGTGCCCCGCACCGTACCCGCGGCGAAGCCCATCAGCATGTAGCCGATCTGCGCGATGCCCGAGTACGCGAGCAGCCGCCGCACGTCCCGCTGCGGCAGCGCCAGCAGGCTGCCGGCGACGACCGACGCCACGACGAAGAACAGCATCACGCCGAGGAGCGGCCCCCGCTGCTCGCGGAAGGCGACCGAGAGGAGCAGCCCGATCGCCGCGAGGCCCGTCGCCTTGGGCGCCACGGAGAGGAACGCCACGAACGGGACGGGCGCGCCCTGGTAGGTGTCGGGCACCCACATGTGGAACGGCACCGCGCCGATCTTGAACGCCATCCCGGCGACGGTGAACATCATCCCGAGCCCGAGGAGCGGGGTGACGGGCGCCGCGGCGATCGTGGCGATGCGCGTGGAGCCCGTGAGGCCGTACACGTACGAGAGGCCGAAGAGCGTGATCGCGGTGCTCACGGCGCTCACCAGGTAGAGCTTGAGGCCCGCCTCGGCGGCGTGCCGGTGCGTCCCTGTGGTGTCGTCCGCTTTGGCGAAGCTCGCGAGCATCGCGAGCGGGATCCCCATCAGCTCGAAGCAGACGACGAGGAGCAGCAGATCACGCGCGCCGGGCAGCAGCGTCATCCCGAGGAGGCTGAACAGGAGGAGCAGGAAGAACTCACCCTGGCGAGTCGGGAAGTGGCGGTCCACGTGGTCGAGCGCGCCGAGCGTCGCGAGGGCGCCGGCCGCGAGCGCGATCCGCTTGAACAGGAGCGCCCACTCCGAGCCGACGTACGCGCCGCCGAAGGCGCTGCCCGCCGTCGACGTGGTGAACGAGGCGGCGAAGAGCGCGGTGAGGAGGGCCGCCGTGAGCAGCCCGAGGACGCGCTTCCGCCCGTGCGGGAGCACGAGATCGACCGCGAACACCAAGAGTAACGCCCCGAGCAGCCCGAGATCGAGGGCGAGGGGACCGAGATCGCTCAGCGTGGGCATCGTGGCCTCGTCACCGGGACGCCTCGAGCAGCGCGCTCGCCGCGCCGGCCGCGCGGGGCAGGTACTCGAGCGTCGCGACGTGGATGAAGTCGAGGATGAGCCGCGGGTAGCTCCCGAACACGACCAGGCAGGCGCCGAGCACCCAGAGCGCCCCCCACTCGGAGCGCCGCGCGTCCGTGAGGTGGTGGATCTCGTCTGAGCGCGGGCCCTCGCCGAAGAAGATGTCGCGGCCGACGCGCAGCACGTAAACCGCCGTCACCCACGCGCCGAGGACGCCCGCGAGCGCCCAGACGTAGTGCTGACTCTGCCACGCGCCGAGGAACACGAGGAACTCGGCGACGAAACCGGCGAGCCCCGGGAGCCCCAGCGACGACAGCCCGGCCAGCACGAAGAAGCTCGCGACCCACGGCATCTGCCGCGCGAACCCGCCCATGCTCGGCACCCAGCGCGTGTGCGCGCGGTCGTACACGAGCCCGACGAGCGCGAAGAAGAGACCCGTCATCATGCCGTGCGCGAACATCTGGTAGATGGCGCCGTTCCAGCCGTCCACGGTCAGCGTCGCGGCGCCGAGCATCACCACGCCCATGTGGCTCACCGACGAGTACGCGATGACGTACTTCAGGTCCCTCTGCGTGAGCGCGCAGATGGCGCCGTAGAGGACGTTGATCACCGCCACGCCGCCCACGGTCGGCGCCCAGTAGCTCGCGCCCTCCGGGAGGAGCAGCATCCCGACCCGGATCACCCCGAACGCGCCGAGCTTCATCAGGACGCCCGCGTGCAGCATCGAGACGGCGGTGGGCGCCGCGGCGTGGCCGTCCGGTGACCAAGTGTGGAACGGGAACACGCCCGCGAGCGACCCGAAGCCGAGCCACAGCAGCGGGAACGCCCAGAGCTGGAGCTCGCGAGGGAAGCGCGCGCGGGCGAGCGCCTGGAGGTCGAAGGTCGACCCGCCGGCCGCGGAGTAGAGCGCCAGGATCACCACCAGGATGGCCGCCGAGCCCACCAGGAGCATGAGCGTCAGCTTCATCGCGGCGTACTCGCGCCCGCCTACGTCGAAGCGCCGCCACACGAACGCGAACGGCCCCGCCGCCGGGACCTTCCCGCGGCTGCCCCAGATGCCGATGAGCAGATACATCGGCAGCACGGCGATCTCGTAGAACAAGAAGAATACGAAGAGGTCCTGGCACACGAACACGCCGAACACGCCGGCGACCAGCACCAGCAGCAGGACGAAGAAGTCTCGCGGGCGGTCGGTGAGCGTCCACGAGGCCAGCACGCCCGTGACGATGATCACGCCGGTGAGCAGCAGCAGCGACACGCTCCAGCCGTCCACGGCGAGCGACAGGTCGATCCCCAGCGACGGGACGAGCGGGTATCGCTCGGCGCGCTGGAGCCCGCCTCGCGCGAGGTCGTACCCGAGCGCGACGTGGACGCTCCCGGCGAGCGACACCAGCGCGCCCACGAGGGAGATGGCCCGGATCGCCCCCGGGCGCGTCGGGCTCACGAAGAGCAGGGCGAGCGCGGCCAGGAACGGTGCGGCGACGATCACGCCGAGGAGGTGGCTCTCGAGGAAGGGCATCCGTCACCGGCTCCAGAAGGCGCCGTACGCGCCCACGCCGAGCATCGCCGCCACGAGGACGTAGACGTAGTCCTGTGCGCGGCCCGTCTGCAGGCCGCGCAGGCGCGCCCCGAGCGCGAGCGTCGCGTAGCCGAGGCCGTTCATCAGGCCGTCGATCACGTAGCGATCGAACCAGGCGAAGATGCTCGACACCCCGCCGAGCACACCGTAGCCCCAAGCGAAGCGCGCGTTCACGGCTCCGGAGCGCGCGAGGCGGCCGATCGGCGCGAACGCAGCGCGCAACCGACCCCCCCCCTGCGGAGCGCCGAACATCCAGTACGCGAGCCCGAGGCCGGCGAGGGCGAGCCCGGTCGCGACCATCCCCACGGGGCTCAGGTGGAAGTGGACGGGCGCCGCATAGAGCCCCGAGAGCTTCGCGCCGAGCCAGCCCACGCCCGCCGCCGGCACCGCCAACACGACGAGCGGCGCGAGCAGGCTCACGCCCCCCTCGTGCGCGTGCTCCGCGTGCGCGGAGGGCCGGCCGAAGAGCGCGACCAGCGTGACGCGCCCCATGTAGAAGGCGGTGAGGAACGCGGCGACCAACAGCGCGCCGAGCGGCGCCCACAGCCCGCGCTCGAGCACGTGCTCGAGGATGAGATCCTTGGAGAAGAACCCCGCCAGGCCGGGGACGCCCGCGAGCGCGAGCGCTCCGACGAGGAAGGCGACCGAGGTGACCCGCATGCGGCTCCAGAGCCCCCCCATGTGGGAGAGCTCGTTCGAGTGGACACCGTGGATGATCGAGCCGGCGGCCAGGAACAGCAGCGCCTTGAAGCACGCGTGGGTCGTCAGGTGGAAGAAGCCACCCACCTGGCTCCCGGCGCCGAGCGCCGCCACCATGTACCCGAGCTGCGAGCAGGTGGAGTAGGCGAGCACCTTCTTGATGTCCGTCTGCACCACCGCGATGACGGCGGCGAAGAGCGCGGTGAACGCGCCGACATAGGCCATCACGAGCCCGGTCGTCGGCGCCTGCTCGAAGAGCGGGAACGCGCGGACGACGAGGAACACGCCGGCCGCGACCATCGTCGCGGCGTGGAGCAGCGCGGACACCGGCGTCGGGCCCTCCATGGCGTCTGGCAGCCAGACGTGGAGGGGGAACTGCGCGGACTTCCCCATCACCGCGAAGAAGAGCAGCAACGTGACCGCGCCCGCCGCGCTCGTCGTGACCGTCCAGTCGAAGCTCCCGGTGTCCACGAACAGCACCAGCAGCGCGAGGATGAGGCCCATGTCGGCGAGCTTCGTCATCCAGAACGCCTTCATCGCCGCGCGCGCGGCCGAGGGCTTGCTCCACCAGTACCCGATGAGGAGGTAGCTCACGAGCCCGACCAGCTCCCACCCGAGGAAGAGCTGCAGCAGGTTCGGGGCGACGACCAGGCTGTTCATCGAGAACAGGAACAACGACTGCCAGGTGAAGTAGCGGCCGAAGTCGGGCTTCGGCTCCCCGGCCATGTACCCGAGCGAGAAGATCTGCACGCACGCCGCCACCGCGGTGACGACGACCAGCATCGTCGCGGAGATGCCGTCGATCTGGACGCCGAGCTCGATGACGGCGCGGGCGTGCGCGCCGCCGCCGAGGCCCGCGTGCGGGAGCCACCGCACCGTCTCCCGCACGGGCGTCGCCGCGCCGCTCCAGCGCTCGAGGAGTAACGTCACCGCGCCGCCGAACGCGATCAGCGCCGTGGCCACCGAGAAGAGACCCGCCGCGAGGCCCGCCCGACGGAGCGGAGAGACCAACACGAGCACGAGCGCCGCCGCGAGCGGCAAGAACGTGCACAGCAGGGCCGTGTAGAGGGGCGACATCCGGCTAGTCCTTCAGCTCGCTCGCCAGCTCGATCCGCACGTCGCCCTTCGCGCGAAACAGGAGGAGCACGAGCGCGAGCCCGACGACGACCTCCGCCACCGTCAACGCTATCGAGAACAGCGCGAACACCTGCCCCGTGGGCCCCGCATGGTGCCGGGAGAAGGCCACGAGGTTCAGGTTCACGGCGTTCGCCATCAGCTCGACGGACGCGAGCACCCCGATCGCGTTGCGCCGCGTGACGACGCCGAACACGCCAAGCGAGAACAGCGCCGCGGCGAGCAAGAGGTAGCCGGTGAGCCCCATCACTCCGCCTCCGGCGCCCCGAGGCGCACCGCGCCACCCGCCGCACGGGGCGCCCGCGGACGGATCGCAGGGCCGCGCTCCTCACGGGGATCGCCGGCGTCGCGCCGCCGCGCGATCACCACCGCGCCGATGACCGCTGAGAGCAGCAGCAGCGAGAGCGCCTCGAACGCGAGGACGTGCTCGGTGAGGAACGACGCTCCGAGCGCCTCGGTCGTCGGGGCCGTGACGCGGGCCTCGGGTAGCGGCGTGCGCAGGATCGACGCCGAGACGAGCGCCATCACCGCGGCCGCCAGCACCCCGCCGGCGAACCCGCGGTGCAGCGGGCTCCGCACGTCGACGAAGCCCGTGTCTCGGGTCGTGAGCATGACCCCAAAGAGCATCAGCGTGAGCACGCCGCCCGTGTAGAGAAGGACCTGGACGGCCGCCAGGAAGGTCGCCTCCAGCATCACGAACGCCACCGCGGTGTTGGCCAGCGTGACCGCGAGCCAGAGCACCGTGTGGACGAGGTTGCGCGACGTCACCACCTGGCGACCCGCGCCGAGGATCGCCAGCGCGACCACCCAGAAGCCGACCTGTTCGCCGCTCATGCCGCGGGCTCCTTCCCGGGAGGCTCGGCGGACGCCGCCGGTACCGGCACGGGGGCGTGGGCCGGGCGCTGGGCGGGCGCGGGCGCCTCCGCGGGCTTCTGGTGCTCCCCCAGGACCGAGGCGCTCGACCACGCGAGCCGCTCCTTCGACTCGCCGTTCCGGTAGAGCTTCTCCATCGTCAGCACTAGATCTCCGCGGTCGAACCCGGGGCCCTCCTGCTCCTGGACCATCACGATGGCGTCCGTCGGGCACACCTGGACGCACAGCTCGCACACGATGCACGCCTGCAGGTTCAGCGTGAAGTCGGTCGCGTAGGCGCGCGGCTTCCCGGTGACGGGCGACGGCTTCTTCGACGCCACCACGGCGATCACCTCGGAGGGGCAGACCTTCTCGCACTTCTTGCAGCCGATGCAGTTCTCGTCGCCCTGTGCGTCCTTGGTGAGCGCGAAGCTCGCCCGGAGCCGCGGGGCGCGCGGCCGCTTCGCCTTTGGGTACTCGACGGTCGAAGGCGTGGCGAGACCTTGGCGGAGCGTCGCGAGGAGCGACTGGAAGGTGGCGAAGACGTAGCCCATGGATCAGGTGGCGAGCGTCACCCAGGTGCCGGCACCGAGCAGCAGCAGGAGCGTGAGGGGGACGAGCAGCTTCCAGCAGAGGGACATGAGCTGATCCGAGCGGAGGCGGAGCAGCGACCACCGCAGCCAGGTGATGAGGAGGAAGAGCGCGCCCGTCTTCAGCACCATCCAGACGGCCGGCGGGAGCACTGGGCCGTCCCACCCGCCCAGGAAGAGCGTCGCGGCGATCGCGCTCGCCAGGAGGGAGTGCGCGTACTCGGCCGCCGCGAACAGGCTCCACTGGATCGCCGTGTACTCGGTGGTCGGCCCCGCGACGAGCTCGGACTCCGCCTCGGGGATGTCGAACGGGATGCGGTTGCCCTCGGCGAGCGCCGTCAGGAGGAACACCAGGAAGGCGACGAACCCGACGCCCGGCGCCGAGACGACGAACCACCCGTGCTCCGCTTGGTGCCGCACGACGCCGCCCATGCTGAGCGTCCCGGCGAGGACGACCGGCACCAGGGCGGAGAGCACCATCGGGATCTCGTACGAAATCCCCTGCGCGACCATGCGCATGCCACCGAGCAGCGAGTACTTGTTGTTCGACGCCCACCCGGCGATCCAGATCGGGAACGACAGCAGGCCGGACAGCGCGAGCGCGTACAGGACGCCGATGTCCACGTCGGAGGCGAGCAGCCCGGGCGAGAAGGGGATCACCGCGGCGGTGCCGAGCGCGAGCGCGAGGGTGAGGGGCGGGGCGAGCCAGAACAACAGCGCGTCGGCGTCCCGCGGGACGATCGACTCCTTCTGCATGGACTTCACCGCGTCGGCGAGCGGCTGGAGGAGGCCGAATGGGCCGACCATCGTGGGCCCCAGGCGGCTCTGGATGCGACCCGCGATCTTGCGCTCGAGCCACGTGATCCAGGCGACGGCCGTCATCAGCGCCGTTACGACGGCGGCGCCCTCGAGCAGGGCGCGCAGCCAGGGGTCGTTCGTCACCGGTCCACCTCGCCCATGATGGGGTCGAGCGAGCCCAGGATGGCGATGGCGTCGCTCAACGTGTGGCCCGGGAGGACGTACGGGATCGCGGCGACCGCGTGGAGGCTCGGCGGGCGGAGCTTCATCCGGTAAGGGCTCGTCGCCTTGCGAGCGTCGGCGATCACCCACGTCCCGAGCTCGCCGCGTGGGGACTCGATGCCGACATACACCTGCCCGGTGGTCGCCTTGAACTGGGAGACGACGCCGAGCGGCTTGGTGGACGACAGGGGACCCGCGGGCAGATCGTCGAGCAGCAGCCGGACGAGCCGCAAGCTCTCGCGGATCTCGTCGACCCGCACCTTGTACCGCGACCAACAGTCGCCGCCCGAGTCGGTCGCGACGCGGACCTCGAGGAGATCGTAGACATGGTAGGGCGCGTCGCGGCGAAGATCGTGGTCGACGCCGGACGCTCTCAGGTTGGGGCCGCTGAGCCCGAGCTCGAGCGCCAGGCCGGCGTCGATCGTCCCGACGCCGCGCGTTCGATCGGCAAAGATGGGGTGTTCGAGCATCGCGAGGTAGGCGTCGAACCGCGCCTCGATCGTCGCCAGCGCCGCGCGCACGAGCTCGGGCCAGCCGGGTGGCACGTCGTGGCGGTTCCCGCCGATGCAGTGGGTGTTGTAGTGGAACCGGCAGCCCGTGAGCTCCTCGAAGAGATCGAGGATCAGCTCCCGCTCGCGGAAGCAGTACATGAACACGCTCGTGCCGCCGCCGAGCGCGCCGCCGAGGTCGATGGCGAAGGTCCCGAGCGCGAGCAGGTGGGAAGCGATCCGCTGCAACTCCGCCAAGAGCGTTCGCAGCCAACGCGCGCGGATCGGCACCTCGACGCCCATCAGCCGCTCGAACGCCATGCACGCCGCCTGCTCGTTGAGCATCGGCGCGACGTAGTCGTTCTTGTCGAGGATGGGGACGACGTTGGAGTACGAGAGCTTCTCGCAGAGCTTCTCCACGCCCCGGTGCAGGTAGCCGGCGTGGGGTACCGCCTTCACGATCGTCTCGCCGTCCAGGTAGAGGACGACCCGGAACACGCCGTGCGTCGACGGGTGCTGCGGGCCGAGCGAGAGCGTCATGAGGTCGGCGTCCGCCTCGTAGCGCTCGAGGTCGAGGTGCGGATCCGGCACGGGCGCGCGGGTCCGCGGCCCCGCGCCGGTCGAGGCGACGCTCCCGCTCACCGCCACGGCACGCACCTCGTGTCGATGGCGTAGTCCTTGCGCAGTGGATGCCCCTCCCACTCCTCCGGCAGCAGGAGGCGTCGGAGATCGGGGTGGCCCGCGAAGCGCACCCCTACCAGATCGAACTGCTCGCGTTCCTGCCAGTCGGCGCCGGCGAAGAGCGGCGCGAGCGAAGCGATCGACTCGCCGGTCGCGAGCTGGACGCGCCAGCTCGCGACGTGCGACCCGGGCCCGACCGACCGGAGCGCGGTCGCGACCTCGAAGCGCTCCGGCTCCTCGCCCGCCTTGGAGCGCGTCGCCGGCCAGTGGCTGGCGACCACCGTCACGTACTGCTCCCAGCCCGCCTCCTGCAGCGCTTGCGCGAGCTCGCGGTGGCGAGCTGCCGGGACCAGCGGGCCGCCGGCGGCGTCGTCCGTCGCCAGACCGAAGCGCTCCTCGAGCAGCCGCGCCCACGCGCGGGCGCGCTCGGCCCGGTGGCGGCCGCACTCCTCGCGGTGGCTCCCCGCGCCGGGGTTGCGCGTCGCCAGCGCGGCGAGCGCCTCGGCCTCGGGGCAGCCCGCCAGGACGGCCGCTGCGCCGACGAGCGCGGTGGAGCCGTCCGTCGGCCGCTGGGCTTCGCCGTCGCTCACGGCTTCTCACCGCGGGAGGCGGACGTCGCGGCGCTCTCGCTCGCCGGAGCGACCGGCGCGCGGCCTGGGCGGGGCGCCGCGGCGTCCGCGGGCAGCTCGACGCCCGGGGGCAGCGGGAATTCCCGCACGCGCAGCGCCTGCGCCGACGCGAGCTGCGCGGCGGTGATCGGGTCGGCGGGCGCGGCCGCCAGGCGGCGGCGGAGCTGGCCGATCGCCGGGTAGATCATGCGCTCCTCCGTCTCCGGGCGGTCGTCGCGTGGCACCGGGCGCCCCTCACGCTGGAGCCGCACCTTCTGCTGGAGGCGCAGCAGACCCTCCATCACCTGCTCGGGGTTCGGCGGACACCCCGGGATGTACACGTCGACCGGGATGGCGGTGTCGATGCCCGGGATCACGCTGTACACGTCGCGGTAGAAGTCACCGGAGATCGCGCAGGAGCCCATCGCCACGCACCACTTGGGCTCCGGCATCTGGTCCCACAGCCGCTTCACGCGGGGCGCCATCTTCACCGTGATCGTGCCGGCGACGAGCATCACGTCGCACTGGCGCGGCGTCCCGCGCAGGATCGCGCCCATCCGGTCGAGGTCGACGCGGCTGGCCGCTGCCGCCATGAACTCGATGCCGCAGCAGCTCGTCGCCATCGGGAAGATCCACAGCGAATTCACCGCGCCCCAGGTGAGGAGCTGGTCGAGGCCGGCGACCGCCACGTCGAGGCCCGGTACGCTCAGCAGGCGCTCGTAGAGCGGGTGCTCGTAGGGGCGCGCGGACTCGTCGACGCGACCGCGTTCGGCCGGCGGCGGGGCGTCCTCGCCGGGGTCGCCGCTGCTCACTGCCATCGGAGCGCGCCCTTCCGCCACGCGTACACCCACCCGAGTAGAAGCACGGCGACGAAGACGACCATCTCGACGACGGCATACCCGCCGAGCGCCCGGGTCGCGAGCGCCCACGGCGCCAGGAAGACGGTCTCGACGTCGAACAGCACGAACACCAGCGCCACCAGGTAGTACCGCGGGTGGAAGCGGATCCACGCCTTGCCTGCCGGCTCCTCGCCACACTCGTAGGTCGCCGCTCGCGTCGGCGGGACGTGCCGTGCCCTCACCCGCAGGACCCGCGCCGCCCCCAGCATCACCACGCCCACGGACGACGCGATGGCGAGGTACACGAGGACGGGGATCCAGCTCTGCATCGGCTCTCCGGCGGTGGTCGCCGGCGGGGTGGGCGGCGGGCCACACGCGAGGGCACCAGGGTGGGCCGGCGGGGGCGCAGTCTGACACAATTCCTCGCGGCCTAGCAGGGCCTGCGCTCGCTTCTGCTGCGGAACCCGACGGCGCCGAGCGCGCTACGATGATGCCGGAATCCTGCTGTCAGGCTGCACCCGCGGGCGGGGCGGGCCGTGTGCTGTCAGCTTCCGGCCGCGGCCCCGCGGGGCGACTCGGCGCGGCGCCCGGCGGCTGCGGCGTCGTCCCGCCCACAGCGCCCGCGACGGTGGTGGCGAGCAGCAGCGCGGTGTCCAAGTCGTCGACCCAGACCATGCGAGGGGAGTGCCGGTCGCGGTCGGCGCGCTCGATCACCGCCCGAGGCTGGGCCTGCAAGCCAAACACGATCGTGGTGACGCCGCGCCGCTCCAGGCGCGTCACCGCGGACTCGAGGTTGACGAGCCCCGTCGCGTCCATGGCGGGCACGTCGCGTAGGTCGAAGAGCACCGCGCGTGTCCCCGCGCCGATCTCCTCGAGCGCCGACATCGCGCGCTGCGCGGCGCCGAAGAACAGTGGCCCCCCCACCCGATACACGACGACCCCCCGCGGGACGCGCTGCGCGCCCCCCGCGGCGGAGGGCGCGAGCACGTCGGCGTGCGTGATCTCCGACATGCGGCGCATGAGCAACAGCGCGGCCAGCACCACGCCTACGGTCACGCTCACCACCATGTCGAAGAGCACGGTGAGCGCGAAGCAGATCCCCATCACGATCACGTCGCCCCGCGGCGCGACGGACAGCATGTGCCTCACGTGACGGATTTCGCTCATGTTCCACGCGACGAGGAACAGCAGCGCGGCGAGCGACGCCATCGGCAGGTGACCGAGGAGCGGCGCGAGCGCCAGCACCGCCACGAGGACGAACGCAGAATGCACGACGGCCGACACCGGCGAGCGAGCTCCGAAGCGGATGTTCGTCGCCGTGCGGGCGAGCGCCCCGGTCGCCGCGAACCCCCCGAAGAAAGGCACCACCAGGTTGCCCACGCCCTGCGCCACGAGCTCGGCGTCCGGGTCGTGGGTGGTGCCCGTCATGCCGTCCGCGATGACGGCGGACAGCAGCGACTCGATCGCGCCCAGAACCGCGATCGCGATCGCCGGGCTCGCGAGCTCGCGCAGCACCCCGAGCGACAGCCCGAGCGGCACGCCCGACGGCCCGGGGTAGCTCCACGGGAGCGCGGGTCGCGGCAGCATCCCCGGGATGCCCGGGAACGAGACGCCGTCGACCACGTAGGAGAAGCGGCTCGCGATGGTCGCGACGTGGAACCCGGGCGCGGCGCGCGCCGCGACCCACGCGACGGCGCCGGCTGCGCTCAGGGCGACGAGCGGGCTCGGGACCGCCGTGCTCACCCGCGGCCAGAGGACCAGCGCGCCGAGGGTGAAGACTCCGATCGCGCAGTCTTCCCAGCGGGCGGTGGGCAGCGCGCGCGCGAGCGCGACCGCGCGCTCGGCCATGTGGTCGGGGAGGCTCGGCGCGCTCAGGCCGAAGAAGTCGCGCACCTGTGTCGTCGCGATGACGACGGCGATGCCCGCCGTGAAGCCCGTGATCACCGGGTGCGGGACGAACTGGATCAAGCGCCCGAGCCGCGCGACCCCGAGCCCGACCAGCAGCGCGCCCGCCATCCCCGTCGCTAGGAGGAGCCCGCCGACACCGTGGCGCTGGGCGACCGGGGCGAGCAGCACCACGAACGCGGCCGTCGGGCCCGAGACCTGCACCCGCGAGCCGCCGAGCAGCGCGATCACGGTGCCCGCGACGATGGCGGTGTAGAGGCCGTGCTGCGGCGGCGTGCCGGAGGCGACCGCGAGCGCCATCGACAGCGGCAGCGCGACGATCCCGACGACGAGGCCCGCGAGCACGTCCGAGCGGAGCTCCCGGCGGCCATACCCCTCGCGCAGCGTGGCGCGGAGCGCCGCGGCGGCGACGAGGCGAGAGGAGGCCCCGCTCGCGCTCTCACCGTTTCGTTCTGGGGGCTCCTGCTGCAATCGCGCGACTCCGGCCGCCGGTGGCGCAGGCCGCCGGCCGGCCGATTGTCCTCCTCCACCCCGGCGCGCGCAAGGCCGCGGCGGACGCCGCCCCCGGGCGCGTAGATCGCGTGGCGCGGTTCTGGCACGCTCCGGCGATGCCGGGCGCGATCCACACCCTACGGTACGACTCCCCGCTCGGTCCGCTGGGCCTGCTCGCGGACGCCGAGGCGCTGGTCGCGCTCGAGCTGCCTCGCACGTTCCCCGCGGCGCACCGCAGCTCGACCCCGCCGCGCGCGCCCTCCGTCCTCCGGCGGGCGGCTCGCCAGCTCGACGAGTACTTCGCCGGTCGGCGCCGCGACTTCGATCTCCCGCTGCGCGCCGACGGGACGGAATTCCAGCGGCGCGTCTGGGGCGCGCTGTCGCGGATCCCGTGGGGCGAGACGCGGAGCTACGCCGACGTCGCGCGCGCCATCGGCCAGCCGACGGCCACGCGCGCCGTCGGCCTCGCCAACGGCCGCAACCCGCTGGCGATCCTCGTCCCCTGCCATCGCGTCATCGGCAGCGACGGGTCGCTCACCGGGTTCGGCGGCGGGCTGGCCCTGAAGCGCTGGCTCCTCGCGCACGAGGGGGTCCGCGTGGCGCGGTGAGCGGGCGCCTCGGCGAGCCGTCTTGACGAGGGCGCGCCCGCCGCGACCGCGCAGGACGGGATGAACCGCACGCCGCGGGGCCGGAAGCCTTCTCCCACGACGTCGCCACCGGCCAGGTACTCCGCAGGAGTACCTGCGAATGGCGGGGAGGTATCGGCGAGCAGCGGCGTGTCACTCGTCGACCCGTCGATCGGGGACCCGTCGACCGTGCCGGCTGTGCTGGCGTAGCGCATCGTGATCGTGCCCGAGTCGCCGGGTGAGTACGTGCCCGGATCGTAGACCGGCGTCGCGCTCGCCGACGTCGAGAGCATGCTCGCCCCGGCGCCGTCATTGCGACGGTGATCGATCAACCTCCCGGCGGCGCCGCAGGCTGGGGAGCGCGCGTGGTCCGACGGCCAGCGTGGGCGCGCGCCGGGAGCGCGCGTCGCGCGCCGCCGACGTGCCGCTCTCCTCCCCTCGCCCCCGCGGATGCACTATGCTCGGCGCGCTTGCCGAACCGCAGACACTCGTCGACCGCCAAGCGAGCGCTGGACTTGGTCGGCGCCGGCGCGGGGCTCGCGCTCACGGCGCCGCTGATGGCCGTGGTGGCGGCCGCCATCGCGTATGATCTCGGCCGGCCGGTGCTCTTCGTGCAGGAGCGACCGGGGAAGGGGGGCGCGCCGTTCAGGATGTTCAAGTTCCGCACCATGCGCGACGCGAAGGACTCGAGCGGTCGGCAGCTCCCGGACGCCGCGCGCCTCACGCCGCTCGGCAAGCTGCTCCGCGCGTCGAGCGTCGACGAGCTCCCCGAGCTGTGGAACGTGCTCCGCGGCGACATGAGCCTGGTCGGCCCGCGGCCTCTCCTCAGCCAATACCTCCCACTCTATACGCCGGAGCAGGCGCGGCGCCACGAGGCGCTCCCCGGGATCACCGGTTGGGCGCAGATCCACGGGAGGAACGCGCTCTCGTGGGACGAGAAGTTCGCGCTCGACGTCTGGTACGTGGACCACGCCTCGTTCTGGCTCGACCTTCGCATCCTGTTCGCGACCGTCGGCGCCGTGCTCCGGCGCGAGGGCATCAGCCACGCGGGGGACGCCACGATGCCGCCGTTCACCGGCTCACCCGTCCGCGGTGCGCCCCCGCCGGCGTACGATCCGGCCTGAGCCTCGGGCCCGCGCCGCGCACGTGCTACGGCGAGAGGCGTGTCGTTCTCCGAGCTGCGCCGCGACGCAGAGCGCGCCCTCCGCGCCGGCTCGCCCGGCGTGGGCGCCGCCGGGGCGCACGCCGCGATGCTCGAGCTGCTGGAGGCCGCCGGCGAGCTGGCGTTCCACCGCGGGGCGTTCTCGCCCGGGCACTTCACCGCGAGCGCGTTCGTCGTCGGTCCCGGCGAGGACGAGCTCCTGCTCATCCTCCACGCGAAGCTCGGGCGTTGGCTCCAGCCCGGAGGGCACGTGGACGCCGAGGACGCGACGCTCCTCGCCGCCGCCCGGCGCGAGCTCGCGGAGGAGACGGGGCTCGCCGAGGTCGACGTGCTCTCCGAAGCGCCTTTCGATCTGGACGTGCACCGGATCCCCGCGGGGCGAGCGCCCGCGCACCTGCATTTCGACGTCCGGTACCTGTTCCGGGCCCGCGCTCGCGCCCTCCGCGCAGCGACGGACGCGGCGGACGCGCGCTGGGTGCCTCTCGCCGAGGTGGCCTCTCTCGAGCGGGACGCGTCGGTGCTCCGCGCCGTGGCCGCGCTGGAGCGGGCGAGAGCGTCGCGCTAGCGAGTGATGCGCAGCGGCGCGGCCCGGTCCTCGCGCCGCTCACCGCTCCAGTACGGCGGCAGCCGCGGCGTACCCGGGGGTGGCGTCGACCCCGCCCCGCACCCGGGCGAGGCGCGTCGGGGCACGCCGTCGCGTGACGACCGGCAGGCGACCGGCGCGCGGATCGACCCGCTGCAGGCCGATCTCGAGGCGGACCGCCGGGCCGCGGAGCGGGCGGCCGCGGAGCGAGACGAGGTGCTCGCCCCCGCCGCCGCGGCTCGACACGATCTCGACGTCGCCGCCGATCCCCCGACAGCTTCGGCCGCCCCTCGGGAGCTTGACACCGGGCCCGGTGCGGCCATTGGATGGGCTCATGCTCCGGTCGCTAGCGTTCCTGGCCGCCCTCGCTTGCGCCTGCAGCTCTCGGACGACGAGCCTCGTCGTCCGAGAGGACGGCGGGGCCGATGCCGGCCTCGACGCCTCCACGTCGGGCGGCGCGGGCGGGACCAGCGGCGCGGGCGGGACCAGCGGCGCGGGCGGGACCAGCGGCGCGGGCGGGACCAGCGGCGCGGGCGGGACCAGCGGCGCGGGCGGGACCGGCGGCGCGGGCGGCGGCGCTGGCGCCGGCAGCGGCGGCGCTTCGACGGACGGGGGTCCCCTGGTCGCCTCCGTCGCGGTGGACGGGGCACCGTTCCCGATCCGCGTGCTCGGCGTGGACGCGACCGCGCGCCTGACGAGAGCCCTCGAGGTGGACGTGCTCGAGGTGAGCGTCGGCCGTGTCACGGCGTGGCTCGCCGCGGGCCGCCCGGTGCCGTGCACGTCGGCGAGTGACGCGGCGTGCGCGCTCGATCCGGGAGGTCCCTACGCGGCGGTGATGCGCTGGCGCCCCGAGTGGAACCTGGCCGCCCGAGACGATCGCTTTGGCGACTCGGACTGCGATGGCCCGCTCGCGTATCCGGGCGGCACCACCCTGGACATCGGCACCGCGGATCTCCCGGCCACGTGCGTGTCGTGGTACCAGGCGGTGGCGATCTGCGCCTTCGAGGGCAAGCGCCTGCTCACGCAGGTAGAGTGGCTCTACGTCTCGACCGGCCATGGGCAGGGGTGGAGATACGCCTGGGGAGGTACCCCACATCCCCCGGACTGCTCCCACACGACCCACCGCGACCAACCGGCGAGCGGGTGCGGCTTCCCGGTGGCCGGAGGCTCCGCGCCAGCGGGGGCATCCGTCGATGGGCTGCTCGACCTCACCGGGAGCGTCTTCGAGTGGGTGTGGGACGCCGAGTGGTCGAGCTTCCCGGCGGGCGACGCAGATTTCTCCGGCCCCGCGTTCTCCGCGACCGGCGATCCGACCCACATGCGCCACGGCGGCGCGTTCACGGTGCCCGACTTCTCCGGCGACCCGCGCCTAGAGAACGGGCACCCTGACCAGCACCCGGCGAACGAGCGGTACGACGACGCGGGATTCCGCTGCGCCCGCACCCTCCCCTGAGCGCGCGCGTTCCCGCGTCGCCCGTGCCGCTTCGGCCGGCGGCGCTCTCACGCGGCCCGCTCGCGGTACACTCCTCCGCTCATGCTCGACTGGATCTCGCGGCCGTTCGACGCGCTCACCGGGCGGCAGGTCCACGACCTGCTCGCGCTCCGCCAGCGGGTGTTCGTGGTCGAGCAGCGCTGCGCTTATCTCGACGCCGACGGCCTCGATCCGCGCTGTGTCCACGTGCTGGGCACCTTGCGCGGGATCCTCGTCGCGTGCGCGCGCGTCGTGCCGCCGGGGCTCGCCTACGCCGAGCCGGCCATCGGGCGTGTGGTGACCGCGCCGGAGCTTCGCCGGCGCGGCGCCGGGCGCGAACTCATGCGCGAGGCGATCGCGGTCACGCAGCGCCAGTATCCAGGGCGCGCGGTGAGGATCGGCGCGCAGCGTTACCTCGAGGCGTTCTACGGATCGCTCGGGTTCGCCCGCGACGGCGACCCCTACGACGAGGACGGCATCCCGCACCTGCCGATGGTGCTGCCCGGCTGAGCCGGGCGGGCTCCAGCCCGGCGCCGCCGATCCGGCCCGGCGGGGGCCCGCGCGCGCGAGTCGCAGCGCGCCGGCGCGGATCGTGCGAGGCTCCCGGCCATGGTTCGCCTCCGTACCGTCCTCGTCTCCGCCACGCCTCTCCTGGCGGCTTGCGGCTCCTCGCCGCCGCCGAGCCCGGGCGCGCCGCCACCCGCCACCGCGAGCGCTGCCCCGGTCACCTCTGCGGCCCCGTCCCGGCCCACGCGTGAGGTGACGCTGGCCGAGGTGGGGCTCGATCCAAGCGCCATGGATCGCAACGCGAAGCCGTGCGACGACTTCTACCGCTTCGCGTGCGGTGGGTGGATCGACCGCACCGAGATCCCCGCTGACAAGGCCCGGTGGGTGCGGAGCTTCAACGAGATCCATGACCGCAACGAGGCCGACCTCCGAGAGATCCTCGGCCGCGCCGCCCGCGTCGCCGCGGGCGACGGCACCGGGGACGAGGGCACCCGGAAGCTCGGCACGTACTACGGCGCGTGCCTGGACGAGCCGGCCATCGAGAAGGCCGGGCTCGCGCCGATCGAGGGGACGCTGCGCAAGATCGCCAAGGCCCGCAAGCCGGCCGACCTCGTCGCGCTGGTGGGCGAGCTGCACGAGAGCGGGACCTGGGTGCTCTTCCGGCTGAGTGCGGAGCAGGACTTCAAGGACGCGACGCGCTACCTCGCCTACCTCGATCAGGGAGGTCTCGGCCTGCCCGACCGCGACTACTACCTCAAGGAGGACGACGCCTCCGCCAAGATCCGGGAGACGTACGTCGCTCACGTCGAGCGCATGCTGGTCCTCTCCGGGCAGAGGCCCAAGCTCGCCAAGAAGGGCGCGGCGGAGGTCGTGCAGATCGAGACCGAGCTCGCCAGGGTGAGCAAGACGAAGGTGGAGCGGCGCGATCCGAAGGCGCTCTACAATCGCCTCGATCGGGGCGGGGTCGGTCGCGCGCTGCCGGCGTTCCCGTGGGCCGCGTACTTCGAGCGCCTCGGCTACCCCGGGATCCAGGACATCAACGTGACGGCGCCGGCGTTCCTCGAGGGTATCGAGTCACTCCTCGGGCGCTTCGACGTCGGGGCGTGGCGCAGCTACTTTGCCTGGCACGTGGTGCGGGAGGCCGCGCCGACGCTCGGCAAGGCGTTCGTCGACGAGAGCTTCGTGCTCGAGCAAGCGCTCACCGGCCAGAAGGAGCAGCGGGTCCGGTGGAAGCGCTGCGTCGACGCCACGGACGAGGC
This sequence comes from Polyangiaceae bacterium, assembly GCA_020846005.1. GTDB lineage: Bacteria > Myxococcota_A > Polyangia > Polyangiales > Polyangiaceae > JADLEQ01. The sequence continues at coordinate 86,640 of JADLEQ010000043.1, forward strand.
GCTCGGAGAGCTCCTCGCCCGTGACTACGTGGCGCTCCGGTTCTCTCCTGAGGCGAAGACCACGGCGGAGCGGATGGTGAAGGAGATCGGCGCTGCGTTCGCGCGGGCGCTGCCGGGGCTCGCCTGGATGGACGACGAGACACGCGGCGTCGCGCTGGAGAAGGCGCGGGCCATGGCGTACCTCATCGGGTATCCACCCGCGTGGCGCAACTACGCCTTCGAGGTCGCGCCTGGCCAGTACGCCGGCAACACGCTGCGCGCGAACGCGTTCGAGCTCCGCCGCCAGCTCGCCAAGATCGGGCGGCCGGTAGATCGGAGCGAGTGGTTCATGACGCCCCCCACCGTGAACGCCTACTACAACCCGCTGATGAACCACATGGTGTTCCCGGCCGGCATCCTCCAGCCGCCCTTCTACTCGCCGACGGCGTCGGTCGCGGTGAACATGGGCGCGATGGGGATGGTCGTCGGGCACGAGCTCACCCACGGCTTCGACGACGAGGGCTCTCAGTTCGATGCCGCCGGCAACCTGCGGGACTGGTGGCCGGCGGCCGTCCGGTCTCGGTTCGAGGAGGAGACCCAGTGCATGCAGCGCCAGTACTCCGCGTACGAGGCGCTGCCCGGCGTCCACCTCGACGGGAGGCTCACCCTCGGCGAGAACATCGCGGACAACGGCGGGGTGAAGCTCGCCTACTCGGCGTACCGCGCGATGCGCGCCGACGCGCCCGAGGAGCTCTCGGCGGAGGGGTTGTCCGAGGATCAGCAGTTCTTCGTCGCGACGGGGCAGATCTGGTGCGCCAAGGCGCGTGACGAGTACGCTCGCATGGCCGCGCAGGTCGATCCCCACTCCGCGCCTCGGTTTCGGGTGAACGGCGCGCTCGCGAACTCGCCGGACTTCGCGCACGCCTTCTCGTGTCCGGCCGGAGCGCCGATGCGCCCGGCCCAGAGATGCGCCGTCTGGTGATCGCGCCCCGCCGCGCTGCCGCGCGCGCACGCCGCGCCGCCGGGGCGCGGACTCCGCGCGCCCCCCTTCCGGCTCGGTCGCCGCGCCTTACATTCTCCGGGAGACGATGGAGAAGGTCGAGCGCCACCCGCCGGAGAGCCCCCGAATGACGTGGTCGCTCCGAGTCGCCCGGGTCCGCGGCATCGATATCCGCGTCCACGCGACCTTCCTGCTCGTCGTCACGTACTTCGTGATCGCGGGGTACCGGCACGGGCCGATCGGCGCGGCTTTCGGCGGAGCGCTGGTCGTGCTGATCTTCGCGAGCGTCACGCTGCACGAGCTCGGGCACAGCTTGGTGGCCCAGGCGCTCGGCGTGCCGGTCCGCGAGATCGTGCTGCTCCCCATCGGTGGCGTGGCGCGCCTCGGTCGCGAGCCGCGGACGCCGCTGCACGAGCTGCTGATCGCCGTGGCGGGCCCCGCGGTGAACGTCCTCCTCGCGGTGGGCCTCGCGGCGCTCGGGGTGAGCGTCTTCGGCCCGGCGTGGCTCACCGAGCTCGAGCTGCTGGAGGCGATGGAGGGCCAGCCGTCGGCGTCCGGACTCGTCGCCAACCTGCTCGTGTCCAACGTGCTGCTCGGCGTGTTCAACATGCTGCCCGCGCTCCCGATGGACGGCGGCCGAGTGTTCCGGGCCACGCTCGCGATGTTCACGACGCGCGAGCGGGCGACCAACGTGGCCGCGACGGTCGGCCAGGTGCTCGCCGCCAGCATGGGGATCTTCGCGCTGCTCAAGGGCAACTTCGTCCTCGCGTTGATCGGCGGCTTCGTCTTCCTGGCCGCGGGGCAGGAGCGCTACGCGGTGAACAGCCGGGTGGTCTTGCAGCACCTCCGCGCCGGGGAGGTCGTCAACCCCAACGCCGTCGTCCTCGAGCCGAGCCACCTGCTCGGTGACGTCCTCGACTGGGTCCTGCAGACCGGCCAGAGCCACTTCGCCGTGATCGCCGGCGGGCGCCTGCTCGGCGTGGCGAGCCGCGACGGCGTCCTCGCCGCGGTGCGTCGAACCGGGCTGGGTGCGCCCGTGACGCAGGCGCTCGAGCCGGTGCCCGTCGTCCCGGCCCAGCTCACGCTGGAGGAGCTGCGCGCGGCGCTGGTGGAGACGGGCGCGTCCGCGGTCGCGGTCGAGGACGCCGACGGCTTCGCCGGGCTCGTCACCGCCGACGACCTCGCGCGCGTCGCGAGCGTGGCGACGGCGCTCGAGCGCATGGGCATCCGCCGCGAGCTGCCTCCGCCGCGCGCCTGAGATCGGCCGGGCTTCGCAACCGCCGGTTCTCCGGTAGGCTGGCGCCCGCTCGTCCCCTGGCGGGGCGAGCGGGAGACGCCCGCCCATGTCGCAGACCGAAGCCGCGCACGCCCACCACGGCCACCCCCGAGGCCTCTACACGCTCTTCGGCGCGGAGGCGTGGGAGCGGTTCTCCTACTACGGCATGCGGGCGCTGCTCGTCCTCTACATGGTCAACGCGCTCGGCATGCAGCGCAAGGACGCGCTCGAGGTCTACGCCCTCTACACGAGCCTCGTCTACCTCACGCCCATCCTCGGAGGCTGGTTCGCCGACCACGTCCTCGGTCGACGCAAGGCGGTCCTGATCGGTGGGATCGTGATGGCGCTCGGTCACCTCGCGATGGCGTTCGAGCCGCTGCTCTACACCGCGCTCGGGCTGCTCTGCGTCGGGAACGGCTTCTTCAAGCCGAACATCTCCACGATCGTCGGCGGGCTCTACGAGGAGAACGACCCTCGCCGCGACGGCGGGTTCACCATCTTCTACATGGGCATCAACCTCGGCGCGTTCTTCTCGCCGATCGTGTGCGGCAACCTCGGCGAGAAGGTGGGCTGGCACTGGGGCTTCTCCGCCGCCGCGTTCGGGATGGTGGCGGGCCTCGTGCAGTTCGTCCACGGGCAGAAGTACCTCGGCAACGTGGGGCTCCCTCCCGGCGCGGAGGGCCGGGCGTCGGGGGTCCTGGATCGTAAGGACTACACGGACGTGGCCATCTGGGTCGCAGGGTCCACCGCGCTCGTCGTGGGCCTGCTCCAGGGCTGGACGTTCCTCGGGCCCATCTTCGCGGCGATCCCCAGCGCGGTGAAGCTCGCGATCGGGGTCGGGCTGATCGGGCTCACCTTCGCGCAGCTCTACAAGGGCAGCGATCGCGACGAGATGCAGCGGATCACGGTCATCATCGTGCTCAGCCTCTTCAACATCTTCTTCTGGATGGGCTTCGAGCAAGCGGGCGGCACGATGACGCTCTTCGCCGACAAACAGACGGATCGGAACCTCTCCGGGCTGGGCGTGCTGTTCGCGGCGCTCGCGGTCGGTGCCGGCGCGTTCAACATCTGGAAGTCGACCGCCGAGGAGAAGAGCGGCAAGGCCCTCTGGCGCGCGCTGGTCGTCCTCTTCGGGCTGACGGCGCTCGGGGTCGCTGCGTTCGGCGCCAAGCTGCTCGCGGGCGGCGGCACCTTCGAACTCCCCGCGTCGCAATTCCAGTCGATCAACCCCCTGCTCATCGTGGTGCTCGCGCCGACGTTCTCTCGGATGTGGGAGACGCTCGACTCCGGGCGCCTCGCCACCTCCACCCCGACGAAGATGGCGCTCGGCATGATCATCCTCGGGCTCGGCTTCGTGGTGATGTACGTCGGCCAGTCGCTGGCCGCGTCGGGCGCGGTGAGTCCGCTGTGGCTCGTGACCGTGTACGCCGTGCACACGATCGGGGAGCTGTGCCTGTCGCCGATCGGGCTGTCCATGGTGACGAAGCTCGCGCCGGTGCGTGTGGTCTCGCTGGCGATGGGCCTGTGGTTCGTCTCGAGCGCCGTCGCGAACTACCTCGCCGGGACCCTGGAGGCGCGTGTCGAGGAGTACCACTGGCCGATCTACGGGGTGCTGGTCGTGTCCTCGATCGGTCCCGCGATCCTGCTGCTGGCGCTGACGCCTTGGCTCAAGCGCTGGATGCATGGGAGGGGCTGAGGCGATGTGGCGCCCGGTCGACGTAGGCACGTCGCTGCTCGCGAGCGGCCTCCGGCTCGGCGCGGGGCTCCGCGTCGGGCGGCTGGGGCCGCGCCCGCGCGAGACGCTCGAACTCTATGACGAGGAGGGGTGCCCGTACTGCCGGAAGGTGCGGGAGGCGCTGAGCGAACTCGACCTCGAGGCGAGGATCTGGCCGTGCCCGGCCGGCGGCGAGCGCTACCGGGCCGAGGCGGAGCGCCGCGGCGGCAAGCGCCAGTTCCCGCTGCTCGTCGATGCGTCCTTGCCCGCTCCGCTCTACGAGTCGGACGCCATCGTCCGCCATCTCCACGAGCGCTACGGCGCCGGGCGGCCGCCGCTCTGGGCGCGCCCGGGGCAGCTCCTCGATGCCCTCTCCGTGGCGGCGACCGGGACGCGCGGCACGCGCGGGCTCCGCGCGCGCCCGGGGCGCCGCGCGCCGGAGCGCGCGCTCGAGCTCTGGAGCTTCGAGGCCTCACCGTACTGTCGCATCGTGCGCGAGCTCCTGACGGAGCTCGAGCTGCCGTACTTGCTGCACAACGTCGCCAAGCGGAGCCCGAGCCGGCCCGCGTTCGTCGCGCGGTCGGGGCGGATGATGGTCCCCTACCTCGTCGATCCGAACACCTCGCGTGAGCTGTTCGAGTCGGCGGACATCGCCCGCTACCTCACCGAGACGTACGGCTGAGTCCGCGCCCGCTACGCGCGGGCGTCGAGCAGCGCCGCCACGACGGACGGCGCCAGCCGGATCGGCGCCCGCGGCACGTCCGCCCAGGAGAACCGGGGCGTGAGCTCGTCGGCGCGCGCCCGCCCGAGCGCGCCCAGGCCCGCGGCCCGCGCCGCCCACTCGACGATGGCGCGGGGGTCGGCGCCGGCCGCGCGCAGCGTCGCGAGCGCCAGATCGTCGCTGCGCTTGGCGAGCCGCCGCCCGGCGGCGTCGACGACGAGCGGCACGTGGCGCCAGGTGGGGACCGGCAGCGAGAGGGCCCGCTGCAGGAGGAGCTGGCGCGCCGTGCTCGGCAGTAGGTCCGCGCCGCGCACGACCTCCGTCACGCCGTCCGCCGCGTCGTCCACCACCACGGCGAGCTGGTACGCGGGGACGCCGTCGCGGCGGCACACCGGGAAGTCACCGACCTCGGCGAGGACGTCGAAGGCTTGGGGGCCGTGGTGTTCGTCTCGAAACGCCACCGGGCCGGGGGGGACTCGGAGGCGTAGGCACGGCGCCCGGCCGCTCGCGCGCGTCGCCTCGGCCGCGCTCGTGTAGCGGTCGCGACACGTACCGGGGTATCGCGGCTCGGCGTCGCCCGCGTGGGGGGCCGACGCCGAGCGCGCGAGGTCGCCCCGCGTGCAGGTGCAGGGGTAGGCGAGCCCGCGCGCCGCGAGCGCCTCGGCCGCGGCGACGAGGCGATCCCGCCCGCGCGACTGCAGCCGCTCCGCGTCCCAGTCGAGGCCGAGCCACTCGAGCTCGCGTCGTACGTCGTCCGCGAGCGCGGGGCGCGCGCGGCTCGTGTCGAGGTCCTCCAGCCGCAGGACGACCCGGCCCCCGCGGGCGCGCGCGCTCCACCACGCCAACAGGAAGGCCCAGGCGTGCCCCACGTGGAGGTGGCCGGTGGGGCTCGGGGCGAGCCGACCGACGACGGCGGGCTCGGGCCGTGAGGGCGAGGGCGGCATGTGTCGGGGGGGGCGGGCGCGGTGGTCCGGCGCGCCTCGAGGCTAGCCGCTCCCGGCGTCGTGGCGAGGCCGAGGCGATGCCGCCCCAGGCTGCGCGCTTGCCCCCCGCGCCGAGGCCTGGAACGCTCGCCGCATGTCGGTCGAGCTCGTGCGGCGCCTCGTCGAGGCAGAGGTCGTGTCGACGGCCGACGTGGAGGCCGCGCTGCTCGACGCGGCGGAGGACGGCGAGCACTTCCTGCGCGCGCTCGTCCGCCGGAGCGCGGAGGCCCAGCCGGCGGTCGAGCGGCTCCTCGAGGCGCGGGGCGTCCCAGCGCTGCGTCTGGTCCGCCCGGTGCCGGAGCTCCTCGCGCTGCTCCCGCCGAGCTGCGCCGAGCGGCTCCTCGCCGTACCGGTCCGGCGAGATCCGGTGACGGGGACGGTCGACGTGGTCTGCGCCGACGCGCGCGACCCGCACGTCGCGGCGGAGCTCGAGTGGCAGCTCGGCGCCCCTGTGCGCATCCTGCAAGCCGCGCTCGGGGAGGTGCTTCGAGCGCTCGACGAGGTCCACGAGATCTTCGATCTGCGCGCGCGCACGCCGGCGTTCGGGTCGCGCGTCCTCGGCGCGTCGGCGGCCGGGGCGGGGGTCCTCCGCTCCCGCGCGAGCGTGGCGCCCGAGCCGGCGATCGTCGCGCCCTCCGAGCCGCCGATCCCGCTCGTGCGCACGCGCGACTCCCTCGCGCCGCGCGCACCCACCGCGCCCCTCGGCGTGTTCGATCTCGCTCCGGAGCGCCCGCTCGAGCACGCGCTCGGCGACGCGGGCCGCGCGACGCCCGCGGAGCCCTCGGAGGCGCTCGCTCGCCTCGGCGAGGCCGAGCGCCCGGACCAGGTCGTCGAGGCGCTCGTCGCGGGCGTCGCCGTCGTCGCGCCTCGGGTCGTAGTGTTGAGCTCGCGAGGGGCCGGCTACGAGGGTCGGGCCGCGAGCAATCTGGCGGGGGACGCCGAGCACCTGCGCGCCTTCCGCGTCGGTCTCGACGAGTCCCCGGTGCTTCGCGTCGCGATCGACTCCGGCTACTTCCTCGGCTGCCTGCCGCTCGATCCGGCGCACATCGGCCTAGCCGTCCTGCTCGGCGCCGACACGCGAGAGGAGATCTACCTCGCGCCGGTGGCGGTGGGGGGGCGCGCGGCCCTCATCGTGGCTGCCGCCGGCTTCGAGGTCGCACACTCCGCCTCGCGCGCCATCGACGCCCTGGCGCGCGCGGCGTCGGAGGCGCTCGGGCGGATCGTGCGAGCGCGTCGCGGCTCGATCCCGCCCCCCAGCGGCTGAGTGGCCGCCCGGGCGCGGCGTCGGCTGCCCCCGCCGAGCCGCTGGCGTGGCATGCTCGCGCCGCCATGACCCACCCCGACGATCGTGCCGACCTCGAGCAGTGGCGCCGTCTCGCCGAGCGAGAGCGGAAGGGGCGGAGCCCCGAAGACCTCGTCCGCTCGAGCCCGCTCGGGTTCGCCGTTCGGCCGCTCTACACGCGGGCCGACCTCGACGGGGTGCCCCACCTCGACACCGTCCCCGGCGCATACCCGTTCGTCCGCGGGCCCCGCGCGACGATGTACGCCGAGCGGCCGTGGACGATCCGGCAGTATGCCGGCTTCAGCACGGCGGAGGAGTCCAACGCCTTCTACCGGCGCAACCTCGCGGCGGGGCAGAGGGGCCTGAGCGTCGCCTTCGATCTCCCGACGCACCGCGGCTACGACAGCGACCACCCCCGCGTCGTCGGCGACGTGGGCAAGGCGGGCGTCGCCATCGACAGCGTGGAGGACATGAAGATCCTCTTCGACGGCATCCCGCTCTCGGAGATGAGCGTCTCGATGACGATGAACGGCGCGGTGCTCCCGGTGCTCGCGAGCTTCATCGTGGCGGGCGAGGAGCAGGGCGTGCCGCAAGCCGCCCTCACCGGGACCATCCAGAACGACATCCTGAAGGAGTTCATGGTCCGCAACACGTACATCTATCCGCCGGCGCCCTCGATGCGGATCGTGGCGGACGTGATCGAGCACACGGCGCGCTTCATGCCCCGCTTCAACTCCATCTCGATCAGCGGCTACCACATGCAAGAGGCCGGCGCGACGCCCGATCTCGAGCTCGGCTTCACCCTCGCCGACGGCCTCGAGTACGTGCGCGCGGCGCTCGCCAAGGGCCTCGCGGTCGACGAGTTCGCGCCGCGGCTTTCGTTCTTCTTCGCCATCGGGATGAACTTCTTCGCCGAGATCGCCAAGCTGCGAGCCGCACGGCTCGTGTGGGCGCGGCTGATGAAGCAGCAGTTCGACCCGAAGAAGCCCGAGTCGCTGATGCTCCGCACCCACTGCCAGACCTCCGGGGTCTCGCTGACCGAGCAGGACCCGCTGAACAACGTCGTGCGCACGGCGTACGAGGCGCTCGCGGCCGTGCTCGGGGGCACACAGAGCCTCCACACGAACGCCTTCGACGAGGCGATCGCGCTCCCGACGGACACGAGCGCGCGGGTCGCGCGCAACACCCAGCTCGTCCTCGCGCACGAGACGGGCGTCGTCGACGTGGTCGACCCCCTCGCCGGCTCCTACTATGTCGAGTGGCTCACCCACGCGCTGGATCGGCGCGCGTCTACGCTGATCGAAGAGGTGGAGGCGCTCGGTGGCATGACGCGCGCCGTGGAGAGCGGGATGCCGAAGCTCCGCGTCGAGGAGGCGGCCGCGAGGCGCCAGGCGCGCGTCGACCGCGGCGACGACGTGATCGTCGGGGTGAATCGGTACCGGCTCGAGCACGAGGAGCCCGTGGAGGTGCGCGTCGTCGACGACCGGGCCGTGCGCGAGCGGCAGACCGCGCGGCTGGCCCAGGTGCGCGCGCGCCGCGACCCCCAGCGGGTCGAGGCGACCCTGGGGGCCCTCGGCGCGGCAGCCGCGAGCGGCGACGGGAACCTGCTCGGGCTCGCGATCGAGGCGGCCCGCGCGCGCGCGACGGTCGGTGAGATCTCGGACGCGCTCGAGCGCGTCTGGGGTCGGCACCGCGCCGAGGTCGCGACCATCTCGGGCGTCTATGGAGGGCACTGGGAGGGGGACGACGCCTGGCGCGCGATCCGGGCCGACGTGGAGCGGTTCCTCGCCACGCACGGCCGGCGGCCGAGGATCCTCGTGGCCAAGCTCGGGCAGGACGGCCACGATCGGGGCGCCAAGGTGATCGCCACGGCGTTCGCCGACGCCGGTTTCGACGTCGACGTGGGCCCGCTCTTCCAGACGCCCGCGGAGGCAGCGCGCCAGGCGATCGAGAACGACGTCCACGTCGTGGGCGTCTCGTCCCAGGCGGCGGGGCACACCGCGCTCGTCCCGGCGCTGATCGCCGAGCTCCGCGCGCAGGGCGGCGGGGACGTGCTCGTGGTCTGCGGCGGGGTCATCCCGCAGTCGGACTACGCCGCGCTCGAGGCCGCGGGGGTCGGCGCGATCTTCGGTCCGGGGACCCCGGTGCCGGCCTCGGCGCGGCGCGTGCTCGATCTGCTCGCGGGTCGTGTCGCCGCCTGAGGCGCCCGCGCCGGGCGGGCTCGACGTGGAGGCGCTCGCGCGCGGCGTCGTCGCGCGGGAGCGCCGCGCGCTCGCGCGGGCCGTGACGCTCGTCGAGAGCGCCCTGCCCGCACACCAGCGGTCGGCGGAGCGACTCCTCGCCGCGCTCGCCGGTCACGCGGGGGGGGCGCTCCGGCTCGGGGTGAGCGGCGTGCCCGGGGCCGGCAAGAGCACCCTCATCGAGACGCTCGGTCTGCACGTCCTCGAGCGCGGGCAGGGGGTCGCGGTGCTGGCGATCGACCCGTCGAGCGCCGTCTCCGGCGGGAGCGTGCTCGGCGACAAGACGCGCATGCAGCGGGTCGCATTGCACGAGCGCGCGTTCGTCCGCCCGAGCCCGTCCGCGGGGACGCTCGGCGGGGTGGCGCGGCGGACGCGCGAGGCCATGCTCGTGTGCGAGGCCGCGGGCTTCGAGGTCGTCCTCGTCGAGACGGTGGGCGTCGGGCAGTCGGAGCACGCGGTCTCTGCGCTCGTGGACGCGCTGCTCTTGGTGACCCTCGCGGGCGCGGGGGACGAGCTGCAGGGGATCAAGCGCGGCATCCTGGAGGTCGTGGACTTCGTGGCCGTGAACAAGGCCGACGGGGACGGCGTGCGCCGCGCCGAGCGCGCGGCGGCCGAGCTGAGGTCCGCGCTCCACGTGCTGCGTGGCGCCGCCGCTCCGCCCATCCACACGGTGAGCGCGATCGACGGGCGCGGGGTCCCGGAGCTCTGGGCGGCGCTCCGGGCCGATCACGCCGCGCGGCGAGCGTCCGGGGAGCTCGCCCGCAGACGCGCCCGCCAGGAGCGCGAGCGGCTCCGCGCGCTCGTGCGAGACGGCATCGAGCGGCGCTTCTTCGAGCGCGCCGAGGTCGTCGCCGAGCTGTCGCGGCTGGAGCTCGAGGTCGAGGCCGGTCGCGTCGGCGCGGCGGAGGCCGCGCGCCGGCTGCTCGAGCTCTGAGCGCCGTGGGTCGGCGGGCTAGAGCAGCGGGCGGACGCGCTCTGCGAACTCGTGCGCGCGCTCGACGATCTCGGACGCCTCGCCGAAGACGGCGAGGTCCACCTGGGTGACGCCGCGCCCGGCCAGCGCGCGCAGCGAAGCGGCGATGGCCTCGGGGGGGCCGCTGAAGGGGAGGGAGGCCACCGGATCGGAGGAGAACACGAGGGCGTGCTGGCACACGATCTCGAACGGCTGGCCCTCGCGCCCGTGCGCTCGGAGTCGCCCGCGGAGGTGCTCCAAGCGAGAGGCCATCGCGGTGAGGCCCGAGCCCTGACCTCGCCCGGTGGCCAGGGCCCAGCCGTCGCCGAGCCGGGCGGCGCGATCGACCGCCGCGTCGCCGTGCCCGCCGAGCACCAGGGGGATTGGCCGCGTCGGCGCGGGGAGGAACCCGGCGGGCTGCCAGCGGTAGCGCTCGCCCTCGAACCCCGTCGCCGCCCCCGACCAGACGGCCCGGAGCGCCGCGACGTGCTCCTCGAGGCGGGCGCCGCGCTGCTCGAAGGGGACGCCGAGCGCCGCGAACTCCTCGGCCATCCACCCTGCGCCCAGCCCGATGACGAGGCGCCCGGGCGCGAACTGCTCGATGGTCGCCAGCGCCTTGCCGAGGACGATGGGGTGACGATACGCCGCGACGAGCACGTTCGTCCCGAGGCGGACCCGGCGGGTGGAGCCGGCGAGGACGCCGAGCATCGCCACGGGATCGAAGAACGGATCGCGCGCCGTGAGCGGATACGCGCCTCCCTTGGCGTACGGGTAGCTGGACGCGAGCTCGGCGGGCGTCAGCAGGTGATCGAACATCCACACCGAGTCGAACCCCAGCCGCTCGGCGGCGGCCGCGACGCTCGCGATCGAGCCCGCGTCGGCGCCGGGCTGCGAGGTCGGGAGGTGGAGGCCGATCTCCATCGTCAGCCTCGCGGCGCGTGGGCCGCGAGGACGTCGGCGGGGGCCTGGACCAGCTCGATGAGCACGCCCTCGCCGCCGCGCGGGGCGTCCTCGCTGCCCTTCGGGTGGATGAAGCAGATGTCGTGGCCGGCGGCCCCGCGGCGGATGCCGCCCGGTGTGAACCGGACGCCCTGCGCCGCCAGCCACGCCACGGCCGCCGGGAGATCGTCCACCCACAGCCCGACGTGGTTCAGGGCGGGCTCGTCGACGCGCGGCCTCTTCGTGGGATCGAGCGGCTGCATGAGATCGATCTCGACGGCGTGGGGCGCGACCCCCGCCGTGAGGATGTCCTCGTCGACGTTGTCGCGCGCGCTCTGGTACGTCCCCGTGGCGGGTACGCCGAGCAGCTCGCACCAGAGCGCCCGGAGGCGCCGCTTGTCGGCGCCTCCCACCGCGATCTGCTGCACGCCGAGCACGCGAAACGGGCGGGCCGTGCCCTCGCCGGTCGCCGCGGACCCGGTCACGGGAAGCGCACCTGCGCCCCTCCCTGCAGCTCGACCGAGCTGTGAATCGCGCGGAGCACGCCGACGGTCAGGCCGGCGTTCAGGTAGAGGCCGACGGCTGGCGCGAGGTCGTACTGAGGGCCCGCGGCCAGGTGGAAGGCGATGTCCTTCTCATAGGTCGGCTGGTAGGCGCCCTCGGCCTGGAGCCACAGCTCGTTGTTGGCGCCCTTCTCCAGCTCGTACCCGATGGCGGGCTCGATGTAGATCTTGAAGGCCGAGTCGCTCATCGTGTAGATGCGCACGCCCGCGCCGAAGATCTGGACCTCCTGGGTGTTCGTCTGCGGCTCGCCAGCGAGGCCGAACCGCCCCCACAAGAAGGGCTCCGCGCCGCCGATGGGCGCGAACGACAGGCCGACGTCGATGGCCATGGGCATCCCGTGGCCGCAGAACTTCTGCTGGTCCTCCGGCTTCTTCAGCGGATCGGGGCGCCTGCAGTACGGCGACTTGTCGTAGCGGAACACCATCCGGTACCCGCCCACCGCGCCGACGCGGATCCCGAACTGACCGCCGTGGCTGTATGAGCGATCGCCCTCGCCGGGGCCGTCCGGATCCTTCGAGGGATCCGGCGCCTCCTCCGAGACCGGGGCTTCGCCGGCCGCGAGCGCGGCGGCGGGGGAGCAGGCGAGCACGAACGAGACGAGAGCGGGGCGGACGCGCATGGCCGGGATGATATACGAGGTCGGGCCTCAGGCGCCGCGCGGGGGCTTGGCGGCGCTCGCGGCGCGGCCCCGGGCGGCGCCGGCGAGCGTCCACTGCCGCTCGGACTCGACGGCCAGCCAGTCGAGGCGGGCCGTCCCCTCGCCGATCCGCGCCTCGATCGCGCGCTGCCCGTTCGTGCAACCGGCCACGTCCAGCTCGAGCGAGGTGCTCGCTCGCAGCCGCTCCAGGGTGCCGGCGTCCGCGGTGAGCGCCAGCACGCCGGCCCCCGCCAGCACGGGCACCGCGCCGGCCGGGATGTGCTCGGCGACGACGGCCCGCAGGGCCGGCGCGAGGGCAGCTGCGCGGTCCGCGACCCAGCGCACCTCCTCGAGGGAACCGAGGATGAACGCGCTGTCGGCCGGCGGGCTCGCGCTCGGCCGCCCCACCACCAGGCGCGCGCGCCCGGACCACGTCGTCTGCGACGAGGGCTCGGGCGCAGCGCCGCGAGGGCTCTCGCCCTCGATCTTGGTCTTGCTCTTGCCCTTGCGCACGAGCAGCACCTCGTCCGTAGGCATCGTCCGCGGCACGGTGAGGCGGACGGGCCGCTTGAACGAGCGCGGGTCGCCGGCGCCCCCGTTGGCGACCGCGTACGCCAGCGTCTCGGCCGACGCGACCGCGAACTCGCCGGGCGCGCCCGGCTCGGGATCATAGGTGCGGAGGGAGAGGCCCTCTGCGGGCGGCGGGTAGAGCTCCCCTGCGAGCAGCCGATCGTCGGGCTCGATGACCCGGGCGCCCGTCGCCACGAGATCGGCGAGCGCGCCGGAGTGCGCGAGCGCCTCGAGCGCCAGCCGGGAGGGGGGCGCGAGGAGGAGCTCCGTCTTCGAGCCCACCCGCTTGCTCTTCAGCAGCGCGGCCGCGGCGAGCAGGTCGCGCAGCGAGGCGCCGATGTCACCGCCGAGCACGACCTGCGCGAGCGGCCGCGCACCCAGCTCGCGCGCGGCCACGATCTGCGCGCCGTCGAGCACCAGCGGATCGACCGCCGACAGGTCGCAGGTGACGGTCGCGTCGCACGGCGAGCCCGCGTCGGTCACGAGCGCGCGGTGGGCCTTGGAGCGTCGCTGGTCGCGGAGGAACGCCTCCGTCTTCTCGTCGCTCAAGAACACGGCCGCGGCCGCGCCGACGCGGGGCGCGAGCCCGCACAGCACGGCGCGCTCGGGGACGGTGAGCGTGCGCGCGCTCGGCCCGACGAACTCCAGCACCACCGGCGCGCCCGCCTCCCGGTCGACCCGCTCGACCACTCCCTCGAGCCCCCGCCGGAGCAGCTCGAGCGCCACGTCGCGCGCCGACACGAAGGGGCGCATGCGCCCGGCGAGCAGGACCTGCACCGTCCGCGGCGCGCGGACCCAGGCCCACCCCGTCGCGAGCGCCTCGGCGAGCTGGGCGGGGGGGACGACGAGGGCGAGCGTGCTCGCGCCCCCGATGGCCGCGAGCCGCGGTTCGTCCGTCACCGCGAGCCGCGCCGGGCTCGCGAAGCGCTCGAGGTGGACCGGGGCAGCGAACCCCACGCCCGGGCGGCCGACGAGCACGCCGAGCTGTGCCAGCTCGCGCGCGACCGCGGGCGCCAGGCGACCGGCGGTCGGGTCGGCGGTGGTCGTGAGGCACCGCGGGTCGTACGCGACCGCCACCTCCGGCATCGCCTTCTTCGCCCCGAGGCGGGTCGCCTCCGTCAGGGCGCGCGCGGCGTCCCGCGCGATCACCACCTGATCGACGCGCACCCGTACGGCGCCCGCCAAAGCCGCGCCCTCCTCAGCGCGCCCGGCGAGGATCTTCTGGGTCATGCTGCGGGGGGGATCCCCGGCACGCGCTCGCATGGAAGTCGGGCTGCCTCGTCGGACCCGGGCAGAGCCCCGGGCGGCTCGGTAGGTTAGCCGCAGCGTGTCACGACGGTCAATCCCGGCGGGCGGAATCCGGTCGCGCGACCCCGGCGGCCGAAACATTCCCCTCCCGCCGGGCCCGGGGTAGGATGCCGCCATGTTCAAGGAGGCGCTCCAGGGCGTCGTCGATGGGACGGACGGCGGCATCGCCGGGCTGCTCATGGACTTCGAGGGGATCCCGCTCGAGAGCTATCACCGCGACGGCTCGGCGCTCGACATCGAGTCGGTCGGCGCCGAGGTCAGCGTGGTCGTCAAGGCCATCCAGCGCGCCTCGGAGATGCTCGACGCCGGCGCGACGCACGAGGTGGCGTTCCAGAGCGAGCGGATGCTCACGCTCATCCGGGTCCTGAACGAGAACTACTTCGTGGCGCTCGCGCTCTCTCCGGAGGGGAACTTCGGGAAGGGGCGGTACCTCCTCCGGGTGACCGCGCCGCGCCTGCTCGACGAGCTCACGTGAGCTCCTCCCCGCGCGCCGCGCGCGCGGCCGGCGCGGCGGCACGCGGCGGCGCCCGCGCCCGCGCGACGAGCGCGCCGAGCAGCACCCCGCGGACGGAGCGCTCCCCCGCGATCCGCGTGCTCGTCGCGAGCGGGCCGAACCTCGGCCGGCTCGGGCGCCGCGAGCCCCACATCTACGGCACGGCGACCCTCGCCGAGATCCACGCGACCCTCGAGGCGCGCGCGAGCGGCCTGGGCGCCGCGGTCGAGTGCCGCCAGACGAACCACGAGGGCGAGCTGCTCGACTGGATCGGCGCCGCCGAGAACGACGGCTTCCACGGCGTCGTCCTCAACCCGGGGGGCCTCACCCACACCTCCGTCGCGCTCCTCGACGCAGTGCGTGGTTCCGCGCTGCCGTGCGTCGAGGTGCACCTCTCCAACCCGGATGCGCGTGAGGCGTTCCGCCGGCGCTCCTACGTCGCGGCGGCGTGCGTCGGGCGGATCGCAGGCTTCGGCGCCCGATCGTACCTGCTCGCGCTCGAGGGGCTCGTGGCGCACGTGTCGAGCGCGCGCTCCGCCGCCCCGTGATGGGGTGGAGCGTGTGTCGCGCCGCCCTCCCAGCCGAGGCCGGTGCGCAAGCCGCTACGCACACACCGCGGTGACTCCACGCGCGCGGGGCTTGCGAGAACCGCCGACTAAAGTACCGTCCGCCGCACCGAGGGCACCGATGGCGCTACCCACGCAAGAGCTCGAAGGCCTGCTGCAACTCCTCCGCGAGCACGGCGCGACGGAGTTCGAGTACGAGGACGAGGGCTACCGGCTCCGGATCGGCTTCGCCGGTGCGCCGGTGACCGTCGCGGCGGCCTCCCCCGCTCCTGCCCCCGCCGCGGCGGCGGCGACGGCCTCACCCGAGCCCGAGGAAGCGGCGAACGTCGTGTGGATCGCGTCGCCGTTCGTCGGGACGTTCTACCGCGCGCCGTCGCCCGACGCCGCGCCGTTCGTCGAGGTCGGCGTGAACGTCCGCAAGGGGCAGGTGCTCTGTATCGTCGAGGCGATGAAGCTCATGAACGAGATCGAGTCCGAGCACGCCGGGACGCTGCTCGAGGTCCTGGTGGAGAACGGGCAGGCGGTCGAGTACGGCCAGCGGTTGTTCAAGCTCGCGAAGTCGTGAGCCCCGTCGCGCGGCGGGCCCCGCCGCACCCCAGGCCGACCATGGAGCGGCAGCCATGTTTCAGAAGATCCTGATAGCGAACCGCGGCGAGATCGCGATGCGCGTCCTCCGCGCCTGCCGCGAGCTCGGCGTGCGCACCGTGGCCGTGCATTCGGAGGCCGACGCCGGCGCGCTCCACGTGCGCTTCGCCGACGAGGCCGTCTGCATCGGGCCAGCGCCGTCCGCCAAGAGCTACCTCAACGTGGCCGCGATCATCAGCGCCGCCGAGATCACCGGGGTCGACGCCATCCATCCCGGCTACGGCTTCCTCTCCGAGAACGCCGACTTCGCGGCGGTCGTGGCGCGGTGCGGGCTCACGTTCATCGGGCCACCGGCCGAGGCGATGCGCACCTGGGGCGACAAGCTGCGCGGTCGCGAGGCCGCGCGCCGCCACGGCCTGCCGCTCCTGCCCGGCAGCGAGCGACTGGAGAGCGCAGAGCACGCGATCGCCGAGGCCGAGCGGATTGGCTTCCCCGTCATCCTGAAGGCGCGCGGGGGAGGCGGCGGGCGCGGCATGCGGATCGTGAGGGAGGCGAGCGAGGTCGCGCGTGCCTTCGACTCGGCGACCGCCGAGGCGGGCTCGGCGTTCTCCAACCCGGAGCTCTATCTCGAGCGCTTCGTCGAGCGCCCGAAGCACATCGAGTTCCAGGCGCTCGCCGATCGCCACGGGCAGGTGTGGACGCTCGGTGAGCGCGAGTGTTCGCTCCAGCGCCGCCACCAGAAGCTCGTCGAGGAGGCCCCCAGCCCCTCACTCTCCGAGGAGCGGCGCTCCCAGATGGGCGAGGTGATCCGGCGGGCCCTACGCGCGACGGGCTACGAGTCGCTCGGCACGCTCGAGTTCCTCATGGACGAGCGCGGGGAGCTCTACTTCCTCGAGATGAACACCCGCGTCCAGGTGGAGCACCCCGTCACCGAGATGACGACCGGCGTCGACCTGGTCGTCGAGCAGATCCGGGTGGCCTCGGGAGCGCGGCTGGAGCTCCCGGACACCCGCCCGTGGAAGTTCCGTGGTCACTCGATCGAGTGCCGGATCCTCGCCGAGGATCCGGTCTCCTTCGCGCCCTGGCCGGGTCGCATCACCGAGTACCACCCGCCCGGGGGGGCCGGCGTCCGTGTGGACTCCGGCGTCTACGGCGGCTGGACGGTCCCGAAGGACTACGACTCTCTCCTCGCCAAGGTGGTCGTCCACGCGCCGGGGCGCGAGCAGGCGCTCGGGCGGATGCGCCGCGCGCTCGACGAGCTCATCATCGGCGGCATCCGGACCAACGTCCCCTTCCAGCGGCGGCTGCTCGACGATCCGGAGGTGTGCGAGGGCACCATGACGACCCGCACCGTGGAGCGGGTCGTGCGCGAGCTCCGCGAGGGGGCGTGACGCCGGCGCGCGTCGCCGAGCTGGCGCAGGGCGTCGCGCGGGGCGAGGTTCGGGCGGCCGCCCGCGTCTGTCGCCTGGTCGACGACCGGGCGCCCGGTCACGACGAGGTGCTTCGCGCGCTCTGGCCCACCACCGGGCGCGCCTGGGTGATCGGCGTGACGGGCAACCCCGGCGCGGGGAAGAGCACCCTCGTCGATCGCCTCATCGGGGCGTTCCGCGCCTCCGGCGAGAAGGTCGGGGTGGTCGCGGTCGATCCCACGAGCCCGTTCACGGGCGGCGCGATCCTCGGCGATCGCATCCGGATGCAGCGCCACTTCGAGGACGACGGGGTGTTCATCCGTTCCATCGCGACGCGCGGCGCGCTCGGCGGCCTGTCGCGCTCGGCCGCCGACCTCGTGCGCGTGCTGGACGCGTGGGGCGCCGGTGTCGTGCTCGTCGAGACGGTGGGCGTCGGCCAGGACGAGCTGGAGGTCACGCGCACCGCCCACACGACGCTGGTCGTCGCCTCGCCGGGGCTCGGCGACGAGATCCAGGCGATCAAGGCGGGGCTGCTCGAGTGCGCCGACGTCTTCGCCGTCAACAAGGCGGATCGCGACGGCGCGGACGCCACGGTCCGCGACCTCGAGCTCATGATCGCGCTCGGGGGAGAGGCGCTCGTCGCCGCCGCCCGTCGCGGGCTGGGTCACGGCGCGGCGGCCTTCCGCCCGGGCGCCCCCACCGAGGCGCGCGACGCCGCCGAGCGCGAGTGGACGCCGCCGATCGTGAAATGCGTCGCGACGACCGGCGTGGGGCTGCCGGCGCTGATGTCGGCGCTAGGCGCACACCACCGCTGGTCGCGCGAGACGCCGCTCGGCGAGGCCCGTCGGCGAGAGCGTGAGGAGCGCGCGATCGCGGACTTCCTTACGGCGACCGTCACGGACGCGTGGCTCCGCCGGCACGGAGCGAGCGTGGAAGCAGCCGCGCGCCGCGTCGTGCGCCGAGAGACGGATCCGTGGGCCGAGGCCGCCGCCCTGTCGCGGCACGACCCGGAGTGAACACCTCGCCGCTGCCCGGGCGGCCCCGCCGAAAGAAAGCGCGCGAGCTCTCCCCACTCACGACTGGCATGAGTGCCGTCCCGATCCGTCCCCGTGCGTCCGCTCCCGTTGGAGCTGCCTCACCCCGGCCAGCCGAGGCGCCGACGAGCGCGCTCCCGCTCTGGCGACCCTCCGTGCCCCGCTCGCGGAATTCGCTACGGAGCAGTTTGACCGCCAGACGGCGAGAATGTAACAGTTCGAGGTTGGTGCAATCACCCCGCCGCGCGCCGCGCGCCACGCCCACTCTCGCCCACGTATGAAGCCCCCCGTTTCCAATCCCGTCGTACTGGTCGTGGATGACGACGCCGTCAGCCTGGAGGTCGCGCGGGAGCGGGTCGAGCGCTGCGGCTACCAGGCCGAGGTCCGCGACACCGCGATCGGGACCTCCCAGTGGATCCTCCAGTACCAACCCCACGTCGTGCTCCTCGATCTCGAGATGCCCTTCCTCGGCGGCGCCGAGCTCGCGCGCATCATCCAGCGTGCGCAGCTCCCCACGCGGATCGTGCTCCACTCGGGCAAGCCGCAGCGGGAGCTCGACCAGATCGCTCGCGCGATGGGGGTCGCGGGCGCGATCTCCAAGGAGGTGGGGGAGGAGCTCTTCGCCCGGCAGCTAGCCCGTCACGTCGCGGCGTTCGGAGGCCGAGCGTGAGGCGTCCGATGGGCCTCCGTCGGGTGCTCCCGTGGGCGTGCGCCCTGGCCGCCCTCCAGCTCCGGGCGATGGCGGCGCACGCCGAGGGCGAGGCGCCGAATGGAAAGCCCGCGCCGCCCGTCGAAGGCGGAGGCGCCGGCGCAGCCCCCGCGCCCTCCCCAGAAGACGCCGAGGTCGAGGCGATCCTCGCCAGCGAGGCCGAGGTGGACGCCACCCGAGACCGAGCGCTCCAGCTCTACGGGTTCTTCGACTTCGGGCTCCAGAAGCTGTTCGTGCCGCGCTCGTCCTTCCTCTACTCGAGCATCGGGACCAACGCGACCACCTTCATGTTCGGCAACCTGAACCTCTTCTTCGACGCGCAGCCCCGTGACGACTGGAGGACGCTCGTCGAGCTGCGGTTCACCAACCTCCCGCACGGCGAGGTGGAGTCGTTCGCCACGCCCGCCGGCGGCCAGTTCGAGCGGATCGATCGCACCGCGCGTGACTCCACCAGCCCCAACGGGCGGAACCGAGTGCTCTTCGGCAGCGTGATCATTGAGCGCGCCCAGGCGCAGTGGACGGCGTCGGACGCCTTCGGTGTCATCGGTGGGTACTGGTTCACGCCGTACGGGATCTGGAACCTCGATCACGGGACGCCGACGCTGATCTCCCTCTTGCTGCCCGACTCCCAGGTTCGCGAGTACTTCCCGCTCCGGCAGCTCGGGCTCCAGGCGCTCGGCGTCTACAACGCGCCGCCCTATCAGCTCGGCTACCACGTCACCGTCTCCAACGGCCGCACCCTCGGCCAGATGGACCTGGACGAGGACAAGGCGGTGGGCGCGCGTGCGTTCTTCGCCTCCCGGGCGGGCTCGAGCGAGCTCAAGCTGGGCGTGTCGGGCTACTACGGGACGTACGGCGAGAAGGAGGCGACCGTCACCTCGTTCGTCCCTTACGAGACGCGCCTCGAGCAGACGATCTCGGCGACGGAGTGGGGTGTCGGTGCCGACGTGAGCTTCGACCGTCGCGGGCTGCGCCTCCGGTCCGAGGGCACGGTGCACCGCGTCGAGTTCGAGCGAGGGCTCCGCGCGCCGCTCGACTTCGGGCGGCCCGACGCCCGCCAGCCCGATCGCTACGATCTCGACGCGTACGCCCTCGTCGCCTACCGCTTCTCGGAGTCGGTGCTCGAGCCGTTCGTCTATTTCGAGGCGTTCCACGGGCCGAGCTCGGTGGGCGACACGACTCTCGTCCCCTCGGCGGGCCTGAACGTCCATCTCGCGCCCGAGGTCCAGATCAAGACGCAGGCGGCGAGGGTCATCCTCCGCAACCTCGTCACCGAGGGCTCCGCCGCCGGCGGTGGCAACGACTTCACGATCCTCACCTCTCGCCTGGTGGTGTCGTTCTGATGCAACGGCGCCACTGGCTGAAGCTCTGCGTCCTCGCGGCGGCAGCGCCCCGCAGGGCCTGGGCGGAGGCGCAGGAGATCGCCGTGATCGTGAACCCGGCGCGTGACGAGGGCCGCCTCGGCGCGGACACGCTCGAGGCGATCTTCCGGACCGAGATGAAGACCTGGCCGAGCGGCGGCAAGATCATCCCGTTCAACTTTCCCGCGCGGCACCCGCTGCGCGTGGCGTTCGATCGCGCGGTGCTCCACATGAGCCCGGACGAGGTCGCGCGCTACTGGATCGATCGGCGGGTTCGCGGCGGGGAGCGCCCTCCGCGTCAGGTGGAGTCGACGGAGCTGATGATGAAGGTGATCGCGAAGCTCGAGGGCGGGATCGGCTACGTCGCGTCGAGCGACGTGACGGACGCCGTGAAGGTCGTGGCCCGGGTGCGCGACGGCGAGGTCCACGCGCCATGACCTGGCTGCGACTCAGCGCCTGGGTGGCCGCGCTCGCCGCGGTCGGGCCGGCGGGCTGCGCCGACACCGCGGAGTGCGATCCGGAGCAAGAACTGGTCAACGGTGAGTGCCTGCCGCGCGCGGCGGGGACGGGCGGCGCCGCCGGGGCGGCGCAGGACGCCGGCGGCGACTCGGCCGACGGCGCCGCCTCGGGCGACGCCTGCGTCGGGCCGGCCGTCGACTTCGGCGCCAGCTGCGCCGCAGATGGCGACTGCGGGTGTCCCGCGAGCTACTGCGCGATCCAGCCCGGTGGATCGACCGGCTACTGCACGGTGACGGGCTGCAAGGAGGAGCCTTCGCTCTGCACCGGCGGCTACACCTGCCTCGACCTCACCGCGTTCGGCGCGCCGTCGTTCTGCGCCCCGCCTTGAGCCGAGCGCAGCGCGAGCGCGACCTCGTCGAAGCGCGCCCGGAGCTCCGGGATGCGCTCAGCGCCCTCGGCGGCCGCGTGCTCGAGCCCCCGCGCGGCCGCCGCGAGCGCCGTCGCCCCGACCGCGCCCGCGCTCCCTTTCAGCTTGTGCGCCAGGCGCCGCACGCCCTCGGCGTCCTCGCGGCTCCCCGCCTCCGCCAGCTCGTCGAGGAGCGGCGGCGTATGCTGGAGGAACAGCTCGATGACGCGCGGGCTGCGCCGTACCCCCGGGTCGAGCGCGGGCTCCTCCGCCGGGGGCGCAGACCTCGCCAGCGGCTCGAGCGCGCGCAGCAGGTCCTGCTGGCGGAGCGGCTTCGTCACGTAGTCGTCCATGCCGGCGTCGAGCGCCTTCTCGCGGTCGCCGACCAGCGCGTGGGCGGTGACCGCTACGACGACCGTGCGCGGGAGGGCCTCGGCGCGCTCTCGCGCGCGGAGCGCACGAGCCGCGGCGTAGCCGTCCAGGTTCGGCATCTGGCAGTCCATCAGCACCGCGTCGAAGCGCTCGCGTCGCAACGCCTCGAGCGCGATGGCTCCGTCCGGTGCCAGCACGCACTCGCACCCGAGCTCCTCCAACATCTCCCGCGCGACCTCCTGGTTGACCGGGTTGTCCTCGGCGACGAGGAGCCGGAGCCCGAGCTTCGGGCGCTCCCCCGGCGCCGGGCTCGGTGCCCGGGCGACGACCGCGGCACCTGAGCCGCGGACGACCTGGGCGATGGCCCGCCGGAGGTCGGCCTGGCGAGTCGGCTTCGCGAGCTGGTGGTCGAACGGCGGATCCTCGCCGGCCGCGACGCTCACCGCGTGCCCGAGCGACGAGAGGAGCACGATACCGAAGCGGGATCCCCCGGGCAGCGCGCGGATCCTCCGGCACAGCTCCACGCCGTCGAGGTCCGGCATCTGCTGATCGGTGAGCACGAGGTCGAACGCGTCCGGGCGCGTCTCGAGCGCCTCGAGCGCCTCGCCCGGGGTCGCGAACGAGGTGACCCCGAGACCCCAGCCACGGAGCGTCTCCTCGAGGATCGCCCGGTTGGTAGCGTTGTCGTCGACCACGAGCGCGCGGAGCGGCGGGAGCTCGAACCCGCCCGCCCCGCCGTCGACCGCGGGGGCCGCGACGGTGAACCAGAACGTGCTTCCTCGGCCGATCTCGGAGTCCACGCCGAGATCCCCGCCCATCAGCTGCACCAGCTTCCTGCAGATCGACAGCCCGAGCCCGGTCCCGCCGTGGCGCCGCGTCAGCGAGCCGTCCGCCTGCCAGAACGGCTCGAAGAGCCGCTGCCGATCCGCCCCCGAGATGCCGACGCCGGTGTCCGTCACCTCGATGCGGAGCGCGTCGGCGGCCCAGCTCGCGCGCAGGACGACCTCGCCGCGGTCGGTGAACTTCACGGCGTTTCCGCTCAGGTTGGTGACCACCTGCCGGAGGCGCTCCCGATCACAGTAGATGCGAGCCGGCACCTCGCTCTGCACGTGCACGGCGAGCTCGAGGCCCTTGGTGTGGGCCTGCGCCGCCATGAGCTCGGCGACCTCCTCCAGCACCTCGCGCGGATCGCACGCGGTGCCGGAGAGCGAGAGCTTGCCAGCCTCGATCTTCGAGAAGTCGAGCACGTCGTTCAGGATGGTGAGCAGCGCCTCCGCGCTCCTGCGCACGGTCTCCGCGTAGCGTCGCTGGCGAGCCTCGAGCCGCGTGCCGAGGAGCAGCTCGGTCATCCCGAGGATGCCGTTCATCGGAGTCCGGATCTCGTGGCTCATGTTGGCGAGGAACTCGCTCTTGAGTCGCGTGGACTCGAGCGCCTGGCGCGTCTTCTGCTCGAGCTCGCGGAACGCAGCGCTCGTCACCTTCAGGATGGGACCCAACCGGAAGTGGACGAACGCCAGGCTGAGCGCCAACGCGAGGAGGAGCCCGATCGCGGCCCGCTCGACGATCTCGCGGCGCAGCCGATCCCCCGCGCGCAGCCGCTCCTGCGACACGATCACCGCGACCCGGCCGATGACCTCACCCTCGATCTCGGCCGCCTGCCACGCGTGGAGGACGCCGGCCGTCTCCTGGGCCGCGCCGCGCTGCCCGCCGAAGAGCGCGCCCGCGGATACCGCCACGCTACCTCGCGACGCGAGCTCGTCGCCGTCCGGGTCCGTCACCACCAGGCCGATCACGTCGCCGTCGTCCGCGGTGCGCGCGAGCACCCGCGCGAGGCCCTCCTTGTCCTCGGCGGCGATCTGCACCTCGGAGACCTGCGCGAGGTGCGCCGCGTTCGCGGTCGCCTTGCGCTCGAGATCGGCGCGCAGCCGCGGCTGCAGCTCGACGAAGATGCGGTCGACGGCGAGGAACATGCCGGCCGTGACGAGGCCGAGGAGCACGACCACGGACAGGGTGAGCGTGGCTTGGAGCCGGGAGCCGGAGAGGACCCGGGCGCGCTGCTCTGCGCTGAGCAGCTCCTCGCGGGGGGAGTTCAGGTCAGGCTGCATGTGGAGTCTCGATCGTGGGGGTTCGGTGCCACTCGGTCGCCCAGACGTGCTGCGGCGCGCCAGGGGGACGGTGCGGCGGGGCGCGCCAGGGGACGGCCGTGACCGGGCGCGGCCGGCGCTCCGAGGATCTCCCCATCTTTCGCCGCGAGACGGCCCTCGGCAAGCCGCGCCCCCGGCTGCCCGGGTTACCGCGTGGGGCGCGAGCCGCGGACCCCGCCGGCGGCACGGGATACGGCCGGCGGGCCGCTGGTGCGAAGTCGTACGCCTGACTATTGACTCCGCCACCTGGCGGAGCATGCTCCGCCCGCTCGTCTGCTCGACGAGCGGAAGGTGAAGGGCGCATGGGACGGAATTTCACGTGGTGTCTGCTGCTCGCCGTCTCGGCGGTGGCGTGTGGCGAGGAGTCCGGTGGCGGCGCGGGAGGCGCGGGCTCGGGCGCGACCAGCTCCGGAGGCGCGCCGAGCGGCGGGTCCTCAGGCGGCGGCGGGGTCTCCGGGACCGCGGGCGCCGGGAGCGGCGGCGCGGCCGGCGCGGGCGCGGCGGGCGCGGGCGGCGTCGCCGGCAACGCGGGCGCGCCCTCCGGCGGCGGCACGGCCGGGGCTGGCGGAGTAGGGGCTGGGGGTACAGGTGGGACGGCCGGCGGCGGCGGCACTCAGCTCACGTGGACGCGTCACACGCTGGCACAGCTCGCTGGCGCCGCGTGGACCGTCGTGGCGGAGCTCGACGGCGACTCCAAGCCCGAGGTCATCGGGGTCGGCTTCGGCGCCCAGGCGGGCCTCGCGGTCCCGGTGGGCGAGGTCAACGTCTACACGCGCACGGCGGGCCTCGGCACGTGGGCGCCGGCCCCGATGGTGCCGGCGACGGCGAACCTCAACTTCCCCAATTCGCCGACGCTCTCCGACGTCGACGGCGACGGCGACCTCGACGCGGTCGTGCCGACGGGGTTCCTCGTCTGCACGGCCATCCCCGGCGGGGGGCCCTGCGGCGGGCTCTTCTGGTACGAGCGAGCGGGCGCGAGCTGGCTCCCGCACACGGTCGTCGCGAAGGGCGCGGCGCTCTTCTACCACCACGCCGAGCACGTCGACTTCGACGGCGACGGCGTGAAGGACCTGGTGACGGTCGCGGAGGCCGCCGGCGCGTTCGGCGGGCCGGGCCAGGCGCAGGCGCAGTGGTTCAAGGGCACGACGACCGCCGATCGGTTCGAGACGACCGCGCGCAAGATCGGGGACGGCGGAGGCAGCGTGCCGACGGTCACCGATCTCGACGGCGACGGCGACCTCGATGTCGTCTCCGCACAGTACTTCGTCAAGGACGCGTCGTTCGTCTGGTTCGAGCGCACGGCCGAGCCGAGCGCGGGTGCCCCCGCGGGGACGTTCGTGAAGCACGCGATCGACACCCAGAGCGGCCCCTCGATCCTCTTCCAGCTCGTGCCGAACCTGTACGGGGACGGCGTCCTCCGCGCGATCGGCGCCAACCACACCAACACCTCGAAGGCCCCGCCCGACACGGCGGCCGAGGGCGTGTTCGTGTTCGACGTGCCAGCGGGCGGCGCGCTGGCGCAGCCGTGGCCGCGCACGCCCATCAGCTTCGGGATGAAGTCCCGCGCCGGGTCGCCGTTCGCGCCGCAGGGCGCCCCTGGTGTCTTCGACGTGGGCGACGTCGATGGCGACGGTGACCTCGACGTCGCGGTGTCCGGGGACGGCGACCCGCGCGTCTTCTGGCTGGAGCAGTCCCCCAGCGGCTGGTTCACCCACGTCGTCGCCGACAGCCTCGGGCAGGCAGGTGGGCTCCGCATCGCCGACCTGGACGGCAGCGGCACCGCCGAGCTCGTGGTCCCCGTGTACGAGGCGAACGCGATCTACGTCTTCGAGCACCCGTAGCGGCGGCGCCGTCACGCGCCGCGCCAGGCGCCGCTCCCCGGCGGCGTGCAGCGACGGCTGCGCAGCGGCGACCGCTCGCTCAGCTCGCGCCGTACAGGCCGTGCTCCGCGATGTGGCGGAGCACGGATCGCGGCACGCACGCAGCGAGCTCGGCCGCAGCGTCCGCGTCGCCAGCGCGCCCGAGGAGTTCGCGCACGCGCGTGCTCGACACCTCCGGCAGCCACGGGCGCGGCGCGTCACTCCGCTCGACGCCCCGGCGGCCGAGCACCAGCGGCTGGGCGAGCTCGCACACCTCGTCGAACGCGTGCCACCGGGGCGCGTCGTCCAGCACGTCGGCGCCGATCAACAGCCGGAGCCGCCAGCTCGGGTGGGTGGTCGCGAGGTGGCGGAGCGTGTGCAGCGTGTAGCTGGGCGCTGGGAGCGCGCGCTCGACGCCAGAGATCTCCGCCCCGCGCACGCCCTGGAAGGCGAGCTCGGCCATGTGCACGCGGTGCTCGAACGGCGCTAGCGGCTTGCCGAACGCGTGCCCGAGCACCGGGACGACGAGCACCGTGTCCAGCTCCTCGACGGCGAGCGCGTAGCAGGCCGCGAGCACGTGCGCGACGTGCGGTGGGTCGAAGCTCCCTCCGAAGAACGCCACCGTTCGGGGCGTGTCCCGCTCGGGCGACCCGCGCCGCCCGCCGGCCCCGCTCACGCCTCCGTCCCCGCGACGCGGACCCGCGCGCCGCGTGACGCGAGCAGGCGCTCGCGGCGGATCTCCTGGCGTGTCCGGTCGAACAGCGCGAGGTGGATGCCATCGTCCGAGTCCTCGAGCGTCATGATGCCGAAGTCCTCCAGCGAGCCCGGCGAGAGGAACCACCGCGAGCCGACCTGGCGCACCAACGGCTGCCGGCTCCGCCCGAAGGCGATGAGCGACGCCGGAAGGATGTCGTCCTCGTCGAGCTTCCCCTTGTCGTGGATCATGACCAGGACCTTGCCGTCCAGTAGCTCGATCAGGCGGGTGCCGTCGTCGGGGAGCGACTCGAAGATGCTGAGCGCTCGCCGCTCCCGCTCCGCGGCGAGGTAGGCGTCGATCTCGGCTGGCGTCGCGCGGGCGCAGCGGTCCGTCGCGCGCTGCCACAGGTTGGCGTCGTCCGGGGACGCCCCCACCAGCCGCTCCGCTCGACGGTGGATCACCGTGTCGAGCGCGCGGTCCACGCCCAGGTACACCGCGCGGTCGACCCCAGCCTCGCGCAGCAGGAACTCGACGGCGTCCTCCAGCGCGTCCTCGCGCTCGTGGGCGGGGCCGAGAAGGCCGAGTCGCATGAGCGCCACTCTACCATGCGAGCCCGCGCGGCTCCGCGCGCCATCGTCGTGCGGGTCGAGTGGGCTGGGTCGGGGCTCGCCCCGGCGGGATCGATCAGACGACGAAGGACCGCAGCCGAACGGCGTCGAGTCGCCCCACGCCGAGGCCGAGGTCGGCGGCGGTCTCCAGGTAGCGCGCCGGGCGCCGCGCCTCCGTGAGCGTCGGCAGGCCGCGCTCCTTGCGCTCCTTCTCCACGAGGCTCGCGCCGAACACATCCATCGCGACAGGATCCGTCGACACGTAGACGGCGCCGTGCGGGATCCTCGTGGCGGGGTCTTTGTCGAGCGGGCCCTTGTCGTACATGATCTTGAACGCATCGGTGACATGCAGCCGGACGCGGCTCGTCACGATGGGGTGGTTGTAGAGCAGCGCGATGTGCGGGCTCGCGTGCGTCGCGTGGTGCTCCTCCGGGTTGTCGATCGTCCCGTGCGTGATGTTCTTCAGGGTGCCCGTGTAGCCGCAGATCGAGTGATCCTTGATCTGCGTCATGTCGATCACGGCCGTCGCGTCGAGGAGCTGCTTGCAGTACCGGGTGCGGATGCCGGGGTACACGGCGATCCGCGGCATCGGGTGGTTCGCGTTGCCGTGGTTCGCCGTCTTCACGCCCTTCGGGAGGTCGTATCCCTTCACGCCGACCCGGCAGCCCGTGAGGTAGTACTGCTCGTACACCATCACGTTCTCGGGCTTCACGCCCACCGCGATGACGGCCTCGACCAGCGGGAGGATGAGCTCGAAATTCACGGCCATCGTCGCGCCGACCTGCCCGGCGATGCCGTTCGGCTTGATCGCCACCCGGTCCTCCGGATGGATCACCTTGCGCATCGCCGCGACGAGGTTCGGCGAGCCCGTGAGCTCCGTCATCGCGCGCTCGAGCAGCGCCCGCGCGATCTCCGGCTTCGGCCAGAGCTGGTTCGGCTGCATCATCGAGGCGAAGTCCCCGCTCTTCTCCACCTTGACGACTCGCCCCGGGTAGCTCGCCGGGACGAACCCGGCGGGCGGGCTCGCGACGAGGTCCTCGACGGCGAATGCGCGCCTCGGCGCGCCGAGCCCGGCGGCGCCGAGGCCGACCGCGGCTGCCCCTTGAACCCAATGGCGTCTGGCGATCTGCATGGCGGCTCCTTCGTACCCGGGATCGCGCCCAGGGTGACACGGGTCACCTGGGGCTTCGATGACAGATTGGCAGGCTGGGTCACGCGGGGACCCCCGGCGTGCCAGACTGGCCGCCCGGCGCCGGCTCGGGAGCAAGAATTCATCTTTTATTCTCGGCACTTCGCTTCTCGGTGCCCTGGCATGGCCTTCGCTTGGTAGAAGCCGACACGATCGTGCCCGTCGACGCCCTGTTCCAGCGCTACTTCGGCGCCGTGACCCTCGCCCTGGTCGCGGTCGCCGGGTACTTCCAGGCTGCCGGCGCGGGCTCGCTGCTCGGCGGCGCCGTGCTGCCGTCCGAGCGGGTGCTCACCGTCGCGCCGAAGCCGAACATGGTGGACCTGTCGCCGCTCGCGGGGCGCGCGGTGGCGCACGAGCGCCGCAGCGCCGAGGCCGTGAAGTCTCGCAACCCGTTCGACTCCGTCGGAGGGCCGCTCAACGCGCAAGCGCTCGAGCTCCCCGGCACGGACGCGGTGCAGGTGAGCGCCGCGACCGTGGTCGACCCGCTCGGCGTGCCGGCGTGCGAAGACGTGAGCGTCGCGATCGTCACCGAGTCGACGGACCCGACGTGGTCACTCGCCGCGTTGAAGGGGCCGGGCGACGCCAAGCCTCGCCTCCGGCGCGTGGGGGATCAGGTCGGGGCGCGGCAGGTCGCCTTCATCGGCTTCAATCCGACGGAGGGCAGCCCGGCCGTCTGGCTCGAGGGGAGCGGCGCGCTGTGCCAGGCGCTGCTGTTCCGGACGCAGCCGACGGTCCCCGCGGCGCCCGCGGGCGCGGCCGGGCCGGCGGCTCCGGCGGCGGCGAGGAAGGGCGAAGGGCCCGCCACCGTCCCGCCCGACATCGCCAAGCGGATCCAGCGGGTGAGCGACACGGAGTACAACGTCGACCGCGCGGTGGTCGATCGCATCCTCGAGAACCAGGCCGAGCTCATGCGCTCGGCGCGGATCGTGCCGGAGCAACAGAACGGGCAGGTCGTAGGCATCCGGCTCTTCGGCATCCGGCCCGACACGCTCCTCGGAACGCTCGGCCTGCAGAACGGAGATCGCTTGGAGACGATCAACGGGTTCAGCATGGGCAGCCCCGAGAAGGCCCTCGAGGCGTACGCGCGGCTCCGCACCGCGACGAGCCTGAAGATCCAGGTGAACCGCCGCGGCCAGCCCGTGACCATCGAGTACAAGATCAAGTGAACCTCCGCACCCCCATCCGTGTCTGGACGCGCCGCGCGCGTTTCGCGCCCCTGGCCGTCGCGCTCGTGCTGGCGTCGGTCTCCGACGTCGCGGCGCAGGCGCCGCCGATCCGCGCCCCGGCGCGCCCGCCGACGGTCGGTACGCCGCGCGCCGCTGGCGCCCCGGCGCGCCCCGCGCCGGCTCCGCCGGCCGCCACCCCTCCGGCGGCTCCCGCGGCGAAGCCAGCGGCGACCCCCGACCCGCCGGGCGCGAGCGGCCCGCTCCCGACCAGCATGGACACCATCGCGAAGGCGACGGACACCCCGTACCGGCCCAAGCCCGGCGGCGCGATGGTGAAGTTCAACCTCCAGGACGCCGACCTCGCGGAGCTCGTCAACCACATCAGCGGGATGACGGGCAAGCGGTTCATCTACGGGCCGAAGGTCCGCACCATCAAGGCGACCGTCGTGTCGCCCTCGCCGATCACGCTCGCCGAGGCCTACCAGGCGTTCCTCGCCATCCTCGAGGCGAACGGCATGACGGTCGTGCCGCATGGGCGCTTCCTCGAGATCGTCGACACCGCTGGCGTCGCCACGCAGCCGACCCCCATCTACGCGCGTGGCGCGCCCGTCCCCGACGAGGAGCGCTACGTCACGCGCCTCTACCGGCTCCAGCACGTCACGGCCGAGGAGGTCGCCGCGGTCCTCGCCAAGTTCAAGAGCAAGGACGGCGACATCACCGTCTACGCTCCTGGGCAGCTGCTCATCCTCACGGACACGGGCACGAACCTCCAGCGCATGATCCGCCTCATCGAGGAGGTGGACGTCGGCAGCGCCGGCAGCCAGATGTGGATCGAGCCCGTGCACTACGGCTCGGCCAGCGACCTCGCCAAGCGGATCAACGAGCTCTTCGACCTGAGCGCGAAGGGCGGTGGGGCGACCGGTGGGCTGGTGAAGGTCGTCTCGGACGACCAGACGAACTCGCTGATCATCGTCGGCTCCGAGGACTCCTATCTGAAGCTCGTGGAGCTCCTCCGACGTATCGACACCAAGCCGACGGGCGAGGGTCGAGTCCGCGTGCTCGCGCTGCAGCACGCCGTCGCCGAGGAGCTCGCGCAGACGCTCACCCAGATGCTCCAGGGCGCGGGCCGCCCGGGGCCTCAGGCCCAGGGTCCGATGGCCGGGATGTTCGAGAGCGAGGTGCGCGTCGTCGCCGACAAGGCCACCAACTCGCTCGTCATCACGTCCACGGCTCGCGACTACGCGCAGCTCCGCCTCGTGATCGATCGGCTGGACGCGCCGCGGCGTCAGGTGTTCATCGAGGCCGTCATCATGGACGTGTCCGTGAACCACTCCAGCCAGTGGGGTCTCGGGTACCACGCGGGCGCGGCGCCCGACCTCGGCGGTGGGGGCAACTCGCTCATCTACGGCGGGCTGAACCCGCTCCGCTCCATCGGGCTCCCCACCGATCTCCAGGGCCTCGCCCTCGGGGTCCGCGGCCCCGAGATCGCCGGGACGAGCGAGCTCCTCGGCACCGGCATCAGCATCCCGGCGTTCGGGGTGGTGTTGAACGCGCTGGCCGCGAACAGCGACGCCAACGTGCTCAGCACGCCGCACATCATCGCGACGGACAACGTCCCCGCCGAGATCAACGTCGGCGAGAACATCCCGCTCCAGCAGAACTTCGGCGGTACGTCGAACCTCGCCGGGCTCGCGGGCCTCGCCGGAGGGCAGGCCGGCGCGAGCGGCCTGCTCGGCGCGCTCGGCGGGATGGGGTTCGGCGGCTTCAGCGCGCCCCGCCAGGACGTGGGCACGAAGATCAAGGTCACGCCACACGTCAACAACGACGATCGCGTGCGGCTCGAGATCGAGGAGGAGATCAGCGAGCAGGGCGCCGCGAGCGGTCAGCTCGGCGTGGTCTCCATCACCAAGCGCACTGCAGCGACGACCGTCGTCGTCGACAACCAGCAGACGGTCGTCATCGGCGGGCTGATGCGCGACTCCGTCATCAAGACCCGGGACAAGATCCCCGTGCTGGGGGACCTCCCCGTCCTCGGCTTCCTCTTTCGTTCCTCCAGCACGCAGAAGCGGAAGACGAACCTCCTGCTCATCCTCACCCCGTACGTCATCCACGACCAGAACGACCTACGAAAGATCTTCGAGCGGAAGATGCAAGAGCGGCAGGAGTTCCTCGACCGCTACTTCGTCTTCGGCAACAACGAGTGGGAGCCGCCCAACGACTACTCGCGCACGCGCGGGCTGGTCGAGGAGATCCGGCAGGCGTACGCCGCCGTCGAGGAACAGCTCCGGCTGGAGAGGGAGAGCGAGGTCGAGGAGAAGGAGCACCGCCCGGGCGAGGCGCTCGACCTGCCGACGCCGGTGCGATCGCCCGGCGCGGCCCCGAGCCCCACCCCGTCGCGTCCCGCCACGCCGGGCCGCCCCGCGACGCCGGCGCGCCCTGCGCCGGCCGCGGCGCCCCGCCCGAGGACGGAGCTCGACGCCCCGATCCGGATCAACCCGGTCGCGCGCAGCGTGAACGTGGAGCGGGTGGAGTAGCGGATGGAGCAGCGCGCGCTCGCCGATGTGCTGGTGCGCCGCGGGGTCCTCGCGCACGAGGTCGCGGAGAGCCTGCTCGCGCAACAACGCGAAAAGGACGCCCCGCTCGTCGATCTCGTGGTCGGCGCGCAGGCGGCCAGCGAGGAGGACGTCGCGCGTGCCCTCGCCGCGGAGTGTGGCCTCGGGTTCGTGACGCGGATCGACCCGGAGCTGGTCCCGGTAGCGCTCGCGACGCGGGTCTCCATCGGCTGGGCGCGCGGGCGCCGGATGCTCGTCGTCGCCGAGGACGATCGCGCGGTCGAGGTGGTCGTCGCCGATCCGTTCGACACCGACGCCATGGACGCGCTCCGCGCGGTCTTCGACAAGCCGGTCCGGGCGCTCGTGGCGACGACCGACGTGGTCATCGACGCGATCCACCGCGTCTACGAGCGCCAGGAGGCTGGCGGCGAGCTCGCGCCCACGTCGGCGGCGGACGACGGCGAGGGGCTCGCCGACATCCTCGACTCCGACGACGACGCGCCCATCATCCGCTGGGTGAACTCGCTGTTCGCGCAGGCCGTCAAGCAGCGCGCGAGCGACATCCACATTGAGCCGGAGGAGCGCGAGGTCATCGTCCGCTACCGCATCGACGGCGAGCTCTACGTCGCGCGGCGTGCCAGCCGGCAATTCATGGGCTCCGTCGTGGCCCGCGTGAAGATCATGGCGGGCCTGAACATCGCGGAGAAGCGCCTGCCGCAGGACGGTCGCATCTCGCTCAAGATCGCCGGTCGCTCGATCGACATCCGCGTGTCGACGATCCCCACGAGCCGCGAGCACGAGCGCGTCGTCATGCGACTCCTGCACAAGACGAACGTCTTGCTCGACCTCGAGCAGCTCGGGTTCGCGGGGCGCGACTACGGCCTGATGCACCAGCTCATCGAGCGCCCGGACGGCATCGTGCTCGTCACGGGGCCGACGGGCAGCGGCAAGACGACGACGCTCTACGCGTGCCTGAACAAGATCAACCGCCCCAACGTGAACATCCTCACGGCCGAGGATCCGGTCGAGTACGAGATCGCGGGCATCCATCAGGTCCCCGTCCAGCCCAAGATTGGGCTCACGTTCGCCAGCGCGATGCGGGCGTTCCTCCGCCAGGATCCGGACATCATCATGGTGGGCGAGATTCGAGACAAGGAGACCGCCGAGATCGCGATGAACGCGAGCATGACGGGCCACCTCGTGCTCTCCACGATCCACACCAACGACGCCGCCGGCGCGTTCACTCGGCTGGTGGACATGGGCATCGAGCCGTTCCTCGTGCGATCGACGGTCATCGGCGTGCTGGCGCAGCGCCTGGTGCGCGTGCTCTGCAACGAGTGCAAGGAGCCGTACACGGCGACGCCGTGGGAGCTCGTCCAGCTCGGGCTCGATCCGGAGCGCGGCCAGCGGCGTCTGCAGCGGACGCTGGGGCCCGCGTATCAGGTGCACGGAACCGAGTATCGCCCGCTCGCGTGGACCGGGCCCGGCGCGCCGACGCTCTACCGAGAGCGTGGGTGCTCGAAGTGCGAGAACAAGGGCTACGTCGGCCGCCTCGGCATCTACGAGCTCATGGTGATGGATGACGTCGTCGGATCGCTCGTGCTCAAGAACTCCGACGCCCAGTCGATCAAGCGGGCCGCCCAGGCGCAAGGGATGGATGTGCTGCGAGACGACGGCGCGAGGAAGGCGCTGGCGGGGCTCACGACGGTGAGCGAGGTGGTCACCGCCACGCAGGAAGACGTGGTGCTCGAGTGACGACGCCGCGCACGAGGCGAGCCGGGGGTGGGCGCGGCGACGCGCGCGCGCGTCCGAGGCGGAGGAGGCGCTAGGTGGCCGTCTACGAGTTCCGCGGGATCCGGATCGACGGCGGCAAGGCCGTGAAGGGGATCCGAGACGCCGAGAACGCCAAGGCGTTGCGCGCGCTGCTGCGGCGCGAGGGCGTGCTCCTCACCGACGCCACCGAGGAGCAGGTGCGTCAGCAGCGGGCGCGCCGCCAGATCGATCTGCTCGCGCCGCTCCGCCGCCCGACGGCGTCCGACGTGGCCGTGATGACCCGCCAGCTCGCGACGCTGGTGCGCGCCGGGGTGCCGCTCGTGGACTCGATCCAGGCGCTGAGCGAGCAGGTGGAGAAGGAGACGCTGGTCCGCGTGCTCACCAGCGTCCGCGAGACGTTGAACGCCGGGACGAGCTTCGCCAAGAGCCTGGAGGCGCATCCCCAGGTGTTCACCTCGCTCTACGTGAACATGGTGGCCGCGGGGGAGGCCTCCGGGACGCTCGAGGCCGTCCTGGAGAAGCTCGCGGACTTCATGGAGGCGCAGGCGCGGCTGCGGAGCAAGGTGTCGGGAGCCCTCGCCTACCCGATCCTGATGGCGATCGTCGGCACGCTGATGGTGTCGCTGTTGATGGTCGCCGTGGTGCCGAAGGTGACGAGCATCTTCGAGAACCTCGGCCGCGAGCTCCCCTGGTACACGCGGCTGCTCATCTTCACCTCGGAGACAATCGGCAGCTACTGGTGGTTGCTGCTCGCGGTCGGCGGCGGCGGGGTGGCGCTCTTCCGCCGATGGAAGGCGACGCCGGCCGGGCGCCTGCGCTGGGACACCTTCCGGCTCTCGGCGCCGATCTTCGGCCGGTTGACGCTCCTCGTCGCCGTGGCGCGCTTCGCCAGCACCCTGGCGACGCTCCTCGCCAGCGGCGTCCACCTCCTGAAGGCGATGGAGATCGGCCGCGCGGTGCTCGGGAATGCCCGCCTGGAGGCGGTCGTTCTGGAGGCGATCGGCTCGATCCGAGAGGGCGAGAGCATCGCCGAGCCCCTCAAGCGCAGCAAGGCGTTCCCACCGATGGTGACCCACATGATCGCGGTGGGCGAGCGGACCGGCGCGCTCGAGGCCATGCTGGACAACGTGAGCCGCGCGTACACGGCGGACGTCGAGACGAAGGTCGCGGCCCTGACGAGCCTCCTCGAGCCGCTGATCATCGTCGTCATGGGGACGGTCGTGGGCTTCATCGCCATGAGCATCTTGATGCCGCTGGTTCAGATGAACGAGCTGGTGCAATGAGGCGGGCCCCGCTCCGCCCAGGGGCCACGTGAGGGTCGCATGGCTCGGTACGACGGCCGCGCGACCTCGAGGGCGTACTTTCCCTGGGAGAGTCGTGGCGGTGTCTTGCGCCGGCTCGGCCTGGCGAGGGCGCGCCCGGCCGCCGCGGCGGTCGGGCTCGTCGTGTTCGTCGTCGTCATCGCGTATCGAGAGCGAGAGCGAGCCGGCGTGCGGCAGACCCGCGCGATCCTCGCGGCCGCGTCGCGCGCGGTCGAGGTCTACCTCGCCGACCACGACGGCCGCTGCCCGCCGGATCTCGCCACCGCCGTGCGCGCTGCCGGGTTGGCGAGCGCGACGGTCGACGCGTGGGGGCGCCCGCTCCGGCTCGTGTGTCCCAGCCGGTCGGAGGGGAAGCGCTTCGACTTGCTCAGCGATGGCCCGGACGGCAAGCCGCTCGGACTCGATCGCATCGAATGAACCCAGAGGCACGTCATGAATCGATCCCCAGAGAGAACCGAGCTCGCCCTCCGCATCCTGCGCGCGAGGCGCTGGCGTGAGCGCGGCGCCACGCTCGTCGAGGTCCTGATCGTGGTAGCGATCATCGCGATGGTCGCAGGCGGCGTCGCGGTGTTCGCGCTGCCCCAGTTCCAGAAGTCGCAGATCAAGACCGCCAAGACAGGCGCGCAGGTGATCCGCGGCGCGATCCAGAACTGGCAGGCCACCAGCAACGAGACGGGCTGCCCGACGATCAGCCAGCTGGTGAGCGAGAAGTACTTGGATCCCGGCCAGAGCACCCGGGATCCGTGGGACCAAGAGTACGTGCTCCAGTGCTCGGACGACGAGATCTCGGTCACGTCGAGCGGTCCGGACAAGAAGAAGGGCACCGCCGACGACATCCGCGTCCCGGAGGGCGCGAAGCCCACGCCGTGACCCGCCTGGCCGGCGCCACCTCGCGGATGGCGCGCCCCGCCCTCGGAGCGGGCGCGCCCCGCGGAGGTGTGCGCGGGCTGGCGCTGGTGGAGGTGCTGGTCGTGATCGCGCTCATCACGCTGCTGACGGGCGCGATCCTCTACGGCTCGGGGATGCTCGCGGGGAGCCGGCAGCGCGCCGCGGCTACGCTCCTCGTGAGCAGCGTGCGCGCCGGCATCACCCGCGCCAACGCCACCGGGCGCCCGGTGCGGCTGGTGCTCGACCTCGAGGCGCAGCGCGTGGTGCTGGAGGAGGCGAACGGCCCGACGATGCTGCGCGAGAAGGCCGAGGGAGCGAACGCGGGCGCCGAGGCCTTCGGCGAGGTCGAGGCCGAGGCGCGCGCGGAGGCGGAGCGGATCGTGAAGGCGCCGCGCGCGCCCCGAGCGCGGTTCTCGCCCGTGCGAGCGCTCGGTTTCGACGAGCAGGGCCGAGAGATCGGCGCTGGCGTGCGGCTCGTCAGCGTGGAGACGGAGCACGACGACGAGCCCCGCGTCGCGGGGCGAGCGTACGTCTACATGTGGCCGGGCGGGACGACGGAGCGGGCGGCGATCCAGCTGCGTCGGGACGGCGTCGAGGAGGGGGTGACCGTCCTGGTGAGCGGGCTGACGGGTCGCGCGCGGGTGGAGCGCGGCAGCGTCGCGCTGAAGCGCCCGCGCCCGGGTGAGACCGGCGTGGACGAGCGGGAGGAGTGATGGGGGCGGCGCGAGTGCCTGGAGCGCAGCGCGGGTTCACGCTGCTGGAGGTTCTCGTGGCCGTGTCCATCCTCGGCCTCGCGCTCACGGTCATCTTGTCGTCGCAGGTCGGGCTCTTCACGAGCGCGCAGCACGCCGGCAACCTGGGGATCGCCGGGGGCCTCGCACGCTGCAAGATGACGGAGGTCGAGCTGGAGCTGCTGCAGACGGGCTACCCGGCCGTCGACAGCACGGGCTCGGGCGACTGTTGCGAGGGCGACGAGAGCACCCGGTTCGCGTGCGCGTGGAAGGTCGAGCGGGTCGAGCTCCCGGAGCCGAAGGGACTGGACGCGCTTGGGGCGGACGGTGGGCTCGGCGGCGATCAGGGGCTCGGCGCGCTCGGCGCGCTCTCGGCGCTGCAGGCCGGCGGGGGCCAGGCGCTCGGGAGCGGCGCAGGCGGCATCTCCGATCTCACCAGCATGCTCGGCGCCGCCTCGAGCACGGGCGTGCAGGGCATGGCCCCGCTCGTGATGAGCATGGTGTACCCCGATCTCAAGCCGATGCTCGAGGAGAGCATCCGCAAGGTGACCGTCACGGTGCAGTGGCGCGAGGGCGTCACCCCGCGCGAGCTCGGGCTAGTCCAGTACGTCACGAACCCGATGCAGGGAGGGCTCGATCCGAACGCCGCCAAGGGGCTCGACGCGCTGGAGGGGGCGCTGTGAGCCGAGGAGCGTCCCGGGGCGGGGCCCGCGGGCTCGCGCTGATCGAGGTGCTGGTCGCGGTCGGTGTCCTCGCGCTCGTCTCCATGCTGCTCTACGGAGCGTTCGCGACGCTCCGGACGAGTCGAGACAGTGTGCGGCTCACCAACGACCGTCACCACGAGGGGCGCTCGGCGCTGGCGCGGATCGTGCGCGAGCTGAGCGGCGCCTACGTCTCGGGTCACCTCCCGGTCGATGAGTCGTTGATCGTCTGGAAGACCCACTTCCGCTGCGACCCCGCCTCGCCCGCGGCGCGCCTCGACTTCACCACCTTCGCTCACCAGCGGCTCGATCGCGACGCCCACGAGTCCGACCAGGCGGACATCTCGTACTTCTCGCTCCCCGATCCCGATCGCTCCGGGGTGCACGACCTCGTCCGGCGCGTGAAGTCGAGGCTCGACGACCAGCCGGGGACGGGCGGCCGGATCGAGATCCTGGCGACCGACATCGATCTGTTCGAGGTCCGCTTGCTCGATCCGTTGAGCGGGCAGTGGGTCGAGAGCTGGGACACGACCCAGGCGATCGGGCAACCCAACCGCCTGCCGCTCCTGGCGCGGATCGTGCTCGTGCTGAACGGAGCGGCGCGTGAGGCGCGAGGCGGCGGCCGCGGCACCCTCCGGTTCTCGACCGCCGTCCCGCTCGCTGCGCAGCGCGCCCTGACCTTCGCCACGCAATGACCCGCCTCACCCCGCCCCGCCCCTCGACGCGACGCCTCCGGAGGCGGCCCGCGCGGCGCGGCGTCGCGCTGGTCATGGTGATCGCCTCGCTCACCGTCTTGACGGTGATGCTGGCCGAGTTCCAGGACGACACCAGCGCCTCCCTCGGCAGCGCGCTCGTCGAGCGGGATCGTCTGAAGGCCGAGTACGCCGCGCGGAGCGCGGTGAACCTCTCGCGCCTGCTCATCGCCGCGGAGCCGACCATTCGCAAGGCGATCGCGCCGCTCTTCCTCATGACGCGGCGTGCGCCGCCGCAGATCCCCGTCTGGGAATTCGCCGATCAGGTGCTCGGGGCGTTCGGTGATCAGGATGGAACGCAGGCGTTCGCGGCGCTCGCGGGCGTCGACGTGTCCGAGGGCAAGAACCTCGGGTTCGAGGGCGCGGGGTTCCGCGTGTCCATCGTCGACGAGGACTCGAAGATCAACGTGAACGCCGCGGCGCGAGGCGACTCCATCTCCAAGGCTCGCCTCGCGGCGCAGCTCCTCGGGCTGATGACGGGCCCCCAGCACGACGCGATGTTCGAGAACCGTGACGCGGACGGGAATTTCTCCGATCGCCAGACCATCTGCAGCGCGATCATCGACTGGGCCGACTTCGATCAGGAGGCGTTCCCCTGCGATCCGCACTCGGGCGTCGCGACCGCGGCGCTCGCGGAGGAGCCCTACTACGAGCTGCTGAAGCCCCCCTACGCGAGGAAGAACGCAGCGTTCGACAGCCTGGAGGAGCTCCGCCTCGTCCGCGGCGTGGGCGACGACTTCTGGGCCGCGTTCGTCGAGCCGGACGCCGACGATCCGCGCTCGCGCACGCTCACGGTGTGGGGGCAGGGGGCGATCAACGTGAACACGGCGAACGCGCAGACCATCTACGCCGTCGTCTGCGGCTCTGCCGTCGAGGGCACGGCGCTCTGCACGGATCCGCTCGAGGCCGCGAAGTTCCTCTCCGCGCTCGACATCGTGCGCACGTTCACGGCCGGCGCGCCCCTGTTCAGCTCCCCCCGTGGCTTCGTCAACGCGCTCAAGGGTCGCGGCATGTTCGGGACGGTGCTCGCGGCGCTGGAGCTGCAGCCGGTCGTCCTGCGCTCGGACGCCGAGATGGAGAAGGCCATCACCACCGAGAGCAAGGTCTTCGGCGTGCACGCCACCGGGTACGTCCGGGCGGGGACCCGCGAGACGCGCACGACCGTCCACGCCGTGGTCGACTTCCGTGGCGCGCCGCCCCCCGGGGCGCCCCCGACGGCCGCGCTGCTGGACGCGCTCGAGGCGCTCGGCGGCCGCACGCCCCCCCTGGCGGGCGCGGGCGCCACCACCGCGCTCCCCGAGGGCGCGACCCCCGACGCCATCGCCGCGGCGTTCCAGCCCAGCCCGGCGGGTTACGTGGTTCACTACGCGATACGCTGAGCTAGCTTCCGCCCGCCCGCCCCGCCCTCCTCCCGGCCCCTCCACCCTGAGCTCCCGCGTCCTCGGCCTCGACCTCCGCTCCGGCTGGGTCCGCGCGGCCGTGCTCAGCGCGCGGTATCGATCGCTCACCCTCGAGCGACTCGCCGAGGTCTCGGTCGAGGTGGCGGGCTCGCTCGACGCGGCCCTGGCCTCCTGCCTCGCGCAGGTCGGCCCGCACACGGGGTCCGTCGTAGCGTGTCTCGAGGGCGACCGGGTCTTCGTCAACCGGCTGGCGCTGCCCGCGGTCGCGTCGAAGCAGCTCTCGGAGGTGCTCGCGTACGAGCTCGAGGCGCAGCTCCCGATCGAGCTCGACGGGCTCGTCTGGGATCACCGGGTCCTCGCGCGCGCCAGGCGCGACGGGCCGCTCCTCGTGCTCACCGGCGCCGCCCGGCTCGACCACGTGCGCGATCGGATCGAGCTCATCCGGCGGGTCGCGGCCCGTGAGGTCGACCGTGTCGGGTGCGGCCCCCTCCCGCTCGCGAACCTGGTCAGCGCCGCGCCGCCGCTCGGCGCGGGTGTCCTCGCGCTCGTCGATCTCGGGGATGCGTCGAGCGAGGTCGTCGTCCTCGAGCAGGGGGAGCCGGTCTTCGCGCGCACGTTGTCCCGTGGGGTCGACGCCGTGCGTCAGTCGCCCGAGGCGCTCGCGGCGGAGCTCCGCCAGTCGCTCCTCGCCTGGCAGGCGAAGGGCGGAGCCCCCGTCGAGCGCGTCCACCTGGTCGGGGTCGGGGCGGCGCTGAGCGGCGCTGAAGCCTACCTGGGGTACCACCTGGGTACGCCGATCGCCCCGCTCCCCCCGCTCGAGCTCGCGGGGATCGGGCCGGACCTCGAGCTCGTGGTGCCGCGCTTCACCAAGGCGATCGCGCTCGCGCTGGCCGGCGTGCGCCGCCCGCGCGATCTCGATCTCCGGCAAGGTCCGCTCGCCTTCGAGCGCGGCTTCGGCTTCCTGAAGGAGAAGGCGCCGGTGCTGGTGGGGTTGGCCGGCGCCATCGCGGTGTCGTTCGCGTTCGCGACGTGGGCCGAGCTGCGGACGCTGGAGCGCGAGCGCACGACGCTCACGGCGGCGCTCGGCAGCTTGACGCGCGACGTCCTCGGCGAGGAGACGACGGATCCGGCGCGCGCCACGGAGCTCGTGCAGCGAGGTCGCGGCGCGGAGGACTCCGATCCGCTCCCGAAGGTCGACGCCTTCGACGTCATCGTCGAGCTCTCGGAGGGCATCCCGACCAGCGTCACCCACGACATCGAGGAGCTCGACGTGCAGAAGGGGCACGTGAAGCTGACCGGCGTCGTCGGCAGCGCCGCTGACGCGGAGACCGTCCTCGGGGTCATCAAGGCGCAGCGCTGCTTCCCGGACGCCAAGATCGGCAAAATCACGCAGGTCGTGAACACCGACAAACAGAAGTACGCCCTCGAGTTCGATCTCCGGTGCCCCGAGGAGTCGAAGAAGAAGAAGAAGCCCGAGGGCGAGGCGGAGGCTCCGTGAGCGCGACGGGTTGGGTCGATTCCCTCGATCCGCGCGAGCGGCGGCTGCTCGGCGTGCTCGGCGCCGTGTTCGTGGTGCTGGTGTTCGCTCTCGTGCCGGTGCTGGTGGGGAGCCACCTCTCCGGGAGGCGAGAGGAGAACGCGGCGTTCGCCTCCGCGATCGAGGCCGTCCAGGCGGGGCGCGTCGCCATCCGCAAGCGCGAGGCCGAGCGCCAGGAGGTGCTCGCCCGATACGGGACTCCGGCGCCAGCGCTGGCGAGCTTCCTGGCCGAGCGCGCGAAGGAGGCGAAGGTCGAGATCCCAGAGAGCCAGGATCGACCTGCGGTGCCGCACGGCAAGCGCTGGGAGGAGCGATCGACGAAGGTCGTGCTCCGCAAGGTGAAGCTGCTCGGGCTCGT
This sequence comes from Polyangiaceae bacterium, assembly GCA_020846005.1. GTDB lineage: Bacteria > Myxococcota_A > Polyangia > Polyangiales > Polyangiaceae > JADLEQ01. The sequence goes on from JADLEQ010000043.1 coordinate 127,876, forward strand.
GGACTTCCTCGAGGGGATCGTCCAGGCGCCGTACCCGCTCCGGATCACGCGCCTGGCGGTGAAGCGACGCAGCGGCGAGCCCGACTCGTGGGACGCGGAGGTCGTCGTCAGCGCCTGGGATCGCAAGGCGGACGACAAGTCGAAGACCAAGCCCGCCGCCGGGGGCGAGTCGGCGCCGGAGGAGGTGCCGTGAGCCCGCTGCTCCGCCGTCTGGCCAAGGGGGTCGGGTACACGCTGGGCTACGTGCTCGTGCTGGTGGTGTGCACGTACCTGACGCTCCCGCTGGAGCGTGTCCGGAGCCGTCTCGTCGCCGAGTTCAACGCGAATCAGGGGGAGGGAGACGGGCGCCTCGAGGTGGCTTCGCTGGGGACGTACCGCGTGAGCGGCCTGCGCGCCGAGGGGGTCAAGCTCTCGTGGCCGGCCCCCGCGGCGAGCGACGGGGCGAAGGCGCCCAAGCCGCGCGCCCTCGAGATCGAGGAGGTCCGGGTGCGAGCGGCGATCCTCGGGCTGCTGGTCGGCACGCTGGAGCTGAGCTTCGACGCGCGCCTCGGGGCCGGCGAGCTGACCGGGATGACCTCGGACGCTGGCGGCGGGCGCGCGGTGAAGCTCGAGCTCCGGGCCGTCCCGCTCGGCGACGTGCCCGCCCTCGAGAACGTCGCGGCGGGGATCCCCATCCGGGGGACGCTCTCGGGGACGGTGGATCTGCGCTTCCCCGAGCAGAAGCTGGCGAAGGCGGAGGGGGAGGTGAAGCTCGCGATCCAGGGCCTCATCCTGGGGGATGGCAAGACGAAGGTGAAGGACACCATGGTCGTCCCCGCGGTCGCCGCCGGGGATCTCGAGCTTGAGGCCTCGGCGACGGACGGCCGCCTCACGATCACGAAGCTCGCCAGTCAAGGCAAGGATCTCTCGCTGAGCGCCGAGGGGAAGGTCCGCCTGCGCGACCCGTTCGCTTCGAGCTTGGCCGAGCTCACCCTCGTGTTGACGCCGAGCGCAGCGCTGATGGACCGGGACGAGAAGACGCAGGCGCTCTTCGGCACCGCGACCGCCGGCGGCACGCAGCGCTTCGGTGGGCTGCTCGACCTCGATCCAAAGGTGAAGCGGGCGAAGCGCCCAGACGGCGGTTACGCCTTCCGCCTGACGGGGCCGCTCTCGAAGCCCGTCTTCGAGCCGGCGCCCGCGATCGGCGCGGCCCCGTCGCCCGCGCGCCGCGCTCCGCTCGGCGCTGCGCGCGCGCCATGAGGGAGGAGGTCTACGTCAGCACGGACGTGGAGGCCGATGGGCTCATCCCGGGGCCGAGCTCCATGCTCAGCCTGGGGTCCGCGGCCTTCACCGCGGGCAAGGAGCTGATCGGCACGTTCAGCGTGAACCTCATCGAGCTCCCCGGCGCGACCCCCGATCCGAAGACGGAGCGTTGGTGGCGCGCGCATCCGGAGGCGTGGGCGGCGTGCCGCCAGGCGCCCGAGGACCCTGCGACGGCGATGCCGCGCTACGTCGCCTGGCTCGAGGCGCTCCCCGGGCTGCCCGTCTTCGTGGGGTACCCCGCGGCCTTCGACTTCATGTTCGTCTACTGGTACCTGGTGAGGTTCGCCGGGAGGAGCCCGTTCTCCCACTCGGCGCTCGACATCAAGACCCTCGCGATGGCGGCGCTCGGGGGCGGCTACCGCGAAGCCACGAAGCGACGCATGCCGCGCGAGTGGTTCGACTCGCGCCGCCACTCCCACCTGGCCCTCGAGGACGCGCTCGAGCAGGGCGCGCTCTTCTGCAATGTCCTCGCCGCCCTGCGGGCGCGGACCGGCTGAGCGCGACGGGCGGCCGGCGCCGCGGCTCCCAGGTGCCTGGAGACCCGCGCTCCCGAAGATTCGCCCAGCGACGCGCCGCCGTGGTAGCGTCGCGCCAGCATGGCGGTTCGCAAACGAACGGCATCTCCGTCTCGGAAGAGGCGACCGGCGCGCGCGGCCGTGCCGGCGCCCGTGGCGCCCCCGGCGCTCTCCACGGAGGAGCGGCTCGACCGCATGGAGAAGACGCTCACCACCGTCTCCCGCGTCCTCGGGATGTTCGACGGTCGGCTCGACTGGCTCGAGGAGCGAGCGCAGGCCGCACCACCCCGTGGCGGCGCGCCTCGCCGCGGCCGCAGCGACCCCTGAGCGCGGGGGAGGTGGGGCGGCGCGTGCCTCGCCGTGGATACAGGCCGACCGGCCGGCTTGCCGCGGGCTGGCGCCCGGGTACGCTCTCCCGCATGTGCTTCCGTCTCCTCGTCGCGCTCGGGGTCGTCCTCGCGGTGGTCGGCGCTCCCGGCCGCGCTCGAGCGGCGGAGCACACGCTCCGCATCGCGACGCTCGCGCCGAAGAACTCGTCCTGGGGCAAGGTGTTTCGATCTTGGCGGAAGGCGGTCCGCAAGAAGTCGAACGACCGGCTCGATCTCGACATCTATTACAACGCCGTCCAAGGCGGCGACGACGCCATGGTGGCGAAGATGAAGTCGGGCCAGCTCGACGGCGCTTCGCTCACGGCCGTCGGGCTGTCGCGCATCTACCGGGACGTGCTGGTGCTCCAGATGCCGGGCGTACTGGACGACTGGGCCCTGCTCGATCGCGTGCGCGACGCGGTCCGCGAGGACCTGGAGCGGGGGTTCGTGAGCGAAGGTTTCACCGTGCTCGGCTGGGGGGACATCGGCCTCGTGCGGCAGATGAGCAAGGGCTTCGCGGTCCGCGTCCCGACCGATCTGCGGGGCAAGAACCCGCTCGTGTGGCGGAACGAGCCTATCGGGCCCATGGTCTACGGCGCCATCGGGGGGGTCGTCCCGGTGCCGCTCGGGCCGCCGGAGGTCCTCCCCGCGCTCCGCGCCGGCAAGGTGAACGTCGTGAGCGCCCCGATGCTGGCCGCGGAGCAGCTCCAGTGGACGGCCAACCTCGACCATGTCTCGTCTCGCGCCAGCGTATGCGCCGTCGGTGGCACGGTGATCCGCACCCAGGCGCTCGACGCGCTCCCGGCGGATCTCCGCGAGTCGTTCCTCGAGATCCAGCGGACGCTCGGGCGCAAGAGCACGAAGCGTATCCGGAAGCTCGACGCGAAGGCGTTCACCCGCGTCTCGAAGAAGATGACGGTGGTCGAGATGACGGCGGCGGAGACGGAGGAGTGGCGAAAGATCCTGAAGCCGATCGTCCAGCGGCTCGGCTCGGGGACGTTCGACAAGGCCCTGGTCGAACGCGTCCTCGCGCTCTCCGGCAAGACCTGACCGATCCGTGACGGACGGGGACGCTCGCCTCCAGCTCGGAGGCAGCGGACTGGGCCAGGCGCCTCCGGCCTGGGTATCGTGCGCCCGTGATCGGCAGGCTCGGTCGGCGCGCGACGGAGGCGTTGGTGCTCCTCTTCGCTGCGCTCGGCTTCGTCCTGGTGCCCCTCGGGAGCCGGACCGGCCTCGAGCACGCCCGGGCCGTGCTCTCCACGCCCGAGGCGCGCGTCGCGGGCGCCGAGCTCTGGGCCGCCGCGGCGGGGATCCGGGCTCGCCTGCTCGCCGCGCTGGGGGATCGGCAGCCGCCTCCGGCTCCGCGCCCCGCGCCCGCCGGCTCGGCCGCCCCCCCGGCGCTCGCGTCGCCGACGCCGCAGCTGCCGGATGGCGGCGCGGAGGGGCGCCCGGACGCCAGCGTCGGCAGCTAGAAGCGGTCCCCGACCCGCCGCGCGCGACCCCGCGCCGGCGCAGCGGCTCAGCGCGGGGGACGCGGGACGTTCGGGTGCTCGTTGTAGAAGGCGTCCAGGCTCTCGTTCGAGATGCGCACGACCAGCGTGCCCGGTCGCTCGATCCGCGCCTGGCACCCGAGCCGCGAGCCGAGGCGAACGTCGAACGCCTTGTCGAGCACGTCCTCCTCTCCCTCGGAGGGCTCGGACAACAGCTCACCCCCCTCGTCGACGTAGACGTGGCAGGTCGAGCACGCGCACACCCCGCCGCACGCGTCGCCCTCCGGTGCGCCACAGCGCTTCGCCGCGCCGAGGATCGTGCCGCCGAGCTCGACCTCGACCTCGAGCGACTGGTCCACGAAGCGGACCGTCGCCCGCGGGCCGGCGCTGCTCATGGCCGGGGCTCCTCGGCGACGGCGCCCGAGTGCTCGGCGACGTGGGACTCCACTCCGCGAGCGTGGCGGACCTCCTGCTCCACCTCGGCCACGCCCCGCCCGGCGATCGCAGCGGCCACGGCGCGATCCATGCGCCGGCCCGCCCAGGCGTGCGTGGCGTCGTCCAGCGCGTCGATCCGCGCCTGCACGGCGCTCGCCGTCCCCGACGCCTCGAGGCTCGTTCGCAGCGCACGCAGGCGCTCCTCCACCTGAGCACGCTCCTCGGCGCCGAGCAGATCGCCGTCCGCCTCTAGCCCCTTCTCCGTCGCCAGCGCGATCCTCGAGCCCTCGACCCTCGCGTCGACCAGGCGGCGCCGCGCGAGGTCCTCCTCGCCGTGGTCGAGCGCCGCGACGAGCATCGCCTCGACCTCGTCGTCGGTGAGCCCGTGGCTCGGCCGCACGGTCACGCTCTGTTCGATCCCGGTCGTCGTCTCTCGAGCGCGGACGGTGAGGAGGCCGTTCTCGTCCACGTCGAACGTCACCTCGAGCCGCGCCATCCCGGCCGGCATCGGCGGGATGCCGCGCAGGCTGAACCGCGCCAGAGAGCGGCAGTCGGCGGCGAGCTCCCGCTCGCCCTGCACCACGTGGATCTCGAAGCCCGTCTGGCCGTCGGCGTACGTCGTGAACGTCGATCGCGCGCCTGCCGGGAGCGTGGTGTTGCGCGGGAGTACCCGATCGACCGCTCCGCCCAGGGTCTCGACCCCGAGCGAGAGCGGGATCACGTCGAGCAGGAGCACCTCGTCGCTGGCGCGAGCGAGCAGATCCGCCTGCAGGGCCGCGCCGTAGGCGACGACCCGATCCGGGTCGATGTCGGCGAGCGGCGCCTGACCGAAGAGCTCCGCCACGTACGCGCGGACGCAGGGCACTCGGGTGGCCCCGCCGACCAGGATCACGCCATCGAGCGAGCTTGGCTCGAGCCCGGCGTCTCGGAGCGCGCGCCGGCACGCGCGCCCCGTCCGCTCGAGCAGCGGCCGGACGAGCTCCTCGAAGCGCGGCCGCTCCAGCGTGAAGGTGATGTCGCCGCCGCCCCGAGCGGGCAGCGAGGTGGTGGCCGTCGAGTCGGTGGTGAGCGCGTGCTTGAGGTCGCGGGCGGCCGCCAGCGCGACGGCCACCACCGCGGGGGCGCGCGCGGCGTCCGTGGTGGCGCCCATCGCCGCGAGCAGCTCCTCGGCGATCGCGCGGTCCATGTCGTCGCCGCCGAGCGCGCTGTCGCCGCCCGTCGCACGGACCTGGAAGACGCCGTCCTCCAGCGCGAGGATCGTCACGTCGAAGGTGCCACCGCCGAGATCGTAGACGGCGAAGGTCCCGCTCCGACCGGAATCCAGCCCGTACGCGAGCGCCGCCGCCGTCGGCTCGGCGAGGAGCCGGAGGACGTCGAGCCCGGCGAGGCGCCCCGCGTCGCGCGTCGCCTGGCGCTGTGCGTCGTCGAAATAAGCGGGCACCGTGATCACGACGCCGCCGATCCCTCCGAGGTGGTCGCGCGCGCTCCGGGCCAAGCTCCGCAGGATCTCCGCGCTCACCTCGACCGGCGTCACGGTGCGACCGCCGCCCAGCGCGAAGCGCACGACGCGGGCATCGTCGTCGCTGGCGGCTGGCGCGAGGCGGTGTGCGGTGAGCTGGCCGGCCTCGGCGTCGCGAGCGCCCCTGCCCATGTAGCGCTTGACGCTCGCGAGGGTCCGCTCGGGCTGCTCGGTCGCCAACCGCCGGGCCGCGGCGCCGACGAGTACCGCGCCGTGGTCCCCGTAGTGCACGACGCTCGGAAGCAGCGCGGTGCCGTCGCAGGTGTCGAGCGCCACCGGCCGTTCATCTCGGACGTGCGCGACGACGGAGTGGGTGGTGCCGAGATCGATGCCGAGGGCCGGGGGGGGCGCCTTCGGGTCGAAGATGTCGAGCAGCGTCATCGCGGGGACCGTGTAGCAGGATCCGACCGAGGGAGAACTAAGGCCGCGCGGGCGTGGGGGCCAGCCGGGCGCCGGTGCGGAGCAACGTGTGCCTCGCGCCTGCGCGCGCAACCGCCCCGAGCGGCGCGCGCGCCGCCTCGCTCTCCGCCGGGACGACGAGCCACGCCGCCGGGCGCGCGCCGAGCGCGGCCTCGAGCGCGCCGGCCGACGCCCAGATCGGCGAGCCTGCCGCGCGCCGCGGGTCTCGATCGTCGAGGATGTCGACGCGGGACGGCGCGCCGAACCCGGCGGTGACGGCGAAGTACGCGAAGTCGCGCGTGACGATCGCGAGGCGCTCCTCGGGCGCCGCCAGCGCGCGCGCCGTCCGCCCGAGCGCGAGCTCCTCGGTCCGGTCGACGAAGTCGTCGGTGCGCGCGAACCACGGGCGGAGCACTCCTGCCGCGACGGGGAGGCCGAGCACGAGCGCGCTGGCGAGCGCGGCGCGGCCGCCCGGCCGCAGCGACGCCGCCGCGCGGGGGAGCGCGCCGCCCACCAGCAGCGCGACCGCGAACCACAGCGGGAGCAGCACGCGCTCGGCGTGGTGCGTCGGCGCCCCATCGCGGAGCTCCCCGACCACGAGGAACGCGAGCACCAGCGCGAGCAGACCGCCGAACCGGTGGCGGCTCGGCGATCCGCCGCCGGTCCCCGCGGCCACGCCGGGCGGCGGCGTGAGCCGCTCCCAGCGCTGGCCGAGGAGGACCGCGCCCCACGCCGCGACGGTGCAGGCCGCCGCGACCGCCAGCTCCGGCTCGCAGCGCGCCAGCGCGATGGGATACCCCAGCAGGCGAGCGACCGAGCCGGCGCCGCCGCCGCCGACCGCGCGTCGATACTCGGCGACGCGCGCGACGAAGAACAGCGCGTCGCCATGCGCCGCCACGCCGTGCGCGAGCCACGCGATCGGGCCGGCGGCCGCCGCGGCGCCCGCGAGCCACAACGCCGGCGACCGATGTCGCGCGGCGTCGAGCGCCGCGAAAGCCGCGAAGCCCGCCGCGACCGGCCACGCCTCGTAGCGCGAGAGCGTCGCGACCAGGAGCGCCGCGCCCCCCGCGAGGCGGACGCGCGCCTCGAGGCGCGTCGCGGCCGCCGCTCCCGCCACCATGCACCCCGCGGTCAGCGCCTCCGGCACGGCGGCGACGCCCAGCCGGGCCGAGTACGGGAACAGCGAGGCGACCGCGGCCGCGAGCGCTGCCCGGCCCCAGGGGAGCCCGAGCGCGCGGCCCGCCGCCAGCACCAGCAGCGTCGCCGCGACCCCGCTCCCGAGCGCGACTCCCTGCGCGACCTCGACGGTCGCGCCGAGGGCGCGCATCGCGCCGCCGAGCAGCCAGAACGGAAGCGGCAGCCAGCTCGTCCCGGAAGGATCCATCGCTGGAGCCTCGGCGAAGCGCTGCGCGATGGCGATGCGCGCCCAGTCGTCGTCGCTCAGCGATCGGAAGCCCGACGCGAGCACGACCCCGGACGCAGCGAGCCGCGCCGCGACGGCACCCACGATGGCGCGAGCGGCGGCCCGGCCGCCCACGGTCACGAGCCCGCGGGCGGGGGCGACGCGGGTGGGGGCGCGCTCGCGGGCTCGGGTGGGGTGGGGCTCGAGGCCGCCTCGGGCGGGGTGGGCGCGGGCGCATGGGCGCTCGCGGCCGCCTTGGCCTTCTTCTCGAGCGAAGCGTCGACGGAGGTCGACAGGTAGGCGAGAGAGATGCTGGTGAAGAAGAACGTCGCGCCCGTGATCCAGGTCGTGCGCGTGAGGAAGTTGCCGGCTCCCCGCCCGCCGAACACCTGCTGCGCGCCGCCACCGAACGCGCCGAGCCCGCCGCTCTTGCCCGGCTGGATCAACACGACGAGCATGAGGAAGATGCACGCGAAGACGTGCAGGACGGTGAGCGGGGTCTTGATGAGCTCTGCCATGTAGCGAACCGTGGGATCTTCAGCCGGGCTCGGCGGCCGCAACTATGGCCGCGAACGCCGCGGCGTCCAGTGACGCCCCGCCGACCAGGGCACCGTCGACGTTGGGGCAGGCGAGGAGGCCGGCGGCGTTCTCCGGCTTCACGCTGCCCCCGTAGAGGATCCGCGTCGCGGCGGCCAGGGCCGGGTCGTGCCGCTCGAGCTGGACGCGGAGCGCCGCGTGCACCTCCTCGGCCTGATCCGGCCCGGCGACGCGGCCCGTCCCGATCGCCCAGACGGGCTCGTACGCGACCACGAGCGACACCCCCGCGCGGTCCGCCGCCAAGATCGCCGCGAGCTGGCGCGAGACGACCTCGAGCGTCCGCCCCGCCTCGCGCTCGGCCAGGGTCTCGCCGACGCACGCGATCGGGACCAGCTCGCAGGCCGCTGCCGCGGCGACCTTGGCCTGGACGTTCGCGTCTGTCTCGCCGAAGAGCTGCCGGCGCTCGCTGTGCCCGACGATGACCCACGTCGCGCCGCACTCCACCAGCATCGGCCCGCTCACCTCCCCGGTGAACGCGCCCTCGGTGCCGGGGTGGAGGCTCTGGCCCGCGACCCCGATCGTGGCGCCGCGCACCGTCTCTGCCACCGCGGCGAGCGCCGTGAACGGCGGCGCGACGACCACCTCCGCGCGCGCGCCGGGCGCGACCGCGCGGCGCACGGCGTCCGCCAGCTCACAGCCCGCCGCCCCGCCACGGTACATCTTCCAGTTCCCCGCGATCAGCGGGCGGCGGCCCGGGCTCACGAGCGCTCCGGCGCGCGTCGACGCGCGGACGCCCACCTCACAGGGGCCTCGCCGCGGCGCGGAGCGCCTCGATGCCGGGCAGCTTGCGGCCCTCGAGCAGCTCGAGCGCGGCGCCGCCTCCCGTGGAGATGAAGCTCATCCGTGCCGCGAGATCCGACCCCGCCGCGTGGATCGCCGCGGCGCTGTCGCCGCCGCCGACGACGGTGTAGCCGCTCGAGGCGGCCAGCGCGCGCGCGACCCCGACCGTCCCTGCGGCGAACGCGGGGCTCTCGAACAGCCCCATCGGGCCATTCCAGAACACCGTCTTCGCGCTCGTCACTCGCGCTGCGAACGCGGCGACGGTCGCCGGCCCCACGTCGAGCGCCATCGCGTCCGACGGCACCGCTCCGACGGGGACCGTCTCCCCCGCGGTCGACTCGAGCGAAGGGGCGACCACCACGTCCGAGGGCAGCACGATGGCGACGCCCCGGCGCTCCGCCTGCTCGAGGAGCGTCCGCCCCCGGGCGAGCCAGTCTGTCTCCACGCGCGAGCTCCCCATGCTCGTCCCTCGCGCGGCCAACAGGGTGTTGGCCATCGCGCCGCCGATGCAGATCGCATCGCACCGCTGGAGGAGCGACTCGATGACGCCGATCTTGTCGGCGACCTTGGCGCCGCCGAGCACCGCCACGAAGGGGCGCTCCGGGCGCTCCAGGAGGCGGTTCAGCGCGGTCACCTCCGACCGGAGGAGGAAGCCCATGGCGCGCTCGCGCACCAGGCGCGGGAGCGCGTCGACGGACGCATGGGCCCGGTGCGCCGCGCCGAACGCGTCGTCGACGTAGGCGTCCACCAGCGCCGCGAGCTCCCGCGCGAACTCGGGATCGTTCTTCTCCTCCTCGGGGTGGAACCGCAGGTTCTCCAGCAGGCAGACCTGCCCCGAGCGCAGATCCTGGATCACGCTCCGCGCGGCGTCACCGACGCAGTCGTCGGGGAGGAGCACCTCCCAACCGGTGCGCTCCGCGAGGCGTGCGCCGACGGGCTCGAGCGAGTACCGCGGATCCACCGTGCCCTTCGGGCGCCCGAGGTGCGACGCCAGGACGACCCGCGCGCCGGCCTTCACCGCGTGCTCGAGGGTCGGCATCACGGCTGTGATGCGCTCCTCGTCGGTGATCGCGCCGCTCTTGTCGAGCGGGACGTTGAAGTCCACCCGAATGAAGACGCGCTTGGCCGCGAGGTCGAGCTCGTCGATGCAGCGGATGCCTTCGAGGCTGGTCATGGGATCACCTCCCCATGAGGAGGGCGAGATCGAGCATCCGGTTGGAGAAGCCCCACTCGTTGTCGTACCAGGCGAACACCTTGGCCATGCGCTCGCCGATCACGCTCGTGAGGGTGGAGTCGAACAGGCTCGAGCCCGGGTGGCCGATGAAGTCGCCCGAGACCAGCTCCTCGTCCAGGTAGTAGAGGATGCCCTTCATCGGGCCCTCGGCCGCGGCCTTCATCGCCGCGTGGATCGCCTCGACGGTCACGGGCTTCTCCGTGGTGACCGTGAGGTCGACCAGCGAGACGTTGGCTGTCGGGACGCGTACGGCCACGCCGTCGAAGCGCCCGGCGAGCGCGGGGATGACCTCGCTCAGCGCGCGGGCGGCGCCCGTGCTCGTGGGGATCATGTTCACCGCCGCCGCGCGAGCGCGCCGGAGATCCCCCTTGCGGTGCGGCAGATCCAGGAGGTGCTGGTCGTTCGTGTACGAGTGCACCGTCGTCATCAGTCCCCGCTCGACGCCGAAGGAGTCGAGGAGCACCTTCGCCATGGGAGCGAGGCAGTTCGTCGTGCACGAGCCGTTCGAGACCACGTGGTGGGTCGCGGCGTCGTACTCGTGGCCGTTCACGCCGAGGACCAGCGTCTTGTCGTGCCCCTTGGCGGGCGCGCTGATGATCACCTTGCGCGCGCCGCCGGCCAAGTGGGCGGCTGCCTTCGCGCGGTCCGTGAACAACCCGGTGCACTCGAACACGACGTCCACGCCGAGCGCGCGCCACGGGATGTCCTTCGGATCCTTGTGCGACGTGACCGCGACGCGCCGGCCACCGAGCACGATCGCGCCCTCGTCGTGCGCGACGGAGTCGGCCTCGAAGCGACCGTGGACGGAGTCGTAGCGCAACAAGTGCGCGAGCGTCTTCGTGTCGGTGAGGTCATTGATCGCGACGCACTGGAGCTCTCCGAGCTTGCGCTCCGAGAGGGCGCGGAGGACGCATCGGCCGATGCGTCCGAAGCCATTGATGCCGATCTGGATCGCCATGGGCTCCTCGCCTCGCGGGGATGTGGCGGTCGAGAGGCCGCCGGGCCGTTCCGAGGGTGCCGCAAGCTAGCGACCCACCCTCGCCCGGTCAAGGCGGGCAATTCGCCGGAGATCCTCACGTCACGGCGGGGCCCGTTGACAGCCCGCCGCGCTCGGCTCGAAACCCCCGCCATGATCGCATACCTCGTCCGGCATGCTCGCGCCGTGGACGCCGACTACGACCTCGACGATGCGCACCGCTGGCTCACGCCCGCCGGCCGGCGGTGCGCGCGCGCGGTAGGCGAGCGGCTCGCGGCGCTCGGGTGCCGCCCGGCGCACGTCATCACGAGCCCGCTCGTCCGCGCCGTGCAGACGGCGGAGCTGCTCGTGGCCGGGCTCGGCTCCGACGCTCCGGTCTCGACGCTAGCGGCGCTCGCGCCCGGCCTGCCGCCGCGGTTGGTCGAGGCCGGCCTCGTGCAGCTCGCGGGGCCGCTCGTCGTGGTCGGGCACGAGCCGTCCATCACGGCGTTGGGATCGCATCTCACGGGGGGCCGGCCGTTCCCGCCGTTCCAGGTCACGCAGGTGGCGCTCGTGGAGCGCGGAAAGCTCGCGTGGTCGCGCACCCCGGCTGAGCTCGGCGTCGGCTGACGTCGGCGCCGCGCCACCCCGTCAGGCGACGAACGCGCCGAGCCGCCTGAAGCGCGCGTACCGATCGTCGCGGAGCCCGGCGCCGTCGAGCCGCTCGAGCGCGCGCAGGTTCTCCAGAATCGCGGCCGAGAGCCGCCTCGCCGCGGCGTCGGGGTCCTGGTGAGCGCCGCCCGGCGGCTCCTCGACGACGCCGTCGACCACCCCGAGCTCGAGGAGGTGCGGCGCGGTGATGCGGAGCCGCTCGGCGGCCTGCGGCGCCCGCGTGCCGTCCTTCCACAGGATGGCTGCGCACCCCTCGGGTGAGATGACCGAGTAGTAAGCGTGTTCCATCACCAGCACGCGGTTCCCGACCCCGAGCGCCAGCGCGCCCCCCGACCCGCCCTCGCCGATGACGCTCACGATCACCGGGACGGCGAGCGCCGTCATCGTCTCGATGGCCTTGCCGATCGCCTCGCTCTGCCCGCGCTCCTCCGCCTCGATCCCGGGGTAGGCGCCGGGCGTGTCGATCAACGTGAGGACCGGCATGCGGAAACGGTCGGCGAGCTCGTAGAGGCGGATCGCCTTTCGATACCCCTCAGGGTTGGGCATCCCGAAGTTCCGCTGGACGTTCTCCTTCGTCGAGCGCCCCTTCTGGTGGCCGACGACGACGACACGACGCCCCGCGAAGCGCCCGATCCCGCCGACGATGGACGCGTCGTCCGCGTAGCGGCGGTCGCCGTGGAGCTCCACGAAGCCTTCGATGAGCCGCCCGATGTAGTCGAGCGTGTAGGGGCGGCTCGGGTGCCGGGAGAGCTGCACCTTCTGCATCGGCGTGAGCCCCGCGAACACCTCGCGCGCGAGCTTCGCCGCCTTCTCCTCCAGCCGCTCCAGCTCGGCGCCGAACCGAGCGTCGCTCCGCGCCAGCTCGCGGAGCTCGCGCACCCGCGTGACCAGCTCCACGACGGGGCGCTCGAACGGCAGGACGATGGGCACGGGACGGGCGGGGAGGCCGGAGCGGGGGGACCGGCGGCGACCGACGCGCCGGCGGGGCGATGCTTCCCTGAAACGCCCGCCACGTCGAGTGCGCGCCCGGGGCGCGCCGAGCGGCGAGGCGCCGCGCGCCGTGGTACGCCCCGCGGGATGCATCGGAGCGCGCGGATCACCTGGCGGAGCCTCGGTGTGGGCGCGGCGATGGCGCTCACCCCGGGCCGCGCCGCGGCGGAGGAGGCGCCGCTCGCCGGCCTCGAGCTCGCGGGGGGCCCCGGCCTCACTTGGTTCGCCGGGGGGCGCTGCGACAGCAGCGGCGACCTGGTGGCGTGCCAGCAGTCCTCCGGGTTCCTCACCTTCGAGGTCGTGCCCCGCTGGAGGCTGGTCCCGGAGTGGACGGTCGGCGCGGTCGGGGTGGTCGGCGCGGAGCCAGGCAGCGAGGGCAGCCGCGGCTCCGACGGCAGCTCGTTGAGCACCAGCCGGCGCCTCTGGCGCGGCGAGGCCGAGGTCGCGTTCTGGCCGTGGGCGGGCGCCTCGGTCCGGCCATGGATCGGCGCTGGCGTCGGGGCGCTCGCGATCGAGACGACGCTGCGGGTCGAAGGCAGCCCGGCGCTCCCCGCGTCGCCCCGCGCCGGGACGGTCGCCGCGCTCGCGTTCGGGGGCGGGTTCGGCGTCGAGGCCGACGTGGGGGGCGGGTTCGCGCTCGGGGTCGCGCTGCGCGCGCGCGCTGCTCGGCTCAACACCGAGCCGCGTCGCGGCACGACCTACGACGACGCCCCGTGGCTCGCGGGGACGCTCACGCTCGCGTGGGCCACCCCGTTTCGGGCACCTCCGGCCGGCGCGTCGCCCGCGCCGCAAGCGAGCGAGCCGCGTTAGGAGCGCGTCGCCGAGCGCGGCGGCGCGGGGCCGGGCCGGGAGGAGGCGCTACTGGCCGTACTGCGCGGGCACCTGAGCGCTCGGCCGCAGGCGCTTCACGTCGAACATGCGGAAGGGCTTCTCCTTCCCCTTCAGGTGGGCGGGGGGGAGCTCCTCCACCTCGAACTTGTTCTGCAGGCACGCGAGCGTCCGCTCGCCGACGATGATCTGGCCGGCGGCGGCGACGCCGCACAGTCGCGCGCTCGTGTTCGCGGTGTCGCCGATCACCGTGTAGCTGAGCGCCTTGCTGCTGCCGATGTACCCCGCGACGACGGGGCCCGTGTGGATGCCGATCCCGATGGCGAGCGGCGGCTTGCTCTGCTCGACGCGCCTGCGGTTGAAGCGGCCGAGCGTCTCCATCTGCTCGAGCGCACAGAGGACGCTCCGGAGCGCGTCGTCCGGGTGGACGACGGGCGCGCCCCACAGCGCCATGATTCCGTCGCCCATGAACTTGTCGAGCGTCCCCTCGTACTTGAACAGCGTCTCGACCATCAGCTCGAAGTACTCGTTGAGCATCTCGACGATGACCTCGGGGTGCGCGCCGTCGCTCATCCGGGTGAAGCCGCGGATGTCGGAGTTGAAGATGGTCGCCTCGGAGACGAGCTGACCGCCCTTCTTCACCTCGAGCTCACCCGCCAGCACCTTCTTCGCGACGTTGGGCGACAACAGCCGGCTGAAGCGCTCGCGGTTGACGATCTCCTGCTCGATCTTCCGGCCCAGGATGTTGATCTCGATGAACATCGCGGCCTGCGCGGCGATGCCCGTGACGATCTCGAGATCCTTCTGCTGGAACTGCGCGAGCGACTCGCTGTCCAGCCACATCACGCCGAGGATGTCGTCGTTGTGGAGCAGCGGGGTCACGATCGCCGAGCTGATCCGGTTCAAGATCATGCTCTTGCCCTTGGACGCGGCGAAGTCCATCGCGGCGTCGTGGGTGAGCACCGTCGCGCGCTCGCGGATCACGTGGTTCATGATCGTCGAGCTCACGCTGATCGGCGCGGTGGTGCCGTCTCGCCGCAGGCTCGCGCCCGGCACGAGCTCGTTGGCGTCGTTGCGCAGGAAGATGACGCCGCGATCGGCTCTCACGAACTTGAACATCGCGAGGAGCACCTTCGAGAGCAGCGTCGCGAGGTCGCGCTCGAGCGCGATCTCCCGCGAGAGCTCGAGGCTCATCCGGAGGCGCTCGTAGTCGGCGGCGAGCTGGGCCGGGTTCGACGCGACCTGGTCGTACGGGAGGAAGCCCTTATGCGTCGCGGCGATCTGAGTCCCGATCGCGCGGGCCTGGTCGTTCACGTCGACCCGCATCCCGGGCGGCGCACCGGGGCCGGGCGCCGGCGGCGCTGCGGCGTGCGGCGCGGGCTGGGCGCGGAGCGGCGCCGTCCCCGCGACACCGCCCGGGTAGGCCTGCGGATGACCGAGCGGCGCGCCCGCCTGCCCCGGGTGCGGGAGGCTGGCCGGCGGCGAACCGGCTGCGAGCGGCGCCGCTCCCGCGGCCATCGGCGCCATCGGGCCCACCGGCCGGACCGGCTGCGCGGCCTGCGGCGGCTGGGCGGGTGCCCACGCCGGCGGCGCTGGCTGGTTCTGCACGATGCCGGGTGACGCCGCGGTCGGCGGCGGGAGCTGTACGTTGCCGGTGCCGTCGTCGTAGCGCGCGCGCGTCGTCCCGAGCGCGATCTCGTCCCCGTGGCGGAGCTGCTGCTCTCCGGCGACACGCTCGCCGTTGATGTAGGTGCCGTTCAGGCTCCCGAGGTCCCGTAGGACGAATTCGTTACCGCGCTTCTCGATCGTGCAGTGCTCCTTCGACACGATCTTGTCGAGGAGCTGGATCGAATTGCTCGGGTGCCGGCCGAGCGAGTTCTGCGCGCGCAGCTCGACGACCTGGTGCCCCTCGGGCGTCGTCAGGAGCAGGCGAGCCATGGGGAGCGGAAGCTAGCCGGGCGGGGGCGCGGGGACAAGAGTACCGGGATCTGGTAGCCTTCCGGCCTGGAGCGCATGGAAGCCGCGGTATTGGCCATCGACCAGGGGACGACGGGCACCACGGCGCTGGTGATGGGTCTCGACGGGGCCACGCTGGGGCGGAATACGCAGGAGCTGCCCCAACACTTCCCCGAGCCAGGGCTCGTCGAGCACGATCCTGACCAGCTCTGGCGGACGGTGGAGGACGCCGTCCGCGGGGCGCTTCGCTCTGCGGGGCTGGCGGGCGATCGGATCGGCGCCGTCGGCCTCACCAACCAGCGGGAGACGACGCTCCTCTGGGACCGCGCGACGGATGAGGCGGTCCACCGCGCGATCGTCTGGCAGGACCGGCGGACGGCCGACACCTGCGCCGCGCTCCGTGCCGCCGGGCACGAGCCGGAAGTCCGGGAGCGGACGGGCCTCGTGCTGGATCCGTACTTCTCAGGCACCAAGCTCGCGTGGCTGCTCGATCACGTCCCGGGCGCGCGGGCGCGAGCGGAGGCGGGGGCGCTGGCGTTCGGCACCGTGGACTCGTACCTCGTGTGGCGGCTCGCGGGGGGGGGCGTCGGCGGCGCGCCCCACGTCACCGACGTGACGAACGCGTCCAGGACGCTCCTCATGGACCTCGGGGCGCGCGAGTGGTCGGCGCCGATGTGCGGGCTGCTCCGGATCCCGGCGGCCGTGCTCCCGCGGATCGTGCCGTCGGCGGCGCGGATCGCGGTGACGCGCAGCTTCGGCCCGCTCCCGGACGGCGTCCCGATCGCCGGGATCGCCGGCGACCAACAGGCCGCGTTGTTCGGACAGGCGTGCTTCGAGCCGGGGGACGTGAAGTGCACCTACGGCACGGGCGCGTTCGTGCTGGTGAACACCGGCGCGGCGCCCGTCCGGAGCCGCGCCGGGCTGCTCTCCACCGTGGCCTGGCAGGTGGGCGACCAGGCGGTTTATGCCCTCGAAGGCAGCGCCTTCATCGCCGGCGCGGCGGTCCAGTGGCTGCGGGACGGGCTCGGGTTGATCCAGCGCGCGGCGGACATCGAGGCGCTCGCGGCGTCCGTCGAGTCCTCGGGCGGCGTCGTGTTCGTCCCCGCCCTCTCCGGGCTGGGCGCTCCTTACTGGGACGCGGGCGCCCGCGGGCTGGTCTGCGGGCTCACCCGGGGGACGACCCGCGCCCACCTCGCCCGAGCGGTGCTCGAGGGCGTCGCCTTCCAGGTCGCGGATCTCGCCGCGGCCATGGCGGCCGACCTCGGGCGCCCCATCGGCAGGATGAGGGTTGACGGCGGCGCCGCCGGGAACGACCTCTTGATGCAGATCCAGAGCGACACCAGCGGCGTAGTGGTGGAACGACCCACCGAGCTCGAGTCGACGGCCCGAGGCGCCGCCATGCTGGCGGGTCTCGGCTCGGGCTTGTTCGCCAGCCGCGAGGCTGCCGCCCAGGTGGTGAAGCTCGACCGGGTCTTCGACCCGGCCATGTCGGAAGCAGCCAGAACCAGCCGCCTTGCCACCTGGCACGACGCGGTGCGCCGGACGCGGAGCGAGTGACCTCGCGACCACGCCCGGGAAGGACCCGCGCCCCTCGCGGGTTTCGGAGGTGATGATGACCGCCCCCCACAACGACCTGCCCTCCGCCGCCCCGCCCCGTGACGTCCCGGTGGACTGGGAGGCGCTCGAGGATGCCTTCGAGAACAACGCGCCGGAGGTCCACAGCTATCTGCACCTGGTGACGGGCGAGGTGCTCCGGGTGGTCGACGGGATCGCCGATCCCGACATGCACACGCGGATCGCGTCCGACCCGGCGTATCTCCGCGTGGACCCGGTGAGCTCGCGCGAGCAGTACCGGTGGATGGAACGGTTCATCCCCGTGGTGGAGGACACCGCGCTCCGCGAGCGGCTCGTCCGGGCCATCGACGGGAAGGGCGCGTTCCGCCGCTTCAAGGACGCGTTGATGGCCCACGCTCCCGAGCGCGAGCGCTGGTTCGCGTTTCGCAGCGAACGGCTGCGGGTGTTCATGGAGGCGTGGATGAGCGCGCACGCGCTCGTCGCCGTGCCCCGCCCCCGCGTCTGGACGGAGCCCCCGCCGGCGAAGAGCGAGGCCATCCCCCCGTCTCAGGAGCTGCCGGCGGCGCGGCGGGCCCGCGTGCTCGAGGCCCTCCGCCGGCAGGTCCGGGAAATCGCGGAGTCGCTCGGCGCCCGCGACCTCGAGAAGGTGGTCGCGTTCGCCGAATTCGTGCGCGCCCGCCGCGCCGCGCGCGGGGAGCGCGGCGGCGTGCTCCCGGAGGCGCTCGAGCCTGCGGCCCAGGAGGAGCCGCCGGCCGTCGCGGAGCCGAGCGGCGAGGAGCCGCCATCGTCGCAAGAGCGGCGCGCCGCGCCGTGACGGGCCGGAGCGGTGTGCGGGCGTCGCACGGCGTCTCGCGGCGCGCGGTGCTCGCGCTCGCCATCGCCGCCCCGCTCGGCGCCCCCGCCCGCGCCGTCGCGGGCCCGGGGCGGCGGGTCGATCGCGTGGTCGCGCGCTTCCACGCGCCGGAGCTCGGCGGCGCCGCGCAGCCGCGCTTCGTCACGGAGCGGGAGCTCGCCTTCGAGACCCGGCTCGAGGCGCTCACCGGGGGCTGGCGCGGCGCGGGCACCTTCGCCTACCGCGAGCGCGACGTGCGCGCCGCGCTCGAGCGGCACGTCGCCGAGACGCTCCTCGCGTCCGCGCGCATCGATCCGGAGCCCTCCGCCCAGCTCGTCACGAGCCAGACGGCCGTGGCGCGCGAGCTCCTCGAGCACCGCGTGGGCGGCGCGCCGCGGCTGGCGGCGGCGGCCGCGGCCGAGGGTATGGCCGAGCGCGACGTGCTGCGGGTGCTGCGCCGGCAAGCGCGCGCCGCGCTCTACCTGGACCGGATGGTGGAGCCCATGCTCGCGCCGACGGAGGCGCTGCTCCGCGCGCTGCACGAGGATCGGCGCACGCCTTTCGGGGGGCAGCCGTGGGCACCGGTGCGCGAGGCGACCCGCCGCTGGTGGGTGTCGAGGCGGCTCGCGGCGGCGCTCGTCCGCTACTTCCGGAACGCGCGCTCCCGGGTGACGCTGGTCGTGGTCACCGCCTGAGCGCCCGCGGCGAGGCCGCGCGGCGCGGCGTCACGGCCCGCAGGTGAGCCGGACGACCTTCACGCCGTCGTCCTGCCACGCGAGCACGGCCGTCTTCGCGTCTACCGCGACGGCCGTCGGCGACGAGACGGTCGTCCCGCCGCTGTAGATGTCGCGCGGGGCGATCGTGCCCTCGGTGAACGCCTCCGGCACCCAGACGAACGCGACGCTGGTGCTCTTGGCGAACGTCACCAACGCGCCGCCTGGCATCGGCGCGATCCGCGGATCGGGGCCGGCCACCGTGCTCGGGACCGACGCCCGGGCGAGCACCGCGCCCGTGACCGGGTGCAGGCGGCGCAGCACCGGCTGCGCGCTCGAGTGCTCCTCGGACACGAGCACGAAGCTGGTGCCGCTGTAGGTCGCGGCCAGGGGGTACTCGTGGGTACTGGCCGTCGCGGCGTCGAGGTCGAGCGGGCCGGCGAGCACGGCCCCCAGGTTCTCGTCGAGCACCGCGACGCGCACGCGCGTGTACCCCGGAGCGCTCGCGGGCACTCGCGGGTACGCCACCAGGCTGCTCGACGGCCCCGCGGCGATCGCGAGGCGGTATCCCGCGGGGAGGGCCGTCAACCCGTTCCAGGCGCCGGGGAAGCTCAAGGCCACCTCCGCAGGGTCCACGAGCGGCGTCTTCGCGCCGCCGAGGGCTCCGCCGGCGCTCAGCGTCGAGACGTACGCGCGCATCGTGCCGTCGCGGGAGTCCCCCCAGGCGGTGAGGAACGCGCTCCCGTTCCAGGCGAACGCGGGCGTCGTCGCCGGGAGCGCGTCGAACCAGTTGCCGCACGAGTTCACGGCGGTCGAGATCGCCTCCTGCGAGCTCAGCGCGCCGACGTCGGCGCCCGTCCCGATCGCCGTGCGCCCGCCGATGACGCATCCAGTCTGCGTGACGCGCAGGCCGCCGACGGCCAGCGCACCCCCGCCCGCGGCGACGACGGGGTGGGTCGTCGTCACCGCGTTCGCTTGCGTGTTGGTCAACAGGTCGAGCGGGCCCTCCACCACGTCCAGCGAGGCGTCGAGCCGCCAGGCCTGGAGGCTCGTGCTCCCCCCGGCGGCCACGACCACGAACGAGCCGTCCGAGAGCCGGGTGATCGCGGGTGGCCCGCGGGGGATGTTGTACGTGCTCCCGCCCGGGTACCCCGAGGCGACCAGCGTCTTCGGGACCTCAGCGTTCCAGACGCCCTCGTCGATGCGGCCGTCGCAGTTGTTGTCCGCCTGGTCACACAGCTCCGCGTGGCCGGGGTGCACGTACGGGTTGGTGTCGTCGCAGTCGTCGGCGCCTCCGCCGCACGCGAGCGCGTAGTGGCCGTCCTGATCCTGATCCTGCGGACCGAGCTGGACGAAGCTGCAGGCGCCCGTGGCCGCCGCGCACTGATCGAGGGTGCACGGGTTCGAGTCGTCGCACGTCGCCTTGAGCGGGGGGCGGCAGTGACCCTGGACGCAGAGCTCGTGGCCGTTGCAGAGATCGGGGTCCTGGCAGTCGAGATCCCCGGCGCACGCCGGCCCGAGCGGAGCGTCGGTGGCGCCGGCGTCCGCGGGGGGAGGGCCGCTGTCCGCGAGGCACGCGGCGCCGGAGATGCAGGTGCCGATCCCCGAGCAGCACTGGCCCGGCGCGCAGTCGACGTTCGTCCGGCACTGATAGCCGCAGGTGCCGCTCACGAGGCAGACGAGCCCCGGCGCGCAGTCGCTCGACAGCTGACACCCGCTCCCGAAGCCATCGGGCGCGCCGTCCGGGGCGTCGGTGACGCAGCGCCCGCCGACGCAGCTCGCGCCCTGGGCGCAGTCGATCGAGAGCTTGCACTCGGGCGCGCACGACCCGGCGAGGCAGCGGAAGCCCGGGCCGAGCGGCAGACAGTCGGAGTGGTAGGCGCACTGCACGCTCGCGTCGACGCCCGCGTCCCCGCCCGCGCCGGCCGTCGCGCCCGTCCCACCGATCCCGCCCGAACCCGAGCCGCCTCCCGAACCCGAGCCGCCTCCCGAGCCGCCGCTCCCGGACGCGCCGCCCGCGCCGGCGGGCGAGCAGAGGTTGCCGACGCAGCGCTCGCCCGTCGCGCAGTCGCGGTCGCCCAGACACTCGAGCTGGCACACGCTGGCGCGACACACGTACGGTACCGGGCACTCGGAGGTGTAGGCGCACGGCACGCCGCTGGCGCTGCCGCCTCCACCCGCGCCGCCGCCCTCGGCCGGCGGGAGCCCGCCGTCCTCGAGCTCCTCGGTGTCCGCGCACGCGCCCGAGGTGCAGACCTGGCCGCCGATGCAGTCATAGCTCGTCTTGCACTGGTCGCGGCACTCGCCGTCGACGGCGCACACCATCGGGCTCGGGCAGCTCGCGTTGTTGGTGCACCTCGCCTCGTCCTCGAACTGACAGACGTGGAATGGCCGGTCGCTCGCGACGCAGCGCTGCCCGAGCGGGCAGTCGCGGGTCGTCTCGCACTCGGTGTGGCAGCGACGGAAGGCGCACTTCAGGGGCGCGGTGCAGTCGCTGTTGATGAGGCACCCGTCGCCGATCTGCGCGGCCACGAGCTTCTCGCGCGCGCTGTCGTCGGAGCAGGCGGCGACGAGCGCGCCGGCGGCGAGCGCCGCCGCGCCGAGCCGGCGCAACCGGTGAAAGCTCCTCTTGAGGTCTCGCATCGATCGGGCACCTCCGACGGCGGCCAGTGTACGCGCTCGCCCGGTGACGCGCGAGCGCGCGGCGCCCCGCGGCGGCTCGTCGCGCCGGGGCGGCCCCAGCTCAGCGCGTGATCGTCGCGACCCGCTCGCCCGGCGGCAACTTCACCCGCAAGGTGCCGCCTAGCTCGGGATCGTGGGCCCACCCTCGCTCGAGCGCCTCGAGCTCCGCCACCGAGCCGGCTCGCGGCAGCGGCGCGCCGCCCTCCGCGACCTCGGCCGGCGCGGCTCCGAAAGCGATCAGCTCCCACACGACGCCGTGGCGGAGCTCGGCGCCGTCGGTCGAGCGGAGGGTCACCCCGGTCGCGCTCGGCGCCTGCTCGAGGCGCGCGCCGTCGAACAGCTCGAACGCGGAGGGCGCGCCGCCGACGAACGCGCGCGCGTAGAGGAGCCCCGGCGTGGTGGCGTACGAGTCGACCCGATCGGGCTCCGTCGTGGGGGAGAGGGTGTCGAGTGTCGGCCGCAGCATCGGCACGATGCCGCCCTCCCGAAGGAAGAGCGGCAGCTCGCCGAGCGGCGCCGGCACCGTGGCGTGGGTGTCTCCCGCGTGGACGGCGCCGGTGAACCAGTGCGCCCACCGACCCGCCGGGAACACGACCTGCCGCTCGCGGGCGCCGCGGTCGACGACCGGCGCCACCAGCAGCGAGTCGCCGAAGAGGTAGTCGTGCTCCGGGTGCACCCCGAGCTCCGGGTGGGCGAGCCCGAGCGGGCGCTGCAGCGGCCGGCCGGTCTCTGCGATGCGGGTCGCGTACGTCCACGCGTACGGCCACAGCCGGAGGTGCAGCCGGGTGTACTCGCGGTACCAGCCGAGCAGCTCGGCGTCGAAGCCGTTCTCGGCCGTGGGCTCCCAGGCGACATCGTTGCTGCTGGTGCCGACCTGCATGACGCTGGAGAGCGCCGTCTGCTCGAACCACCGCGTGAACGTCTCCTTGTCCGGCGGTGAGTGCCGGTACCCTCCGGTGTCCGAGCCGTAGAACGGGAACCCCGACGGCCCGAGGCTCAGCCCGGCGACGATCGAGGCCGGGAGGCCGCCCACGGCGACGTAGGTCGATCCGTCGCGGTCGACCCGGCTCTCGCGGTGGCGCGAGAGGTCGGCGTCGAGGTCCCCTGGCCAGATCACCGACACGCTCTGCTGGTCGCCGAACGTCCCGCCGCGGCAGAGGAGGAAGCCGTCGTCGCCGAGGAGTTCAGCGTACACGCGGTGGTAGTAGAGCTGATAACGCGCGTGCATCGTCCGCTCGTCGGTGCCGTCGGCGAAGCGCCACGGTGTGCGCCCGCCGAGCCCGCCGATGACGACGTCCTCGGCGTAGTCGAGCTTGAAGCCCGCGACGCCCCGGTCGGTGTAGCGCTTCACCAGCGCCTGCCACCAGTCGTAGGCGGCCGGGTTCGTGAGATCGATCGGCTCGCCCCATTTGTTCAGGAGGAGGCCGCGCTCGAGGGGGAAGTACCCGCCGGCCTCCGCCTCGGCGCGCAGCGCCTCGGTCGCCGAGTGCTCGGCGTCCAGGTACGGCGTGTGCCAGAGCGCGGTGCGGAAGCCGAGGGCGCGCATCTTCGCGTACATGGCGTCTGCGTCCGGGAACTGGGTGGGCTCGAAATCGAAGGTGTTCACGGCCGTGGCGTACGGCCGATCGATCCAGTACGCGGTGGTCGCGAGGTCCAGATCGCGGATCGAGTCGAGATCCGCCTCCACCTGTGCCTGGTCGTCGTTCTCGTCACGCCAGATCCACGGGCCGAGCGCCCAGCGCCCCGGCAGGCGAGGGTACCCCGTCACCTCGTAGTAATGCCGCGTCACGTCGAGAGGGTGGTCCGCCGCGAACAGGTGGAACGTCAGCGTCTCGGCGGCGCCGGCCGGCAGCGGACCGACGGTCCCGAAGCTCGCCTCGACGACGTCGTCGGCCGTCGTGGCGACCGCGAACGCGCCCGGATAGTACGACTCGACGAACAGGCCCCAGCCCTGGGTGCCGATCAGGAAGGGCACGGGGACGTGCGCCTCGTTGTTCGTGCTCTCGATCGAGCCGTCGAGCTCGAGCTGCATCGCCCGGAGCTTGCCGCGGTGGTTCGGCGTGTCGAAGTGCTCGCCCAGCCCGTAGAACGCCTCGGTCGGGTCGACCCGCGGCGCGAGCTTCACGAACGCGATCGGCGCGCCCTCTGCCGCCGGGGCCAGCCGCGCAGCGTACCTCCCCGGCGCCTCGAGCGCGACGCTCAGCTCCGATCGCCGGGCCTCCGCGTGCGTGAGCGCGATCCGCCATGAGGACGGCGTCGACTCCACCAGCTCGGCGGCCTCCACCGGGAGCCAGCGGAGGCCCTCGGGCGGCGCGTAGAGCGGAGACTCGCCAGCGAGCAGGTACGGGTCATGGAGGCGTGAGTCGTCGATGGCGTCGACCCGGCCGAGCAGGAGCGCGTCGGCGGGGAAGCGCAAGAGCGCGTCGTCGCCACGCGCCAGGACGACCTCGAACGGCTCCGCCGTGAGGCGCACGGTGAAGTCCCCGCCCGCGAGCTCGGGCGCGGACGGCTGGCGTTCCGGGCCGCTGGCGCGCTCACTCCCGCAGGCGGTCACGGCCAGGAGCCCGAGGACGAACGGCGCAGGTGCGGAGAGGCGGCGCATGCCGGGAGGCGTACCGCGCCGCTCCTCGCGCGGCTAGCGCTGGCGGCCGCCCGCGACGCGGTGCGTCGGCTCAGTCCACGCGGACGTACTCGAAGTCCACCGGGCGGCCCTTGATGCCGCGCTTGGGCGGCGCGAGCCAGCTCTGGATCTTGCCCGGCTCGAGGACGGCCTTCTGCTGCAGGCTCTTCACGTACTCGCGGTCGCGCTCGCTGGGCAGCCAGGTGTCCCTCTGGGACTGCCACGTCGCCTCGTCCACCAGCTCCCCGGCGGGCGACACGCGCGCCCCGGCGAAGCTGCCGACCTGCCGGTTGAACCGACGGCTGGGCAAGCGGAGCTGGAAGTCCACCCCCGCCTCGGCCAGGAGCTTGTTGCACTTGTCGATGCCGCGCTGCGAGTCCTCGACATACTCGTCGCGGAGGATCTCGTTCATCGCGTTGCGGAGCGGGACGTCGTCGCGGGAGAGCGTGCCGTCGCGGAGCACGTCGAGCGAGTAGCTCGCGCCGAGCGCGACGTGGTCGTCGTAACGGTCCTCGTGGGCGCGCCCCTTGAGGCCCGAGGCGAAGTACTGCGCGGCGTTGCTGGAGATCTCCCCGCCAAACAAATCGAGGGAGATGGCGTACCAGAAGTTCACGTACCGCTGGAGTGTGGGGAGGTCGACCACGCCGTGGCGCCGCGGGTCGTCGCCCGGGTGCGCGATCATGATCTGGGCCGTTCGCTCGCAGACGCGCAGCAGGCCGGTCTCGCCGACGAACATGTGGTGGGCCTCCTCCGTCAGCATGAAGCGCGTGGTCCGCGACAGCGGATCGAACGCGCTCTCGGCGAGCGCGAGGAGCTGGTACTTGCCGTCCCGGTCGGTGAAGTACGTGAAGCAGAAGAACGAGAGCCAGTCGTCGCACGGGGCGTTGAACGCGCCGAGGATTCGCGGGTTGTCTGCGTTGCCGCTGCGGCGCGTGAGGAGCGCCTCGGCCTCCTCACGGCCGTCGCGGCCGAAGTGGCTGTGCAGCAGGTACACCATCGCCCAGAGGTGACGCCCCTCCTCGACGTTCACCTGGAAGAGGTTCCGGAGGTCGTAGAGGCTCGGGCACGTCTGCCCGAGGCGCCGCTGCTGCTCGACGCTGGCCGGCTCGGTGTCGCCCTGAGTCACGATGAGGCGGCGGAGCGCGTTGCGGTGCTCGCCCGGCACCTCTTGCCACACGGGCTTGCCCAGCTCATCGCCGAAGCCGATGCGCCGGTCGGCGACCGGGTCCGCGAGGAAGATGCCCCAGCGGTAGTCCGGCATCTTCACGTAGTCGAAGACCGCCCAGCCGTCGCTGTCGGCGCTGACGGCGGTCCGCAGGTACACGTCGTGGGCCTGGAAGCCCTCCGGCCCCATCTCCTTCCACCACTCGATGAACCGGGGTTGCCACTGCTCGAGCGCGCGCTGCAGCCGCTTGTCGCTCGCCAGGTGGACGTTGTTCGGGATCTTGTCGCCTCGATCGATCGTGCTCATCCGGGCCTCGGGGAAGGTGTCGGGACCCGAAAGTTAGACGAAGTCTGAAGCTCTGGCCAGCCGGGGAGGCGGCGGCGCCTCACCGCGGCGGCTTCGGCGACCGCCTCGGCAGCTCGACCACCTCCTCGGGGGCGGCGGGCGCGATCGAGTAGGTGCCCCGCGGCGGCTTCTCCCCGCTCGGAGGCTCCACCGCTCGCGGGGGACGCACCGTGTCGGGCTGCGGCGTCGGGCCCGGCGGCGGCTCCTCTGCGGGCGGGCGGGCGGGGGCGGCGTCCCACGCTGCGTCTACGAGCGCGGCGCTCAGGAGCTCGGGCGGCGGCGTCTGTGAGGAAGCCGTTCTGGGGGCCGGCGGCGTGTCGACCTCGTCCGCCGACGACGAGCGGAGCCCGGCTCGCGCGCGCGCGAGGCTCGCCTGCGCCTCGTCCCGCTGCGCGCGCAGCTGACGGAGGAGCTCGCGGGTCGCCGAGCGCTCGCGCTCGTGCCGGGACAGCGCGGCGCGAGCCGCCGCGAGCTCGCGCTCCAGCGCTTCGAGCTCGGGGAGCCGCGCGACCGCGGGGAGGTTGGGCATCGTCGCCGGCTCCCGCGCGGGGGCGGGCGCCGGGCCCCGGGCCACGCGCTGCTCGCGCGCCGCGTCGCGCTCGGCTCGCAGACCGCGCACCGTCCGCTCGTGCTCGTCGAGCAGGTCGACGAGGAAGGCGTCCTGCTCGGCGATCAGCGCGCGCCGCTGGGCGTCCGCCTCGGCCCGGAGGTCCACGACCTCTCGCGTGAGCTCCGCGACGCGCTGCTCGGCGCCCTCGCGCGCGACGCGCGCCTGGCCGAGCTCGCCGCGCACCCGATCGAGCTCCGCGGCCAGCGCGTCGTTCGCTAGCCGGGCGTCCTGCAGCGTCGTCGAGACGAGCTGTACCGCCCGCTCCAACGCCCCGAGGCTCGCGTCGGCGCGCGCCCCGGCGACGGCCGCCGACGCGCGGGCGCCCGCGGCCTCGGCCACCGGCCGATCCGTGAGCCCCGCTTGCGGCGGCTCTGTCGGCTCGGACGCCGGCCGCGCCGGATCTCGCGGCGCGACTCCAGAGGCGCCCGGGACGTCGGGGCTCACCTTGGGCGC
Organism: Polyangiaceae bacterium; assembly: GCA_020846005.1. Classification (GTDB taxonomy): domain Bacteria; phylum Myxococcota_A; class Polyangia; order Polyangiales; family Polyangiaceae; genus JADLEQ01. The sequence goes on from JADLEQ010000043.1 coordinate 154,313, forward strand.
TGGCATGCATTCCCAGCCTATCCCATGCGTGGCCCGAGGGAAAGGACCCCGGGGGCATGGCGCTCCGGCCCCGCCTGGCGCATACCGCCGGCCATGAGAGCCGTCTGGATCACCCGGCATGGAGGGCCCGAGGTCCTCGCCGTGCGCGAGGCGCCCGATCCCGAGCCCCGGCCCGGCGAGGTCCGGGTCCGAGTCGCCGCGTGCGGCCTCAACTTCGCGGAGACGAGCGCCCGAAAGGGGCTCTACCCGGACGCCCCGCCTCCGCCGTGCGTCGTCGGCTACGAGGGCGCTGGGACGGTCGACGCCGTCGGTTCGGGAGTCACGTCGCTCGGCCCCGGCGCGCGGGTCGTCTACCTCTCACACTTCGGCGGCCACGCCGACGTGGTGTGCGTCCCTGCCGCCAACGTGCTCGAGCTCCCGGCCGCGATGAGCTTCGACGAGGCGGCGGCGCTGCCCGTGAACTACCTGACGGCGTTCCACATGTTGTTTCGCCTCGCGCGCCTCCGCGCCGGCGAGCGCGTCCTCGTCCACATGGCCGCGGGCGGGGTCGGCACGGCGGTCCTCCAGCTCTGCCGCACCGTGGAGGGCGTGCAGGTGTTCGGGACGTGCTCACGCGGCAAACACGACTACGCGCGCTCGCATGGCTGCGACCACCCCATCGACTACCACGCCGTCGACTACGCGGCGGAGGTGCGGCAGGCGACCGGCGGGCGGGGCGTGGACCTCGTGCTCGACCCGCTCGGGGGAGCCGACTGGGCGAAGGGCTACGGGCTCCTCGCGCCGACGGGCATGCTGATCGCCTTCGGGCTGGCCAACGCCAGCCGGGGATCGGGCAAGCGGAGCCTGGCGCGAGCGGCCGTCCAGCTCGCGCGCGCGCCGTGGTTCACGCCGATGAAGCTGATGAGCGACAACCGGACGGTCAGCGGCTGCAACATGGGACACCTCTGGGGCGAGACGGAGCTGCTTCGCGGCGAGCTGACGGAGCTGCTCGCGCTCTACGAGCGAGGCGCCGTGCGCCCCCACGTCGGCGGGCGGTTCTCCTTCGAGCGCGCCGGGGACGCCCACCAGGAGCTCGAGCTCGGGCGGAACGTCGGCAAGGTGCTGCTCGTGCCCCGCTGAGGGCGCGAACGGGCGCCGGCCCGCGCCGTCGGGCAGTCGCCGCTACCGCTCCGGGCTGCGCGGAGCTATGCGCACGCCCCATGACCGCCGCCGACGTCGCCGCTCCCGTGTTCCAGCAGGGGACCTCCCTCGGGCGTGCCCCGAAGCCCGCGTTCGACCCCGTCGCCCCGACACCCGAGCGTCAGCTCGACGAGGCGCTGGCGCGCCTGCGGGGGAAGGCTCAGGAGTTCGCCCGCGCGCCGATCGGCGCGAAGCTCGGGTGGCTCTCCGAGCTCAACCGCCGGCTGCTGGACGTGTCCGAGGAGTGGGTCCGCGCTGCGTGCCGCGCCAAGGGCATCGAGTTTGGCACCCCGCTCGCCGGGGAGGAGTGGCTCGCCGGTCCGGCCGTCACCGTCCGCAACGTCCGGCTGCTCATCGAGGCGCTGGGCGACGTGCAGGCGACCGGCGCGCCGCGCGTCGACTCGGGCGCCGTGCGCGAGCGCGACGGCGGAGGGCTGGCCGTCCAGGTGACGCCGCACGGCGCGTTCGACAAGGCGCTCTTCGGCGGCTTCGTCTGCGAGACGTGGCTCCAGTCGAACGTGAAGCGTGGCGCCATCGCGGAGGATCAGGCGGGCTTCTACCGGCGGCGCGATCCGGAGGGCGGCGTCTCGCTCGTCCTCGGTGCGGGCAACGTCGCCAGCATCCCGCCGATGGATGCCCTCTACAAGATGTTCGTCGAGGGGCAGGTGGTGCTCTTGAAGATGAACCCGGTGAACGAGTACCTCGGGCCGTTTCTCGCGCGGGCCTTCTCTCACCTGATCGATCTCGGCTACCTCGCGATCGTCTACGGCGGCGCCCCAGTGGGCTCGTACCTCTGCCAGCACGAGCTGGTCGACGACATCCACATCACTGGCTCGGACAAGACGCACGACCTCATCGTCTGGGGGCCGCCGGGCGACGAGCGCGATCGGCGCAAGGCGGCGCGCGACCCGGTGCTGAAGAAGAAGATCACCAGCGAGCTCGGGAACGTGAGCCCCGTCGTCGTCGTGCCGTCGAGCTACTCTGAGAAGGAGCTCGACGCGATGGCGCACGGGATCGCCGGTATGGTGACCAACAATGCGTCGTTCAACTGCAACGCGGCGAAGCTGCTCGTGCTCCCGAGGGGCTGGGCCCAACGGGACGCGCTGATGGCGCGCGTCGGTTCGGCGTTGCAGAAGGCGCCGCCCCGGAAGGCCTACTACCCGGGCGCCTTCGAGCGCTACGAGGCGCTGACGGGGGAGCGGGCGGGCGTCCAGCGCTTCGGGGAGGGGCAGGAGGGGACGCTCCCATGGACGATCGTCCCCGGGCTCGAGTCGTCGTCGGCGAACGAGCGCAACTTCCACATGGAGCCTTTCTGCGCGATCCTCTCCGAGACGACGATCGGGAGCGCGGACCCAGCGGAGTTCCTCGCGGCGGCGGAGCCCTTCTGCAACGACGTGGTCTGGGGGACGCTGAGCTGCATGTTGTTCGTCCCTCCGTCGGTCGAGAAGGACGCCACCCTCGGCCCCGCGTTCGAGTCGCTGGTGAGCGCGCTCCGCTACGGGAGCGTCGCGGTGAATTGCTGGGCCGGGCTCGTGTACGGGCTCGGCACGCCACCGTGGGGCGGGCACCCGAGCGCGACGCTCGAGAACATCCAGAGCGGCCTCGGCTGGGTGCACAACACGCCCATGTTCGAGAGCATCGAGAAGGCCGTCCTCCGGTCGCCCCTCGTCCCGTTCCCGAAGCCCGCCTGGTACCCGGGTCACCGCACGCTGCACGAGGTCGGGCGCAAGCTCACGCGCTTCGAGGCGAGCCCGAGCTGGCTCAAGGTCCCGAGCATCGCGGCGAGCGCCCTCTCCGGTTGAGGCTCGGTCGCCGGCGGCGCGCGCCAGCGAGCCCCCGGGAGCGCGGGCCAGGGGCGTTGGCGCGGCGCTCCGGAGGAGGTGGCCGCGCGGCCCATCGGGCGCCTCCGAACGGCCGGGCTCGGCGCTCCGGTGGCCCCGGGCGTGGCGCCCTGTTACGATCGACCGCTGGACCACCGCCCGCCCATGCCCCGCATCTTGGTCGTCGAGGACTCCGCCAGCATGCGCGCGTTCGTTCGCGCCGCGCTCGAGGAGGAGGGAGGCCGGGACGCGCTCGAGGTGGTCGAGGCGCCCAACGGGTTCGACGCGCTGCGCCTCCTCCCACGGGGCGACTACGCGCTCGTCATCACGGACATCAACATGCCGGACATCAACGGGCTCGAGCTCGTGCAGTTCATCCGGCGCAGCGAGCGGCACCAGCACACGCCCGTGCTCCTCATCTCGACGCGCGCCTCCGAGCGCGACCGCGCGCGGGGGCTCGAGCTCGGGGCGGACGCCTTCCTCGAGAAGCCGTTCACCGCGTCGGCGGTGCGCGATGCCGCGCGCTCTCTCCTCGCGCCGCACGCGGCGGGCGCCGGCGTGCGAGGCTAGGCGGATGTCGGACGCCACCGACAAGGTCCGCGACGAGTTCTTCTCCGAGGCCCAGGAGATCATCGAGACCCTCTCGCGGAACCTCCTGGCGCTCGACGCGGCGCAGAAGGCAGGGGCCACGGACCCTTCCCTCATCAACGAGGCGTTCCGCGCAGTCCACACGCTGAAGGGGCTCGCTGGCCTGTTCGGCGCGGCGCGGATGGGCGCCCTGTCGCACCGGCTGGAGGACGTGCTCGACGACCTGCGGCTCGGCCGCATGGACCTCGACCCGGTGGCGCTCGACGCCCTCTTCCGGTCGATCGACGTGTTTGGCGCCGTGCTCACCGCCGAGCGCAAGGAGGACGACGCGCCGCTCCCCGCGGTCGACGAGCTGCTCGAGCGCCTCGACCAGCTGGGCGCCGCAGCGCGGCGCGGGCAGGCGCCGTCCAGCGAGTACGATCTCGATCCCGGCCTCCTCGCCGTCCTCACGGAGTACGAGGAGCACCGCCTCCACGCCAACATCGAAGCGGGGTTCGCCCTCTATCGGCTCCGCGTGCAGTTCGAGCTCGTCAGCATCGATCGTGCGCTCGAGGAGATGAAGGAGCGCGCGAAGCGCCACGGCGAGATCATCACCTACCTCCCGACGGGCGAGGCCGCGAGCGCGGACTCGATCGAGCTGGATCTCCTGTTGGCGAGCAAGCGGGATCTCGCGGCGCTCATCGGCGCGCTCGGGGGCGACAACGTCGTCATCGAGCCGATCCCCCGTCGCGCCCGGAGCGGGGGCGCGCACCGCCCGAGCGTGGCCCCGGCCGGCGCGGCGGGCCGCGCGCAGGAGCTGGCGTCGATCCCGGCCGCCGTCGAGCCCGTGCCCGCGCCGAGCGACCCGACGCTGCGCAGCGTCACGCAGACGGTGCGGGTCGACATCCGCAAGCTGGACAGCCTGATGAACACCGTGGGCGAGCTCGCGATGGTGCGGAGCGCGCTCCATCGGGTGTTCGAGCGCGTCCGGCGCGAGGGGCAGCGCCCGCTCGCGGCCGAGCTCCAGCGGCTCCACCGCACCTTCGAGCGCCGCCTCGCCGAGCTCCAGGACGGCATCCTCGAGGTGCGCATGGTCCCCCTCGGGCAGGTCTTCGACCGGCTGGCGCGCGTCGTCCGCCAGATCGGCCGTGAGCTGGGGAAGGAGATCCGCCTCGTCATCACGGGAGCCGAGACGGAGATCGACAAGCTGATCGTGGAGGAGCTCAGCGATCCGCTCATGCACATGATCCGGAACGCCATCGACCACGGCATCGAGGCTGCGGAGCGGCGCGCCAGCGTCGGGAAGCCCGCCGTCGGGACCATCGCGCTGAACGCCTACCAGAAGGGCAATCACGTCATGATCGAGGTCGAGGACGACGGCCGCGGGATCGACGAGGAGGCGCTGGTGTCGCGCGCCGTGTCGCGCGGCATCGTCCAGGCCGCCGAGGTGCCGCAGCTCGCCCGTTCCGAGATCCTGGCGCTCATCTTCGTCCCCGGGTTCAGCACCCGCAACGAGGCGAGCGACGTGAGCGGCCGCGGCTTCGGCATGGACATCGTGAAGACGAACATCGCGAAGCTCGGCGGCGTCATCGACATCCAGAGCGAGCCTGGCATCGGCACCAAGCTCACGATCACGCTGCCGATCACGCTCGCGATCGTGAGCGCGCTGCTCGTCCGGGTGGCGGACCACGTGTACGCGCTCCCGCTCGCGACCGTCTCCGAGGCGATCGCCTTCGATCCGGCCGGCGTACGCGTGGTCGACCGGCGAGAGGTGATGACGCTGCGCGGCGCGACGCTCCAGCTCTGCCGGCTGGATCGGCTGTTCGGGCTGGGCGCGCGCCCGGGCGAGGCGGGGGGCGCCCCGCGACGGTTCGTCGTCGTGGTGAACGTCGGCGCCCGGCGGCTCGGGCTGATCGTCGACCACCTCTTCGGCCAGCAGGACATCGTGATCAAGGCGCTCGGGGCGTCGCTCGCCAGCGTGAAGGGCTTCGCCGGGGCCACCGAGCTCGGCGACCAGCGGGTCGGGCTCGTGCTCGACGCGGCCTCGCTGATCGAGGAGGTGCTGGCCTCGCACGACGCACACCGACCGGAGGCCTCGCTACATGGCTGATCTCGCGAGGACGGGGTCGGCCCGCGCGCTCCGCCGCCACGCGGGGCACCAGACGGGCGCCGTCCGGGAGCTGCTCGGCTTCGTCCTGGCCGGGGACGCGTACGCGGTCGATCTCACCCGGATCCGCGAGATCCTCACGCCGCCGCCGCTCACCCGGGTCCCGCGCGCGGCGGCGGACGTCCTGGGCCTGTGCAGCGTGCGCGGGCTGCTCGTCACCGTCCTCGATCTCCGGCGGTGCGTCGGCGTGGCGGAGTCCGCGCCCACTCGCCGGACGCGGCTGCTGCTCACGGAGGCGGAGGGCGGCGAGGTGCTGGGCTTGCTCGTCGACGAGGTCCACCAGGTGGTGCGCCTCGGCCACGGAGAGGTCGAGCCAGCGAGCAGCCTGGGCGCAGACATGGGGGACCACGTCATGGGCGTGGGCCGCCGCGACGGAGCGATGATCGTCATCCTCGATCTGGCCGTGCTGCTGGCGCGGCGCCCATCGGGGGCAGGAGTGCGCGATGGCTAGCGACAGGTCCAGGGCCGATCCGCAGAAGAGCCTCGTCGGCTTCGCCGTGGGCGAGGTGGCGTACGCGGTGCCGATCTCGCACGTGCGCGAGATCGTGAACCCGCTCCCGCTCACGGCGCTCCCGCACTCCCCGGCGGCGGTCGCCGGGGTCGCGGACCACCGCGGTGAGGTCGTTCCGGTGATCGATCTGCGCGCCCGGTTCGGTCTCGAGCCGAGGCCGGACCCACGTCGGTGCAAGTGGGTGCTGGTCGAGGTCGAGGGCAGGGTCGTCGGCCTGGCCGTCGATCAGGTGACGGACGTGTTCGGGACCGGCGGCGCCCCGCTCAAGCCGGCGCCCGCGCTCGGCCCCGGAGACTCGGATCGGGGGATCGTCGGGGTCACCTCGCGCGAGGGGGTGCTGACGATGGTGCTCGACGTGACGCGCTTCGATCAGCTCGCGGCGACCGCGCGCGCCTCGTCGCCGCCACGGTCGGGTCGGCCAGGGCCGGCGCCATGAGCCCGGCGGAGGTGGCGCGCGCGCTCGCCTCGGCGGAGCCGGAGGAGCGGAGGCTCGGGGCCGCGCACCTGGGGCTGCTCCCGGCTCGCGAGGCCGCGCCGCTGTTGCCCAGGGCGCTGGCGGACGCCGACTGGCGTGTCCGGAAGGAGGCGGTCCTGTCGGCGATCCGGCAGGAGGGCGCGTCCGAGGTGCTCGACGCGCTGCTCGGCGCCCTGGCGCCGGGGGACGACGTAGGTCTACGGAACGCGGCGGTGGAGGCGCTCGCGGGCTCAGGGCTCGCCGCGGTGACGCGGGTCGCGCGAGCGGCGCCCGGCCTCGACGAGGACGGCCGCAAGCTCGCTGCAGAGGCGCTCGGGCGCTCGGGGCTGCCCGAGGCGCTCCCGGCGCTCCAGGCGCTCGCCCGTGATCCGGACCCCAACGTTCGCGTCGCCGCCGTCGACGCGGTCGGCCTCGCCGGGGCGGTCGCGCCGGAGCGCGCGGCCCCGGTCCTGCTGCTCGCGCTCGACGCGGGGCCCGTCGTCGAGAGGATCTCCGCGCTCGACGGGCTCACGCGGCTCGGCGTCGCGCTCCCGTGGGAGCGGCTCGAGGCGCTGCGCGGCGCTCAGGAGCTCCGTCGCTCGGTGCTCGAGGCCGCCGCGCTCATCGATGATCCGCGCGCCGCGCCGTTCCTGGTGGAGGCGTTCGCGACTGCGCGCGGCACGCTGCGGACCGTCGCCCTCGTCGCGCTCGACGGGTGGTTGGCGCGCGACCCGGCGCGGTTCGAGCTCGTGCGCCGCGCGCTCCACGCCCGCGAGGAGGACGCTACCGCCCTGTTGCTCGAGGCCGTGCGCTCGCCGGACGAGCTGACACGCCGGGCGGCGTTCTCCAGCGCCGCTGCGCTGCGCACCGCGCCGTGTGTGCGCGCGCTCGTCGACGCGATGGCGGATCCGCGCGTCGCTGGATCCGCCGAGCTGGCGCTCCTGCACGCCGACGAGGTCGCGGCAGCGGCGCTCGCCGCCGCGCTCACCGACGGGCCCTCGGAGCTGGCGGCGCGGCGCATCGAGCTGCTCGGGAGGCTGGCCGTAGGCGAGGCGTCGGCGTCGGTGTCGGCGGCGCTCGGCGCGCGCCTGGCGGACGCTTCGCCGGCCGTGCTGTCGGCGACGCTGCGCGCCCTCGGCGCCGTCGGCGAGGCGCCCGCGCTGGTCGAGGTGGCGCCGTGGGTCGACGCCGAAGATCCGCTGCTGGCGAAGGCGGCGGTCGCGTCGTTGTCGGACCTGGCGAGGCGCCACCCCGCGGCCGCGCGCGCGCTGGTGCACGGGCAGGGCGCCTCGATCCGCTCCCTCGGGGCGCGGGTGGTCGTGATCGGCGCGTTGGGCGGGAGCGGGGCGTCTCCCGAGGACGATCTCCGCGTCCTCACCGACGCGCTGTCGACGGGAGCGCCGCCGCTGCGCGCGGCGGCGCTCGACTCGCTCGCCGTCGTCGGGACGTCCCGCGCCGTCGAGGCGGCGGAGTTCGCGCTGGGGGATGAGGAGTGGTCGGTCCAACGGGCGGCCGTCCGCGCCCTCGGTCGCATCCGTCTCGCCGACGGTCGTGCTCCGGGGGGAGCGGTACTCCTGCGTCTGCTCGAGGCGCCGGGGAACGAGCGCCTCCACCCGGGCGCCGCCCGCGCGCTGGCCGAGACGGGTGATCCGGAGGCGTTCGCGAAGCTCCGTGCGCTGATCGCCAGTCGATCGCCGGTCGTCGCCGTGGCGGCGGTCGACGCGCTCGCGACGTTCGACGATCCACGGCGCCTCGACGCGCTCTTCGCGGCGCTCGATCACGACGAGCCCGAGGTCGTAAAGGCAGCGCTCCACGGGCTGGCCGGCGCCGTCGATCCGCGCGTGGTCGCCCACCTCGGCGTGTGCCTCGAGCACCCCGCCTGGGATGTCCGTCGCCTCGCCGCCGATCTGCTCGGCGCCGTTGGATCGGACTCCGCGCACGCGCTGCTCCGGGCACACCAAGGCAAGGAGTCCGAGCCGCTCGTCCGCGAGTCGATCCAGCGAGCGCTCGGCGGGCGCGACGCCTACGGGCGGAGGTCGTCACCGCCTCCTCCTCACCCGGGGCGCGTCTCATGAACGCCGTCGCCGATCCGTCTCCGCATCGGCTCCGTGTCGAGGAGTTCCGCCTCCTGCGCGATCTGTTCCGTGAGCGCGCCGGGCTCCAGTTCGGGGACGAATCGCTGTTCGGTTTCGATCGCCGCCTCGGTGAGCGGGTGGCCGCGCTCGGACTCGGCGGCTTCGCGGAGTACTACCGCTACCTGCGGTTCGACCCGCGCGGCTCGACGGAGGTCGAGCAGGCGCTCGATCTGCTCACCACGAAGGAGACCTACTTCTTCCGCCAGTCGTACCAGCTCGACGCGTTCGCGCGTGAGCTACTGCCACGGCTCGCCGCCCAGGCGAGCGGGCGCCGTCGCCTGACGCTCTGGAGCGCGGGTTGCTCCACGGGCGAGGAGGCCTACACGCTCGCCATCCTCGCCTGCGAGTCCGGCCTGTTCGAGGGCTGGGATCTCCGCATCGTCGGGAGCGACATCTCGCGCACGAACGTGGCTCACGCTCGCCGCGGCGTGTACCGGGAGAGCTCCTTCCGGACGACCTCGAAGGAGATGCGGCGGGCGTACTTCGACGAGCGGGAGGACGGCTGGCACGTGCGTGACTCGATCCGGAGGCTCTGTCACTTCGGGCAGCTCAACCTCCTGGATGGCACGCGCACGGCCATCGTCGGTCGGGTGGACGCCGTGTTCTGCAGGAACGTGCTCATCTATTTCGACGCCTTCTCCCGGCGGCGCGTGATCGACCACCTCTACGAGCGGCTCGTCCCGGGGGGCTACCTCCTCCTCGGCCACTCGGAGTCCCTACTGAACGTCTCGACGGCGTTCGAGCTGGTTCACCTGACGGAGGACCTCGTCTATCGTAGGCCGATGGCCTCGGAGCGTCGCAGCGGGAGCCCCCCCCGATGACCTCCGGCGCGGACGCCGAGCGCCCGCTCCGGCTGCTCGTGGTGGACGACTCGGCGTTCAATCGCCGCAACATCGCCGAGATGCTCTCGACCGCGGCGGGCGTCGAGATCGCGGGCAAGGCCGCCGACGGCGAGGAGGCGCTCCGGCTCGCGCTCCAGCTCCGCCCCGACGCGATCACGCTCGATCTGGAGATGCCGCGCATGGACGGGTTCACGTTCCTGCGCATCCTGATGAGCAAGCTGCCCACCCCGGTCATCGTCGTGTCGAGCTACAGCCAGAAGGAGAACGTCTTCAAGGCGCTGGAGCTGGGGGCGCTCGACTTCGTCGCGAAACCCGAGCGGCTGCTCGAGGGAGACCTCCACGCGCTCCGCGCCGAGCTCGTGCAGAAGGTGATGATGGTGCGCGGCTTGCGCATGGCGGCCCTCGCGACCCGCAGGCCGCTCGACTCCCGGTCGCACGTCGCGCCGCCCCCGCGAGAGCCGGGGTTGGCGCCGCCGCGCTGGGTGGTCGGGATCGCCTCGAGCACGGGTGGGCCCTCGGCGCTGATGGAAGTGTTCCAGCGGCTGCCCGCGCGTTCGCGCGCCGGCTTCGTCATGGCGCAGCACATGCCGGACAAGTTCACTCGGACTTTCGCCGAGCGCCTCGACAAGCGCAGCGCCGTGCGCGTCACCGAGGCAGCGGACCAGGACGCTCTCGGCGCCGGCGTGGCGCTCCTCTGCCCGGGCCGGCAGTGCATGGAGCTGGTGGGGAGCGTTGGGGATCTTCGCGTGCGAGTCGGCCCGGCGCTGCCCGAGGATCGCTACGTCCCGAGCGCCGATCGGCTCCTCGCGAGCGTGGCGCGGGTGGCGGGGAGCCGGGCGCTCGGCGTGATCCTGACGGGCATGGGCGACGACGGCGTCCAGGGAGCGCGCGCGATCCTCGCGGCCGGGGGCACCGTCCTCGCCGAGAGCGAGGAGACTGCGGTGGTCTACGGCATGCCGGGCGCGGCCGTTCGCGCGGGCGTCGTTACCAGCGCGCTGCCGCTCCCGGCGATCGCGGATCACCTGGCGACCCTCGGCGCCTGAGCGAGCCCGCGGCGGGTTGACACCGCACCGACCGGGCGCATCTTGCGGCCATCCCACGACGCACCCGGCGGCCGCTCCGGCGCCCCGCGCGCGAGCGGGGCGCCCCACGGCGGGTCGCTCCGGGTGGGGTGAGCCACGAGGACCGGGCCGTCGTCGCACGCGAGCCGCGCCCGGCAGAGAAAGGAGTCGCCATGTTCGGAACGTTGAGTCAGCTCGAACGCACCCTGTATGGAATGGACCAGCTCCGTCGCGAGCTCGATCGCGCCTTCGACGGCGTCGCTCGTCGGGAGGCCACGCAGGAGCACCCTCCGGCGGATCTGCGCGATCGTGGGGCGAGCTTCGTCCTCACGATGGACGTGCCCGGCGTGGCCCGCGAGGCGCTCGACCTCACGCTGACGGGCGACGTGCTCACGGTGACGGGAGCGCGCGAGCTGAAGAGGCAGGAGGGCCACTCCGCCCACCGCCAGGAGCGGAGGTCGTACCGGATCGCCAGGAGCTTCGCCCTCCCGCAGAAGGTGGACGCCGAGAGGGTCACGGCCAGGCTCGAGCACGGCGTCCTGGAGATCGAGCTCCCGAAGGCGCCCGAGCTCCAACCGAGGAAGGTGGCCGTCCGCGCGGCGTGAGCCGGTCGACCGCCAGGAAGGAGAACGAACGATCATGTCGAACCCCGCAGTGTCACGAACCGAGTCCGTCGATCCCCGCGAGGTGGAGGTCGCCCCGCGCGTGGACGTGTACGAGAACGACCGCGAATACCTCGTCGTCGCGGACCTGCCCGGCGTCGCGCCCGCGGGGCTCGCCGTTGGCCTCGACGACCACGAGCTATCGCTCGACGCGCGGCGCGTGGCGCCGGTGACGGTCGAGGGCGCCGAGTACCTGCTGCGGTACCGGCGCAGCTTCCGTATCCCGGCCACGGTCGACGCCGCCCGGATCGACGCGGCGCTCGCCGGCGGGGTCCTCGAGCTGCGCCTGCCGAAGTCGGCGGCGGCCCGGCCCCGGCGCATCGACGTTCGCGTGAGCTGAGCCGGCGCGGCGGCCGCCGAGCGGGCGGGGCGCAGCGCCGCGCCCGAGCGGTCCCCCGGGCGCCCCGCCGTGTCCGGCACGGCGCCCGGGGCTCCCGGCGCGTCGCCGAGCGCCCGCGCGCCGCCCCCTTCCGGCGGGCGGCGCGCGGAGCCATCATGCCCGCGATGCTCACTCGGATCGCCGGGCTCGTCGCGCTGGGCTGCCTCGCGCTGAGCGCTGGCTGCGGTCCCCGCGGCGAAGCAGCGACCGGCGTCGACCCTCACGCGGGGCGGGACGGCGGCGTCCTGCCGAGCCCCGGCATGGGAGGCGTCTCCATCGCGGACGTGGTGGAGCGCGCGATCCCCTCGGTCGTGAACATCGCCCTCACCAAGCGCGGCGAGCCGCCGCCACCGGCGGCGGGGCCGGGCGGGGGCAAGCGCGCGCCGCACGGGCTCGGCTCGGGCGTCGCCGTCGCGCCGGGGATCGTCTTGACCAACAACCACGTCGTCGCGGAGGCGGAGGAGATCCGCATCACCACGTACGACCGCAGGGAGCTCACGGCGACCGTCGTGGGGACGGACCCCAAGAGCGACCTCGCGGTGCTCCGCATCCAGGGCGACGCCAGCGCGCTCCGCCCCATCGAGCTCGGCGACTCGTCGCGCCTCAGGTTGGGCGACGTGGTGATCGCGATCGGGAACCCGTTCGGCGTAGGGCAGACGGTCACGATGGGCATCGTCTCCGCCATGGGTCGCGCGGAGATGGGGATCGTGGACTACGAGGACTTCATCCAGACGGACGCCGCCATCAACCCCGGCAACTCCGGGGGCGCGCTCGTCGACATGGAGGGGCGCCTCGTGGGCATCAACACCGCGATCCTGTCGCGCACGGGGAGCTCCGTCGGCATCGGCTTCGCGATCCCCATGAGCATGGCGCGCCCCATCATGGAGAGCCTCCTGAAGACGGGCCGCGTCGTCCGTGGGTGGCTCGGCGTCTCCATCCAGGATGTCGACCCGGAGCTGGCCAAGGCGCTCGGGCTGCCGAAGCCGACCGGCGCGCTCATCTCGGACGTCGATCCTGCCGGCCCCGCCGCGAAGGCCGGGCTGCAGCGCGGCGACGTCGTCCTGCGGGTCGACGGTGCGCCGGCAGAGTCCGCGTCGAAGCTCCGCAACGCGGTGGCGCTCCTCGGCGCGAAGCGCGGCGTCCGGCTCGAGATCCTGCGCCAGGGCAAGACGATCGCGGTCACGGTCGACCTCGCCGAGCTCCCCGGGGAGTCGGGCCCGGCGACCCCGATGAGCGGGGCCCTGGTCGACGGGGTCACCATGAGCGACGTGACACCGGAGCTGCGTGAGCGCTTCGGTCTCCCGCCGGAGCTCCAGCAGGGAGCGCTCGTCACCGCGATCGAGCCCAACAGCCAGGCGGCGCGGGCGGGGCTCCGAGCGGGCGACGTGATCCTCGAGGTGAACCGCCAGCGCGTCGAGTCGGTGGCGCGGTTCGGCGGCCTCTGGGGGGCCGCCAAGGGACGGACGCTGCTCCTCGTCCTGCGCGGAGGCGGGACGTTCTTCCTCATCGTGCAGCGCTGAGGGCGGCCCGCGCCCGTCGTGCGCGGCGCGGCGCGCGGGGATCGTTCAGCAGGACTCGGGCGGCGCGCCAAACTGCGTCGGATCCACGCAGCCGAGCCCGAGGAACTGGTCGAGGAAGCCGCACACGCCGTTCGGCCGGCAGCAGCCCGGGAGCACGAACCCCTGACCCGTATCCAGCGCGGGGCACGCGCTGCTCTGGACGCCCGGCTGGTTCTTCTCGACGCAGCCGGGCGCGCCGAAGCTGGTGAGGTCGTAGCCGCACTGGTCGCTGGCGGCGCAGCAGCCGGGGAGGAAGCCGCCGGTGGCCGGGGGGCACGGCTGACCGCCGCAGGTCGGCCCACCTCCCCCCGTGGCGCCCGTCCCGCCGGTCGCGCCCACCCCGCTCGTACCCCCGCCGCCTCCGGTACCCGCCGCGCCGCCGAGCGCGCCGCCGCCGCTCGCGCCGCCGGTCGGCGGCGCGCCCCCCGTGCCGCTGGCGCCGCCCGCCCCGCCGGGGGCTCCTGCATCGGCGCACTGCGCGAGGCAGGTGCTCGGGTCGGTACCCCCGCATTGGCAGAGCGCGAAGCAGCCAGAGCACCCGCTGCAGTCGACGCCCGCCTGACAGGTGGAGCCGCCTGCGCTGCCGCCCGTCCCGGACCCACCTCCGTAGAGCCCGTCGCTCTCCGAGCCACCGCAGCCCACCGCCCACCACATCGTCAGTCCGAGGACGCCGAGGACGCGCCGTACGCTCCGCATGGCGCGATCGTGCCCCACCGCGCGCCGCGCCGCCAGCCACGCGCGCGTGCCTCCGCCCGTTTGGGGCGCGGCCGCAACATTCCGGCGCCGCGGCAGGCGATCGGGTGCCGTGATAGACGTCACCTCATGCGAAGCGGTGTGGTGATCTGGGCGGCGGCGGGCTCGTTCCTGCTCGCCTGCACCGACGGCGGCAGCGCGACGAGCGGCGGCGGCGCGGGAGCGTCGGGCGCCGGGGCCGCGACCAGCGGTGGGAGCGGCGGGGGAGGCGGGAGCGGCGGGGCGGGGGCATCCTCCGGGCTGGGCGGCGGAGGCGGCGTGGAGCCGCCGCCCGCGTCCTGCGAGGCGGAGCCGGGCGGCGGCTCGGCCGCGACGGCGGCCCCGGTGCTCCTCCTCACGTTGAAGGACCGTTGGGAGGAGGGGTGGCTCGGGTCGCCCGCGGTCGCCGATCTGGACGGCGACGGCTCGATGGAGATCATCGCCCCGCGCGGCGAGGCGCTGCTCGTCTGGAACGCCGACGGCACCCTGCGCCGGAAGGTCGACGGCTTCGCCGGGCGGATCTGGGCGAGCCCGGTGGTGGCCGACTTCCTCGGCGACGCTCGGCTCGAGATCGGGGTGGCGTCGCGCGACACGGTGACGCTCCTCGACGCCGACGGCGATCCCCTCCCGGGCTTCCCCGTGACGTGGCGGGACGAACTGCGGAGCCTCGCCGCCGGGGACGTGGACGGTGACGGCTCGCTCGATCTCATCGCGGCGCTCGCCGACGGAGGCCCGTCGGACGTGGTGAACGCCTGGCGCGCCAACGGCTCGCCGGTGGCCGGGTTCCCACCGAACGCCAGCGGCGCGAGCGGCTGCGAGCAGGCGGGAGGCGCCTCCGCCTGTTACCTGGCCGGGTGCTACGATCAGAACCTCGCCGTCGGGGATCTGGACGGCGACGGCCGGCACGATGTCGTGGCGCCGCACGACAACGCCTACGCGAGCTTTCACCGGGGGACGGGCGAGGCTTTCGACGCCGCGAGCGGCTTCGCGCAGTCGAAGGCGCCGGGCGTGCGCTACCTGCACGAGCTCGCCGAGGCGCGCCAGGGGTGGGCGGAGGACGAAGACACCGCGCTCCAGGCTCACTTCACCAACACCGCGCCCGCGCTCGCCGACCTCGACGGCGACGGGGCGAGCGAGATCGTCCTCGTGGCCAGCGTGCAGAACGCCGCGCAGTCCGAGCGCGAGTGGGGCGTCGCCGTCTGGGTCGTCCGCCCCGACGTGAGCCGCCTCCCGGCGTGGACGACCCCGTTCCGCGCGCCCGACTACCTCGGTGGGCTCTGGGACTACGGGGACAACGTCGTCGCCATCACGAACCAGGCCACGATCGCGGATCTCGATCCCACCCGCGCGGGCCCCGAGATCCTCTTCGCCGGGTTCGACGGCCGCGTCCACGCGGTGAGCGCCGAGGCGGAGGCCCTCTGGTCGTTCCAGTACACGACGAGCCCCACCGCCGGCACGGGCGGGATCGTCGTCGCCGATCTGTCCGGAGATGGCTCGCCCGAGATCGTGTTCGCGAGCTACGCGAGCGCGGACGACACGAGCGCCCTCTTCGTGCTGGACGCGGGCGGCAACCTCCAGCACCGCGTCCCGCTCCCGCGCCGCGGCGCGATGCCCGTCCCGACGATCGCCGACGTGGACGGCGACGGCGCGCTCGAGATCGTCGTCTCGCTGAAGGACGCCGAGGATCGCGAGGAGAGCGTCCTCGTCTACTCGGTCCCCGGCTCCGGTCTCCGCTGCCTCCCGTGGCCCACCGCCCGCGGCAATCTCCTACGCAACGCCTGGTCCCGCTGAGCCGCGCCCGCTCCCGAGCGCCAGCCCCAGCCCGAGCGCCAGCCCCAGCCCGAGCGCCAGCCCAGCCCGAGCGCCAGCCCAGCCCGAGCGCCAGCCCCAGCCCGAGCGCCAGTCCAGCCCCCGCCCCTACCCGTCGCCCCCTACGCTACGCTCCGGCTCTCCGCTCGGTCCGGCGCTCCCCGTGTCGCCGGCGCGCGCCGTGGTCGCCGGTTCGTCGCTCGGCGGCGGGAGGCTCGCCTCGGCCAACGGCGCAGCCGCGGGCGTCGCGCCCGCGGCGCCCTCCACCGGCGCGACGGCCTCGTCGCGCGCGCTCGGCGCCACGCTCGGCGGCTCGAGCGTCGAGCGCTCCAGGTAGAGCGAGGTGCTCTGGTAGTGCTCGAGCCCGTGCTGCACGAAGATCTTCGCCACCGCGGCGACCGGCACGGCGAGCAGCACGCCCGTGAACCCGAACAGCTCGCCGCCCACGAACAGCGCGACCAGCACCCACGCCTCGGGGAGCCCGACCGTCTTGCCGACGATGCGCGGCGTGATCACGAACCCCTCGAGCGTCTGGATCACGGTGTACGCGCCGGCGACCGCGAGCACCTGAGCGAGCCCGCCGCCGCCGAGGAGCGTCATGAACGTGCCAGCGAGGAGCGCGAACGCGCTGCCGACGTACGGCACGAAGTTCAGGATCCCCGCGACCACGCCGATCGGGATCGCGAGCTTCACGCCGATGATCGCGTACGCGGTGGAGTAGAGGATCGCGAGCAGGAGCATCACCAGCACCTGGCCGCGCAGGAACTGCCCCAGGATGGCGTCGATCTCCCCCGCGTACTGCCGGACGATCGGCCGCCATCGGCGGGGGACGAGGTTGGCCGTGCCGCTGGTGATGCGATCGAAGTCGTTCAGGAGGTAGACGGCGAACACGGGGACCACGAGCGCCCCGACGACGGCCGACAACGCCGACACGGTGCCGCTCGCGAGCCACCCGAGCGCTGTGCTGACGGGGGTGGCGAGCGACTTGCCGAGCTCGGAGTGCTTGCGGAGCTCGGCGATCCACTCGTCTCCCGTGTGCGGGATGGCGATCCCCCACGAGGCGAGCGTCGGCTCGAGCCGCTCCTCCAGCCCCGCGAGCTTGGCCGGGAGCTCGGCGACGACCTGGCTCACCTCTCGCGCGACGCCGGGGATCACGAGCAGCGCGAGCGCGGGCACTGCGGCGAGGGCGA
The DNA here is from genome assembly GCA_020846005.1 of Polyangiaceae bacterium. GTDB lineage: Bacteria > Myxococcota_A > Polyangia > Polyangiales > Polyangiaceae > JADLEQ01. The sequence continues at coordinate 171,380 of JADLEQ010000043.1, forward strand.
GCGCCACGGTGAGGCCGGTCGCCGCGGCGCGCGGGAGCCCGCGCCGCTCCAGCCGGTCGACTACGGGGTCGAGCACGTACGCGATGAGGAACGCGAGGAACAGCGGCGCGAGGACGTCGCGGAGCCAGTAGACGGCGCAGCCCACCCCTCCGATCGCGAGCGTGACCACGAGCCCCCTGGGGACCACGATCTCCCGGCGCTCGGGCTCCATGGCGGTCGAGCGTACGCTCCGGTGGCGGGGGTGTCAGCACCGGCGGCGCTCGCCCCGAGGCCTGGCCGACGCGCCGCCCGACCGCGGGCGCCGCTCACCACGCGCGGTAGCGGTGCCCGGTGGCCGTGAGCGCGCCGGTCGTCGCGCCGCGCCCGCTCCAGAGCACGAACTCGCCGCCGACCCAGCCCACGGCGCCGAATTGGTGCGTCTCGGCTCCCCAGCTCGTGGCGGGCGACCAGGTGCCCGCCGCGACATCGTAGATCGCGAGGTCGTTGAAGACGGTCGCGCCCTGCGCGCGCCCGCCGGCCACGAGCACGCGCCCGCTCCCGACCCGCGCCGTCCAGCCGGAGTCGCCGTGCGCGGACCAGCGCGCGGAGAGCGCCCCTCCAGAATTCACCCCCTGCCACGCCGGCGCGGCCGGATCGCAGCGCTTGCCGTCGGCGTAGAACGTAGCGCCGCCCTTGCGGCCGCCCCACACGAAGAACGCGCTGCCGTCCCACTCGCCGAAGGCGCCCGAGCGGGCCGAAGGGGCGGCGCCGGACGCCGACGGGGACGACCACGCGCCGCCCGAGAAGGTGAAGAGGTCGTTCTTCTCGTTGTTCGTCTTGCCGCCGAACACCCACGCCGCGGCTGCGCCCCAGGCGAAGCTCGGATCGAGGAGCGCGCTCGGCCCGCCGGCGCTCGGCGCGTCCGCCCAGGTGTCCGCCACCGGATCGTAGAGGTGTGCGCCCGCGACGGCTGCGCCGCTGCGATCGACGCCGCCCCAGACGAACACCCGCGAGCCCGTCCACGCGACGTGTGCGAAGCGGCGCCCCGCGGGCGCGCCCGCGGCCGTCATCGGCTGCCACGAGTCGGTGCCCGGATCGTAGCGACCGCCGGTCGAGAAATCGCCTGTCGCTCCGACGTCCCCGCCGCCCCACACGACGACCACGGATCCCGTGTACACCGCCACGGCGGCCACGCGGGCCGACGGGCTCGACGCGCCCTGCGCGACCGTCGTCCACGTGTTCGTCGCCGCGTCGTAGAGCGCGCCGGTCGCGACCGCGCTCGTCCCGGTGGAGCCGCCCCACACGAAGAGCCTCGTGCCGACGACCGCGGTCGCGGCCATCTCGCGCGCGGCGAAGCCGGTGGGAGGCGCCGCGACGGTCGCCCACAGCGGGGCGCACTGGCCAGCGGAACACGACCGCCCCGCGCCGCAGGACCGGTCGCAGGCGCCGCAGTGCTCCGGGTTCATCGTAGGGTCGACGCACGCGGCGCCGCACAGGAGCTGCGGGCTCGTGCAGCCGCCGGTCACGCACTGGTTGCCGCTGCACACCGCCCCGCCCGTGCAGTCCGCATCCGAGCAACACTCGAAGCAGCCCGCCTGGGCTCCGCAGCAGACGCCGCTCGTGCACCCGCTCGAGAACGTGCACGTGCCGGTGGCGTCGCACGTGTTCGTGGTGCAGGCGTCGCCGTCCGAGCAGTCGGCGCTCGTGCAGCAGGCGCGGCACTCCGCGCCGCAGTCGTTGGGCGTCGCGCCGCCGCACCCGCAGCTCGAGCCGCTGCAGCTCGCGCCGGGCTTGCACGCGGCGCCACACGCGCCGCAGTGGGCGGCGGAGGTCGTCGTGTCCGTCTCGCACCCGGGCGTCGCGTCGCAGTCTCCCCACCCGGGGAGGCAGCTCGGCATCCCGCCCACGCAGGCCTGGTTCTCGCCGACGGCGGTGCCGCAGGCGCCGCAGTGGACCGGGCTCGTCAGGACGTCGACGCACGAGGCGCCGCACGCCGTCAGCGCGCCGCACGACGAGGTGCAGCTCGTGCCGTCGCAGACAGCCTGGGTGCCGCTGCAGGTGTTGCCGCAGCTGCCGCAGTTCGCGGCGTCCGTGCGCGGCGTCTCGCAGCCGGCGCCCGCCGTGCAGTCGAGGAAGTCGCTCGCGCACCCGCACGTGCCGCTCGTGCACGTCGCGTTGGCGCCGCAGTCGTTGGTGCAGGCGCCGCAGGTCGAGGGGCGCGAGAGATCCGTCTCGCAGCCGTCCTGGGGCAGGCCGTTGCAGTCCGCGTAGCCCGCGGCGCACGCGCACGCGCCGGGCGGCGTGCTGCCCGTGGGGGTCGGGGCGCACGCCTGGTTCGTCGCGCAGGCGGCGCCGCAAGCGCCGCAGCTGGTGGCGCTCGTCGTGAGATCCGCCTCACAGCCGTTCTCGGGTGCGCCGTCGCAATTGGCCGTGCCGGGGGCGCAGGCGCACGCGCCCTGTACGCAGCTGGCGCCGAAGGGGCACACGATCCCGCAGTTGCCGCAGTTCTCGGTGTCCGTCGCGGCGTTGCGCTCGCAGCCGGTGAGCACGTTGCGATCGCAGTCGAGGAAGCCGGCCAGGCAGGTGTTCGTGCAGGAACCTCCGACGCAGACCGTGCCCGAGCAGCCGCGCCCGCAGCTCCCGCAATTGAGCGGATCGGACGCGAGGCTGGTGCACGAGCCCTCGCAGCAGTCCGCCGGGCACGCTGCGCACGGATCGGCGTCACCCGCGTCGAGCCCCCCGTCGCCGGACGACCCGCTCGCGCCGGACGACCCGCTCGCGCCGGACGACCCGCTCGCGCCGGACGACCCGCTCGCGCCGGACGACCCGCTCGCGCCGGACGACCCGCCCGCGCCGGACGACCCGCCCGAGTCGACGCTCGCGTCGCCAGACGACCCGCCGGCGCCAGGCGGCGCGAGCTCGAAGTCGTCGTCCAGCGTCTGGGGGCAGCCGCTCGCGAGCAGGAGCGCCGCGCCGGCGGCGAGGACGAGGCGGGGCGGTCGCATCAGAAGCTCCCCCGGATCCCGGCGTGCCCGACGCCGACGAACGCCTGCGTCGCCGGACCCTCTGCCGACGGCGCCGTCAGCCAGAGCGTGACGCCCGCGCCGACGCCGATCGCCCCGACCACGTACCCGACCGTCGACACCGTGCGGAGCGAACGGAACGCCTCCAGGTCGCTCGCGCCCGACGAGCCCTCCACGCAGCGGCGCGCGGGGCACGCCTCCTCTGCTGCGGAGTAGCGGCTGGTCGCCAGCATCCCGGCGACGACCCCGGTGGCGAGCCCCGCGGCGCCCACGCCCAGCGAGATCCAGGCCAGGGTAGGGGTGCCTGCCGGGGGGGGGGGAGCCTCCGCGCGCGCGGGAGCGCGGCGTGGCCCGGGGCTCCCGCCGGCCGGCTCAGGGGCCGCCGAGGCAGCGCCGCCGGCCTCGGCGGGGGCCTCGATCTCGACCGCGAGCACCTGGCGCTCGGCCAGCGTCACCTTCCGGCTCGTGCTCCCGGTGGAGATCTCGTGCTCGCCCGGGTCCACCTTGTAGGCGACGCCGACCAGCGCGGGGGCGAGGCGTTCGCCGTCCACCTTCACCTCGGCGCCGCGGATCGGCTTGCCGGAGTGGAGAGGGACGACGCGCAGCTTCGGGATCCGGGGCGTGAGCTCGGCCAGCTCCGTGCGAGCGACCTCGACGGCCGCGCGGAACGGCTCGGGCGCGCTCGCGTCGAGCGGGGCGCGGAGCGTCCGCCGGTAGGCCTCCTCCGCCTCGACGAGCCGCCCGAGCCGCGCGAGCACCCGCGCGTGGCGAACCGCGATCGTAGGCGCAGAGTAGAGCGCGTAGGCTCGCCGGTAGAGATCCTCGGCCTCCGCGAGCTGGCCCGCGTCCGCGGCCGCCTGGGCCTGGGTCGCGAGCTCACGCGCCGCGTTCGTGTTCGCCTCGCCGGCGGGCTGCGCGGCGGCGGGCGCCGCCAGCGTCGCGAGCCACAGCGCGACCCAGCAGTACGGCTTCGTTTGCATCAGAACCCCAGGTCGTCTCCGAGCATCGGCTTGGCCGCCGGCTTCGTGGGGGGAGGTGTCGCCGGCGCGGGGCCCGCGGTGGCCCGCGCGGTGGGTCGTGCGCCTCGCGTGCCGGGTGGAGTCGGCGGCGGTGCGGCCGGCGGCGGGGCCGCCGCGGACCCGGAGACGCCCGCGGCCTCCGACGCCGCGGGCGTCGGCTGGGAGGAGGGCGCGCGCGCCTGCGGCGACTCCGCGGGCGCGGCGGCCGCCAGCGCCGGCGCCGATGCGGGCGTCGGGGCGCCCGACGCCTCCGGGGGAGGAGCCGGCCGGGTGAGCACGAACCACGCCGTCGTCGCCGCGACGGCGACCGCGCCACCGCCGACGGCGAGCAGCGTCGCCCGCCGGCCGCCGCGCGCCGGAGGCAGTGACGCGACGCGCGGGTCGCTCGGGCGCTGGAGCGTCGCCTTCGGATCGCTGGTGCGGCGGAGGTCATCGCGCGTCGACGGTGGGGCGCGGAAGTCGTCCGAGGTGCTGAGCGACACGCGCGCGAGCGTCTCGTCCGAGCTCCGCATCGACCAGCACGCGCGGAGCGACTGGCCGCAGATGTCCTCGCCGATGCCGTGCTCGAGGAGCCACTCCGCGAGGACGCGCCCGAGCTCCAGCATCGAGCCCCAGCGGTCCTCCGGGCGCTTCTCCAGCCCCCGGCGGAGGATCAGCCAGAGCGCCTCGTCCCCGGCCGCGTGCTGCGTGATGGAGATCGGCTCATCCTCGATGATCGCCCGCATCACGGCGTTGTAGTTGCCGTCCTCGCCGAAGGGCATCCGCGCGGTGACCATCTCGTACAGCATCACGGAGAACGCCCACACGTCGGCGGACGGCCCCACGCGGCTCGAGCCGCGCGCCTGCTCCGGCGACATGTAGTACGGGCTGCCGACGAGCGTGCCGGCGGTCGTCAGGCGGTTCTGCTGCGCGTCGTACTCCGCCAGCGCGATGCCGAAATCGAGCACCTTCGGCTGCACGCGGCCGTCCACGTCGGAGAGGAAGACGTTGTCCGGCTTGAGGTCCCGGTGCACGATGCCGCGGCTGTGCGCGAGCACGAGCGCGTCCGCGATCGGCAACACGATCTGCACGGCGCGCGCCGCGGGGATGCGGCCCTGCCGGTGCAGCACGTCGTCGACGCTGCTTCCGTTCAGGAGCTCCATCGCGATGAACGGATCGCCGCGGCTCGTCTTGCCGAAGTCGAAGACACGGATGATCGCGGGGTGCGTGAGCCGCGCCGCGGCGCGCGCCTCCCGCAGCAGGCGCGCGACGCGCTGTTCGCCGTCCTGCGCGGGCGCGATCAGCTTGATTGCGACGTCCACATCGAGCGCGAGGTTACGCGCGCGCCACACCGTCCCCATGCCGCCGGAGCCGAGCTTCTGCTCGAGCCGGTACTTGTCCCCGACGATCTCGCCCTCCAGATATGCGACGGGCAGGCGCGAGTCCGAGCTCGGGCGGCTCGGCCCCTCGGTGCTGGAAGGCAACGCGCACACTCGGCTGATCCTCGGCGGTGACGGCTCGGCAAGTAGGTCAGTGGGGACGCCCTCGTCACTTTCCGGTGACGGGCGTAATAATTGATGACCCCGCCGCCCGCCCGCGCGAGCGTCGGGCGGCGTGTGGGTAGACGTAGGTACGCCCGACGGACCGCCGGATCAAGCCGGAAGCCGGAGGTGTTACTGGCGTGTGGCTCTGGATCACCGCCGGTGTGATCCGCTCGCGCCAGCGCCCCGCTCCGGCCGCGTGGCCGTGACGCGACGTGCCATGCCGGCATCGGTGACCGCGGGCTGTGTCGTGCGGGCCCTGTCGCGCGGGCCGTGTCGCGCGGGCCGTATCGCGCGGGCCGTGTCGTGCGGGCCCTGTCGCGCGGGCCGTGTCGCGCGGGCCGTGTCGCGCGGGCCCTGTCGTGCGGGCCCTGTCGCGCGGGCCGTGTCGCGCGGGCCCTGTCGCGCGGGCCCTGTCGCGCGGGTTGTGGCGCCCGGGTTGTGGCGCGCATGGCGCCCGCGCGGCGCGTAGCGGCCGGGCACGATGGATGCTAGCTCCGGCGAACGGGTGGTTCGAACCATGAAGCGAGCAATCGGGCTATTTGCGGTACTCGCCGCGCTCGGGACGACCGTCCCGGCCGGCGCCCAGTCGGATGAGGAGCGCGCAGGCGCGCGCGTCGCGGCGCAGGCCGGCGCCAAGGCGTTCGCCGAGGGCCGGTGGGCCGACGCGGTGGATCTCTTCACGCGGGCCGAGTCGCTCGTGCACGCGCCGCCCCACCTCCTCTGGATGGCGCGCGCGCAGGTCAAGCTCGGGCAGCTGGTGGGGGCGCGTGAGACCTACACGAAGGTCGTCAAGGAGACGATCCCTCCCAACGCGCCAGACGCCTTCCGCGCCGCGCAGGAGGCCGGGCGCACCGAGCTCGAGGAGTTGGTGCCGCGGATCCCCATGGTGACGGCGAAGGTCACCAACGCCGAGGGCAAGAAGTACCGCCTGTGGGTGGATGGCAAGGAGGTGCCCGCGGCGCTCGTCGGGCTGCCGAAGCCGGTCGACCCGGGCGAGCACACCCTGCAGGTGGCGACCGACGCGCTCGCGAGCAAGGCGACCAAGGTGGCCGTGGTCGAGAAGGACGAGAAGACGGTGGAGCTCGCGCTCGAGCCGGGCGTCCCGCTGCCCGCCGGGGCCGCCGCGCCGCCGCCCGAGGCGCCGCCAGAGGAGAAGCCGGCCGCAGGCGGCGACGAGAACGGCACCGACGCCCCGGCCGGCGGCCAGGGGGGCAGCGGTCCAGAGAAGGACGCGGGCGCGACCGAAGGGACCTCTGGGATGAGGTACGGCGCGTACGGCGCGCTCGGGCTCGGCGCCGTCGGGCTGGGGCTCGGGACGGTGTTCGCGCTGCAGTCGGGGAGCAAGCGCGATGAGGTCGTCGGCCTGTGCCCTGGAGGCCAGTGCCCGGTAGAGAAGCGCTCGGAGATCGAGGCGGCGGACAGCGACGCGCGCAGCGCGCAGACGCTCTCGATCGTCGGTTTCGTGGTCGGCGGGCTCGGGCTGGCGGCTGGCGTCACCCTGTGGGTGCTCGACTCCGGCTCGAAGGGCGAGGCGGACACCGCCGGAGTGCACCCCTGGATCGGCCCCGGCAGCGCCGGCGTCGTGGGGCGGTTCTGATCTGAGGAGCTCGGCGTCGCCAGGACGGGCGGCGCGAGCCCAGCGCGCGAGGAGCACCGATGACTTGGAGCAAGACGACCTGGGCCTGGGGCGCGCTCGTCGCGCTGTTCGCCGCCGGCTGCGGCCAGGAGCCCGGACAGCAGGCGCCTGCGAGCGGCGCTGAGGCGCCCGCGCAGGCGCCGGCGCCCGACCCGCTCGGCGATCCCGCTGCGGACGAGACGCCGCCGGAGGCGCTCGCCGTACGCGCCGCGCGGCGCCGGACGATCCAGCAGACCGCGGGCGCCGAGTTCTCGGTGTGGGCCCCGCGCGAGGGCAAGCCCGCCGGCGCCCGCAACGCGCGCCACCACTTCGGCCTCGAGTTCACCGCCGGGGGCGTGACGCTCGCGCGCCCGAGCGCAGAGGAAGCGTACCGAGTCGAGCTCTCGTTGGAGTCGCTGCGGTGCGGCGGCGCGCGCGCGCGGGTCGGCGCCGCGGAGCCGCAGAGGAGCGAGCTGCAGCCGAACCGGGTCGAGTACTCACGCCGCGGCGGCGACCTCACGGAGTGGTACGAGAACGGTCCGCTCGGCCTCGAGCAGGGCTTCACGCTGCGCTCTGGCGCGCCGTGCGCGGGGGACTCTCACGAGCTCGAGCTCGGCGTGCAGGTGCGCGGGGATCTGGTGCCGAGCCAGCGCGGCACGGGGGAGGTGTCGCTGGTGGACTCGGCGGGCGCGGGGCGGCTCGCCGTGCACTCCCTGCACGCCGAAGACGCCACGGGGCGTGTCCTGCCCGCGGCGTTCGTCGTGCGCGAAGGCGAGCTCACGATCCGCGTCGACGTGCAGGGCGCGACCTACCCGATCGAGGTCGACCCGTTGATCGGCGTCGAGCAGGCGAAGCTCCAGGCGCTGGATTCGAGCGGCTTCCAGTACGGTCGCTCCTCCGCGCTCGACGCGGATAGCTCTGCGACCGCGATCGTCGCGGCGTACCGCGACGACGGTCTCGGCAACGACTCGGGCGTGGCGTACATCCTGGTGAAATCGGGCAGCACGTGGACGCACCAGGCGAAGCTCCGCGCGGCGGACGGTGGCGCCGGCCAGTACTTCGGCGGCGACGTGGCGCTCGCGGGCACGGTCGCCGTGGTGGGCGCGTACGGAGACGTTGGGTACACGGGCGCGGCGTACGTGTTCGTCCAGTCAGGGACGACCTGGAGCCAGCAGGCGAAGCTCACGCCGAGCGGCGCCGAGACGTCGGACTACGTCGGCTACGCCGTGTCCGTCCAGGGCAGCTCCGCGCTCATCGGAGCGTACGGGGACGACGACAAGGGGAGCAACGCAGGCGCGGCGTACGTGTTCGCTCAGTCGGGGACGACCTGGAGCCAGCAGGCGAAGCTCACGGCCTCGGATGGCGCGGCGAGCGACTACTTCGGCCGCGCGGTCGCCATCTACTCCACCTACGCGATCGTCGGGGCCTACGCCAACGACGACGGGGGTAGCTCCAGCGGCTCCGCCTACGTCTTCTCGCGGACGGGGACGGTGTGGTCCCAGCAGGCCAAGCTCCTCGCCTCGGACGCAGCGGCGAGCGACTACTTCGGTTACTCCGTCGCGATCTTCAGCACCGCGGCGGCGGTCGGGGCGTACGGCGACGGCTCGAGCGCGGGCGCGGTCTACGTGTTCGATCGGTCGGGCACGATCTGGACCCAGCTCCCGAAGGTCGTCGCGGCGGACGGCGCGGCGAGCGACTTTTTCGGCATCAGCGTCAGCTACGCGACGACGCTGGCGGTCGGCGCCACCGGGGACGACGACGCCGGCAGCGCGAGCGGCTCCGTCTACGTCTACTCCCGGGCGGGGTCGACGTTCACGCAGGAGGCCAAGCTGGTCGCCACCGATGGGGCAGCCATCGACTCATTTGGTACCTCCGTCTCCTACCGGAGCAACAAGGTCCTCGTGGGCGCGAACGGGGCGGACGAGCGAGGGCCGAACTCCGGCGCGGCTTACGCATATAGTCGATTGGGGACGGTCTGGTCTCTCGACTCGAAGGCGCTCCCCCACGACGCCTACACGAGCGACTACCTGGGGCGCAGCGTGGCGACCCGCGGGAGCACGACGGTGGCCGGCGCGTCCGGCGACGACACGCTGGGTGCGACGGGTGGGATCGGCTGGATCTACCACCGCACCGGAACGATCTGGGCGCACGAACAGCGCGTGAACGCCTCGGACGGCGCGACCTACCAGGCCTTCGGCTACTCGACCTCGGTGGGTGGCTCGGATGGCGACGTGGTGATCTTCGGCGCCTACGGCGACACGAGCTACCGGGGCGCCGCTTACGTCTTCAACCGCAACGGCAGCGCCTGGACGCAGGGGGCGAAGCTGGTCGCGTCCGACGCCGCTGACGGCGACTACGGGGGCATATCCGTGTCGATCATCAAGGGCGCCACGACGCTCCTCTCGGGAGCCTACCTCGACGACGGGACGTACACGGACCAGGGCGCGGCGTACGTCTTCACCGGGAGCGGCACGGCGTGGGCCCAGCAGGCGAAGCTCACCGCGGCCGATCCAGCCGCCTCAGACTACTTCGGGCGGGCGGTCTCGGTGGGTGAGAACGGCGCGGCCGTGACGGCCCTGGTCGGGGCCTACGGGAAGGATTCCGGGGCGGTGTCCGACGCGGGCGCCGCCTACGTGTTCGTCCGATCGGGCACCACGTGGTCTCAGCAGGCCAAGTTCGCCCCGGTCGATCGGCAGGCGGGCGACCTCTTCGGCTACGCGGTGAGCTACGACTCGGACACCGCCGTGGTCGGGGCGTTCGGCGTCTCCGGCTCCGCGGGCGCAGTCTACGTCCACGCGCGCACCGGCACGACCTGGTCCCAGAAAGCGAAGCTCCTGGCGTCGGACGGCGCCGCGAGCGACAACTTCGGGTACGCCGTCGCGGTGAGAGGCGATCTCCTGGTCGCCGGGGCCTACGGTGACGACGATCTGGGGAGCGGTGCGGGGGCAGCCTATGTGTTCAAGCGCACCGGGACGGCGTGGGCGGAGCAGAGCAAGGTGCTGGCGAGCGACGGGCTCGCCTCGGACATCTTCGGCTACGCCCTCGACATGGACGGCACTCGGGTGGTCATCGGCGCGTACGGGCACGACGAGCTCGCGAGCTCGGGCGGCGCCGCCTATGTGTCGCTCCTCCTCTCGGCGAACGGCGACACGTGCAGCGTCGGCACCGCCTGCGCGAGCGGGAACTGCGTGGACGGCGTGTGCTGCGACGCCGCGTGCGGTAACGGCGTGACCACCGACTGCCTGTCCTGCAACCAGGCGGGCCTGCTCGGCACCTGCTCGTTCCTCCCGAGCACGTACACGTGCCGCGCGGCCGCGGGCGAGTGTGACCAGGCCGAGGTGTGCAGCGGCGCCTCGTCGACGTGCCCCAGCGACACCAAGAAGTCGAACGGCACCGCCTGCACGGACGACGGCAACGTCTGTTCGACGGACACCTGCAACGGCTCGTCCGATTCGTGCCAGCACCCGGCCGGGAACGCAGGGGCGACCTGCCGCGCGGCGGCGGATGTGTGCGACGTGGCGGAGACGTGCACAGGGAGCTCGACCACCTGCCCGACGAACTCGTACTTGCCGTCGTCGACCAGCTGCCGCGCGGCCGCGGGCGAGTGCGACGTGGCGGAGAGCTGCCCGGGGAACGCCGCAGCGTGCCCGAGCGACGCGAAGAAGTCGAACGGCACCGCCTGCACGGATGACGGCAACGTCTGCACGACGGACACCTGCAACGGGACGTCGGTCACGTGCCAGCATCCGGCCGGGAACGCCGGGACGACCTGCCGGGGCGCAGCGGACGAGTGCGACCAGGCCGAGACGTGCACCGGTAGCTCGACGAGCTGCCCGGCCGACGCGAAGAAGGCGAGCGGGACGGCGTGCTCCTCGGACGCCAACCCGTGCACGGTCGACCAGTGCAATGGCAGCTCGAACGCCTGCCAGCACCCCGCGGGCAACGCCGGGACGGCCTGCCGCGCGCAGAACGGCGCGTGCGACGTCGCCGAGGCGTGCACCGGCAGCTCGACGAGCTGCCCGGCGGACGGTTACGCGGGGGCGAGCACCACCTGCCGCGCCTCGGCGGGCGCGTGTGACCTCGCCGAGAGCTGCACCGGGTCGAGCCCGAGCTGCCCGGCAGACGTGTTCCGCGACTCGAGCTACCAGTGCGGCGCGCCGAGCTGCAACGGCGGCACCAACACCGCGACGCTGGCCTCGTACTGCCCGGGCAACGCGGCCTCGTGCCCCAGCCAGCAGCAGGTGAGCTGCTCGCCGTACTCGTGCAGCGGGACGGGCTGCGGTGGGAGCTGCCCCGGGGTGCCTTGCTCGGGCGGGTACTACTGCGACAGCGGCGTCTGCCTCGCGACGAAGGCCAACGGGCAGAGCTGCAGCACTGGGACGCAGTGCACGAGCGGCAACTGCGTCGACGGCGTGTGCTGCAACACCGCGTGCGGGAGCGGCTCGACCACCGACTGCCAGGCCTGCAACGTCAGCGGTTCGGTGGGGACGTGCACCAACCTCGCGTCGACCCACACGTGCCGCTCGGCGGCAGGGGAGTGCGACCAGGCCGAGACGTGCACGGGATCCTCGTCGGCCTGCCCGGCCGACGCGAAGAAGGCGAACGGGACGGCGTGCACGGCCGACACCAACCCGTGCACGCTGGACCAGTGCAACGGCAGCTCGAACTCCTGCCAGCACCCCGCCGGAAACGCCGGCGCCGCCTGCCGGACGGCCACCGGGGACTGCGACGTCGCGGAGGTGTGCAGCGGGAGCTCGACGAGCTGCCCGGCCGACTCGCTGGCCTCGGCGGGGACCGTTTGTCGCGCCGCCGTCGGGCCGTGTGACGCGGCGGAGGCGTGCAGCGGCAGCGCGGCCACCTGCCCGTCCGATGTCTACGCCACCGCCGGGACGGAGTGCCGCGCGGCGGCCGGAGAGTGCGACGTGGCCGAGACGTGCGGCGGCAGCTCGACGAGCTGCCCCTCGGACGCGAAGAAGGCGAGCGGGACGGCCTGCACGGCGGACACCAACCCGTGCACGCTGGACCAGTGCAACGGCAGCTCCACCTCGTGCCAGCACCCGGCGGGGAACGCCGGGGCGAGCTGCCGCGCGGCGGCCGGCGAGTGCGACGTAGCCGAGACGTGCACGGGCTCGTCGACGAGCTGCCCCACGGACGCGAAGAAGGCGAGCGGGACGACCTGCACGGCGGACACCAACCCGTGCACGCTGGACCAGTGCAACGGCACCTCGGTCGACTGCCAGTACCCGGCGGGCAACGCCGGCGCGCTCTGCCGCGACGCCGCGGGCGAGTGCGACCTGCCGGAGACGTGCACGGGCTCGTCGACGAGCTGCCCGACGGACGCGAAGAAGGCGAGCGGGACGACCTGCACGGCGGACACCAACCCGTGCAGCAAGGACGAGTGCAACGGGTCGAGCGCGGCGTGCCAACACCCCGCGGGCAACGCCGGCTCGACGTGCCGCGTCGCGGCGGGGCCGTGCGACGTGGCCGAGACGTGCACCGGTGCGTCGACGACGTGCCCGACGGACGCCGTCGCCGGGGCGGGCAGCCCCTGCCGGCCCTCGGCGGGTAGTTGCGACGTTACGGAGACGTGCAACGGCACGGGGACCACGTGCCCCTCCGACGCCTTCCAGCCGGCCTCCACGCAGTGCCGCGCCGCCGAGTGCACGCCCGCGACGCCCAACGCCTCGGCGACTCAGGCCGCGAACTGCACGGGCAGTGACGCGGACTGTCCGGCGCCGCAGACGCTCCAGTGCGACACCGCGCTCTGCAACGGGTCGGCGTGCGCAGGGTGCGTCTCCGACGCGGAGTGCACCGGGGGCAAGATCTGTGACACCGGCGTCTGCGTGTCCCCGAAGCCGAACGGCCAGACCTGCAGCACCGGCGCCCAGTGCTCGAGCGGCGACTGCGTGGACGGCGTGTGCTGCAACAGCGCGTGCGGCGGCGGCGCCCCGAACGACTGCCAGGCGTGCAACGTCGTGGGGTCGCTCGGGACGTGCGGGCCAGCGCCGTCGACGATCGTCTGCCGCGACGCGGCCGGCGAGTGCGACGTGGCGGAGACCTGCAGCGGGAGCGCCACGACCTGCCCGGCGGACGGCAAGCTGCCGTCGGGCACGGCGTGCACCTCGGACGGCAACCCGTGCACGAAGGACGAGTGCAACGGCACCGCCTCGACCTGTGGCTACGCCCCAGGCAACGCGGGGACGGTGTGCAGGCCCTCGGCGGGCGTGTGCGATCTCGAGGAGACGTGCAGCGGGTCCGCGGCGACCTGCCCGGCGGACGCCTTCGCCGCCGCCACCGCGGTGTGCCGTGCGGCGACCGACGCCTGCGACGCGGAGGAGAAGTGCACCGGGGCAGCGGCCGATTGCCCGGTGGACGGCAAGACGGCCGCCGGCGACGCCTGCGAGGACGACGGCAACGCGTGCACCACCGATCGCTGCGACGGATCGGGCGGCTGCCAGCACGCCCCGGGCAACTCGGGCGCCACGTGCCGCGCCGCGGCCGGGCCCTGCGACGTGGCCGAGGCCTGCGACGGCACCACCGCGGTGTGCCCGACCGACGGCGCGAAGCCGGACGGCACGGCCTGCTCCGACAGCAACGTCTGCAACGGCAGCGAGTCCTGCACCTCTGGCACCTGCAGCGCGACGGTCGCGCTCAACTGCGACGACGCCAACCCGTGCACCGCGGACTCGTGCGATCCGGTGACCGGCTGCGCGAACACGAGCCAGTCGGACGGCTACGCCTGCGACGACGGCAACCCGTGCAACACGGACGACCGCTGCACCGCCGGGGTGTGCTCGGGGACGGGCGGCCCGAACTGCAACGACGACAACCCCTGCACGGTGGACGGCTGCGACACCGGCACCCAGCAGTGCCTCGCCCCGGTGAACGTCGCCGATGGCACACCGTGCAACGACGGCAGCGCGTGCACCCAGGTCGACACCTGCCAGAACGGCGCGTGCACCGGCGCGTCGCCGCTCGCCTGCGATGACGCGAACGCGTGCACGGCGGACGTGTGCGACGACGCCGTCGGTTGCCTCTCGACCGCGATCGGGGATGGCGGCGCCTGCTCCGACAACAACCAGTGCAACGGCGCGGAGACCTGCCAGTCCGGGGTGTGCACGAGCGGCACGCCCCTCGTCTGCAACGACTCCAACCCGTGCACGGCGGACGGCTGCTCGCCCACGGGCGGGTGCGTCACCGTGGCGGTGCCGAACGGCATCTCGTGCAGCGACGGCAACCCGTGCAACGGCGGCGAGACGTGCCAGGCGGGCGTCTGCGCGGCCGGTACCGCGACGGGTTGCGACGACGCGAACCCGTGCACCGCGGACGCGTGCGACTCGGTGACGGGTGCGTGCACGAACGTCCCGCTCGCGGACGGCGTCTCCTGTAGCGACAACGACCCGTGCAACGGCGCGGAGCTCTGCCAGGGCGCGGTGTGCCAGCCGGGCGCGACGGTCGACTGCGACGACGGTAACCCCTGCACCACTGACGCCTGCGACCCGACGCAGGGTTGCGTGGCGACCGAGGCAGCGAACGGCACGGCGTGCGAGGACACGAGCGTCTGCACGCAGGGCGACTCGTGCCAGAGCGGCGCCTGCCAGGCCGGCGCGACCATCGGCTGCGACGACGACAACCCCTGCACCGTGGACATCTGCGATTCGAGCTTCGGCTGCGCGCACGCGCCGCTCGCGGACGCCACCACATGCGACGACGGCAACCCGTGTTCCAGCGGCGACGCCTGCACCGCGGGCGAGTGCAAGGGCACGAGCGGCCTCGACTGCGACGACGACGACCCGTGCACCACCGACTCTTGCGACGTGGGGACGCAGACCTGTACCCACACGGCGCGAGCGGACGGCGCGGCGTGCAGCGACGGCAGCTCCTGCACCTTCGGCGACACGTGCCAGTCCGGAGCGTGCGCCGGCACGGCGATGGAGTGTGGCGACGCCAACGGCTGCACGCTGGACGACTGCGACGTGACCACGGGCTGCCTGCACAACCCGCAGAGCGGCACGACCTGCAACGACGGCAACCCATGCACCGAGGGCGATCGCTGCGTCGGCTCGGCGTGCACTCCGGTGAGCGGGACGGTCTGCGTCGCCGCGGGCGAGTGCCGCGCGGTCGGCACGTGCGACGCGCAGACGGGGCTGTGCTCGGATCCGGCAGCGCCGGACGGCACGGCCTGCTCCACCGGGAGCTGCGAGAGCGGCGCGTGCGTGAGCACTGGCGGCGCCGGCGGCGCCGGCGGTCAGGATGGCGGCGTCGACGCGGGTGGCGCCTCCGGCGCCGCGGGCTCGGGCGGCAGCGGCGCGACGGCTTCGGGCGGGTCGTCCGGGTCGTCCGGCGCGAGCGGAACTTCCGGCGCGAGCGGAACGTCGGGCGCCGCGGGCGCTGGCGGCTCGTCCGGGACGGGCGGGTCGGGGACGGACGCCGGCCCGGACTCGGGCGCCGGGGAGACGTTCGCGTTCGAGCCGGGCGGCTGTTCGTGCCGGGCGGGCGGGTCGAGCTCCTCTGCACCGGGGGCGCTCGCGGCGCTCGGGTTGCTTGGCCTGCTCGCGGCTCGCCGTCGGCCGCGACGCGCTGGTTGATCCCGTAGCGCCGGCGCGCCTGCCGGCCCTCGTGAGCGTCAGGGCTCGCTGTTACGTTGCCGGGGCGGTTTGATCCGCCAAGGCGCTCGGCGTAAGCTTCCGGATCAGCAGTTGGCTCCGCCCGCCGCGGTGCGGGATGGGAGCCGGGCGGTTCGCCCGGCCGATCGGTGGCTGGGAGCGAGCCGAATCGGTGTCGTCCGCGGCGCGTGCGCGCCCTGGAGGTCTGGTGATGGCTCGGCGGAAAGCGTTGGCTTGGTTGTGCGTGGGGCTCGCCTTCGGCGCGCTGGCGTGCGGGAACGAGGGGAGCGAGACCCCGCCCCCGCCCGAGAGCACGCCGGCGCCGGTGACCGGCCCCGAGCTGGAGCCGTCCGAGGCCGATCGGCCGCCGGCGGATCCGCCGGCGTTGCGGGCCGCGCAGCGCCGCGGAGTGCAGCGCAAGGCGGGACCGGCGTACCGCGCGCGGGCGAGCGACACCGCCCGCGCCTTCGAGGCGAGCAACCCCCAGCACGCGTTCGTCGCGCGGTTCTCCGAGGACGGCGTCGCGCTGGAGGGGCGCGCGCGCGACGCCGGCGAGGGTGCCGGAGGCTATCGCGCGGTGCTCACGCTCGAGCGGGCCGGGTGCGGCGCCGCCGCGCGGCGGGTCGGGGTGGCCGTTCCCCAGGCGGTCGAGGCGCAGGGCAACCGGATCGAGTATCGGCGCGACGCGAGCGAGCTGGTCGAGTGGTACGAGAACGGCCCGCTCGGGCTGGAGCAGGGCTTCACGCTCGCGGGGCCGCGCCTCTGCGAGGGCGCGACGGGGGCGCTCGAGCTCGAGCTGGCGGTGCGCGGAGATCTCGAGCCCCGCCGGCGCGACGCCGGCGAGCTGCTCCTGGTGGACGGCGACGGCGGGGCGCGGCTGCGCGTCCACGCGCTCCACGCCGAGGACGCCACCGGCCGCGTGCTGCCGGCGGAGCTCGCCGTCCGTGGTGAGCGGATCGCGCTCCGCGTGGACGTAGCGGGCGCGACCTACCCGGTGCAGATCGATCCGCTGATCGGCGTCGAGCAGACGAAGCTGTTGGCGCGGGACGCGTCGTACTTCGAGATGGGCGAGCGGGTCGCGGTGACCACGGGCAGCACGGCGGTCGTCGGCGTGCGATCCGACGACACGCAGGGTTCATTGTCTGGTACGGCCTATGTCTTCGTGCGGAGCGGCTCTGCCTGGGCGGAGCAGGCCAAGTTTCGTCCGAGCTCCGGTACGCCGTCGCAGTACTTCGGCTCCGACGTGGCGGCCCAGGGGGAGGACGCGCTCGTGGGCTCATACGGCTACGCCGCGAGCCAGGGCGCCGCGTACGTGTACGTGAGATCTGGCACCTCGTGGTCCCAGCAGGCCTTGCTCACCGCGAGCGATGGGGCGGCGTCCGACTGGTTCGGCTACGCGCTGTCCCTCGACTCGAGCGTCGCGCTGGTCGGCGCGTACGGAGACGACGACAACGGGTCCACGTCCGGATCAGCCTACGTCTTCACGAGGTCGGGGACGACGTGGTCGCAGCAGGCGAAGCTGGTCGCGTCGGACGGCGCCGCGGGTGACTACTTCGGCAGGGCGGTCGCCCTCGCTGTCCCCTACGCGCTCATCGGGGCATGGGGCGACGACGACAAGGGCACGAACGGTGGCTCCGCCTACGTGTTCTACCGGACGGGGACCACCTGGGCGCAGCAGGCCAAGCTCGCCGCGACCGATGGCGCCGCGTCCAGCTACTTCGGCCAGGCTGTCGCCGCGTCGACCACGTCGGTGAGCATCGGCTCCTACGGAGACGCAACGTCTCGCGGCGCCGTCTACGTCTTCGACCGGAGCGGCACCGTGTGGAGCCAGGTCGCGAAGGTGGTCGCGTCGGATGGCGCCTCGGGCGACTACTTCGGCTTCTCGGTGAGCGCTTTCGGCAGTCGGCTCGCCGTCGGCGCGTACAACGATGACGACGAGGGGACGTCCTCCGGCGCGGCGTACACCTTCACGCGATCGGGCACGACGTTCACGCAGGAGGCGAAGCTGGTGCCCTCGGACGGCGCCGCGAGCGACAACTTTGGGCACAGCGTCGCCCATCGACTCAACGACCTGATCGTCGGCGTGCCCGGGCTCGACTCGCGGGGCTACTCGTCCGGGGCCGCCTACGCTTACCGGCTCGCCGGTTCGAGCACCTGGATCCTCGAGACGAAGGCGCTGCCGCATGACGCCTACGGAAGCGACTACTTCGGCCGGGCGGTCGGCGTCCGAGGCGACACGGCGATCGTCGGCGCCTACGCGGACGACACCGGGGGATCGACCAGCGGCATGAGCTGGGTCTTCAAGCGCTCGGGCACCACGTGGTCGCACCAGGCGCGCCTCTTCCCGACCGACTACGCTGCGAGCCAGCGAAACGGGTACTCGGTGGATGTCGGCGGCACCGACTCCGCGGTCGCTGTAGTCTCGGCCTTCGGCGATCAGACCTATCGCGGCGCGGCGTACGTCTTCAATCGCATCGGTGTGAGCTGGTCGCAAGGGGCGAAGCTGGTGGCGTCGGCCCCCGCCGACTACGACTATCTTGCGCATTCGGTGGCGATCACCTCGGCCGGAACCACCGTGGTCGCAGGTGCCTACGCGGATGATGTCAGCGTTACCGATCAGGGTAGCGTCTACGTTTACACGGGGAGCGGGGCGATCTGGTCGAGCCAAGCCACACTGGTCGCCTCGGACCCGGTGACGGGCGATTTCCTCGGGTACGCGGTGGATGTTGGCGACAACGGCTCCGCCGTCACCGTGATCGCTGGCGCCTACGGCAAGGACAACGGGTTCACCGACTCGGGCGCGGCCTATGCCTTCACACGGTCGGGGAGCACCTGGTCGCAGCAGTCGAAGTTCTCGCCCACCGATCGCCAGGCGGGCGACTTCTTCGGCATCTCCGTCGGGTACGACGCGGACAGCGCCGTGGTCGGAGCCTACGGGGTGGCCTCCTATACCGGAGCGGCCTACGTCTACGTGCGGAGCGGGACCTCGTGGTCGCAGCAGGCGAAGCTCACGGCGTCGGACGGGGTCGCGAGCGACTACTTCGGGCGCGCCGTGACCATCTCCGGCAACATCGTGGCGGTCGGCGCGTACGGGGACGACGACCTCGGAAGCAGCTCCGGCTCCGCGTACATCTTCAAGCGGACGGGGACGTCGTGGGCGCAGCAGAGCAAGGTTACCGCGAGCGACGGCGCCTCCGGCGACTACTTCGGCCTCGCGCTGGCGCTCGACGCGACGACCCTCGTGTCCGGCGCCTACTACAACAACGAGCTCGCGGCGAGCGGCGGCGCCGCCTACGTCTCGCTGATCCTCTCCGCCAACGGCGACACCTGCGCGCTCGCGACCGAGTGCGCCAGCGGCAACTGCGTCGATGGCGTCTGCTGCGACGCCGCCTGCGGCAACGGCGTGACGACCGACTGCCTCTCGTGCAATCAGACCGGGCTCCTCGGCGTCTGCTCGTTCCTCCCCAGCACGTACACCTGCCGCGCGTCCGCGGGCGAGTGCGACGTCCCGGACCAGTGCACCGGCAGCGCGAGCACCTGCCCGGCCGACGCGAAGAAGTCCAACGGCACCGCGTGCACGGACGACGGCAACCCGTGCTCGACGGACACGTGCAACGGGTCGTCCAACACCTGCCAGCACCCCGCGGGCAACGCGGGGGCGACGTGTCGCAGCGTGGCCGGGGTGTGCGACCGCGCGGAGACCTGCACGGGCAGCTCGACGACGTGCCCCACGGACGCGTTCGAGCCGACGACCACGTCGTGTCGCAGCGCAGCCGGCGAGTGCGACCAGGTCGAGTACTGCCCGGGGAACGCCGCCGTGTGCCCGTCGGACACGAAGAAGGCGAGCGGCACCGCCTGCGCCGACGACGGCAACGTCTGCTCCGCGGACACCTGCAACGGCTCCTCGAACGACTGCCAGCACCCAGCGGGGAACGCGGGGACGGTGTGTCGCACTGCGGGCGGCGAGTGCGATCTCGCCGAGGCGTGCACCGGCTCCTCGACGACCTGCCCGGCGGACGCGAAGAAGGCGAGCGGCACGGCGTGCACGGACGATGGCAACGCCTGCACCGTCGACCAGTGCAACGGCTCGTCGAACACGTGCCCCTACACCGCGGCGCCGTCGAGCACGGTGTGCAGGGTCGCCGCCGGCGTGTGCGACCAAGCCGAGAACTGCACCGGCAGCTCGACGACCTGTCCTGCCGACTCCTTCCTCGGCGCGAGCACCGTCTGTCGCTCGGGCGCGGGGACCTGCGACGTCGCGGAGAACTGCACCGGGTCCTCGGCCGCGTGCCCGGCGGACGCCTTCGTCGCCAGCGGCAGCTCGTGCCGCCCGGCGGCGGGTGAGTGCGATGTGGCGGAGACCTGCCCCGGCAACTCGGCGAGCTGCCCGAGCGACGCGAAGAAGTCGAACGGCACCGCGTGCACGGATGACGGCAACGCTTGCTCCGCCGACTCCTGCAACGGCACCGCGGACACCTGCCAGCACCCTGCGGGCAACGCGGGGTCGGTGTGTCGTCCCGCGGCGGGCGAGTGTGATCTGCAGGAGGCCTGCACGGGCTCGTCCACGAGCTGCCCTTCGGACTCGAAGAGGTCGAACGGCGCGGCGTGCACGGCGGACACCAACGTCTGCACCCTCGACCAGTGCAACGGCACGGCGGTCGACTGCCAGCACCCGGCGGGCAACGCGGGCACGGTGTGCCGGGAGGCCAACGGCGCGTGCGACGCGGCCGAGGCGTGCACGGGCTCCTCCACGAGCTGCCCGGCGGACGCCTTCCAGCCGTCCAGCACCGTCTGCCGCTCGGCGGCCGGCGTGTGCGACGTCGCGGAGAACTGCCCAGGCAACGGCACCGCCTGCCCGGCCGACACCCTCCGCGACGCCAGCTACCAGTGCGGCGCGCCGAGCTGCGACTCGGGCGCGAACGAGGCGACGCTCGCGTCGTACTGCACGGGGCTCGCGACGACCTGCCCGCCCCAGCAGCAGGTGAGCTGCGCCCCGTACACCTGCAGCGGCGCCGGGTGCGGCGGGACGTGCCCCACGGTACCCTGCCTGGGCGGCTACTACTGCGACAGCGGGGTCTGCCTCGCCGAGAAGGCCAACGGCCAGAGCTGCAGCACCGGGACGCAGTGCTCCAGCGGGAACTGCATCGACGGCGTGTGCTGCAACACGACGTGCGGCTCCGGCGCCACCACCGACTGCCAGGCGTGCAACGTCGCGGGCTCGCTCGGGACGTGCTCGAACCTCCCGTCGACGACGACGTGCCGCGGCGCGGCCGGCGAGTGTGATCAAGAGGAGAAGTGCACCGGGTCGTCGTCCGCGTGCCCGAGCGACGGGAAGAAGGCGAACGGCACCGCGTGCACGGCGGACACCAGCCCGTGCACGCTGGACCAGTGCAACGGGTCGTCGAACTCCTGCCAGCACCCGGCGGGCAACGCCGGGACGGAGTGCCGGGCGTCCACGGGTGGGTGCGATCCCGCCGAGAGCTGCACCGGCTCGTCCACGACGTGCCCCGCGGATGCCCTCGCCGGCGCCGGGACGGAGTGCCGCGCGGCGGCCGGGGCCTGCGACGTGGCCGAGAGCTGCACCGGCGCGTCGGCCGCGTGCCCCGCCGACGCGTACGCGGCGAGCGGGACGAGCTGCCGCTCCGCCGCGGGGGAGTGTGACCTGGCGGAGACGTGCACGGGCTCCTCGACGGCGTGCCCGAGCGACTCCAAGAAGACGAGCGGCACCTCGTGCACCGATGACGGCAACGTCTGCACCGTCGACCAGTGCAACGGGTCGTCCAGCTCGTGCCAGCACCCCGCGGGCAACGCCGGCACCGTCTGCCGCGGCGCGGCGGGCGAGTGCGACGTGGCGGAGGCATGCAGCGGGACGGCGACCACCTGCCCGAGCGACGCGAAGAAGACCAGCGGGACGGCGTGCACGGCGGACACCAACCCGTGCACGCTCGACCAGTGCAACGGC
>JADLEQ010000044.1 GCA_020846005.1 Polyangiaceae bacterium
CGTGCGCAAGCGTCGCCGTGTGCGGCGCGACTCGACCCTCAGCCTCGGCGGCACCGTGTACGAGGTGCCGCTCGGCTACCTCGGGGGGCAGGTCGTCACCGTCGCCACCAGCCTCTTCGACGGTGCGGAGCCCGTGACCGAACTCGACGGCGCGCTGTTCCGCGACAACCATTCCTGCCGGCGCGCGACAACTATTCTTGCCGGTTGGCGCCGTCCTGACGGCGGCCTGTACTGTCGCGATTCCAGGAGCTTCATGAGGTCGAGGCTCGGCAGTACGCCGACACCGTCGAGGTCTGGTACCGCAAGCACCTCGTCGAGACCATGCCGCGCGTGCGTGGCGCCGGGTACAGGACGCAAGCGTCGTAGAGCACAACGAACGCCATCGCGTGCCCTCAGTACCCAAGCCCGTGCTTCTCTGCTTCGGCGGTCAGCTCGTCCAGCACGGCTTTCCGATGTGCGTCGTCCCGCTGCTTGTACTCGACGAGATCGGCCATCCCCTTGTTCGCGAGCATGTAGGCCTGCTGCTTGTCGATCTTGAGGGTCTCGCTCGCAACCCTGAGCAGCGGCATCAACTTCGGGAACCGACGAACCTGGGGACTCATTGGGAGCCCGCCTCGGTGCGGCCCTCGGTGGTTCCGGTGGCGTTCTCCTCGACTGCCCGGGCAACAGCCCGACGCCGAACTCGCCCAGCGTGATCCCCTGAGCCGTCCGTGCCGACGGCCGACGAGATCATCGCTGGGGTGCGCCATGTCGAGGCACGCCTCAGGGACGACCCCACGGGAGCACGCGAAGCACTCCGTCGACTCGTCCTCGACGGGGCCATCCACATGGACCCGCAGGACGACGGCAGCTACCGAGCCCGCGCGTTCCTGCTGCCCGAGAACCTGGCGAACAAAAGCCGGAAGCCCCGAGCGGGGCGACCGTCCGGGGCTTCGGGTGTCTCCCACGAGGTCGTAGGAAGCGATGGTTGCGCGGGTAGGATTTGAACCTACGACCTTCGGGTTATGAGCCCGACGAGCTACCAGGCTGCTCCACCGCGCGTCAGTGGGGGGGCGGAAACTACCGCCGCCCGCTTGGCTGTCAAGCGCCGCGCGTAGGGCGGGCTCGGCCCCCGCGCCCGCGGCCCCCCCGCCCGCTCAGAGCCAGGCGTAGGCCGCGCGGATCGCCTCGCGCCCGCCCGCGGGGACCAGGGCCCCGTGGGCGAGCACGATGCGGTGGGTGTCCCACTCGAGGAGGCGGTCCGCCTCGCGGCGGCCCTTCTTCCAGTCCTGCACCGCGACGCGCTCGAGGTACCCTTTGCCGGGCGCGGTGTTGCCCATGAGGCGCGCAGCGACGCGCGTCACGGGGGAGGGGTGCTCGATCAGGTTGAGCAGCGCGTCGGCGCAGATCATCGTCCGCGTCGCCCGGTGGAAGAAGACGACCTCGTGCTCGAAGCGCGCCGAGAAGTAGAGCTGGTCGAGATCGGCCGACCACTCCGGGCGCGGCTCGTCGTCGATCACGAAGGACCACGCGAGGTCGGCCCGCTTGCGCTCGAGCCCGGGGCACGCCGCGAAGGCGGCGCGAGGGTACGCGCGCATCCAGTCGCCGACGTACAGGTGGTGGTAGAGGCTCGACGCGGCGACCGCCTGCACCTCGCCGAGCGCGTCGACCTCGGCGCGGGTCGCCGGATCGAGGGCGACCGGGCAGTGGACGAACAGGCCGCCGCCTCCCAGGCGCACGAGCGTCATCCGGGTGCCCGTCTCCAGGCCCCAGAAGCGCTGCGGGCGGTGCGTCGTCCAGACGCCGGGCGCCACCTCGTCGAGGCTCATCGCGGCGTCACTCCAGCGCCTCGCCCGTCCACCACGCCGCCTCGAGCCACCCCACCGCGCGCCGCACGACCTCGCGCGGGGTCGCGCCGCTCCGCGCCAGCCGCCCGACGAGCGCCTCGAGCGCGGCGTCCGGCACCGGACCTCGCACCTTCGCGTGCACGGCCGCGACGCGCCCCGCGAGCTCGCGCGTGGCCGACTTCGCGAGCGCGGGGACCTCGAGGAGGCGGGTGCGCCGCAGGCGCAGGGAGAGCATCGACGGATCCTCGACGGCGAGCATGCCGACCTGCTCGCCGATCTGAGCGAGCAGCGCCTGGCTCTCTTGCCGGAGCTGCCGCAGCGCCTCCGGGGTCACCGCGAGGACGACCGCGCCCGCGTCGAGGGTGCCGCTCGTGTAGAAGGCGAGCGAGCGGAGCGCCGTCCGCCGTTCGGCGGGCTTCACGCCCTCGCGGAAGAGGTTCTCCGCCTCGTCGACGATGAGCACGGGGCCCCGGAGCTTCTCTAGCCGGTCGAGCAGCGCGAGCCACAGGAGGAAGCGCCGGTAGGCGTTCATCCGCACGGCGGGCTGCGCGGGCTTGTCCGCGAGATCGCGCGCGCCGAGGAACGACAGCAGCGCCGGCACGGCCGCCTCCGCGTCCTTCGCGCGCGCGAGCCCGGCCTCGGCGGCGCGCCCCGCCTCGCCCCCCGCGGCCGCGATCTCGCCGAGCACCGCCACCAGCCGGTCCGTGGTCGCGCGGGTCGAGAGCCAGCGGTGCGCGAGGTCGAGCGGGCTCGGACGCCCAGGCAGGGGGAGGACGGCGTCCTCGAGGAGGCGACGCAGGTGGCGCTGCGGGTTGCCGAGGTCGGCCTCGAGGCGCTCCACGTTCAGGTGGAAGACGGGGCTCCGGCGCTCGAGCGCGCGCTCCGCGAGGTGGAGGAGCAGGTGGGTCTTGCCGGAGCCGTACTCGCCCGTGAGCAGCGCGAACACCGAGCCCGTCGTCCCGTGCGAGAAGAGCTGCTCGATGCGACGGTCGATCTCCTCGTAGGCGACGCTGAGCTCGGGCACGCCCTCGGTCGGTGGCAGCCCGTGCGCCGCCCGCAAGAGCGCGCGGAGCTGGCGGGCCACTTGGGGGCGCGGGGGGCGCACCTCGGGCGGCGGATCTGGCTCGGTCACGTGATCGAGGTCGACGACGGTCGCGTGCGGCAGCGGCACGTGGGCCGGCGTGGCCGCCTTCAGGCGCATGGCGAGCGGGCGGAGCTCGTCGACGCTGCGCGGCCCCACGATCAGCGCGCCTCCGCCCGCCACGAGCACGCTCGTCGCCTCGAGGCCGCGCCCGCCGTCCACGTTGTCGATGAGCTCGCGGAGCAGCACGTAGGCGTTGCGGCGCCGCGCGGCGGGGAGCTTGGGCAGCGCCTCGGAGTGGGTGAGCGCCAGGAGCGTGCCGCGGTAGCCGAGCGCGCGCGCGAGCCGCGTGACCTCGCCCAGGGCGCGCCGGCTCGTCTTCAGCGTGAGGGCGCCCGGCGGATCGCTCGGGCGCGCGGGCGGCAGCGGGGTGCCGTCGATCCACGCCGTCAGGCGCTGGGCCTCGCGCCGCGGCCCCGCTGACACGTCGACGTACGCGCGCGCCAGCTCGCCGAGGTCGCCGTACACGCCGTGCTGCGCCAGGCCTCGCTCGAGGACGGAGACCGCCCCGTCCCCGTGCGCGTTGGCGAAGCCGTTCAGCACGGCCACCAGGCCGCGCTCGTCGATCGGCGTGCCGGGGGCGCCGCACGAGCGCAGCACCGTGCGGACGAGCGAGTCGAAGGCGTCGAGGCCGAGCATGGAGGCCAGCGACACCTCCGCCACGAGGAAGCCGCGCCGCCACGCGCGCGCCGTCACCTCGTCGACGACGCTGGCCGCGAGCCCGGGCGTGTCGGAGCAGAGCACCACCACCTCGGCGCCGCCGGACGCCGCCACGTCCTCGAGCCCCTGCTCGCGCGCGCGGACGACCCCCTCCATCCGGCTCATCAGCGGACTCCTGCGTCCTCTCGCCATCCCGGGGGAGTATCACGGCGGCGCTCGCGCCGGTTCGGCCGAGTGACGGCGGCGGGGCCGCGCCGCGGCGCCACGGCGCTTGACAGCGCCACGCCCGCCCTCTAAACCTCACCCATACGTAAGAGTTGGATGGCCAGCCCCACCGAACCCCGCCGCCTCGCCCTCGCGCCGACCACGCTCGCCCGGTCGGTCGAGGAGGCGTCCGTCGGCGACGCCGGCCGCGCCGAGGGGGCGCTCTTGCAGGTGGGGGAGCTGGCCCGGGCCACCGGCAAGACGGTGCGAGCGATCCACCTGTACGAGGAGCTCGGGCTGCTCACGCCCCACGATCGCAGCAAGGGCCGGTTCCGTCGCTTCGCGCGGGACGCGGTGGTGCGTGTCCGCTGGATCTCGAAGCTGCAGGATCTGGGGCTCACCCTGCCCGAGATCCAGGAGGTGGTGCGCGCGCACGAGGAGAGCGCCTCGGCGTCCCACGCGGCCGCCTACCTCCGCGGCGTCTACGCGCAGAAGCTGGAGGAGACACGGCGCAAGCTCGAGCAGCTCCGTGAGCTCGCGCACGAGCTCGAGGCCAGCCTGCACTTCCTCACGCACTGCGACGCCTCGTGCTGCTCGACGGAGACGATCACCTCCTGCCCGAGCTGCGAGCACCAGGCCGCAGCCCCCGCCCCCGATCTGGTCGCGGGCGCCCGCATCCACTGAACCAGGCTCCCCATGGCGATCCAGCTCCCCATCTACATGGACTACCACGCGACGACGCCCGTCGACCCGCGTGTGCTCGAGGCGATGCTGCCGTTCTTCGGCGCGAGCTTCGGGAACGCGGCGAGCCGGTCCCACGTCTTCGGCTGGGCGGCAGAGGCCGCCGTCGAGGCGGCGCGGGAGACGATCGCGAGGTTCATCAACGCCGAGAGTGAGAAGGAGATCGTCTTCACCTCCGGCGCGACCGAGAGCGACAACCTCGCGATCAAGGGCGTCGCCGAGTACTACGGCTCCAAGGGGCGGCACCTCGTCACGACGACGATCGAGCACAAGGCGGTGCTCGACTCGTGCAAGCGGCTGGAGAAGCAGGGCTTCGAGGTGACGTACGTCCCCGCCGGCAAGGACGGCCGCGTCTCGCCGGACGCCATCCGCGCCGCGGTCCGCCCCGACACGCTCCTCGTCAGCGTGATGCTGGCGAACAACGAGGTCGGCTCCGTCCAGCCGATCGCCGAGATCGGGGCGGTCACGCGAGAGCGCGGCGTGCTCCTGCACGTCGACGCCGTGCAAGGCGTCGGTCGCGTGCCGTTCGACGTGCGCGCGATGAACGTCGACCTCGCGTCGATCACGGCTCACAAGATCTACGGGCCGAAGGGCATCGGCGCGCTGTACGTCCGGCGGAGCCGCCCGCGCGTGCGGCTCGCCCCGCAGATGGACGGCGGGGGTCACGAGCGCGGCTACCGCTCGGGCACCCTCAACGTCCCCGGCATCGTCGGCTTCGCCAGGGCGTGCGAGCTGATGATGCAGGAGGGCGCCGCCGAGGCCGAGCGCCTGCGGGCGCTGCGGGACCGGCTGCACCGTCGCATCGTGCAGGCGCTGCCGGAGGTCTACCTGAACGGCCACCCCACCGAGCGGCTGCCGGGGAACCTGAACTTGTCGTTCGCCTTCGTCGAGGGCGAGGCGCTCATCATGGCGATCAAGGACGTGGCCGTCTCCAGCGGCTCGGCGTGCACGAGCGCGAGCCTCGAACCGAGCTACGTGCTCCGCTCGATGGGTCTCGACGAGGAGCTCGCGCACTCGTCGATCCGCTTCGGCCTCGGCCGGCAGACGACGGAGGAGGAGGTGGACTACGTGGCTGACCTGGTGATCGGGAAGGTGACGAAGCTCCGCGAGATGTCCCCCCTCTTCGAGATGCACCAGCAGGGCATCGATCTCAAGAGCATCCAGTGGGCAGCCCACTGAGCACCGAGGCAGGCGACCATGGCGTACTCCGAGAAGGTCATCGAGCACTACGAGAACCCGAAGAACGTCGGCACGCTCGACCAGGACGATCCCAGCGTGGGCACGGGGCTGGTCGGCGCGCCGGCGTGCGGCGACGTGATGCGGCTGCAGATCAAGGTCGGTGAGGATGGCGTCATCGAGGACGCCCGCTTCAAGACCTTCGGCTGCGGCTCGGCGATCGCCTCGAGCTCGCTCGCGACCGAGTGGCTCAAGGGGAAGTCCCTCGACGAGGCGGGCGAGATCAAGAACAGCCACATCGCCGAGGAGCTGAGCCTCCCGCCAGTGAAGATCCACTGCTCGGTGCTCGCCGAGGACGCCATCAAGAGCGCCATCGAGGACTTCCGCCGCAAGCGTGAGGCGCGCCGCGCGCTGCAGGGCGACGCGCCGCCCGCGGAGCCGGAGCGCGCCGAGGCGCGGGTGTGATGGTCGCCGAGGCGCACCCCCCGCCGCCCGCCGCCGCGCCGCCCGAGGCGCGACCCGCGGCCGACGCGCTCGCGCGCTCGCTCACGATCACGGACGCCGCGGCCGCCCACGCGCGCGCGAAGCTCGACAAGCGCGGCACACCGGACGCCGCCATCCGGCTCGGCGTCAAGGGCGGCGGCTGCTCCGGGTACAGCTACGTCATCGAGTTCGCCGACACACCGCCCCGCGAGCGCGACCGCGTGATCGAGGTGGGCGGAGTCCGCTTCTACGTCGACAAGAAGAGCCTCGTGTTCCTGGCCGGCTCGGCCCTGGATTTCGAGCGGACGCTCATGTTCCAGGGCTTCAAGTTCAAGAACCCGCAGGAGGCCTCCAAGTGCGGCTGCGGGCACTCCTTCACGGTGAAGTAGGCCGCGCCACCTCGAGGGAGATGCCCGAGCCCGCGCCCCCCGATCCGTTCTCGCTGCTCGGCCTCGAGCCGGTCTTCCGGCTGGACGAGGCGGTGCTCGAGGCGCGCCACCGTGAGCTGGCGGCGGCCCTCCACCCCGACCGCCATCACGCGGAGGCGCCGCGTGCGCGACGCCAGGCGCTCGGCGCCGCCATCGAGGTGAACGCCGCCTTCCGCCAGCTCCGGGATCCCGTCCGCCGCGCGGAGGCGCTGCTCGTCCGCCGTGGCTGGGCGGTCGCGGCGGGGTCGGAGCCGCGCCCGGCCCCGGAGCTCCTGATGGACGTGATGGAGCAGCGCGAGGCGCTCGCGGTGGCGCGCCGCGCCCGAGACCGCGCCTCGCTCGAGCGGCTCACGCGCGGGATGGTCGAGCGCGAGGCGGCGCTCGTCGATCGGCTGGGCGAGCTGCTCGACGAGCCGGCGGCCGAGGCGCACGCCGACGCGGCGCTCCGCGCGCTGGTCGAGCTCCGTTACACGCGGCGCTTCCTCGACGAGGTGCGCGCGATCGAGGACGAGCTCGACTGAGGCGTCGCGCCGCCGCCGGCGTCGAGCGGCGCGTCAGCCGGCGGCGTTCGCCGCCTCGGGATCCTCGACGAGCTGCCGGACGCGATCCAGCGATCGCATGGCGTAGAGGCCGTCCTCGATCCGCTCGTCGTACGTGTAGCGCAGCACGGCCGTCGGGCGCACCTCGACCCTGCCATCGATGACGAGCGGCTCGTCCTTCACCCGCCCGAGGACGCAGAAGATCGGGATCGTACCGTACTCGTAGAGGTGGTGGTACGCGGCGTCCATGCCCAGGCTCCCGAGGTTCGCGACGAACGCGCTCGCGAAGAACGGATCCGGCTGGACGAACGCCCTCGGCAGCCACCCGAGCGAGTCGACGGCGCGCACCAGCCGCACCGCCAGCCCGAGGATCGGCCCCGGCAGCCGCAGGAGCAGGTCCATCTCCCGGTCCGTGTGGCTGCGCTCGTCCGACTTGCCGCGCGTCACCTGCTCGCGCACCGCGCCCACGAGCTCCGGGAAGGTCATGCGTGGATCCATGCGCTGCTTGACGACCACCACCGGGGAGCGATCGTCGAAGCGCTTCTTCGCCGAGTAGGAGAGCCAGATGCCCTCGCGCTGCCAGAGCCTGCCGCCCGACACGAAGCGGTTCAGCCGCGGGCGCTCGTCGAGCGCGCGGGTGATCGCCCACAGCACGACGTGGAAGAGCGTGGCGTGCTCGTGCTCGTCCGCGGCGCGCCGGCGCTCGAGGAACGCGAGCGTGCGGCTCACGTCGAGGCGCTGCTCGAACGTCACCGCCGACTCGTTCTTGCCGCGCATGAGCCACGGCATCATCCGGCGGTAGGGCGGCACGTCCGGCACGGGCGTGCCGTCGGGGCGGCGGAAGATCATCCCGGGAGTGTGCCACGAACCGCCCCCGTCGCGCCTGGCACGCGGTGTGCAAACGGCGGGCATGGTCGGCGACGGCACCCCGCTCCCGGAGCTCCCGGCGCTGGTGCGCGACGGGGGCCACGGCTTCGACGAGCTCGGCGCGAGCGACCGCTGGGTGCGCGCCGCGGCGCGCTGGCTCGGGCCGCTGCACGATCGGTGGTTTCGCGTGAGCGCCGCCGGCCGCGAGCACGTGCCTGCGCGGGGCCCCGCAATTCTCGCGGCCAACCACAGCGGGGGCCTCCCGTGGGACGGCGCCATGATCTGGCGGGACCTGCTCGCCTCGCCCACGGCGCCTCGGCTCGTCCGGCCCATCGCGGACCACTTCGTGCCGAGCCTGCCCTTCGTGGGGACGGTGCTCGCGCGGGGCGGGGTGGTCGGCGGCAGCGGCGGCAACGCGCGGGCGCTGCTCGAGCGGGGCGAGGTCCTGCTCATCTTCCCGGAGGGCGTGCCCGGGATCGGCAAGCCGTTCCGCGAGCGCTACCGGCTGCGGCCGTTCCGCGTCGGCCACGTGGAGCTCGCGATCCGCCACCGGGCGCCCATCGTCCCGACGGCGGTGATCGGCGCCGAGGAGCAGATGTTCGAGCTCTTCCGCGTGCGGCTCGGGCGCGCGGCGGCCGCGCCGTACCTCCCGGTCCTCGTTCCCCCGTGGCCCCTCCCCGTCCGCTACCACCTCCTCTATGGCGAGCCCCTCGACCTCGCGGCGTCGCACCCGCCCGAGGACGCGGACGACCCGGACGTGCTCGAGGCGGGCGCCGAGCGGGTCCGGGCAGCGGTGGCCGGCCTGATCGAGCGCGGGCTCCGCGAGCGCCGGGGGTGGTTCCGGTGACCGCGACCGTCGTGACCGGCGCCTCGACGCCGATCGGCGAGGCGGTGATCGAGCGGCTGCTCGGGGCCGACGCGGCGCGGCGCGTGATCGCCGTCCTCGCGCCGCACGAGCCGATCCCGCGGCGCGCCGCGGGCGGCGAGCGCGTGACGTGGGAGCACGCCGACCTCACCCGCGCGCGGGACATCCACCGCCTGCTGTTCGGCGCGGCGCGTCGGCTCGAGGCCGACACGCTCGTGCACCTCGCGCTCCACCGCTCGGCGCTCGACGAGGGAGATCGGGTGCGGGCCCTCAACGTCTCCGCGGCGCGCGAGCTGCTCGACGCGGTGGAGCGCCACCCCACGATCCGGCGCTTC
The DNA here is from genome assembly GCA_020846005.1 of Polyangiaceae bacterium. GTDB lineage: Bacteria > Myxococcota_A > Polyangia > Polyangiales > Polyangiaceae > JADLEQ01. The sequence continues at coordinate 9,266 of JADLEQ010000044.1, forward strand.
GTCCTGCGCAGCCACGCCGAGGTGTACCGCGCGCGCGCCGAGCTCCCCGCCGTGGTCGACGAGCGGCACCCGCTCGAGTTCGACCCTCGGGCGCCGCAGTGGATCCGCGACCGGGTGGAGACGGATCTCGAGGTGTGCAGCCGGATGGGGCTCACGAGCACCGTGCTCGTCGTCCTGCGGTGCGCGGAGTGCCTCGCGCGCGGGACCGGGAGTCAGCTCTACGACTGGCTGGGCTCGCGGGTGTGTCTCACACCGCTCGGCTTCGACCCGATGCTGGATCTGGCGAGCGTGGCCGACCTCGCGCAGGCGCTCACCAGCGCGAGCTCGCTCGGCCGGCACGGCGTGCTCAACGTGCCGGGCGCCGACCGACTCCCGCTCTCGGCGCTCGTCCGCGAGGCCGGGCGCGCCTGGGTCCCGCTGCCGGGCCCGGCGCTCGGCCCGCTCTACGCGCTCCGCACGCTGGCGCTCGGATCCCACTTTCGCTACCGGCAGAACCGCTGGCGCTTCCACCACGGCGTGGTGCTCGACGGTCGCCGCGCGCGCGAGGCGCTCGGCTACGTGCCGAGCCACCCGCTCGACTTCGCGGCGCTCCGCCGGGAGCTCGCCGCCGGCTGAGCTCGCGTCGCGCCGGTCACCCGCCGCGCGGCGCCGGGCCGAGGCGCGCGACGATCTCGGCCACCGCGCGCTCGTCCTCTCCACCCTCGGCTCGCACGTCGGGGGAGCGGGGCGCCTCGAAGGGCTCCGTCGCGCCGGGGAGCGCCGCGAGCTCGCCCCGCCCCGCGCGCGCGTAGAGCCCCTTGGGGTCTCTCGCGCGGCACACCTCGAGCGGCGTCCCCACGTGGACCTCGACGAACCGCGGCGCGAGCGCTCGCGCCCGCGCGCGGTGCTCGGCGCGGTTCGCGGTGGCGGGCACGACCGCGATCGTCCCCTGCGCGGCGACGAGCGCGGCGAGGCGCGCGAGCGTCTCGTAGAACGCGCGCCGCCCGCCCTCGTCGTACCCCGGCGGCGGCACGAGCGCGTCGCGGACGGCGTCGCCGTCCAGCACGCAGCAGGCCCACCCGCGCTCGCGCAGCGCGACCGCGAGCCGCCCGGCGAGCGTCGACTTGCCAGACGACGGGAGCCCGGTGATCCAGACGACGGCGCCGGTCACTCGCCCTCGAAGAGGGCCTCCGCGGCCCGCGGCTCGAGCACGCCCCGATCGAGCGTCTCGATCACGAAGCCGAGCAGTCGCTCGCGGATCTCCGGCGCGACGGACGGGTACCACGCCGGGTTGGCGACCACGAGCGCGCGCCACGCGAAGTACGGCGGCGCGACCGCCAGCACCTCCCGATCGCCCGTCGAGGCCAGGTACTCGCGGAAGAAGGCGTGCCAGAGCGGCGCGAAGCCGTGCTGCCACGAGCCGGGCGACGCGAGCGCGAAGAAGACGAAGTTCACCGCCATCGCGGTGAGGTCGTCGGCGGGATCGCCCGCGCAGCCGCGGCTGGCGTCGAGCCAGCGCAGCTCGCCGCGGGGCCCCACGATCACGTTGAACGGGTGGAAGTCGCCGTGGATGCGCGCGAGCCGATCCGCGCGCTCGGTGAGCCGCCACCGCCAGCTCGCGCACTTGGCCTCAATCGCGGCGAGGCGGTCGCGGGGGACGCCGGGTGCGTCCGCCGGGTAGCCGTCGACGATCCCGAAGATCCCCTCGCCGCTGCCCACCAGATCTCGGACGGACCGGCGCCAGGCGACCGGATCGTCGAGGCGTTGGCCGTGCAGCGACGCGAGGAACCGCGCGAGCGACCGCACCCGCTCGACGTCCTCGGCGGACGCGGCCCGCGCGCGCTCGATGCGCCGCAGGTGCTCGGCGTACGGCGCCCCCTCGACCCACTCCGTCAGCAGATACGCCTCGCCCGTCTCGCGCAGCGACACGAGCCCGCCGGCCTCGTCGAACAGGCCCACGTCGAGCGCGCGGGCGTGCCCCGGGACGAGCCGGAAGGTGTCGTACGCGAGGAGCAGCTCGGCGGCGCGGTCCGCCCGGCGATCGTGCCCGAACGCGTTCGAGGTGGCGGTGTGCAGCACGAGCTTGCGGGGCGGGCCGCCGTCGCTCACCTCGACGACCAGCGGGGCGCCGTAGCCCGTCGCTTTGGTGGTGAGATCCACCGGCCCGTCGTCGGCGCCGAGGAGGCGGCGCGAGAGGACCCGCGCGCCCGGCACGACGCGCCGCACGGCCCGCGCGACGGGGTCGTCCTCGAGCACGTCGCGCGCAGGGCTCGGGCGCGCGCTCGACACCGCACCCCGACGGGGTCTGCGCGCCGCGGCCGTCACGCCGTCTCCAGCACGCCGCGGCGGAGGAGCCCCGCGAGCAGGCGGATGGCGTCCCGGCGGGGCATCGACGCCTGCTGGAGCGCGGTGGACACGGTCGTCGGAGACTCGAAGCGGGCCGCGAGCGACGCGGCGCGCGGGGACAGGCTCAGCCTCCGGATGTCGGTCGCGCGCGGCCCCGCCTGGAGCGTCGCCTCGAGCGGCCCGACGCGCGTCGCGAAGACGTTGTCGACCAGCGAGAGCGCGGGGCCGACCTCCTCGACGACAGCCGGGTCGTTGCCGAAGACGAGCAGCTCGAGGAGCTGCTCCGCGCCGTCGACGGCGTCGTCGAGCCGATGCGCGCGGAAGCTCTCGCGCGTCGCCTCGATGACGCGGCGCGCGTGGGAGGAAGCCGACTCCCCCGCCGCGCGCTCCGGGCGCGACGAGCGGGGGCCGGAGCCCGGCGCGCGCGCGCTCACCGGGCTCGACGCGGGCGGGTTCGGGCGGGCAGGATCCGTCTTGCGCCCGACCGCGGCGACGTTCGTCGGCGTCGGCGTCTGCGTGGTGCGGGCCTTGGCCGCCTCGGCCGCGTTCGACAGCGCCCACGCGAACTGCGAGATCGAACGGAACCGCTGCGTGCGGTCCTTCGCCATCGCGCGCTCCACCGCGGCCTCGACCTCGGCCGGGACCCACGGCGCGAGCTCCGTGATCGGGGGCGGCGTGGAGTGGAGCACGCTGTCCGCCACGGTCTCCAGCTCCGCCTCCGGGAACGCCTCCTCTCCCGTGAGCATCCGATAGGCGATCGCGCCGAGCGCGAACTGGTCGACGCGCGTGTCGATCGACGCGGTGGGGACGACCTGCTCGGGAGCCATGTAGCCCGGCGTGCCCACGATCGAGTGAACGCCCGTCAAGCGGCGCGTCTCGTTGAGCCGCTTGCTCACGCCGAAGTCGAGCACCTTCACGAAATCGGGCTGGCCCTCGACGCGCACCAGGAACAGGTTGTCCGGCTTGAGGTCGCGGTGGACGATCCCTTGCGAGTGGGCGGCCGCTAGCGCCGCGGAGACGTCGGAGAGGATCCTCACCGTCTCGGCCACGGTGAGGCGCTTGACGCGATCCAGCCGCTCCCCGAGCGTCTCGCCCTGGAGCAGCTCCATCACCAGGAAGGGGTCGCCGGTGGCGGACTCCCCCACGTCGAGCGCCTGCACGACGTGCGGGTGCCCGAGCTCCGCGATGACGGCGACCTCGTGCTGGAACCTCGCCAGCAGGTCGGCCCGGCTCGCGTCGGCGCTCCGCACGATCTTCACCGCGACGGGCCGGTGTAGGCGGAGGTGCTCGGCCTCGTACACGGCGCCCATGCCGCCCTGCGCGAGCAGCCGGGTGATGCGGTACGCCCCGCCCAGCACCTTCCCGACGAGCGGGTCCCCGCCGTGGGGCGGCGAGGTCGTGGAGGGGGCGGCGTTCAACGTGTGGCTCCTGGCGTGGCGGGGTCGAGTCGGGCGATCGCTACCTGTGTCCGCCTCGCCGTCCGAGCAACTGTCGTGCCGGACGCCCTGCCTCGGATCGGGGCCGGCTGCGCGCACGAACTGCGGGTCGCCGGTGCACGCGGCGCACCCGGCGCGCCCCGGCGGGGCCGCCGTGCTCGGGGCCGGCCGGTCGTCGCCCGCGTCGCCGCTGCTGGCACGGCCGATGCACCGACGGCGGCAGGAGGTCCCATGACGCTGAGAGAAGAGCTCACCCCCGTGATCGACGAGATGGCCCAGCTCCGCGACGAGATCCGCGTGCGGCTGCACCTCGGCGGGATGGACGCGCGCGACGAGTGGTACCGGCTCGAGGAGCGCGTGGACGCCGTCGAGCTCACGGTCGAGCGCGCCGCCGACGACGCCGCCGAGGCGACGCGCGGGCTCGTGCACGAGCTGCGCCGCTCGCTTCGTAGCTTTCGCGATCGCCTCGTGCAGATCGAGACCCGGCCGCTCTGAGCGGGGAGGCAGCATGCACCAGCGACTGTCGCCGCTCGCCTTGGCGGGTGCCCTCTCCGTGACCGGTGTCGCGGCAGCGGCGCCGCCGGCGCGCCCCGCCGCGCCGACGGCGCCGGCCTCGGATCCCGCGCCCGGCGTGACCGATCGCCCCCCGAACGCGTTCCGCCACGACGGCTTCTACTTCCGGTTCGGCACCGGCTTCGGCGCCGTGAGCGAGTCGCTCCGCTCGAGCCGCGCGGAGGTGTACGGCGGCCGGATCGAGGGGAACACGAGCGGCCTCGCGACGCTCGGCGAGCTCGCCGTCGGGGGCACGATCGCTCCAGGGCTCGTGCTGGGGGGCGGCGCGTACACGTTCGACATCGTCACCGCGACCTTCCGCGGCACCGACGACAGCGCCTCGGCCCCGCCTCGTGAGCTCGATCCGGCGCGGCGGAACTTCGCCCTCGTCGGGCCGTTCGTGGACTGGTACTTCGATGACCGGAGCGGGTTCCACGCGCAGCTCGCCCTCGGCGTCGCCTCGCTCAGCGTCGTCGAGCTCGACACCTCCCCGGTCGAGGACGAGCCCTACGGCGCCGTCGGGGGCGGGATCATGCTGGGCATCGGCTACGAGTGGTGGGTCGCCGAGGAGTGGAGCCTCGGCGTGATGGCCCGGACGACCGCCGCGTTCCTCGTGGGCAAGGACGAGAGCGAGGTGAACTGGCATCACGCCCTCGGGAGCTCACCCGGGCCGATGTTCACCGTGACCTACCACTGAGCGGCGCGCGCTCCCGGCTCCCGTTGGTCGGAGCGCCCCCCGGTCGTGGTGCGCGCGCGCGCCTCGTGCGATGATGCGCGACATGATGAGGAAGCTCGTGCCCTCGGGCCTCGACGTACGCGCGGCGGGGAGGCTCACCCGGTCGCTGCTGGGGGGGTGGGTCGTCGTCGCAGCGCTCGCGGCCGGCTGCGAGGACGAGAAGGAGGAGCAGGGGAGCTCCGGCTACTACGGCTGCGCCGCCCAGTGCTGGGACCAGCTCGGGTGTGACGCGCCGTCCGCCGACCTCGATCAGTGCGCTCGCGCGTGTTGGACGAACGCGCAGACGCGATCGCAGGCGTGCCGCGAGGCGCTCGCCGAGCTCGGGACCTGCGCGACCGACAACGGCTGTGAGAACGTGGGCTCCGCCTGCAGCTCGGAGTTCTACGCGGTCTCGAGCTGCCCCGACGATCCTGACGCTGGCAGCGGCGGGAGCGGAGGCTCCGGCGGGAGCGGAGGCTCCGGCGGGAGCGGAGGCTCGGGCGGGAGCGGAGGCTCCGGCGGCTGCGGGCGCTTCGAGTTCGTCGCGGCGGGCGGGGACTGCGCGGCGGGCTGCAGCGGCGTGAGCTGCAGCTGCTCGCCGTTCCCGCGCTCGGTCACCTCGTGCACCCCGGACGGATGCCTCGTCTCCGCGAACTGCGCCGAGGTGTGCGCCGCGGACTCGCTGAGCGACGCGCTCGACTGCACCGACACGTACACCGTGGCGTCCGGCTCGGGCGGAGCGTCGGGGTCGGGGGGCTCGTCCGGCTCGGGCGGGGCGTCGGGGTCTGCGGGCGCGGGCGGGGCGTCGGGCGCTGCGGGCTCGGGCGCGGCGTCGGGCGCTGCGGGCTCGGGCGCGGCGTCGGGGTCTGCGGGCTCGGGCGGGGCGTCGGGGTCGGGGGGCTCGTCCGGTTCGGGCGGGGCGTCGGGCGCTGCGGGCTCGGGCGGGGCGTCGGGGTCGGGGGGCTCGTCCGGTTCGGGCGGGGCAGCGGGGATCGGGGGTATGGCAGGAGGGGGAAGCGGGGGAGCCTCGGGGGCGGGCGGCGCCTCCGGGGGGGGCGGCACGGGCGGGGTGTGCACCTCGGACTGCACCGGGTCGTGCGGGACGATCCTGGACTCGTGCGGCGCGCCGGTGGACTGCGGCGCGTGCACCTCCCCGCTCGTGTGCGGCGCGCAGCAGGCCAACGTGTGCGGCTGTCCGGCGGGTGGCGTCGTGTCGAGCAGCGCGGCCAGCGGCGTCAGCCAGGCGGGGATCGGCGACGTCGCGTGGGGGACCGCCGACAGCCTCGACACGGCGGACGGCGGGCTCGGGACGAGCTTCGCCGGGTGCGCCACCGCGGCCCTCTCCAACGCGGGGTCGAACCGGAACAGCGTCTGGCTCGTCGCGACGGACCTCGGGATCACGCTGCCCGCCGGCGCGGTCGTCACCGGCATCCGGGCGGTCGTCCGGCGCCGCTCGCGGGACGGTGACGTGACGGACGCCGAGGTGCGGCTGGTGCAAGGGGGGACGTTCTCTCCCGCGGATCGCGCGAGCGCGAGCGCCTGGTCCACGACCTACGCCGACGCCACGTACGGGTCCGCCGGCGATCTCTGGGGGCGCGCGTGGACGGCGAGCGACGTGACGAGCCCGAGCTTCGGCGTGGCGATCGCCGCGACCTATGGAGGCGGACCGGGCGACGACATCGCCGGGGTCGACCAGGTGCGCGTCGAGGTCACGTACGACGTGGTCTGCAACTGACGCCCGGACCGCGCGAACCACGCGCGATCAGAACGGCAGATCGGCGCAGCAGCCCGTGACGCAGTACTGCGTGGGGCCGCACGGGGCCTCACCCGAGGCGCCGCACGGGACTCGATCACTCGGGCAGCGTGAGCTCGCGCCCTCGCACCCGAGCGGGGGCGAGGGCTCGCCAGCGCACGTCTCGCACTCAGCGCACGGGTTGAGGCAGCTCGGCACGGGCGTGCAGGGGCGGCAGCGCGACGCGTCGCCCAGCGCTCCGGGGTCGCAGTGCTCTTTCGTCCCAGACTCGTACCCGAGCCAGACGTAGTGCCCCGAGCGCGCCGGCAGCTCGCAGCAGCCGAAGCAGTCGCAGCCGTTGGGGACGACGGGGAGGCACGTCGCGCCGCAGAGCGGCGGCTGCGCGACGGTGAGCGACGCGCACGTGCCGGCCCCGGCGGGGAAGCCCACCATCGGATCGTACGAGCACGCCGGCGTCCCGCTCGGGCCGAAGTCCGGGGGGATCGACAAGGTGTCGCACCTCTGATCCCAGAAGCAGCCGTCGTTCCCGGCGCCGGTGTCGCCATCGAAGTAGCAGTCCTGGCGGCACGGCGCGCTGTTCTCGCCCGGGATGCCGCCGAAGAACGAGTCCTCCGTGTCATCGCAGGGGCCGAGGCAGGCGTCGTCGCCGGAGTCGACCCTGCCGTCGAGGTCGTCGTCGACGCAGTTGCCGCAGTCGAAGATCCGGGTGCCGCACGCCGTGGGGACGCAGGCCGCGGCGCCGCTCGCGCCGGAGTCGGCTCCGCCGGAGGCGCCCGCCGCGCCGCCCGCGGAGCCGTCGACGGTTGCCCCTCCGGCGCCCGCGGGCGCGGCGTCCCCCGCGGCGCCCGCGGCCCCGCCGCCGGCCTGACCGGCCAGCGGACGGGCGTTCGTGCCGACGAGCACGTCCTCGCTGCAGCCGGCGGCGGCCGCCACCGCCGCGGCGAGCGTCACCGCCACGCGGAGCGCGCGGCCCAGAGGGCTCGCTGAGGGGGAACGACGGAGGGGCACGCCGGCCGCGGCGCGCCGCTACGGTGCGGTGGCCGTGTCCCGTACCTTACGACGGTGCGCGGAGTCCGGGTAGTCGCGCTCGAACTTCGACGCCCGATCGCGCGCCTCGCCCGCCTTGCCCAGGCGTCGGAGCGCCTCGATCCGGACCACCTCGCGCTCCTGCACGAGCGCTCCGTGAGGGAACCGCCGCTCATGCTCGCTCACCAGCGCCAGCGCGCGGCTGGGATCCGAGCGCAGCGCGGCCTGCGCCGTCGCGAGCAGGCTCACCTCGGCCGCGCCGGAATTCGCCGGCTTCGCCGCAGCGGAGGGGGACGTGCCGGCCTGCGGCTGCGGTGGCGCCTCGCCCTGGGCGCTCGTCGCCGCCTCGGCCGATCCGGCGGGCGACGCGGCCGGCGGGTCGCCCGTGGCGCGCGCTGGCTCCACCGCGACGTTCGTCGGCGACTCCGGCGCGCTCACGGCTGGGGTCGCCGGGCGACCGGGCGTGGGTGCCGCCGCCGTCGCCCACCACACTCCGCCCGCCACGACCGCGGCGCCCGCGAGCACCCCGAGCTTGGCGGCGATCGGGAGCCCCGCAGCCGGGAGCGGCGCCGCGAACAGTGGCTCCAGCTGGGTCGCGATCCGCTCGAGCGACGCGGGCGGTGGCGCGACCCGCTGCGCGCCCCGCAGCGCCTCCGCTACCTCGGTGGGTGCGGCGTCGCCGCCGGCGGCCAGGCGCTCCGGATCTCGATCGGTCGTCATCGTGGGGGCTCCGTGGCGAGCGCGGCGATCACGACGCGACGGGCGGCGTGGAGGCGCGAGTAGGCTGTCTGCAGAGGGCAGGACATGAGCGCCGCGATCTCCTTCATGCTGACGTTCTCGATCTCGAACAGCACGAAGACCTCGCGCTTGTCGGCGTCCATCGACTCGAGCGCCGCGAGGAGCTTGCGTTGCGCCTCGCGCGCGGCGACCGCGTCGGCCTGGGGAGGCTCGAGCTCGCTGTCGACGTCGTCTCCGACCGGCACCTCGCGGCGGACCCACGCTCGCCTCCGGTAGTCCGACGCGGCGCGGAGGCAGATGCCGTAGATCCAGGTGCGGAGCGTCGAGCGCCCCTCGAAGGCGCTGAGCCGCCTGTGCACGACGACGAACACTTCCTGGCAGACGTCGTCCACGTCCGCCTCGGGGACGCCGAGGTGGCGGAGCGCTCGCCACACGTAGCCTGCGTGCTCATCGAAGATCCGCCGGAGCGGGGGGAGCTCCGGTCTCGTCACGGATCGCCCCGATGCCAGCCGGCGGAGAGGCGATCCAGCAGTGAGCGGCGGGCCGGCCTGGCAATTATCATCGAGATCGCAAGATCAGCCCGAGCCCGAGCTCGCCCCAGACGGGAGGCGGCGTCCATACCACGACGCGTTCGCCGACGGAGGAGAGCCCGTAGAGGTGGTCCCGTGTCAGGACGGCACCGGCGCGCCCGGCGAGCCCGAGCGCGAGCGACTCGGTGAGCGCCACCTCCAGCGACGGGCCGGCGAGGACCCCGAAGTGCACGCGCCCCACGGCGCGCCTCCGGTCCCAACCGATCCCCTCGAAGCGCGCCAGGCCGCCGCGTCCCGCCGCGCAGGTACGGAGCGCGAACGGGGGCGCCGCCAGCGCCGGGGAGCACGCCACCGGGCCGCCCTCGAAGAGCGACACCCGCGCGCCCGGATCTCGATCGGCCGCCGAGGGCCACCACGCGGCGGCCTCGACACCCGCCCACCATCCGTCCCCCGGCGAGATCCCCGCGGCGCCGATCAGCCCAGGCGACGCGTTCGGCAGAAGCCCGGTCGAGGCGGCGCCGAAGACCCACGCCCGGAGCTCGGTCGCGGCCGCCGTCACGGGCTCGACGTGCAGGGGCGTCGGCCCGGTGCGGGCGCGGCGCGGCGCGGCGGCTGGCTTCGCGGGCGCTCCAGAATTGGCGCTCGGGGGCGGCGGGAGCTCGGCTCGTCGCAGATCGATCATGAGGGCGATGACGAGCGGGAGCGAGGCCCGGAACGCTTCGCACCCGGGCCCCTCGGCTCGCAGCTCGCGCTCCCCGACCTCCACGCCCGCGGAGGTGCGGAGCGCGAGCCGGACCACCCTCGCGCCACCCACGGAGGAGTACTCGACTCGCAGCACCAGCTCAGCGGACCCTCCGCCGATCGCCTTGCGGCCGAGCCGCGCCTCGACGGCCCGCGCCAGCTCGGGCGCAGCGGGGCAGGCCTCGGGCGCCGCGGGCACGACCTCGAGCTCGGCCCGAACGAAGGCGCCGTCCGCGGGATCGCCGCGGGCTCCGAGCAGGCTGGCTCCGAGCGCGCCGACGGCGAGGAGGGGTCCGGGGCGCGTCACGGCTCCCGGAGCGTCGCACGATCGGGCTACGGGCTGCACCCCGGCGGGAGCGGGCCCGTCAGAATCGAACGGCCGGCCGCCCACTCACGGGTGTGGAAGCCGCAAGCCGCGTCGTCGTCGCGCTCCTCGAGCAGCTCCAGGCGTCGCTCGGGCGCGAGATCGTGCAGCGCCGGATCCCCGGTCGTCTCCGCGGCTGGCTCGAGGTGAGCGGGCTGGGGCGGGCCGGTGAGCCGCCACCCGGCAGCGTCCGTGATCTGCTCGCCGCCGTCGACGTGGCGTTCGGCGCTGGCGACGGCCGCGTGTGGGCGAGCCTCGGGCGCGAGCTGCACGAAGCGGTCGGCGCGCGCACCGGGAGCGAGCCGATCGAGCAGGATGCCGAGGACGCGCTGGCCTTCGCGCGCCACTTCCTCGGGCCGCGGCTCACGCTCGCCTGGGCCCCGGAGGCGGACGGCCGGCGGCAGCTCACCGTCGCCGTCGAGGGCGAGCCGTCGGTCGCGCGCGTCCTCGCCCAATTCGTCACGGGCTGGCTCGCGGCCGGCGACGTGGCTGCCGGCGCTGGCCACTGCTCGGTGGAGGCTGCGGTCGAGAGCGTCGGCGCGCGCGCGCGCCTCACCTGCTGGCCGCGCACGCCGTCCTCTCAGCCGCCCGCGAGCGGTGTCCGCGGCGACTCGCCGGTCGCGCACACCGCGTGATCGAGCGCGAGCGGAGCCGCCCGCTCAGGGGAGGCAGACCTTGCGGTTCGCGGCCCCGCCGCCCGTTGAACGGCACGTGAAGGCGGAGCCTGCTTCCCGCTGGCAGTAGAGCGTCTCGTCGGCCCCGGCGTCGTCCGGCCAGCCGCCGTCCGGCGCGACGAGGTCCGCCGCCTCACAGCTCAAGAAGCACATCTTCTGGCCGGTGGACTCGAACGGCGAGCAGACCTGGCGGAGGCCGGTCTTGCACTCGCCGTCGACCGCGCAGCAGTCGGCGTCCGTCTCGCACAGGTGCGTGCAGTAGCCGTCCTCCACGCGATCGAGGCACTGCACCTCGCCGGCGAGCGCGCCGGCGTCCACGCTCGGGTAGCAATCGGTTGCCGCCTCGCACGACTGCCCCGTGTTGTCCGGGCCGCGCCCGCCGGCGCCACCGCCGCCGCCGCTGGAGCTCTCCTCCTCGCCACACGAGACGGCGAGGAAGAGCAGCGCCAGGAGCGCGCCGGCCGCGCGCCAGCGGCGCGTGGGTTCGAGGCTTCGTGAAGGGGTCGTCATGGGGTGGATCCTTCCCCCGCCGCGGGCGGCGCGGGCGCGTCGTTCAGGAGGGCACGTCTTGGCAGCAGCCGGTGATGCAGTACTCGCCGGCCGGGCAGTCCGCCTGGCCGGGCTGGCCGCACGGAGCCGCGCCCCCGTCGCACTGCTGCACGGTGCACTCCGGTGGGAGGTCCGGCTTGCCGAGGCAGATCTCGCAGGTCGCACACGGGTTCAGGCAGGCGGTGACCTGCTGGCACGGCTTGCAGCGGAGCGGGTCGCCCAGGTGATCCAGATCGCAGCTCCCGTCCGTCAGCGTCGCCGTCTCCGAGCCGAGCCACACCGGGTACGCGATGCCGGGGAACGTGCAGCAACCGAAGCAGTCGCAGCCGTTCGGCGTGAGCGGTCCACAGTAGCTCCCGCAGAGCGCGTCCTGCGTGGTGCGGAGCTGCGCACACGTCCGGCTCGTCCCCGGGATGCTGGCGTTCTCGTTGTACCCGCACTGCGACCCCTCCGGCGGATAGTTCGGCGGGACCTCGTTCGGGTCGCACTTGTGGCTCCAGTAGCAGGAGTCGTTGCCGGCCCCGGTGTCCTGGTCGAAGTAGCAGTCCTGCTTGCAGGGCGAGTTGTTCTGACCGGAGATGTTCCCCTTGAAGCCCGACTCGTTGTTCGAGCACGGGCCGACGCAGTGCTCGTCCCGCGCGTCGATCTTGCAATCGTTGTCGTCGTCCAGGCAGTCGCCGCACCGGTACGTCTTGCCCTGGCAGGTGGCGATCTCGCAGAAGTTGCCGCAGCCGCGCGTCGGGTCGCAGGTCTCCCCGCAGCCGCACAACGAGTCGTCCGGGACGGGCACGCAGCGATCCGCCGCCTCGTCGCAGATCTCCGAGGTGCACGCGATACCGTCGTCCGGGCAGGCGAGCGCTGCCGCCGCCTGGCAGTCGTTCACCGGGTCGCACACCTCCGCGCCGTTGCAGAACGAGCCGTCGTCGCAGGAGGAGTCGACCGGGACGTTGCTGCAGCCCGTGAGCGGGTCGCACACGTCGTCCGTGCAGGCGACGCCGTCGTAGCAGTTGAGGGCCGGACCGGAGACGCAGCCGGTCGCGACCACCGCCCCCGGCGTCCCGGGGGCACACGTCTCTGGGCCGTTGCAGACGGTGCCGTCGGCGCAGCGCGCGTGGATCGGCGCGTGCGCGCAGCTGTCCGCGGACTCGTCGCACGAGTCGTCGGTGCACGAGGCGCCGTCGTCACAGTTCGGGGCGCTCCCCGCGACCGGCTTGCAGACACCCGGCGAACCGCCTGCCAGATCGCAGAACTCGCCGCCGTTGCAGAACTGGCCGTCGTCGCACTGGCCGTCGGAGGTGCAGCTCTGACCCGTCTGGCAGCCGCCCGTCGAGCAGAACTGCCCGTTCGGGCACAGCGCGCTGTTCAGCGTCGTCGCGCACTGGTCGGCCGACTCGTCGCACGCCTCGACCGTGCACGCGTAGGCGTCCGCGGGGCAGGTCACCGCGGTGCCGGGGAGACACCCCGTCGTCGCGTCCGCGCCCGCGCTCGTCGGCGCGCAGGACTCCTGGCCGTCGCAGTAGAGGCCGTCGTTGCACGCCCCGTGGTTCGGCACGAACGCGCACGAGTCGGCGTTCTCGTCGCACGAGTCGGCGGTGCACGACTTCCCGTCGTTGCAGGTGGGCGCCGCACCCGCCACGCACCCCTGGAGGGCGTCACAGCGCTCCGCGCCGTCGCAGTACAGGCCGTTGTCGCACGCGGAGTTCTGCGGGGCGAACGCGCACGCGTCGGCTCCCTCGTCACAGGAGTCCGCGGTGCACGCGAGGCCGTCGTTGCAGGCCGGCGGAGTCCCGGCGACGCACCCGGTCGTCGGGTCAGCGGCGCTGCTGGCCGGATCGCAGGCCTCGACGCCAGTGCAGAACAGAGCGTCGTCGCAGAGCCCGCTCTGCGGGATCGAGACGCAGGCGTCCGCCGACTCGTCGCACGTGTCGACGGTGCACGAGAACGCGTCCGGCGCGCAGCTCACCGCGACCCCGGCCACGCACCCATCGGAGTCTGCCGACGGGTGGTTCGGGTCGCAGGCCTCCGCGCCGTCGCAGAACTGGCCGTTGTCGCAGTCGTTGGCGCTGGCGCAGCCCGTCCACCCGCCGCCGGTGCCGCCGCCTCCTGCTGCGCCGGCCGCACCGCCCGCGCCCGCGCCGCCCGCGCCTGCCGTGCCGCTCGCGCCTGCCGTGCCGCCCGCCGCGGAGTCCGGCCCGGCGTCGAACGCGCTGCCGCCGCTGCCCGCGCTGGCGCCCGCGCCGCTCGCGCCGCCCGTCGAGCCGCCGCCGCTGCCCGCGGAGCCGCCCATCGCGCCGGAGCCGCCCGCACCCGCGGTCGCGCCCGCGCCCGCCGAGCCGCCGCCCGCGCCGCCCGCACCGGCCGCGCCGCCGCCTCCTGCCGCTGCGCCGCTGCCGGCGGCGCCGCCCGAGCCCGCGGCACCTGCCGCAGCTCCGGCCCCCGCCGCTCCGCCGGTCGCGCCCGCGCCGCCGGAGCCCGTCGCGCCGGCGCCAGCCGCGCCGCCCGAGCCTGCGGCGCCCGCGGTGCCGCCGCCGCCGGCCGCGCCGCCCGAGCCTGCGGCGCCCGCGGTGCCGCCGCCGCCGGCCGCGCCGCCCGAGCCTGCGGCGCCCGCGGTGCCGCCGGCGCCAGCCGCGCCGCCCGAGCCCGCGGCGCCCGCGGTCCCGCCGCTGCCGGCCGCGCCGCCCGAGCCCGCGGCGCCCGCGGTCCCGCCGCCGCCGGCCGCGCCGCCCGAGCCTGCGGCGCCCGCGGTGCCGCCGCCGCCGGCCGCGCCGCCCGAGCCGCCCGAGCCGGCCGACCCGCTGCTGCCTGCCGTCCCGCTCGTCCCGCCGGTCGCCGACGAGCCTCCCGAGCCGCCGCTCCCGGCGGAGCCGCCCCCGCCGGTCGCGCCGGCGCCGTCGGTCGAACCGTCCAGCTTGCCGCCCCCGCCGCCGCCGCCCTCGCCGCTCCCTCCGCACGCTGTCAGCAGCACACAGACGGAGAACACCCCCGCGAGCGAAGTCCCGATTCTCATCTTCGGTTCGTCCTTGGTTCTAGGTGGGGCGAGCGACCCGCTCGGCCCCCCGGCGTCAGTGGTCCGAGCCGCCGCCGTTTACGACGAGGGAAGCGCTGGCCCGCCGCCGCTTCCCGGACGACTGGCCGGCGGGTGCGGGCGAGCGTGATAACGGGGCGCGCCTCCAGCCACGAAACGGCGGAGACTCACCGTGAACACCAACTCGAGATCAGCCAGATGGTTCGCGTTCCTCGGCGCCCTGACGCTCGCGGCGGCGGGCGCGTGCAGCAGCGACTCGGAGGAGGAAGGCGGCGGCGGAGGTTCGGGCACGGACGGCGGTGACGCTGCGGCCGGCGCGGCGGGGAGCGACGCCTCCGCGGGCTCCGGTGGCGGGGCCGGCGCCGCTGCCGGGGCCAGCGGTGGCGGCGGGGTCGCGGGTGGCGGTGGTTCGTCTGCCAGCGCCGGCACCGGCGCCGTGTCGGGGACCAGCGGTACTCCCGGGTGGGACGCCGCCGCCGATGGGCCGGTCCAGGTCTCGGACGGTGGCGTCGTGATCACCGAGGACGGCGGGACGAGCTACGTCTGCTACCCGACGCGCTGCGCCGGCAAGCTCCTCGAGTGCGGCAACTGCCTCGACGACGACGGCGACGGCCTCGTCGACTGGCGCGATCCGGAGTGCCTCGGCCCGTGCGACAACTCGGAGGGCCCCGGGCTCGACAGCGCCGTCGGCGGCACCGTCGGCGCGAGCTGCGGCGTCGACTGCTACTTCGATTTCGGCAACGGCCCCGGCAACGACGACTGCCACTGGGATCACCGCTGCGACCCGCTCGCCCCCGAGGCGCCGTCCTGCCCGCACGAGCCCTCGCGCGTCGGGACGAGCGAGTGCCCGGACACGCAGTCCCAGCAGTGCGAGGACTTCTGCAAGCCGTACACGCCCAACGGCTGCGACTGCTTCGGCTGCTGCACGTTCCCCGCGCTCGAGGGGGCGGGCGATGGCGGCGGACCGCTCTACGTGTGGATCGGGACGCTCGACGACTCGAACGTCTCGACCTGCACGCTCGCGGACGTGACCGATCCGGTCAAGTGCAGGCCGTGCACGCCCGCGGGCAACTGCCTGAACGAGTGCGGACGGTGCGAGATCTGCGTGGGCAAGCCCGAGGTCCCGGACGACTGCTATCCGCCCGCCGATGCCGGCGTCGGTGGGAGCGGCGGCTCGTCGGGCTCCGCGGGGAGCTCGGGGAGCGCCGGATCTGCCGGATCGGGGGGTACCGGAGGGTACCCCGGCCAGTGCCCCGAGGGGATCACGCCCTGCGGCCTCCCGGGCCAGGGCCCCTGCGCGCCGGACGAGTACTGCCTCACCGGGTGTTGCAGAGACGCGCCGCAGTGATCGTGAAGGGTCGGCGGCGGCGCCGGTTCAGCCGTAGAACCCGCCGCCGTCGACGACCAGCGCCTGGCCGGTCAGGGCGCTCGCGCCCGGGCTCACCACCGCCGCGATCACGTACGCGACCTCGTCCGGCGTGACGAGGCGTCGCTGCCCGATCGTCCCGAGCACGAGCGCGGCCGCGCGCTCGCGGTCCAGGCCGCCCCGGCGCATCGCCCCCTCGATGGCCTGATCCGCCATCGGCGTGTCGACGTAGCCGGGGCACACGGCGTTCGCCGTCACGCCGCGGCTCGCGACCTCGGCCGCCACCGCGCGCGTGAACCCGAGGACGGCGTGCTTCGAGGCCGCGTAGGCGCTCACGTACGGCGCGCCCGTACGCGCGAGCACGCTCGCGACGTTGACGATGCGCCCGAACCCGCGCGCCAACATCCCGGGGAGGAACGCCTGCGTCACGCGGAGCGTGCCGGTCGCGTTCACGTCGAAGATCCGCTCCCAGTCGGCCTCCGTCAGCGCTCGCACCGACGCGCTCGACGCCACGCCGGCGTTGTTCACCAGCACGTCGATCGGACCGATCGTCGCGGCGGCGGTCTCGGCCAGCGCGGCGACGCTCGCCGAGTCGGCCACGTCGACGCACGCCGCGTGCGCCTCGTGCCCGCTCGCGCGGAGCGTCTCGGCGACCGCCTCCACCTTCTCGCGCGAGCGCGCGGCCACGACGACGCGCGCGCCTCGCTCCGCCAGCGCGCGCGCCGTGGCCACCCCGATGCCGCTGCCCCCGCCCGTGATCACCGCGCCTCGACCCTGGAGCTCCATGCGCGCGTCATGTCACGCGCGCGGCGCCGGGCGCAAGCGGCCCGGCGCCTCACTCGTCGTGGAACCGGACGCGACGGTGCGTGAGCGTCCGGGACGAGGCGGCCGTCTCCTCGCGTGAGGGTGACTCGAACGTCGCGAGCACGGCGTCGAGCAGCGCCTCGTCCGAGCGCAGCACGCCGAGCGTGAGGAGGCGACGGCGCGGGTCGTGCGGCGCGAGCTGTCCGAGCAGGGCGTTGGCGCGCTGGCGCTTGCGCTCGAGCCGATCGTGTCGCGCCTCGCGCGCGTCCGGGGCGAGCTCGCGGCTGCGCAGCGTTGGCGGCGGGTCCGAGTCCCGCCGCGGCCGCCGCCCGCGGACGCCCGAGCGCTCTTCGTCCGGCGTGTACGGCGCGAGCGCGCGCCCGCCGGACTGCACCGGGCCGGCGTAGGTGGGGCGCGTCGTCATCGGCTTCGACATCGGACTACGAACCAGCGAGCTGCAGGATCCGTTCCCGCAATGGACTCCGGCCACCGCGGCCAGCGGCCGGCCCGGAGCCGACCCGGGGCTTCGGCTTCAAGTGCTGGAGATCCATGATGTTTCCGTATTGTGTGCGGGAAGTCCCGAAGAGCGGTGGCCGGGCGGCGTGCGCTGGCGAGAGAACGGCGGACCGCCGCGGGAGCTGACACGCGCGCCGGGGGCGACACGCGCGTCACGGCTCCCGGCGGCTCCGCGGGCGTATCGCACCTTGTCGGAGGCGCTGCGCTTCCGTATGCTGACCAGCCGTCCGGGCGCCTCGTCGCGGCTCGGCCGGAGTTGCATCGCGCGTGTCCCACGAGCCCGACGAACCTGAGTCCGACGACCCCTCCGAGCCCGGGGAGGAGGTCGATCCGCTGCTGCCCAGGCTCCCCGAGGAGCTGGGGATCGATCCGCTCTTCGCGGCGCTCTTGCACTGCGCAGCCTTCCTCGATCTCGGGGGCGACGACCACGTCGCGCACGACTTCGCGTTGGAGGTCCTCGAGCAGCTGTCCGAGTACGTCAACCGCTTGACGTTGACGCCCGAGCGGGCGGCCGAGCTCACCGCGCAGGCCGAGCGGATCGCCGCGTACGCGGAGGACTCGGGGTGGGAGGAGGGCCAGGTCGCCCTGGTCCGCCGGTTCTTCTACAACTGCGGGCTGTTCACGATGGGCGGCGACGAGGACGACGACGAGCTCGAGGAGTGAGCGGGGGCTCGCCCTGCCCGCGCCTCCACCACGTCGCCCTCGGCGCGCAGGATCCCGAGCGCGTGGCGGCGTTCTACCGCGACGTGCTCGGCCTGGTGGAGGTGCGCCGATCCCTGCTGGAGGACTCGCGCGTCCGATCGGTGTGGCTCGACCTCGGCGGCGCCGTGCTCATGGTGGAGCGGACGGAGGCCGGGCCGCGCCGCGTCGACGGGATCGGGGCGGGCCCGTTCCTCCTCGCCGTGACGGCGGTGGGGGATGTGGTGGCGCACGCGCGTCGCCTGGAAGAGGCGGGGGTGGTCATCGAGGGCCGCACGGAGCACACCTGCTACGCCCGAGATCCCGAGGGGAATCGGGTCGCGGTGAGTTCGTATCCGCTGCGCGACGACCGGAGGTGACGGCCGGGCGCCCCTCAGGTGGCCGTCTGGTGTCGCAGGTTGCCCACAGGCAGCACAAGTTGTCCACAGGGTCCGGTCCGCGGCCGGCCTGCTAGCCTGACCTCATGGAGCTGCCCCTCGAGTGCCTCCGCGTCGAGCGGGCGGGGAAGGTCGCGATCGTCACGCTCGCCCGCGAGGCGCGGCTCAACGCCTGGACCACGCGGATGGGGGTCGAGCTCTTCGGCACGCTGCGCGCGCTCGACGACGAGGACGGCGTGCGCGCGATCGTCGTGACGGGGGCGGGGCGAGCCTTCTGTGCCGGGGCCGATCTCGAGACCGGCGGGTCCACCTTCTCGCGCGAGCGCGCCTGGGAGGAGTCCGGGCGGCTCGAGGCGCGGGTGCGCCCGTGGAACGTCCGCACCCCGATCCTCGCGGCGATCAACGGCGCCGCCGTCGGGATCGGCGCCACGCTCCCGCTGCACTGGGATCTCAGGATCGCCTCGGAGCGGGCGCGCATCGGCTTCGTGTTCGTGCGGCGGGGGATCGTCCCCGAGGCGCACTCGACCTGGCTCCTGCCGCGGCTCATCGGCGCGGCGAAGGCGTTCGATCTCCTGCTCACCGGGCGCATGCTCGACGCCAACGAGGCGCTGGCGTACGGCCTCGTCAGCCGCGTCGTGCCCCACGACCGGCTGATGGATGAGGCCCTCACGATCGCGACGGAGCTGGCCGAGCAGACCTCCCCGGTCGCCGTCGCCACGACCCGGCGCCTGCTCTGGCGGCAGCTCATGCAGCCCGATCCGCGCGCGGCGCGACGCCTCGAGGATGAGGTGTTTCGTTGGATCGGTGCGCAGCCGGACGCCGCCGAAGGCGTCACCGCGTTCCTCGAGAAGCGCCCGCCCGGCTGGCGGGGGAGGAAGGCGCGCGACTTCGCGCCAGGGCTGGACGAAGTGCCGGACGTGGACGAGTGAGCGGCGCGGTCGACACGGCCACCGCCGCGGACGTTGTCGTCGAGCGTATGGTGCCGGGCGGCGCGGGGCTCGGGCGCACGGCGGACGGGCGGATCCGCCTCGTAGCGGGGGGCGCGCCCGGCGATCGGCTCCGGCCGCGCGAGGGCGACCGTGGCGACGACGCGCTGACCGTGCGCGCGTTCGAGATCGTCGAGCGTGGCGCCGACCGCGTGGAGCCGGAGTGCCCGTGGGCCGACCGGTGCGGCGGCTGCGACTGGATGCACCTCGAGCGCGCCGCCGAGCTGCGCGAGAAGCGCGCGGTGGTGCGGGACGCGCTCGTGCGCGTGGGTCGCCTCCAGGCGCCGCCCGTCGAGGCAGTCCGGACCGCGGGCGCGTCCATCGCGCTGCGGGATCGGTTGCGCCTGCACGTGTCGGACGCCGGCGCGGTGGGGCTGCTCGGCGCGCGGTCGCGCGCGGTGGTGGAGATCGATCGGTGCCTCGTCGCGCGGCCCGAGCTGAACGCCGCGATCGGCGAGCTGCGCGCGGCGGGGCGGCGCTACGCCGGAGCGCTCGCCGGGATCGAGGAGCTCGAGCTGCGCGTGGCGCCGGCCGGGCCGCCCGTCGCGCTCGCGGCGAGGCTGCGCGAGCCGACCCAGCTCGCGACGGTGGCGCTCCTCCGCGAGCTCGCCCGGCGCTGGGCCGTGGGGATCGGCACGCGCGGGCGGGGGCCCGGAGGCCCGGCGCGCGTCCGGCTGCCGCAGCCCGAAGACCAGCGCTGGCCGCTCCCGGGCGGCGCGACCCTGAGCGCCCCGCCCGACGCCTTCACCCAACCGAGCCGGGAGGTGGCGGCGCTGCTGGTCGGCGCGGTGGTCGCGGGGGCACGGCAGCGAGGCGTGAGGACGTTCGTCGATCTCTACTGCGGCGCAGGCGCCTTCACTCTCGCGCTCGGCGCGACGGGCGCGAGCGGCGTCGGCGTCGAGCGGGACGGCTCGGCGTTGCGCGCCGCAGAGCGCCAGCGTCGCGCCGCCGGCGCGAGCGGCGTCCGCTTCGTGCGCGGGGACGCGGCGTCGCTCGTCGATCGCGTGGGGGAGCCGGGGGAGCGCCCCGACCTGGTCGTCGTCGACCCGCCCCGGGCGGGCGCGCGGGGCGCGGTCGAGGGTCTGTTGCGGCTGCGGCCCGCGCACGTCGCGATGTGCTCGTGTGATCCGGCGACGCTGGCGCGCGATCTCGGGGCGCTCGTCGCTGGCGGGTACGCGCTCGAGGAGATCGTGCCGTTCGACATGTTCCCGCGCACCCACCACGTGGAGACGCTCGCGTGGCTGCGCGTCGCCGACGCTGGCGGGCCGCGCGCCGGCTGACGCGCGTCGCGTCAGTCGGTAGCGGCGTCGGCGCTGCCGCCGCAGGTCGCGGCCGGCAGCTCCGCGCAGTACGCGTCGCACACCGTGCCGCACGCGTCCCCGCAGTAGGCGCACCGCTCCGCGGCGAGGTACGCCGCGACGTCGGCGTCCGAGGTGCAGTGCGTGTCGATGCACGCGGCGACGCAGGCTGCGCCGGCGGCGCCCTCGTTCACCTTGCACCCGCTCGACCCGGACCCCTTCTTGCCGAACGCGCAGGCGAGGATCGCTGCGCAGCCGGGGCTCGCCTGGCAGGCCTCCCACTCGGGACACTCCCCGACGCGGCAGCCACCGCACTGGTCGCAGGTGCCTGCGTCCGCACACACGCTCGGCGAGGCGACCTGGGCCGGCTCACCGGAGTCGCCGCAGGACGGGATCACCAGCGCGCCCAGCCCCAGCGCCAGCCCGAGGACGAGAGCTCTTCGCATGGTCCGCAGCATAGCCCGGGCCGTCTCCGTGGGGCCAGCGCTGGCGCTCAGTCGTCGCCGCGGTGCTGCCGGCGGCGGTCCCGCCGCGCGTCGCGGCGGTGGCGCTGGAGCGCCCGGAGCAGCTTCGCCTGCTGCTTGGGCGTGAGCAGCTTCTCCAGCTCCGCGATCTCCTGATCGGCGAGCGACCGGAGCTTGGCGCGGGCGGCCTTGACCCGCTCGAGCGCCTTCGTGTACGCCTGCTGGTCGCCGCTGTCGTCCTCCAGCAGCTCGGCCAGATCGCGCAGGGCGCGCCGCTGCTCCTTGCGCGCCTTCTGCCGCTCCGGGGCGCGCTTCTTCAGCACCTTCTCCACCTCGGCGGCCCTGCGGTCGTCGAGCCCCACCTCGCGCCGGAGGATCTCGCCACGGCGCCGCTCGACGCGCTCCGCGCGCGCGCGGTCCTCGTCTGCCCGCGCGGACGGGGCCGCCGCCGCCACGGCGACCACGACCGCGCTCGCCAGCGCGGCGCGGCACGCGAGCCGGGCGAGCCTGCCTGTCGTCATCCGTCCTCGAAATCCAGCCATGCGTCGTCCTCCTCGTCGTCGTCGTTGGCCCAGGGATCCGGGTCATCGAGCCAGTCCGCGCCGAGCTCGTCCACCTCGTCGAGATCGGCGAGGACCTCGTCGTTCGTCGCGCTCTCCTCCGACGCTGGCGCCGGCGGTGCATGGGGAGGGGGCGACCCGGCCGTACCGCTCGAGGTACCGCTCGGAGCGCCCCCGCCCATCGCCGCCGTGGTCTGCGCCGAGTCGCCACGCTCCCCGCCGCCGGTCGATCCGACGAAGACGGCCGCGCCGAGCGCGACGAGCCCTGGCGCCACCCAGGCCCACCAGCGCAGCCCGTGACCCCGCCGCGGCCGCTCGGGGATCTCGCGGGCTCGGGCGGCGAGGCGGACGAGGGTCGTCGGGCTGGCGGGCTCAGCGGAGCGGTCGAAGAGCGCGCGCAGGTCGTCGTCCGGGTCGCTCATGCGGGGTCTCCTCGCTGCGCGACGGCATCGGCGAGCTCGGCGCGCAGCGCCTTCATGGCGTGGTGCGCGTGCACGCGGACGGCGCCCGCCGTGCTGCCGACGGCCTGCGCGATCTCCGCGTCGTCGAGCCCGCCGTCCAGACGCAGGATCGCGACCTCCTGCTGCTTGCGCGGGAGGCGGGCGAGCGCGGTACGGATCCGCTCGGCGAGCCGCAGGGCGCTGACGGCCGCGGCGGGGGAGGGGGTGCCCTCGGGCGGCTCGGCGGCGTCTTCGCGGTGCCGGCGGCGCACCTCGCCGCGCAGCAACGTCCTCGCCTGTTGAGCGGCGACCGCCGCGAGCAGCGCGCGCAGGGAGGTCCCCGGCGTGTACCGCTCGAGCCGCTGGTAGACGAGCGTCAGGGCCTCCTGCAGGGCATCCTCGGCGAGGGCGTGGTCGCCTGCGGACGCGCGCATCGCGATGCGGTGGAGCATGGGGAGGTGCGGCTCGACGAGCGACGCGAACGCGCGGCCGTCGCCCGCCAGCGACCGCTGCACCAGGTCGCGCTCGACCCGCAGCTGGGTGCCCTCCGCTCCGGCCGGCCCCGGCTCGGGCGCCGGTCGGCTCACGAGCCAGCCGGGCCAGAGGCTGGCGCCGCCGTGTGAGAGCGGGATCGTGGGCATCGCACCTCGATGCCGGCGACGCGCGGCGGGTTAAGCCAGCCGCGGACGCGGCTCATCGGCGCCTCCGGTCGCGTTTTGCCCCCAGCGCGTCGCGGATCCTCGGCATCGCCTCGCGGAGCTGCTCCGCCGTCCGCTGCCGCTGTACGAGGGCCGGGAGCAGGGGGGAGTCTTGCCCGCGGCGCAGCCGGACCAGGTCGGCGGCCTCGGCGGCCCCCGTGGCGGAGCCGAGGCGGAAGAGGAAGGCGAGGGCGCGATCCTCCGCCTCTTCGTCGAGCGCCCCGCTGCGCAAGGCGGCGAGCCACGCGCGCTCCGCCTGCAGCCGGCGCCCGCTCAGCATCTCGAGCTCCGCCGCCGCCGCCGGAGCTTGGCTGCCGGCTGCGGCGAGCGTGGCGATGCGGTCGAGCAGCTCGCCGAACGCGAGCGCGTCGGGGAACTCGGGGGAGATGCGCAGCGCCTGTCGTTGCAGGCGGCGCGCCTCCGCCAGCTCGCCGAGGCGGAGCGCGGCGCGCGCCACCTCGAGGACGTCGGTCGCCGTCGTGACCGTGCGCCGGTTCGCGCTCTCGACGTAGAGGGCGCGCGCGGTGTCGTAGTCGCCGCGCCACGAGGCGCAGTGCGCACGGAGCGCGGTGAAGCCGCACGTGCGGACGAACGGGCCGCGCGCCTCGCTCAGGTCGAGGACCTCGTCGGCCTCGGCGCACATCCGTGCGCGCTGGAGCAGATCGACGAGCGCGGACTCCGGCCCGCAGCTCTCGGGAGCGGTCGTCTCGACGGCGTCCACCCAGAAGGCGACCTCGTCGGCGAACAGCCCGATCCGTCGCTCGAGCGCGGGGAGGAAGCTCAGCCCGACCGCCGCGAGGAGCGCGGGCCCGCGCCATCCCCTCGCGGTGCGGGCGTCCAGCCAGCGCGCGCCGTACACGGTCAGCGTGGCGAGTGGGATGTAGAGCAGACGATCGCCGACCGTGGCGCTCCACGCGAGCGGGATGACGTGGAGCACGAGGGCGAGTGAGACGCCCCCGAGCGCGAGCACCGCGCGCTCCTCGGCGTTCGCCCGCCGTACGAGCGGCGGGAGCTTCCACGCGGCGAGCGCGAGCGCGACGCCACCGAGGGCGGAGAACGCGACCGCGGGCGACCCGACGACGCCGATCTGGGTCTGCGGAAACCACGGCAGCAGCGCGAGCCAGACGTAGCGGCCCGCCGCCTCGAGCACGGTGAGCGCGCGCTCCGCCGTGGTGAGTGCGACGCCGTGCGCGCTCGCGACGACCGCGCCCGGCAGCGCCTGCGCTCTCAGCGCGAGGTAGATCGCCAGCGTCACGCCGGCGAGGCCCACCCGGACGAGCGCGTCGCCGGCCCGCCGCCGGGGCGCGGCGAGCCACGTCGAGCCCTCCGCGACGGCGATCGCCGCGAGCGCGGCGAGGCCGGCCTCCTTCGCCAGCAGCGCCGCGAGCGCGAGGAGCAGCGCGAGCGCGCGGCGCCCCGGGTGGCGCGGCGACCAGGCGAGCACCGCGCCGAGCCCGAACGTCGCGCAGAGCGTGTCGGTGCGGCCCGAGATCCACGCCACCGACTCCGCGAGGCGCGGCGCGAGCCCCCACAGGAGCGCGCCGGCGCCGGCGCCTCGCGCGCCCGCTCCCGCGCGCCGCGCGAGCGCGAAGACGAGCGCGACGTTCACCAGGTGGAGCGCGACGTTCGTGAGGTGGAACCCGACCGCGTTCTCGCCGTGGAGCGCGCGATCCAGCGCCAGCGAGAGGACGGTCAGCGGGCGGTAGAACATGCCCGACCCGGCCACCTCGCTCCGCAGATCCCAGAACGGCGTGACCAGATACTCCCACGGCGCGTGGAGGCGCTCGGTCATCGGCTGCGTCACGAGCTGCAGGTCGTCCCACAAGAACGGACCGTCGAGCGACGGCGCGTACGCGGCCGCGATCACCACGAGCACCGCGAAGAGCGCCGTCGCCGGCCGCAGGCCAGGTGGCGTGGCCGCTCCGCCCGCCGGGGCCGCTGGCGGCGTGGAGGCTGCGCGGTCGTCCGGGTCGAGGCCCGCCGGCGTGTCGGGCGCGTCGGGCTCCTCTGGGTCGCGCGGGGCACTCATGGCGACGTGGGCGTCGGCGCCCCGGACCACGCTACCCACGATGGCGGCGCGGGTCGAGCCGACGAACCTGCCCGCGCGCCGGGCCCGGGCGAGGTCGTGGCCGCCGGGCTAGGCTGCGCGCCCATGGACTACGACGTGATCGTGGCGGGCGCCGGCTCGGCTGGCGCGGCGACCGCGCTCGGCTGCGCCCGTCGGGGCCTGCGGGTGCTCTGCGTCGACCGGCGGCCGCTGGACGACGCGGGCGCGCGCTGGGTGAACGCCGTCCCCGCGCGCCACTTCGACCTGGCGGAGGTGCCACCGCCGAGCGGCGCCGAGCTCCGGGCGGCCGCGGGCCGGTTCCATCTGTTCGTGGGCGAGCAGGGCGCCAAGCTGACCGTCGAGGGGCACGACGCGCTCGAGGTCGACATGCGGCGCCTCGTGCAGCGGCTGCAGACGCTGGCGGCGGCGGCGGGCGCGGAGCTCCGCGGCGGGGTCGAGGTGCACCGCAAGGAGGCGCACGCGCTGGTCACCTCGGCGGGGAGGCTCACGGCGCGCTATTTCGTCGACGCCTCCGGGATGGCGGGGGTCGGCCTCCTCGGCGCGGGCCCGCCTCGTCGGCGGGACGTCTGCGCGGCCGCGCAACAGGTCCGCGCGCTGGCCGACCGCCGAGCGGCCGAGGAGTTCGTCGCTCACCACGGCGCGGCGCCCGGGGAGACGCTCAGCTTCGCCGGTAGGGCGGGAGGGTACTCGGTGGTCAACGTCCGGCTCGAGGGTGACGAGGTCAGCCTGCTCGCGGGGAGCATCCCGGCGGACGGCCACCCGCCGGGGTCGGAGCTGCTCGCGCGCTTCGCCGCGGAGCACCGCTGGCTCGGGCCGGTGGTCTTCGGCGGCGCGCGCGCGATCCCGCTCGGTCGCCCCCACGCGCGCCTCGTGTCGGGGGACACGGCGGCCGTCGGCGACGCCGCCTGCCAGGTCTTCAGCGCGCACGGCTCGGGGGTCGGCATGGGCATGATCGCCGCCGCGCGCCTGGCCGGCGCGATCGCCGGGGACGGCGGGCTCCGGCAGTACGAGGCGAGGTTCCACGCCGAGTGGGGCGCGCTGCTGGCCGTGTACGACGAGTTCCGGCGCCTCTCGCAGCGGCTCCGCCCGTGGGAGCTCGAGCAGCTCGTCGCGCGCGGGCTCCTCGACGCCGAGGGCGCCAGCGCCGGGATGCGGCAGGAGCTCCCCCGCCTCGGAGCGCGGCGGGCCGCGCGCCTGGCCGTGCGCGCCGCGAGCGCGCCGGGGCTCGCCCGACCGCTGCTCGCGACGGGCGCGCGCGCGGCGGTCGGCGCGGCGTTGCGTGGCGCCTCGCCGCGGGCTCCTGCCCTGAGCCCGCTCTGGTCACGGGTCGCGACCGTCCTCGATCGCCGCTGAGCTCGGCGCCGCGGGCTCCTCCGCGGCCGCAGGCGGCGGGCCGTGATCGTCGGTCGCGAGGCGCGCGCGGACCGAGAGGACGCCCTCCGCCGCCAGCCGGAGCAGGCGCGCGAGGCCGGACAGGGCGCTCTCTGCCGGCACGCCGCCTCCCGCTCCGGGCGCGCCCGCGTCCGCGGTCGTCGCCGGGAGGGGGACGTCGAGCAGCACCAGATCGCGGTCGTGGTGGGTCACGGCGTCGAGGCCCAGGGCGTCGAAGAGGCGCAGCATCGGGTCGTTGCTCGCGAGGACCACGCAGCGGAACCGCCGGACGCCGCGCTCCACGGCGGCCGCGACCAGGCGACCGAGGAGCAGCGTCCCCAGGCCGAGGCCGTGCGCCGGGTCGACGACCGCGATCGCGGCCTCGGCGATCTCCGGCTCGATCGCGTCGCGCACGAACCGCGCGATTCCGAGCCCCTCACCGGCGACGCCGCCCGTGAGGCGCTGCGCGCCCAGCGCGAAGTGTCGGTCGCCGTCGACCTCCGTCAGGTATCGGAGCTCCGCGTCCGAGAGGGACGCCTTCGACCCGAGGAACCTCCGATACCGAGACTCGGGCGACAGCCGGGCGAAGCCGTCCCGGAGCAACGCCTTGTCCCCGGGGTGCACGCAGCGCACGAGCACCTCCGTGCCGTCGCGGAGGCGACAATGCTCCGAGTAGCTCGGATCGTAGCGCACGCGCCGGAGGATACCTCGGGGCGGAGGTCGCTTCAGCCGGTCGTGGTCGCGCTGGCGGCGCGCGCAGCGCTCTCTGCCGCCGCGCGCGCGACGTGTGGCAGCACCCGCGCGGTCCAGTCGATCGACGGGCGGTAGTGCGTGAAGAGGCCAGCCAGCGTGGAGAACACGCGCCCGAGCATGACGAACTCCGGCGGGATGCGCACCACCGGATCCCGCCGGCTCTGCTCCACGACGCCGGCCATCTGCGCGATCATCTCGTCCCGCTCCGGCCAGCGGAAGCTCTCGCCGGAGGTCAGCGCCAGGCGAAACTGGTGCAGGAGGATCTGCGCGAACGCGTCGAGCGTCTCCGTGCGGCCGCTCGCCGTGGCGAAGCCGAGCTCGCCGAAGAGCATCGCCATCGCGGCGGTGTCTCCGCAAACGAAGGACGACAGCAGCCCGCCGAACCCGGTGCGCATCAGCTCGGGGAGCTGCTTGGTGCAGCCGAAGTCGAGCAGGACGAGGGCGCCGTCCTCCGCGACCAGGAAGTTCCCCGGGTGCGGGTCGGCCTGGAACTCGCCGCGCCCGAGCACCTGTACGAGGTACGCCTCGAGGAGCCGACCGAGGAGATCGGACAACGCCTCCCGGCCCTCGGCGTCGCCTCGGGCGGCGAGCTCGTCGAGGACCGTCGCGATCTTGCGCCCGCGCTCGAAGGTCGTGGTGAGGACACGCCCGCTGCACAGCTCGGGGACGACGCGAGGGACGCGGACGCCCGCCAGTCCGGTGAACACGGCGGCCATGCGCGTCGTCACCTCCGCCTCGCGACGGTAGTCGAGCTCGAGGCGGATCATCTCGGTGAGCTCGGCCGCGATCGTGGCGTAGTCCGTTCGAGGGAGCAGGGTCGCCAGGCTCTCGAGGAAGAGCTCGAGGAGCGCCATGTCGGCGTCCACCAGCTCCCCGATCCCGGGACGCTGCACCTTCACCGCGACCTCCAGCCCGGAGTGGGTCACGGCCCGGTGCACCTGGCCGATGCTCGCGGCCGCGATCGGCGCGGTGTCGAACGCGGCGAAATGCGTCTCCAGCGGCGCGCCGAGCTCCGCGGTGAGGAGCTCGGCGACCTCGGGCCAGGGGATCGCGGGGGCGGCGTCCTGGAGCTTCGAGAGCTCCGCGACCCACGCTGCGGGCATCACGTCCGGTCGCGCGGAGAGGAGCTGACCGACCTTGAGGAACGCGCCCCCCTGCTCCGCGCTCGTCGCGTAGAAGCGCGCGGCGTTCGTCGCGTGGAGTCCCTCGATGTAGCGGCGCGCCGCCTCGTCCGAGGTGAACGCCGCGCGGAGCTCGGTCCACCGGTAGCTGCCCGCCACCTTCGTGAGCATCCAGCTCGTCACGGCCAGCCGGGCCTGCCGCTGGCGCCAGCGGCGGGCGTCGCCCATCGCGTCGCCGAAGCCGCGCTTCGCGTCGGAGAAGCCGAGCGCCGCGTCCGCGGCGAGCTTGCGCGTCTCCCACGCGACCGCCTCGACGCTCCGGAGCACGGCGTCGAGCAGCGTCACCGCGGCGCGCACCTCGTTGCCGAGCGGGACCCCGCGGGCTCGGGGCCTCCTCCCGCGTGCGGGGGCGGGCGGGGCGGCGTGGGGCATCGACTGGGCCATGGCTGGGTTCTCCTCGGGTCGGGTTCGCGTGGGTCCCCTGGGATCAACGCCGCCGTGTGGGCGGCAGCGAGCTGCTCCGTTGGACGAGCTCGCCGAGCGCGCGCTCCATTTCGCGCGCGAAGAGCACCCGGACCGCCTCACCGGCGATCGGGCGCCACGTCTCGAGAGCGCGCGCGCTGCGCTTCGGGTCCACCTCGCCGCGGCGCGCCGCCTTGACGAAATGCTCGACCAGCTCTTCGGCGAGCCGGCTGAAGCGCTTGCGCAGCAGCTCGATCGCGTGCACGGCGTCCGCGAGGTCGAGCCCGGCGGCGTCGACCTCGAGCGCCATCCGCAGCAGCGTGGGGCTCTCGACGACGTACGACGTAGCCCCTTCGCGCCGGAGGAAGCCCAGCCGCACGAGCTCCGCCACGAGCCCGGGCCGCGCGCCGTCGCCGAGCGCGGCCTTGAGCTCGTCCGCGCCGAGCAGGCGGGGGCGGTCCTCCGTCCACGGCGCTCGGAGCTGATCTCCCAACCCGAGCCACTCGGAGACGCTGAGCTCGCCCGCGTCCGCGCGCCCCACCAGGTCGCGGATCGCGCGCAGGTTCAGCCCCCGATCCTGGAGCTCGGCGACGAGCCGCAGCCGCTCCACGTGCGCGCCGTCGTAGTACGCGACGCGACCCTCGCGGCGCGGCGGCGGCAGCGCGCCCGACGACTGGTAGAAGCGGATCGTCCGGCTCGGGACGCCGGTCGACGCGGCGAGCTCGTCGATCGTGAAGCGCGCCGCGTCCGCGCGCGGCGACGCGGGCGCTCGGGTCGCGGGGGCCTCCGCCTCGCCCGCACCCGCAGCCGCGACCTCGCCCAGTCCGAACGCCGCGGCCGCCGTCATGATGGCGCCATCAATAACCGTGACAGTCGCGACTGTCAACACGACCCGATGCGGCCCAACTGCGGCAGCCGGCGCCTACCGGCCCGGCACGATCACCAGGCGCAACCGAAGGCCGCCATGCTCGTCTTGGCCTGGTCGAGCGCCTGCCGGCAGCCCTGGGCCAGGCCGGCCTTGGTCATCGGGTTCTGCGCGGCCGTCTTCCAGCCCGTCCGCATGGTGTCGAGCGAGGTCTGGAACGTCGTGCGCTGGGCCTCAGGGACCTTGTCCTTGATGCACCTCTCGTACTTCGTCAGGTACTCGTCGCACTCGGCGATCCCCACGCCGCCGGCGACCGGCGCCGCCTCGGCGCCCGTGCCGGAGGGCTGTGGCTTGTCCTTCTTGCAGCCGAGGAGCGCCGCCACCACCAGCCCGAGCGCCAGGGCGCTCGTCCATCGCTTGCTCGCGTTCATTCGTCCGAACCTCCAGGCGGGGACGCCCCGCCGGGGCCCAGGTTAGCCGGGGCCGTCCCGCCGGGGAAGCGGCTCGGCGGGCATCGCGCCTAGGATGGGGAGGTGAGGAGCGACGCCACGGGTGCCGCGAACGGCCCGCCGCCGCCGGGCGGCGCCGTCGCGCGGTGGCTGGCCTCTCCGGTCGTGCTCGTGCTCGCGCCCCTCCTCGCCGTCGCGCTGTCTCTCTCCGCGCTCGGCGCGGGCCGGCAGCTCGAGGAGTGGGCGCCGGCCTCTGCTCACGGCCCGATCGCGTGGGAGAGCCTCGCGCGCGAGCTGGTGTTCGGGGCACCGCCGCCCGCCCGCCACGAGATCCTCGCCTCCAGCTACGTCGCGAAGGATCTCGGACACATCCCCTGGTATGCGAGCCCGGAGCTCCGGGTGGCGCTGCGCCGGCCCCTCGCGGCGCTGTCGCACCGCTTCGACGCGTGGGCGGCGCCCGGGGGCGCCTGGTTCGCGCACGCGCACTCGCTCACGTGGCTCGCGGCGTTCGTGCTCGTGGCAGCGCTCGCGCTCCGGCGGGTGCTCGGCGCGGGACCCGTCGCTGGGCTCGCGGCGCTGGTGCTCGCGTGCGACGACTCGCGCGGCGTGACCGTCGGCTGGCTGTCGAACCGCACGGCCCTCCTCTCGTGGACCTTCGGGCTCCTCGCGTTCCTCGCCCTCGACGCCGCCGCCGCCTCGCGACGGCCGCGCGCCCGCGCTGGACTCGCGGTCGCGAGCGGCCTGGCGACCTGGCTCGCGCTCAGCGCGGGCGAGTACGGGCTGGGCGCGCTCGCCTGGCTGCTGGCGCACGCAGCGTTCCTCGACCCCCGGCCCGCCCGGGCCCGGCTCGTCGCGCTCGCGCCGACCCTGGCGGCCGTCGCCACCTGGGGCGCCGCGTACGTCAGGAGCGGGTCGGGGGCGACCGGATCCGGTGCGTACCTCTCGCCCGTCGCCGCACCCTGGCGATCCCTCGTCGAAGGATCGCAGCGAGCGCTGCTCCTGCTGGCGGGCGCGTTCGGCCCGCCGCTCGAGCCGGCGATGGCGCTCGGCCCCTCGGCTTGGCCGTGGGCTCTGGCGGCCTTCTACGCCCTGCTCGCGGCGTCGTGCGCCGTGGTGGCGTGGCTCACGGTGCGGTCCGTCCCGGCGCGCTTCCTCGCGGTCGCCGGCGTCGGGTCGGTGCTGCCGCTCACCGGCGCGCTGCCCTCGGAGCGTCTGCTCGGGCTCACCGCCGTCGCCGTGTCGGCGCTGATCGCGCTCGGGCTCGCCGCGCTGGTCGCGCCTGCGCGTCCGCTCCACGCGTGGCTCCGCTGGCTCCGCCCGCCGCTCGTGGCGGCGTGGCTCCTCTCGCACGTGGTGCTCGCGGCGTGGCTCGCGCCGTCCAAGGCTCGCGGCCTCGCGCGGGAAGCGGACACGGTGCGGCGGCTCGCCGCGTCCGCGCTCGACGGCGTGCCGCCGTCGGCGCAGCTCGTGCTGGTGAACTCACCCGGGGCGTACCTCGGCGCGGAGCTGGTGCGCGCGATCCACGCGCTGCCGCGCCCCCCGCCGGACCGCGTGCGCGTGCTGCACGGCGGGGACGGGCGACTGCTCGTCGATCGCGTGGCGAGCGACACCCTCGGCGTCGTCCCCGAGGGCGGCTTCTGCGCCGCGCTCCACGCGCGCGTGTACCTCTCGCCGGAGGCGCCGTGGGCCGTCGACTCGGGCGTGCAACTCCGCGGCGTGCGCGTGCTCGTCGACGCGGTCGACGCGACGGGGTGCCCGACTCGCGCGAGGTTCGTGTTCGCGAGGGGGCTCGAGGGAGAAGGCGTCGTCGTCAAACACCTCGTCGACGGCGAGTACCGGCGGCTCGCCCTGCCGCCGGTGGGCGAGCGCCTGCTGCTCGGTGGCGCCGCGCCCGGCGGTGTGGGTCGCCCGCCCGAACCGCGGCCTTGATCTCGATTTCGCTCCACCCCGCGATGCAACGCGGAGCGGCGCGGCGTGGGGTCGCGGCGTGTGTGCGGCGAAGCGCTGCGGCGCGGCGAGCGGCGCGCCCGCGGTCGCGCGCCGCCCCGACCGACGAGCGCGACGCCGCCGCGCCACCCGGCAACCCCAGCCTCGTCCAGCGCGCGGCTCGCCGCCCGCGCCGCTCCATCGCCGCACGTGGCCTTCGACCGAAAGGTGCTCCCCACGACCGGCGCCGTGGACGACCCGCTCCCGCGGGCGCGCCCGTCGCGGCGCTCCTCTGCCTGTTCGACGCTGGCGTTCAGCGGGTGCCGAAGACGGCGCTCGACCGGGGGACGCTCGAGACGCGCCTGACGGCGCATGGGCTCGAGACGCTGGCGCTGCGGTGGGCGGCGCTCCGGGACGCGGACGGGGCGGCGGGCCGGAGGCCGCGGACTCCGCGCTGACGCCGGTGGCGGAGGTGCCGTACCTGCCCACGGGCGGCCTCGTGGAGCGCGCGACGTCCCGGGCGCGCGGCAGCGCAGAGCGCCGCTACCGCCAGCAGCGGTGGAGGGGGTTGCGCGAGGACTACGGGTTCGCGATCGCGAGCGGCACCGCGTCCGCGCGGGCCCTCCACGACCGAGTGCTCGACCGCGTCCGCGACCTCCTCGCGGCTCACGTGTGAGCCGCCAGCGTTGCTTGCCCGCGTCGCGACGGTCTGGCGTGACGGTCGGGCGCGGGCGACCACCGGGAGGAGCCGCGCCCGCGTCACGACCGCCGCACACGCGCCGGCAGGATGGGCCGCCGCGGCGCCTGGCGCCTCCCCTCGGCATCGACTCCGACCACCCCGGGCGCTTCGTCGTCGCTCACCCGGGCGCCCGACCGACCGCGAGCGTCGCGAAGGGGCCGCCGCGCATCGGCGCGAGGCTCGCGAGGCCCGGCCACCGGGGCGCGGGCGCGCGGACCTCCGCGCTGCCGCTCGGGATCGCGAAGCAAGAACTGCGCCGGTCTGCGGCTTGTCGGCCCGAGCCCGCCTACCGCCGGAAGGCCTCGTCGGGTAGCATCGCGCGCGATGCGCCAGAGGCTCGTGGTCGTCGGGCTGGTCGCCCTCCTCGGCCCGGCCAACGCATTCGGAGCCGACGAGCCGCCGACCTCACCCGCCGCGGCGGGTGAGAGCTCGGAGATCAAGCCCGCGGGCGAGCGCCAGCTCGGCGCGCGCGGGCGCCCCACCGTGAAGAAGCGGCAGGACGCAGCCGAGCGGAAGAAACGGCAGGGGCGCCTGTCGCTTCGCATCCCCGAGCGGCTCCGGCGCACGCTCGAGGCCAAGATCGAGCGCAGGATCGTCCGTAACGTCGCCGAGGCGACGCGGCTCCGGCGCGAGGCGATCCGCCTGCTCGACCGCTTCTTGGCCGAGTCGCCGGAGTCGGCCCCGGGCGTGCCGGAGGCGCTGATGCGGCTCGGCGAGCTTGAGTGGGAGGACGCCCGCGATCGGTTCCTCGCGGACTTCAAGCGCTGGGAGCGCCAGCCGGTCGACGTGCGCGGCGAGCCGCCCACGCCCGACTACGCGAAGGCCCGCGGGCGGTTCCTCCGCGTCTTGCAGCGGCACAAGCGCTTCCGCGACTACGACCTGGCGCTCTACGTCGACGGCTTCCTCGCGAACGAGCAAGGGAAGTTCGACGACGCGCTCGGCCGGTTCGACACCATCCTCGCCTGGTTCCCCCGCAGCCGCTTCGTCCCGGACGCTCACATGGTCCGCGCGGAGTACGAGTTCACCAAGGATTTCCCCGACTACGAGATCGCGTACCTCGAGTACGAGAAGGTCCTCTCGTTCGAGGGCACCGGCCTCTACGACATCGCCCTGTTCAAGAGCGCATGGTGCCTCTGGAGGCTCGGGCGTACGGACGAGGCTGCCCGGCGGTTCCTGAGCGTCTTCCAGCGGACGTACGACGCCGCCGAGGCCGCGGAGCGGGCCGGCAAGAGCCGCGCCGACATCGATGAGCTCCAGCGCGAAGCACTCCGCAACCTCGTCGCCGTGTTCGTCGAGGACGAGAAGCACACCGCC
Source organism: Polyangiaceae bacterium (assembly GCA_020846005.1). Lineage (GTDB taxonomy): Bacteria > Myxococcota_A > Polyangia > Polyangiales > Polyangiaceae > JADLEQ01. The sequence goes on from JADLEQ010000044.1 coordinate 42,970, forward strand.
GAGGACATGCACCGCTTCCTCGTCCGGGCGGGCGGCGACAAGTTCGCCGGCAAGATCGTCCGCGCGCTCGCCGACGCCTTCTACGAGCAGGCGCACTACGAGCGCGGCATCGAGGCCTATCGGTTGCTGCTGAAGCTCGAGCCCCTCGCTGCCGACGGCTGGAAGCACGCGCTCGCCGTCGCCCAGGGGCACTCGACGATGGAGCGCTGGGCCGAGCTCGAGGCGGACTACCGCTGGATCACCGGCGACTTCACCGCGCCGCCGCCCGCTCCCAAGGGGAAGCGGCCCCGCAAGGCGAGCGCGTGGGCGCAGGCGCAGGGCCCGGCCACGCTGGCCGAGGCCGAGCGCGCGATCGAGGCGCAGCTCCGGGAGGACGCTGTCGGCCTCCACGCGAAGGCGCAGCGCGACCAGAACAGCAAGGTGGAGTTCCAGGCCGCCGCCGCGCTCTACGGCGTGTACCTCGAGCGCTTCGGCAAGCAGGCGGGCAGCTACGAGATCTGGTTCAACGCGGGCGAGATCTGGTTCCACCGGCTGGACGACGCCGTGCGCGCGGCGGACGCCTACCTCGCCGCCGTCCGCCTACAGCCGAAGGGGGCCTACTCTCGCGACGCCCTGCTGAACGCGCTCGCCGCGCTCGAGCAGGCGCGCTCGCGCGAGTTCGAGGCCGCCAAGGCGGCTGGGCGCCGGCCCGAGGAGACCGCGACCGATCGCAAGCTGACCGAGGCGATGGAGCTCTACGTGGGGACGTTCCCGGACGATCCCAAGGTACCCGAGCTGCTCTTCCGCCAAGGCAAGCTCTACTACGACTACGGCGTCTACGATCCCGCGGTTCGCCAGTGGGGTCTGCTCGTCGAGAAGTACCCGAGGAGCTCGTTCGCGGAGGGCGCTGGCGAGCTCATCCTCGACTCGTTCAACAAGAGCAGCGACTACGCCAACATCGAGACGTGGGCGCGCCGTCTGAAGAAGGCTCCGGCGTTCCAGTCGGCAGAGAAGCAGGCGCGGCTCGACAAGCTGATCGTGCAGGCGGTCTTCAAGCAAGGCGAGCAGCTCGCCGAGCAGGGGAAGCACGCGCTGGCGGCTGCCGCCTACCTCCGCGCCGCGCGGGAGTTCCCCAAGGAGGCGCGCGCCGCGCAGGCGGCGGTGAACGCCGAGGTCGAGGCGAGGCGCGCCGCCGATCTCGGGACGCTCGAGGAGGCGGCGCAGCTCCTCCTGCGCGACCACGCCGCGCGGCCCGAGGCGGCGCAGGGCCTGTGGATCGCGGCGTCGACCTACCAGAGCGTCGGCCTCTTCGGCGACGCCGCTCGCCACCACGCGGCGATCGCGGAGAGGTTCCCCAAGTTCGAGCACCACAAGGACGCCGCCTACAACGCCGTGCTGCTCCGCGTGACGATCGGCGACCACGGGCCCGCCATCGAGAGCGGGGAGCGCTTCCGCAAGGCGTACCCGAAAGACGACCTCGCCGACGAGGTCACCTTTCTGATGGGCAAGGCCCACGAGAAAGCCCAGAAGTGGAAGGAGGCCGAGGCGCTCTACGCGAACTACGCGCGGAGCGCGCGCGGCGCCTCGAGCCAGGTGGAGGCTTGGGTCCGCCTGGCGGTCGTGCGGCTGAAGCTGGGGGACGCCAAGGGCGCGGCCTCGGCGCTCGACTCGGCGGTGAAGCTCGCGCGGCTGCGCAAGAGCCAGCTCGACGCGACCGGCAAGTACTTCGCAGCGCGCGCCCGCTACATGCAGGGCGAGCGGATCCTCGCCGAGTACGAGGCGATCGAGATCGCTGGGGACGTGAAGCAGCTGAAGGAGCGCCTCCGCCGCAAGAGCGAGCTGCTGAAGAAGGCCGCCGAGACCTTCCTGGACACCGCGGAGTGGGCGGTGGCCGAGTGGACGACCGCGGCGCTCTACCAGATCGGGTTCACCTACGAGTCGTTCGCGAAGGCCCTCCTCGCCTCCGCGCCGCCTCCGGAGCTCGCCGCCGAGGAGAAGGAGCTCTTCAAGCAGCAGATCGAGGAGTTCGTCATCCCGATCGAGGAGCGCGCGCTCGAGGCCTACGAGAGCGGCTGGCAGAAGGCCGTGGAGCTCGGGATCTTCAACGGGTGGACAGCGAAGATGCGGGTAGCGCTCGGGCGGCTGAACTCGGAGCTCTACGTGCCGCTGCGCGAGTTTGGCCTGGAGCTGCGATCGCGCGGTCCGTCCCCGCTCCCGCCGCTCATCGACGGGCCGCGGCGCGGCAAGGACGGCCGGAGCGAGCGCTACTACGTCCCGCTCTCTCCCGCGAAGGAAGCGCCCGGGGCGAAGAGCCCCGGCGGCGAGCCGGCCGCCGGCAAGGCGTCGCCCGGCAAGGAGCCGTCGGCCAAGCCGGCGCAGGAGGCGCCCAGGTGAGGCGCCTCGTCCTGGTGCTCGCCCTGGCGGCCGCCGCGTGCGGCGGCGGCGGGGGCGCGGCGGGCGGCCGGCCGCGCGCGCCCGCGCTGCCCCCCGCGCACCCCGAGGCGGTCACGAAGCTCGCGCGCGGCGTCGTGCTCGCGCGTGAGCCGGGCGGCGTCCCACGCGCGATCGAGGTCTTGCGCGAAGCGGTGAGCAAGGATCCAAACCTCTGGGAGGCGCGCTACGATCTCGGCGTCCTGTTGGCGGACACCGGCGACCTGGCGGGCGCGGAGGAGCAGCTCGAGGCGGCGCTGGAGCTCGCGCCCAACGCTGAGGACGTGGTCGTCGCGCTCGGCGAGGTGCGACGACGGAGGAGCGATCCTCGGGGCGCGGCTGCCGCGCTGGAGCCGTTCGTGAAGGCGCACCCGGACGCCTTCACGGCCCGCGTCGCGCTGGTGAGCGCGCTGCGCGAGGCCGGGAGGATCGCCGAGGCGATCCAGCACGCGCAGGCGGTCCTCGTCCGTCGCGCGAACGATCCCAGCGCGCTCGCCGAGCTGGCCCTCGCCCACCTCGAGCGTGGCGAGACGGACACCGCCGAGCTGCTCAGCCAAGAGAGCCTGAAGGCGGAGCCCCGCACCGCCGCGGCGGAGCGGACGGCGGGGCTCGTCGCGCTGGCCCGCGGCGACGACGCCGTCGCCTTCCAGCACTTCGTCCGGGCGAGCGAGCTCGACCCGAAGGACACCACCGCGCGCCTCAACATGGGCACGGTCCTGTTGCAGGCCGGGGTCCACGCGCAGGCGGAGAAGCAGTTCCGCGCCGTGCTCGCCGTCGAGCCGGGCGCGGTGCCCGCCCAGCTCGGGCTCGCCGCGGCGCTCCGCGGGCAGGGGACGAAGCAGCGCGCCGAGCCGTGGCAGGAGGCCGAGAAGATCCTCCAGGGTGTCCTCGAGCGCGACCCGAACAACCTGGCCGGGCTCTACAACCTCGCGGTCCTCTACCTCGAGAGCCTCGGGCGCCCGGCCGACGCCAAGCCGCTCCTCGAGCGCTTCCTCACCCAGGCCCCGACCGCGCACCCCGCGCGCGAGGACGCGAAGTCGAAGCTGGCCGGCATCCGCTGAGCCCGCGATCGCCCGGAGCGCGGCTGGCGCCCCGTCGCTTCGACGAATTCTCGCCGAGTCCGCCGCCCATCCCGTACGATCCCGTCGCATGAGGAGCTCGAGACTCTGGCTCGTTTCCGCGTCGGCCGCGCTGCTACTGGCGGGCGCGGCCCGCGCGGAGAAGCTCGGTGAGGTGCTGCCCACCCGCGAGGAGGACGCCCAGTCCGACGAGGAGGGCGCCGCCGAGTCGGCCACCGAGGTCAGCGGCGAAGAGAACGAGCTCGTCGGGGCGGACGCCGACCTCGCGAGCGGGCGCTTCCAGCTCGGGCTCCGCACGGGGTTCGCGCTGGGCCTGGGGAAGATCGAAGGAGGCCCCGGGGGCACCGAGCTCGGCGACGCGGCCACCGGCCAGATCCCCGTCTGGATCGACGTGGGCTTCCGCATCACTCCGCACTGGTACGCGGGCGCCTACGCGAGCTGGGGCTACGTCCTGGCGAAATCGGAGTCCGCGCCGATGCGCGACTTCGTCTGCGACGGCGGCGCAGACTGCTCCGGCCAGTCGCTCCGCTACGGGGTGCAGGGGCAGTACCAATTCGCGCCGGGCCGGACGAGCTTCTGGCTCGGGCTCGGGATCGGCGGCGAGAGCGTCCAGATCGACCAGACGGAGGCCGGCGTCACCTGGACGGCGGAGGCCAGCGGGATCGAGTTCGCCAACCTCCAGCTCGGCGTAGACTTCCCGACGGCCGAGTCGTCGACGGCGGGGCTCTTCACGGCGCTCACCATCTCGCAGTACGCCAGCCGCTCCGTGGAGACGGGCTCCAGCCCCTCGAGCGGAGGGGTCTCGAACCAGGAGCTCCACCACTGGATCTTCGTCGGCCTCCGCGGCACCACCGACTTCTGAAGGTGCGGTCGCTTCGTCCAGCGTCGTCCGGCGTCGCGCTCGCGATCGCGTTCGCGGCGTTCGCGGCGGCGTGCGGCGGGGATCCGGACGTCGCGCGCGAGGGCGCCCGCGCGCTCCCGGACGGCACGCGCGTCGACGTCGCCGACGACGGCTCGCTCACGCTGCGCGCCGGTGACCGCGAGCTCCTCGCGACGGCCCCGGGGCGTCCGTTCGTCGTGCGCGACTACGAGACGATCACCAGCTGGCTGCTCGGCTCGTTCACCTTCAGCCGTGACGCGGAGGTCGCGGTGGAGATCGGCCAGCTCGAGGGCGCGCGCCGCGAGGGGGACACCGTGGTCGTCGACTACCGGGGCGCGGGCGACGCCGCGCTCACCGTCGTCGCTTCGGTAGCCGCAGCGGGCGAGGCGACGCGGCTCGAGCTCAGCGTGAGCGGCGTCCCCGGGGGGAGCTCGATCGCCGTCCCGTTGCGCTGCGACGAGGAGTCGACCTTCTACGGCTTCGGCGAGCAGTACGCGGCCGCCGAGCACCGCGGGCAGGCGTTCGACCTGTTCGTCGGCGAGCAAGGGATCGGCCGCACCGCTGCCGGGGACTCCCATCGTACCTACTACCCCATGCCCTGGTGGCTCGACGCGCGTGGGGTGGGCGTCCTCGCTGAGACGCACCGCCGGGCGCTGGTCGACCTGTGCGCGACCGACCCGGAGGTCGCCTGGCTGGAGGTCGAGCAGGGCGAGGAACTCGAGCTCCTCGTGTTTCATGGACCGTCGCCCCTCGACGTGGTGCGCCAGCTCGGGGCGCGCGTCGGCCGTCCGCTCGCGCTGCCCGCGTGGGCGTTCGAGCCGTGGATCGCGATCCAGGGCGGGCGCGACGCCGTCCTCGCCGAGGCCGACCTGCTGGAGGCCGCCGGGATCGACGCCGGGGCGCTCTGGGCCCAGGACTGGACGGGCGCGCGCACGAACTTCGGCGGCGGGTACGGCGTCCAGTACCGGTGGGTCGCCGACGACACGCTCTACCCCGACCTCCGAGACATGACGGATCAGCTCCACGCGCGCGGCTACCGCTTCCTCGCCTACGCGAACCCGTTCGTCATGCCCGCGCTCGACCACTTCGCGCCGATGGAGGCCGACGGCCTCCTCATCCGCGACGCGACCGGCGGCACGTACCTCCACGCCTCGCCGGCCGGCGACGCCTCCCACCCGGACTTCACCCGTGCCGAGACCTGGGCCTACGTCGAGGGCGCGCTCGGCGCCATGGTCCGGGATCTCGGCATCGATGGCTGGATGGCGGACTTCGGCGAGTGGGTTCCCCTCGACGCGGTGCTGGCGGACGGCTCCGACCCCGTCGAGTACCACAATCGCTTCCCCGAGCTCTGGCACCGAGCGTCGCGGAACGCGCTCCTCGCCGAGCGCCCCGACGGCGACTTCGTCTTCTTCTCGCGGAGCGGGTGGACGGGCGACCAGGCGGCGGCGCAGGTCACCTGGGCGGGTGACCAGGAGGCGACCTGGAGCGAGCACGACGGCCTGCCGACGGTCGTCCCGGCGCTGCTCACGCTGGGCCTCTCCGCCGTCCCTTACGTGACGCACGACATCGCCGGCTTCAGCAACGGGCCGAGCACCCAGGAGCTCTACCAGCGCTGGACGGAGCTCGGCGCGCTGACCCCCATCTTCCGCACGCACGAGGGCAACCGGAGAGCGGACAACTGGTCGTGGAAGCGCGACGCGGAGACGACCGCTCACTTCCGGCGGATGACCCGCCTCCACGCCGCGCTCCGCGCGACGTTCGCGACGCTGGCCGCGGAGGCCGAGACGACCAGCGCCCCCATCCTGCGCCACCTCATGCTCGAGCATCCCAGCGACGCGACCGCGCGCGCCGTGCACGACCAGTTCCTCATCGGCAGCGAGCTCCTCGCCGCGCCAGTGCTGGTGGAGGGCGCTGTCCGCAGGCGGGTCTACCTCCCCGCTGGCCGTTGGCATCACGTCTGGAGCGGCGACGCCCACGATGGGCCCGGCTACGTCGAGGTCGCGGCGCCGATCGGGGAACCACCGCTCTTCGCGCTCGGTGCGCCGCGACCCGATCTCCGGGTGGTCGACTGACGGAGCGCGCCGTGAGCGACCCCCCGCGCCCCTCGACGTGGCCTCGCGTCACGCTCCCGCGCACCCTGGAGGCCGCGCTGCTGCGCGGGCATCCGTGGGTGTATCGTGATCACGTCGGCGGTGCGCTGGACGCGCCGAGCGGCGCGGTGTGCGAGCTCAGCTGCGGGAGGTTCCGGGGGTTCGCGCTGTGGGACGCGGCGTCGCCCATCGCGCTGCGGATCGTCTCGCGACGTCGCGCGCCCGACGCCGCGCTCGTGCGCGCGCGTGTGGAGCAGGCGTGGGAGCTGCGCGCGTCGGTGCGCGCCGCCGGCACGACGGCCTACCGGTGGCTCAACGGCGAGGGCGACGGCCTGCCCGGCGTGGTCGTCGATGTCTACGCGCGCTTCGCCGTGCTCGTGACCTACGCCGACGCCGTGGAGCCGCTCGTGCCCTGGGTGGTCGACGCGCTCGAGCGGGTGGCGGTCGAGCGCGCGGGCGCGCCGCTCGCGGGGATCTCGCGGCGCGCGCGGGGTGGGGTAGGGGAGTCGTCCCTCGTGGGGCTACGGGGTCGCCCGCCGCCGGCGCGGTTGGTCGTCGAAGAGCACGGCGTCAGGATGCTCGCCGAGCTCGCCCACGGGCAGAAGACGGGGCTCTTCCTCGATCAGCGTGACAACCGCCGGTACCTCGCCGGCCACGCGGGCGGCCGCTCGGTGCTGAACCTGTTCGGCTACACGGGGGGATTCGCGGTCCACGCGGCGGTGGCGGGGGCGTCGCGCGTCACCTCGGTCGACGTGGCGCCCGAGGCTACGGAGGCGGCGCGCGAGAATCTCCGCCTGAACGGCGTCGACCCGGACGCCCACGAGCTCGTGACGGCGGACGTGTTCGACTACCTCACGGACGCCGGGCGGCGCGCGCAGCGGTGGGACCTCGTGATCTCCGATCCACCGAGCTTCGCCCGGCGGCGCGAGGGCGCGAAGAAGGCGGCGCGCGCGTACGAGCGCCTCGCGGCGGCCTGCGTGGGCGTCACGGAGGCCGGAGGGTTCCTCGCGGCCGCGAGCTGCACCTCGCAGGTCGGCCCGCCGGCGTTCCGCGACGCGGTGGCGGCGGGGGTCGCGCGCGCGGGGGCGACGTTCCAGATCGTCCACGACGCTGCGCACGCCGCCGACCATCCCGTCGCGTGCGGCCACCCCGAGGGGCGCTACCTCAAGCTGCTCTTCGGGCGGGTCCTCCCACGCGACTGAGCCGGACCGGCTCAGAAGACGTAGCGGAGCGCGAGGCCGCTCATCCAGGCGAGGGCCGTCTCGCTGCTGCGCTCGCGGTCCAGGAGGCGATCGTAGTTCCGCACACCGCCGTGGAGCACGAAGGCGAGGTGCGGGTTGACCTGGTGCCACTCCAGGCCGAGGTGCCCGCCGAAGTAGGGAGCGAGCTCCGTGGAGTCCCGGTACCCGTACGCGACGAGCACGTCCTCCGTCAGCGCGGCCGCGCCCGCGCTGCCCTGCGCGTAGATCCCCACGCGATCGTGGGGCTTCACCGTGAAGCGGAGCCCCCCGCCGAGGCCGTAGAGCGCATAGGCCCGCGGGTTGGGCGGTGGGTTCGCGTAGCGCGTGCTGGTGAACGACACGTCCCCTTCCACGAACACCATCGCCCAGCGGAAAGGCTCGAAGCCGACGAGCGCGTGCAGCCACGGCGCCGTCGGAGAGACGTTCTTCATCGGGCCGAGGTGCCCGAGCGCGCCGAGCGTCGACTGCACCACGAAGCCGTGCCAGCGCGGCGGCGGGGGTGGCGCCTCGGGGGGCGCGCCGTCGTCCGCGATCGAGCGGCCCCCGCCGATGGACCGGGCGTCGAGCCACGCCTCGACCTCCGCGGCCGACGGCTCGGGCGGACGGCTGGGAGCCGCGGCGCGCAGCGAGCCGACCGTCCCCGCGCTCGCGAGCGCCAGCGTCCACGCGCTCGCGCGGCGGGGCCAAGCGCGAGCGGGTGTCCGTCGGGGGCTACGCACGGCGCGGCCGAGCGTAGCACCCTCAGGCCGGGCCGGGGGCTCCGGTCGCTCGCTCGAAGTCCCCCCGACGGAAGAGCGACACCATGCGGACCCCCGCTCGGGAGAAGGCGTCGGCACCGCCCTCGTCGCGGTCCACGAGGGCGAGCACTCCGACGACCCGAGCGCCTACCTCGCCCAGCGCGGCGACGGCCGCGAGGCTGGAGCCGCCGGTGGTGATCACGTCCTCGAGCAGCACGACCGGCAGGCCGGGCTCGAGCGCACGGTCGCCCTCGACCAGCCGGGCGCTGCCGTGGTCCTTGCGCTGCTTGCGCACGTAGAGCGCGGGTAGGTCGCGCCCTCGCTGGTGGCTCACCAGCGAGACGGCGCTCGCGAGCGGGCAGCCGCCGAGCTCGACGCCCGCCACTGCGCGGCACTCCGGGAAGTCCGCCAGGGCCGCGAGCATCAGCTCGCCGATGAGCGCGTGGCCCTCGGCGGTGAGCGCCGTCTGCTTGCAGTCGATGAAGAAGTCGCTCTCGCGACCTGAGGCGAGGACGACCCGCTTGCGCTCGTAGCTCCGCTCGCGCAGGAGCTCGAGCAGCCGCTGGCGCCGGGCCGCCGAGCGCCCGGGCGGGCCGCTCACCGGTGGCCGACCTTCCGTTTCGCCTTCGACCCGCGCTTGAGCGCCGGCACGACGGGAGGCGGCGGCTTGCGGGCCGCGGAGGCGCGCTGCGCCTCGGGCGCCCTGGAGGACGCGGCGACGCGGGCCGGCGGCGCGGGGGCCGGCTTCTGCGCCTGCGCCGGCGCGGGCTTCGCGGCGGGCGGTGGCGCAGCGGGGCGTGGCGCCGCGGCGGGGCTCGGCTGCGTCCGCGATGGGGACGCCGCCGGGCCCCTCGAGATCCCCGTCGCTGCGCGGGCCGTAGCCGCCACCGGGCGTTCGCCGGCGCCCTCGGTCGTGATCGAGCCGCGGACGAGCGCGCCGTCTGCGATCGCGATCCGGGGCGCGGTCAGATCCCCGACCACCCGCGCGTTCGCGCCCAGCGTGACGGCCGACGTCGCGCGGAGATCTCCGGCGACGACGCCGTCGATCTCCAGCTCTGCGCCGCTCACGTCGCCGTCGATGCGGCCGCCGGCTGCGAGCGACACGTCGCCCGTGACCTCGACGTTCCCCTCGATCTTGCCGAGCACCTCGAGCGAGCCCTCGCCGCGAACACTGCCGCGCAGGGTCGTCCCGGCGCCAAGGATCGATCGCGTGGCCATCACACCCCCATGTCGACGTTGCCCTTGAACGAGGCACCGTCTGCGATGGTGAGGCGGGCGGCCTTCACGTCGCCCACGAGCTTGCCGCCGGCCTGCAGGTCGACACGGTCCGTCGCGTGGACGTTCCCCGTCACCTGCCCCGCCACGCTGAGAGAGGAGGCGCGGACATCCGCCATGACGCTCCCCGCGGGCCCGACGCTCACGGCGTCGTCGCTGGACAGCGAGCCCCTCAGCGTGCCGAGGACGACGACCTCGTCCTCGCTCGTCAGCTCGCCTTCGATCACGAGCCCTTCGCCGATCACCGTGCTTGCCATGTTCGTCTCGCTCCCAATACCGAGGCGCTCGTCAGCGCCCACGCTTGCGTACCGGCTCGAGATCGAACCGGGCGTCCACCTGGATCGCGACGCGCGCTCCGGCCACGATGCTCACGCGCTCCGCGCTCACCTTGCCGCGGAGTGTCGCCTGCGGGCCGAGCGTGACGGGGCCGCGCGCCGTCACGTCGCCGAGCAGCGTGCCCTCCACCGCGACCGACTCACCGGTCACGTCGCCCTCGATCCGCCCGCCCTGGGCCACGACCACCTCGCCGTCCACGCGGACGTCGCCGGTGATCTCGCCCGCCACGCCGAGCGAGCCGGGGCCCGTCACGTTGCCGCGCACCCGCGCGGTGGGGCCGATCGAGCTGGTCGGGGTGGGCTTCGCCATTCCGCGCCGCACGCTAGTACAGGGCCGGGCCGGTTGGGACGGACGAGCGGGGCGCCCGCCCGCGGCTGGCCGCGGCGGCGCCCAGACGGAAGCGCCCGGCGGCCTGGTGGACCGCCGGGCGCGCCGCCCCTCGCCCGGGATCAGCTCAGAGGCACACGAACCGGCACGCGTTCGCGACGCAGACGTGCTCGGCGCACGAGCCGTCCGAGCACGGCATGCAGAGCTCGGTCGCCGGGCAGTCGCCGTTGGCGTTGCACCACGGCTCCGTCGGGTCGTCCGGGCAGACGGTGCCGCACGCGCCGTCGACGCACGCGCTCGAGCCGCACCCGCCGTTCGCGCAGGGCAGGCAGGCGAAGTACTGCGGGCACTCCGCGTCGCTCGAGCAGGCGTTGCCCGGCCCGCCGCAGTCGCTCGGGGGCGTCGGCGCGCAGGCGCCCGCGCCGTCGCAGAAGAACAGCACCGCCGGAGCCACGCAGCTCGGATCGCCGGGAGGGCACGGGCTGCAGCGGTCACCGCAGGCGACCCCCGCGCACGGGTCATATCCCGCGCAGCCGCCGACGGAGCCCACGCACTGGCCGTTCACGCACGCCGTGGCGGGACAGCTGAAGGAGCCGTCCGGACACGGCTGGCACGGCGCGCCGATCTGCGGGCAGTCCGCGTCGGACCCGCACTGCGCACCACCGCAGCCCGGCCAGCTCCCCAGGCACTGGCCCTGGTCGCAAACCACCGTGGGACACGAGACCGAGCCGTCCGGGCACACCTCGCAGGGCGCGCCCAGCTGCGGGCAGTCCTCGTTCGACTGGCAGGTGCCCGCGGGATCGCAGACGGGATACCCCATGCCGCAGCCACCGTTGGCGTCACAGAACATCTCGACGGCCGGCGCTCCGCAGTCGGCGTCGTCCGGCGCGCACGGCGAGCAGGAGGCGCCGCACGCCCGCCCCGCGCAGGGATCCCAACCGCCGCCCGCGCAGTGGGGCAGCGCGTTCTGGCAGGTCCCCGCCTCGTTGCAGTACTTGAGGCTCATGTCCTCGACGCAGTCGGCGTCCGTCGGGTCGCAGACGCTGCATGCGTCGCCGCACTCGCGGTTCGCGCAGGCGTCGTACCCGGGCTGGCCGCCGCTGCCGGACGAGCCGCCACCGCCCGACGAGCCTCCGCCGCCGAGGTTGTCGTCCCCGCTCCCCAGGCTGGAGGTGCCGCCGCAGGCGGCGAAGAGAAGGGCAACGGAGCTTGCTGCAAGAACGTGCTTGATCATCATGTGCGTGGGTCTCCCGCTCGTTGATGCCCTGCCGCGCGCGTTCTGATCACGGGGCGTGGGCTCGGCTCGCCCCGCCCCTCGGCGGGCCGGCGAGGAGCGCGCGCGCCCGCGCGGCCTGGGGGCTCCCGGGGTGTGCGTCGACGAGGCGCTGCGCCAGGACGCGCGCCGGGGTGGAGTCGCCCGCGCGCTCGAGCGCCGTCATTCGGAGGTACAGGGCCTCGGGGGCGAGCGCTCCGGCGGGGAACTCGGACTGGTAGCGGTCGAGCGCGGCCAAGGTCCCGCGCGGATCTCCGGAGGCGAGCACCGCGCGCGCGCCGTCGAGGGCGCGCACCTCGGCGCCGAGCACACCGCTCGGGTCGGCGCTCGCGGCCACGACCGGGGGCCGGGCCGCCGCCGCGCGCGCGGTCGCCGGAGCCGCCGGCTCCTCACGGCCCGGCTCGGCAGCCGGCGCTCGGAGGTGCGCCGGAGGCGCCGGGGGCGCTACCCTCCGGGGGCTCGGCGCGACGACCTCGGTCGGGGCGGCGGTCGGCTGCACCGTTCGGACGACGCCCATGGTCGCGAGGCCGCCAACGGCGCCGAGCCCCGCCCATTTCAGCACCACCGCTGCCGTGGTCGTCCACCACCCCGCCGCGGCGCCCGCGGACGACAGCTCCGTCGCCGCGGCCGCGCTCGTCGCCGCGGCGCCGAGCGCGACGCCGGCGCCCAGCGCGGCCAGCGTGCGCTCCATCGCGTCCGACGGAGGGAGCTCGCTGCGGCCCGCGCGCAGGAGCTCTCGCTCGAGCGTGCCGGCGGTCTCGAACAGGCGGGGAGGGTCGGTCATGATCGGGCTCCGGGGGCATCGAGGCGCGCGACGCGCTCGCTGAAGTGGGCACGGGCGCGACGGAGGCGCGAGGCCACCGTGCCCGGCGGGAGGCCGAGCGCCTCGGCGATCTCGGCCATGGTGAGCTCCTCGAGCTCGTAGGAGACGAAGACGTCGCGGAGCTCGGGGGGCATCTCGTCGAGGACCGTGTCGAGGAGCCGGCGTGCCCGCTCTCGGTCGCACAGCTCGTCCGGCCCCGGCGACGAGTCTCGGCGCGTCGTCAGCGCGTCCTCGGTCGTCTCGCGGCGCCTCGCCGCGGTGCGCCGCCAGCGCTGCGCCGTCCGCAGCGCCACGCCGAAGAGGAAGGAGCGCTCACACCCCGGCCGGATGCAGGCGACCTTCCCCGAGGTGGTGAGGAACACCTGCTGCGCGGCGTCATCGGCGTCGCCCGCCGGGACGCCGAGGCGGCGGAGCGACCTCCAGACGAAGGTGAAGTGCTGGCGGACCAACGCCTCGAGCGTCGCGCAGGTCGACGGCAGCGGCTCGACGTGAGGGTCGCCGAGGTCGAGGGCGGCTCCGGAAGCCAGCATCGGCATGGATGCCCGGTCACGCACGAATTGATCGTAGCCGCCCGCCGGGCTTCGCGCCGGCCGGCCCTCACTCCGGGTCCCACTGGAAGCCGACCCGCAGCCCGCCCCGCAAGAACTGGGCGGCGCCCCGCGCGGTCGTCTCGGGGTAGTGCTCGACGGCCAGGTGCACCCCGGCCCAGGGCAGCACGCCCTGGGTGCGGAGCGCGGCGTAGCCGACGGCCAGCCCCGCTCGGCCGCCGAGGCTCAGCCGGGTGTCGCTCGCCTGAAACCACCCGACCGGCGCCAACTCGGCGTCGAGCTGCCACGCCACGCCCCGGACGCGAACCAGCACGGGCAGCGCCGGGAAGTAGTTGATCACGAACGACTGCGTGCGCGCCCCGGAAGTCGTGGTCACGCCCTGCTCGAGCATGGCGCCTCCGCCGAACTCGGCGCCCGCCAGCAGCGTGACCGAGCCGCCGAACCCCCAGGCCGGGAGGAGCCGACCGGCGCCGCCGCCGCCGTACGTGAGCCGCCCCTCGAACCTCCGCACCTGGAGCATCCCGCCCGTCTCGAGGCTGACCGTGAAGCGATCGCGGTCCGTCTGGCGGCCCTCGAAGGCGAGCGAGGGCTCGAGCCAGAACGGGCACTCGCCGGCCGACGCTACCGCGTGCGAGAGCGCCTGCGCGCGCCGCTCCGCCGACAGCGCGGCGACGAACCCGGCGTCGTCCGCGTCGCGGACCCGCTCCCAGATCGCGCGCGGATCGCCGCGTCGGGCGCGGTCCGCCTCCGCGAGCTCGAGCGCTCGCGCGCGCGCCGCGGGCGTCGCCCTGCAGATCGTCTGCAGCATCGTGGGGTGGATCTCGGCATACGCCTCCGCGTCGAGGAACCACCCGCTCGACGCCTCGGCCTCGACGATCCGCGCCGCGTCGGCGAGCACGCCCTCCGCGGAGCGCGCGACGGCGTCCGCTTCCGCGCTCGGGTCGGCGCGAGCCGCGGGCGACAGCGCGGCCGCGAACAGCGCCGCGGCGAGCGTCCAGCGATTCACCCGATCCGCCTAGCGACCCTGCGCGGAGATCGCCAGGGGGCGGCCTCGTTTCCGCTTCCCTCGGCCGGCGCGCCGTGTGAGCACTGGGCGTGCTCCACCGGCTCGCGACCGCGCTGCTCTTCCGCCTCCCGCCCGAGACTGCGCACGCGCTGGCGGTCGGCGCGCTCCGCGCGTTCGTCGCCGTGCCCGGCGCGCGCAGGCTCCTCGGCGCCGTCTGCTCCGTGAGCGACCCCGCGCTGCGCACCCGCGCGCTCGGGCTCGACCTCCCGTCGCCGATCGGCCTCGCGGCGGGCTTCGACAAAGACGCGGTCGCCTTCGAGGCGCTCGGCGCCCTCGGCTTCGGCTTCGTCGAGGTGGGGACGCTCACCGCGCGGGCCCAGCCAGGGAACCCGACGCCGCGGCTGTTCCGGCTCCCGGCGGACCGCGCGCTGGTGAACCGCATGGGCTTCAACAACGGCGGCGCTGCGGCGGCGGCCGCGCGCCTCGCCGCTCCGCGCCGCACCGTCGTCGGGGTGAACATCGGTCGCACCAAGCTCGTCTCCGACGACGCCGCGCTCGACGACTACGCGGCGAGCGCCCGCGCGATCGCGCCGCACGCGGACTACGTCGTCGTGAACGTGTCCTCGCCGAACACGCCCGGGCTGCGCGACCTGCAGGCCGTCGAGCGCCTCCGCCCGCTGCTCGTTCGGGTGCGCGACGAGCTCGACCGGGCGCGGACCACGAGCCGGGTACCGCTCCTCGTCAAGATCGCGCCCGACCTCGGCGACGCCGACGTGCTCGCCGTCGCCGAGCTGGCGCTCGATCTCGGCCTCGACGGTGTCGTCGCCACGAACACCACCATCGCGCGACCGGCGCTCCGCACGTCGCGCGCCGAGGTCGACGCGTTGGGCGCAGGCGGGCTCTCCGGGCCGCCGCTCCGCGAGCGCGCGTTGGCCGTGCTCCGGCTCCTGCGCGGCCGCGTCGGGGAGCGGCTCGTGCTGGTCGCGGCCGGCGGCATCGAGGGGCCTGACGACGCGTGGGAGCGCGTCCGGGCCGGCGCGACGCTGGTGCAGATCTACACCGGCTTCGTCTACGGCGGCCCGCTCGCGCCGTCGCGCATCGCGCGGGGGCTCGCGGCGCGCGCTCGCGCGGGAGGGTTCTCGGCGGTGCAGGCCGCGGTCGGCGTCGACGCGAGCGGCTAGCGCGGCACCGTGAGCGCGACCACCCGCCACCCGCGCGGCTCCGCCCGGAAGCGAACGCGCTGCGACCACTCGCGCGCGCCCAGCCACACCTCGTGCGTGCCGGGACGCAGGCGGACGCGAGCGACCGCGATCCGCGCCGGCAGCAGGCTCCAGCTCCGCGTGTCCGGCGTGTCGGCCGCGGTGAGGGCGACCTGCGTCCCGAGGCTCGCGAGCAGCCCCCCGACCCCACCGCCGGCCGCCCGGCGAGCCCCCTCTCCGGCGGCGACGCGGGTGATCATCCGCGTGATCGCCGACCCTACCACGGCTCCCTTCGCGTTCTCCCAAGCCCGGTACGCCTCGCGATCCACGGCGACCAGCCCCTCCAGGGTGCGCGGCGCGCCGTCCAACAGGAAGATGGGTGCGTCCCACGTCCCGCGCGGGCGACCGAGCTCCGGGAAGTTCACCCAGGTGACGAGGCCTTGCGCCGCGAGCGCGTCGGCGCGCGCGTGGTCGTAGGGGCTGATCGCGCCGCTCGCGTAGGTGAGCGCGAGGCCGATCGGGACACGCTTGGCGCGCTTCGCGGGGACGCGCCCGAACGACACGACGACGAGCAGCTCGGCGTCTTCGTCCTGCACGGCCGGCGCAGGCGCGGCGGGAGCCGCCGGCGCGGGCTCCTCGGGCTCGACCGGCGCCGCGGGGTCGCCCGTCCGCGGCGCCGGCGCGGCGCGCTCGGGCGCCTCGAGGAGCCGGCGGAGCCTGGGCGAGCGGAAGGTGCTCTGGGCCGCGAGCCGGGCGATGGGCTCGCGGAGCGTCGAGTAGTCGCCGTAGGCGAGCGCGTCGTCGTACCACCGGAGGGCCTCGTCGGGGCGGCCGCTCCGCTCGAAGGCGAACCCCGCCAGGTAGCTCCCCGCGCCGGCGAGCGCTGCCTCCTGCGACTCGTGCGAGGCGAGGTAGCGCTGCATCACGGCCAGGCGCCGCGCTTCGACCCGGGCCCCCGACAAGTCACCGCGGGCGAGGTACGCGATGAGGTTCATCGTGTTGACGAACAGCTTCTCGTACGCTGGAGCTCGATAGGGGCCGGCGTCGTCGGAGAAGAGGTAGCGGCCGAGCTCGTCGCCGGCGCCGCGCGAGAAGTCGAGGAGCTCGACGCGCTTGTCCGCCGCGCCCAGATCTCGGCTCGCGAGCGACCACTCGCCGAGCATCTGCAGCACCATCGCTCGCTCGAGGAGCAGCAGCGCCTGATCCCCGTCGAGGTCGTCGGGCAGCTCGCGCGCATGGTCGACGCCGAGCTCATCGTTCAGCGCGGCCAGGGCGACCCGCGGCGCGCGGGCATCGAGCGCCGCGCGCGCACCGGCGGTCCGATCGGCGAAGCCGCCGCTGCAGCCGAGCGCCACCAGCGCGAGCGCCGCCGCGAGGGCGACCACCGCGCTACCGCACGTCCGCTCGGCGGGAGCCCGCGCCATGGTCGCCGTGCGGCGTCAGATCACGCCCTTGGTGACCGTCGACTTGTGCTGAAAGAGGATCACGCTCGTCTCGGCCTCGATCACCTGGATGAACATCATGTACTGGACTCGGCGCTCGCCCTCGATGCGCTCGTCGGCGCTGAAGACCTTCCCGGTGACGAAGTAGCGCGCGCCGACCTGCTTGCCCCAGCGCGCCACGTCCCCCGGCGCGAAGCCGTCCGCGTGCTGGCGCCGGATCTCCTCCATGATCGTGGCCTGGTTCTGCAGGCTGACCACCCGAACCCCGCCCGCGTTGACCAGGACCGTCTCGATGTCGCTGGTGAGCGCCTCGAGGGCGCTGTCGACGTGCTCGCTCGTCTCGTTGCGGAGCGGCACCACGGCGACCACCGGCCCCGACTCGCTCCGCCACCGCTCGATGACGGCCGAGGCCTGCAGCGCCTTCAGGTTCTCGTGCAGGAGCTTCTGCAGGTCGCGCTTGTCCAGGCCGGTGCTCATCGCCTGGTCGTCGAAGCCGACCTCGTCCTCGCCGCGGATCGCCGTGGGACCGCCGCACGCGGTGAGCGCCGACGCGCACGCCAGCCCGAACGCCCACCGGACGAGTCGAGAGGCGGTCCGCGCGCGGGGAGGGCGTCGATGAGGCATCGCCCCGATCGTGACGCAGCTACCTGGAAAATCCAGTGGTGGCCTCGAGCGGGGCGGGGACTCAGCTCGGAGTCCGGCGCACCGGGATGATCTGGACTCGGCGGTCATCGCCCTCGCCCTCGCTCCGGGTCACCACGCCCTCGAACTTCGCCAGCGCGAGATGGACGACCCGGCGATCGCGCGGGCTCATCGGCTCGAAGGTGATGATCTTGCCCTCGTCGACCGACTGCTTGCCGAGGCGCTTCGCCATCGTGGCGAGGGAGCTGTCGCGGCGGCTCCGGTAGCCCTCCGCGTCCACGAGCACGTGGCGCCGCTCCTGACCGGGCCGGTTGATCGCTCGGTGCGTGAGGAACTGTAGCGCCTGCAGCACCTGTCCCTTCTTCCCGATCACGCGCGCGGCGTCGTTGCCGACCACCTCGATCACGACCTCGCGGTCCGCTGACTCCGCGTCGGGCCGCCGCGCCTTCACGCGGCAGTCCATCCCCATCTCGCGGACGACGTCCCTCACGAACTCCAGCGCGCGGCGCTCGTGCTCGTCCTCGGGGACGTACTCCGGGCGGCGCGGGCGGCGCTCCCGGCGCTTGGCGCCGTCGGCGTCCGTGGCCTCCGTCGGCTCGCCGGGGCTGGCGTCTCCGCCCGCCTCGGCCTCCGCCGTGTCTTCCGCCTCGTCCTCGTCACCGTCGTCGTCCCACGACTCGTCCAGGTCGTTCTCGTTCTCGCTCATGGCTCACGCCTTTCCTTTGTCCAGGAGAGGGCGACTCTCCGAAGTGCTGCCGGCGTCCGCCTCGGCGTCCGCCTTTCGCTTGTTCTTCCCCGTGGGGCTCGAGGCCGGCGGGGCCTCGGACTTCGTGCGCACCGCGATCTCGCCGAGGCGCGTGCCGTCGGGTCGCATGCCCGTCTTCCGCCGGACCTGGCGCTCCACGAGCTGCTGCTGAGCGATCCCGAGCAGCCCGTTGGTGAACATGTAGACGCCCAGCCCCGCGGGGAGGAACAACATGAAGACCGTGAACATGGCCGGCATGAAGTACGTCATCATCTTCTGCTGCGCCGGGTCCATCCCGGTCATCGGGATGAGCCTCTGCTGGACGAACGAGGTGGCGCCGATGATGAAGGGGAGGACGTAGTACGGGTCCGACGCGGAGAGGTCCGGGAACCAGAGGAACGGGATGTTGTAGAGCTCGACCGCCGTCTGCAGCGTCGTGTAGAGCGCGAACCACACCGGCATGCTGGCGAGCTGGGGGAGGCAGCCCTTCGCCGTCGTGAGGGGGCCGGCGTCGTGCTTCTGCATGAGCTCGAGCTGCGCCAGCCCGCGGGCCTGCGGGTCGTCCTTGAACTTCGCCGCGATGGCGTCCATCTCCGGCTTCAGCTCCCGCATCTTGATCATGCCCTTGATCGAGGGGAGGGCGAGGGGGAAGAGGAGCACGCGCGCGGTGATGGTGAGCAGGATGATCGCGAGCCCCCAGTTCGGGACGAACCCGTGGACGTGGAGCAGGAACGCGACCAACACCTTCGCGATCGCCGAGAAGAAGCCGAGGTCGATCAGCTCCGCCAGCGGATACTGCCCGCCGGCGGCCGTCCCGAGGACGGCGCGCTCCTTCGGGCCGACGTACGTGCCGAGGCGGTACTCGGCGCTCTCGCCGGGCCCGAGCTCCTTCGCCGGGTAGGCCAGCCGGGCGCGATACATGGCGCCCGCCTTCGGATCGGAGCCGTAGCTCGTTGCGCTCGGCCACTGCTCGATCTGCTGCTGGCAGACGGGGGCGCCCGGGCCTGACACCGGCAGGAGCGCGTGGGTGAAGTAGGCGTTCGACACCGCGGCGACGCGCGGCTCGCCCGGCGCCTCGAGCCAGTCCCCGCGGTGCAGCGGCGACCGGGGGAACTCCTCGAAGTCGCCGGGCTCGAAGTCGGTGATCATCCGCCGCGTCGTCTTCGCCGCGGCGTCGACGCACTCGACGCTCGTGACGAAGGGGCTCACGCGGAACATCCCGCCCTCGACCTCGTGCCGATACCGCCAGGCGGTCGTTTCCACCGTCGCCGCGTGGGTCCGCTTCACCTCCGAGCGGTTGGTGACGGTCATCGTCACGTCCAGTTCGTAAGGCCGCTCGTTGGCGGCGATGACCTTGCGCAGCGCCACCTGGGTGTCCTCGAACGCGTACTCGCAGCGCTTGCCGTCCTCCGCTACGAGCTTCCAGTCGAAGAGATCCACGCGGGTCTGCCACTCCGCCCACTCCGCGGGGTGGAGCGCTTCGTTCCGCAGGTGGAACCGGAGCTGCTGGCGCGCCTCTGCGTCTGGCGTGGTGCCGAGATCGATCGGCTTGCCGCCCTTCTGGTACTTTGCCTCGGCGAGCTCGAAGCGCTCGAGGGACGCGCCGCGCGTCGACACGAACGCGCGGAAGCGCGGCCCCTCGATGCGGCACAGCGCCTCGCCGGGCGCGCGCTCGGCGGCCTGGGCGAGCGTCTCGGGAGCCAGCGGCTGGCGCTTGTCCCCGCCCTTGCCGAGGAGCTTCGGCAGGAAGAGCACCATCCCCAGGGCGATGAGGCCGAGGAGCAACCAACGAGAGATCGCGCTGCCCTGCATGGTGCGTCAGCTCCGCGCGGGCCTCACCCCGGCAGGTGCTCCGAGGCGTGGGGCTCTGCGCAGCAGCGGCCCGAGAGCGCCGCCGCGCTGGTGAGGACCGTCCCCGGCGGCAACGGCGGCGGATCCCAGCCGCCGCGGTGGAAGGGGTGGCAGCGGGCGATGCGCAGCAGCCCGCGCCACGCGCCCCGCGCCAGCCCGAGGTGCTCGATGCAGGCCGCCGTGTAGCGGGAGCACGACGGCTCGAACCGACACACGTTGCCCATCACGGCGCCGAGCGTGAGCTGGTACGCGCGGATCAGGAGCGTCGCGACGCGGGCGGCCGGGGACACGGCGCGCAGTCTGCGTCAGTCCCCGGGGGGGCGCCAGCGCCGGCGCGATCGGCGGCAGGTCGCCGCGCGCGGTCGCGGCGGGCATCCTCCCAGCGGCGGGCGATGGCGCCGCCAGCGCGGCGCAGCTCGTCGACCAGCGCGGCGAGGCCGGCCGGCACCCGCCGGAGGATGAACACCACGTCTGCCCCGGGCGGCCAGAGCTCCGGGGTCGCGCGGAAGGCCTCGCGCACGAGCCGCTTCGCGCGGTTGCGTTGGACGGAGCCGCCGACCTTGCGCGAGGCGACGATGCCGAGGCGGCTCGGAGCGGACTCGAAGGGCGCCTCCCGGGCGTGGAGCAGGAGCGCGCAAGATGGAGTGGAGACGCGGCGCGCGGCGCGCTGGATGCGCTGGTACTCGGACCGCTTGCAGACCCTCCGCGCGCGGCGATCGGCTGGGGGCGCCGGCGCGGGCGCTGCGGACGTACGCGGCTCGGGCGCACTCTCGCGTCCGCTCACTTCTCGTAAGCGGTGACCGTCAGGCGCCAGCGGCCCTTCTGGCGGCGGGCCTTCAGCACCTTCTGGCCCCCGCTCGTGCTGATGCGCTTGCGGAAGCCGTGGGTGCGGACGCGGCGGGTGTTGTGGGGCTGGTAGGTGCGCTTCATGGCGGGGCCCGTCTGCGGGGGGCGAAGTCAGCCACACCGGTGCTGGGGTGTCAAGCGGCCGGTTGCGGGGCCCGCGTGGGCCTGCTAATCGGGGCTCGCCATGCGAGAGAACATCCGGCTGGTCTCCTCCGAGGGGACGGGCACGATCTACTACACGACCAAAAACAAGCGGACGCAGACCTCGAAGCTCGAGCTCAAGAAGTACGATCCGAAGCTCCGCAAGCACGTGCTCTTCAAGGAGGCGAAGATGCCTCCTCACTCGAAGTGACGGGCCGGCGCCGCGGGTGAAGCGCGGGCGCGCCAGCACGGCTGCGCGCGCCAGGCGGGAGGGGTCGTCCGGCCGGGGTGGCCGGGTCGGCGCGCGGTCACGCCTGCCGGGGCGCCGTGGCGCGCGCCCCGGGGCGACCTCGGGCGCTCACTCGTCCAGGATCTTGAACTCGACGCGGCGGTTCTTCGCGCGGCCGGCGTCGGTGTCGTTGGTGTCGATCGGCTTCTCCTGACCGTACCCCTCGGACTCGAGCCGGCGCGGGTCGATGCCCTTCCCGACGAGGTACTTCACGACGCTCGCCGCGCGGTCCTTGCTGAGCTTCAGGTTCATCGGCGCGCCGCCGCGGTTGTCGGTGTGGCCGTACACCCCGATGCGGATCTCCGGGCGGGCCTCCATCAAGGTCACCACCTCGTCCAGGATCGGGAAGCTGACGGGCTTGATCGTCGCCTTCGCGGTGTCGAACTGGATGGCCTCGAGGAGCTGGACCTCGCCCTCCTCGGTGACCCGGGTGAGCGACGGGCAGCCGTTCTTCTCCGCGATCTTCGACCGCGGCCCCGGCTCGCCCGGGCATGCGTCCTCCACGTCCGGCACCTTGTCGTTGTCGGCGTCGTCCTCCGGGCAGCCGTCGCCGTCCTGGACGTTGTCGAAATCCTCCGGCTGGTCTGGGCACTTGTCCATCGAGTCGGGGAGGCCGTCGCCGTCGCGGTCGGAGGGCTTGGGGCAGCCGTCGGTCGCGTCGGGCTCCTCACCGTCCTCCTTTTCCATCGGGCACGCGTCGATGCTGTCGGGGTAGCCGTCGCCGTCGGAGTCCTTCTCCTTCTCGGCCACGTCGGGCGCGACGCGGAACTTGCGGTCGGGGGACTTCGGGTTCACGTCACGCAGCGTCCAGTACGTACCGATCGACGCGAGCACGCGCACGTCGGGCGCGCCGTAGCCCGCTGCGAGCCGCGTCCCGGCGCCGCCCGTCGCGTACCAGCGCTGCCGCTCGTCGAGCGTGAACCGCGCGCTCGCCGTCCACTCGAGATCCGTGTTGCGGGCCGTGAAGAACGTGCCGTCTCCGTGCTGGTTCTCGTCGAGGCCCGTGTTGCCCCAGATCTCACCGCCGAGGCGGACCCGCCCCTCGCGCAGATCGAGGTACGCGCCGCCCGCCCAGCGGAGCTCGTTGTGGAGGCCGAAACGGCCGTTGTCGCCCGCGATCCCTCGCTTCGGCCGGAGGTGCGGGCCGACGTGCCCGGCGAGCAAGAACGAACCGAAGTCGAACTCCAGGTTGCCGAACAGCGCCCCCGTGGTCGCGGCGTCGCTCGCGTACGAGTCCTCGTTGCCCGTCGGGAACCAGAGCGCCGCCGCGCCGCCAGCTCGGAACATCCCGCTGTCCGACTCGTACGCCTTCAGCCGCACGTCGAAGCGGAGATCGTGGACCGCCGCCGTCGAGAGCGCGAGGCCGCTGCCGACGCCCTGCTCCTGCGGGTCGTCCCCGCCGGCCTGGAAGACCGCGATGGGTAGGAGCACGTTGAAGCCCACCCGGCTCGCGATCTCGGTGCCCACCGACAGGTACGTGATGAGCTGGTGCTGGACCAGGTTGTCGATGTCGTTCTGGACGTTGCCGTTGTCCGTCGCCGTCGTGTCGCGGAGCGGGTTCAACGTGTAGCCGAGGGCGAAGCTGCCGTAGAACCGCGTCGATTCGTGCATGTACGGGCGCCAGACCATGTAGGCATCGTCCGGCGCGCCCGAGAGCTGGGCCCGATCCAGATAGAACGTGCGCTGCTGCGCGCGCGCCGGCGCCACCGCGACGAGCGTCGCGAGGCACGTGACGGCCGCGCCGAACAGGCGAAGCCAGGAGGAGGACGACCGGCCGCGAGAGCCCTCGCGACCACCCACGACGAGCGGCTGGACCACGGGCCCACCCTACACCCGGCCGGCGCGGAAACGGAAGCGCGAGCGAACGGCCGGGCCGCGCGAGCCGCGCCGCGGTGGTCGCCGCCCCGACCGAGGCGCGGCGATCCGGCCCGAAGCGGGGTGCTACGCTGCGCCCCGTGCTGACCCCGGACGTCCGCGTCGAAGGCTTCACCAGCGCGGACTGGACCCGCCTCTTCGCCGTGCTCCGGCCCGTCCCCGCGCGCGGGGCGCCCCTCGGGGAGGCCCTGCGGGCGCGCCGGGGCGGGGTCGTGGCGGTGACGACCGGCCCGCGCCTGCGCAAGCTCATCTCGACGACGCGCGGGCGGCTCCCGATCGCGGGCGAGCCCTGGCCGGCGCCGCTCGGTGACCTCGCGGAGCGCCACGGCGCCGACTGGGCGGTCGAGCTCGGCGCCGGCACGGTGGACGAGCTGGTCGACCGGTGGGCGGCCCGGCTCGGCCGGCGGGACACCGCCACGGCGCAGGTGCTCCACCTGCTGGCCGTGCTGCGGGAGATGGACGCCGAGGGGGCGATCCGGTCCTGGCCGCTTCGTCCGAGCAGCTGGGTCCTGCCCTCCGAGCGCGTGATCGAGCGCGCGCTGGATGCCCTGTGCGCCGACGGGCGCTGCCTCGCGCTCGGCGTCTTCGACCAGGGCGCGCTCTACACGGCCGTGGCCCTCCGGCGGCGCGGGGGCGCGTTCGACCTCCTGCTCGGCCCCGACGAGCTGCGCCGGGACATGGGGCTCGTGTCGGGCGACTGGACGCGCGATCATCGCCACCTCGCGCGCGCCATCGAGCGGCGGGTCGGCCCGCTCGCGCTCGGGTGCTACGGCGAGCGCGACACGTTCCAGTCGCTCGCGCGGTCGCACGCGCCCGGCGCGTGGGCGGTCGCCGCCGCTGCGCGGGACATCGTGTTGTCGCCAGCGCCGCCCGCGGTGGCGATCCCGCTCGGGGTCGACCTCGGGCGCGCCGTCCTCGGCATCGCGAAGGGGCTCGCCGATCGCCTCGGCGCGACCGCGTGGCTCGGTGCCGAGGGTCCGCTCGCCCCCGCGGTGGACCGGCTGCGCGCGCTCGGGATCGGCTCGCCCGATCTGCAGGCGCTGCTCGGCTTCGACCCGCTCGCGCTGCTCCGCCGGCTCCTCTACCGCGGGCCGACCCCTGAGCGGCTCGACGACGACGACCTCGGCGAGCCCGCCGCTCCGAGGGGCGGCGCGGGGAGCGACGCGTCGATGGCCGGAGCGTCCGACGCTCCGGCGCCTCCGTGACGCCGGGCGCGCCCCCTGCGCGGGGGCGCGGGCGGATCGCGCGGCGCCTCGCGTTGGCGCTGGTCGCGACGGCGCTCATCCCGGTGGTCGCCGCCATCGTGCTAGCCGACGCGATGGTCCGGCAGGCGACCGATCGGTACTACCTGCCGGAGGTCGGCGAGCGGCTCGAGCAGTCACTCGGCCTGTATCAGGAGCTCGCGCGGGCCACGAAGGCAGTGATGCGCGCCGAGACGAGCGCCCTCGCGGCGCGGCCGGAGCTGCGCCGCGCGGCGGCGGCCGAGGACGCGATCGCGGTCGAGCGCGAGCTGCGCGGAGCGTTCGCGGGGGTGGGCGGACTCGTCTCGCTCACGGTGCTCGACGCGAGCGGTGACCGGCTCGCCCAGGTCGACCGCGGCCGCCCGATCGATCCCGACGTGGAGCACGAGCTCGACGTGGAGCGCGCGCTCGGCGCCGAGGGCGCCCCGGGGCCGCGGCTCGTCGCGGTGTTCGCCGCCGATCGGCGGCGCTTCGCCGAGCTCGAGAGCGTGAACGAGCTCGTCACGAGCTACGCCGAGGTCGAGCGCCGCCGCGACGCGGACCGGGGGAGCTACCTCACCGCGTTCGCGGCGCTGCTCGGCTTCAGCATCGTCGCGGCTGTCGCCGTCGGTACGCTGCTCGCGCGCTCGGTGTCGAGCCGCCTGGGTCGCTTCGCCGCCGCCACGCACCGCGCAGCGGGCGGAGATCTCGCCGTCCGGGTGTCGGAGGCCGGGCGGGACGAGATCGCCGATCTCGGGCGCGCCTTCAACCTCATGCTCGGCGAGATCGAGACGTCGCGAGCGCGCATCGAGTACCTGCAGCGGATCGGGGCCTGGCAGGAGATGGCGCGGCGCCTGGCCCACGAGATCAAGAACCCGCTCACGCCGATCCAGCTCGCGGTGCAGGAGGCGCATCGGCGTTACCCCGGCGAGGACGACGCCTACCTGCGCCTGCTCGACACCACGCTCGAGATCGTCGAGGACGAGGTCGGCACGTTGCGCCGCCTGGTGGGCGAGTTCTCGGACTTCGCGCGCCTCCCGCGCGCGCGCCTCGAGCGAGGGGATCTGGCGGGTTTCCTGCGCGCGCAGCACGCGCGCTGGACGCAGCTCGAGGAGGCGGAGCCCGAGGGGGAGCCGCTCGCCGCCGAGCATCGCGTCGCGCGCAACCGCGCCGTCCGACAAGAGCTCGAGGTCCCGTCGAGCCCCGTGCCGGCCGACTTCGACGCGCAGATGCTCCGTCGGGCGCTGGTGAACCTGATCGAGAACGCGCAACAGGCGATCGAGGGCGCGGGGCGCCCGGCGGGCGTGGTGCGCGTCTCCCTCCGCGTCGCCGGGAAGACGCTCGAGCTCTGCGTGGACGACGACGGCCCGGGCTTCCCCCCGGACCTCGGCGAGTCCGTCTTCGACCCGTACGTCACCCGCCGGGACGAAGGGACGGGCCTCGGGCTCGCCATCGTGAAGAAGATCGTCGTCGAGCACGGCGGCCGCATCCACACCGCCCGGAGCCCCCTCGGCGGCGCGCGCGTCGCGCTGGAGCTCCCGCGGCCTTGACGCGGGGGGCGGCGGCGTTCACCAAGGGCGCTCGC
>JADLEQ010000045.1 GCA_020846005.1 Polyangiaceae bacterium
CCACCACTCCGGCCAGGTCGCCATCTAGTCGTTCTCCTCGCCGAAGAGCCCGCCCTGACCGGCGGGCGTGGGCTTCTTGGCCTTCCCGCGCCCGCGAGTCTTCTTGCCGGGAGCGGCCGGTGTCGCGGGACCAGGAGTCGGCGGGGGGCCGGCTTGTTCCTTTGCGCGCTGGGCGTTCAGCTCGAGGAGGCGGGCGAGGACCTCGTCGCGGACATCATCAGGCCAGCGGTATCGCCAAGGCTTCCTCTTGCGCCGACCGCCAGAGGACTCCGAATCGGAGTCCTCCTCCTCGTAGTCGAGGAGGAACTCGCAGGTCGGTTCGATGTCGGTCCAGCCGTAGGCATCGAGGACGGCGCGGTCCATGGCGGCGTGGAGGTCACGAAGTCTGAGGATATCGGGGCTGGTCTCGTCGGGGTCATGGAAGCGGTTGTAGGTCTTGGTCAGACCTTCGTTGTTGCGCACCATGAGTTCTGCGCGGAATTCGTAGTAGTCGAGGCCAATGGTTTCGAGTGCCGCCGAGGACTCCCAGCCTTCGGGAAACGGGAAGGTCTCGAAGCAATCGGACGGAGCATACCGCAGACCATCACCCATCGTGGAGCTGAAGAAGCGTGCCCAAACTTCGTGGGGTCGAGCTTGCAACGCGCCGAATGCCGCGCAAGTGGCGAACGGAAACACGACCAGTTGCTCAGAGTAGACGGTGGGTACGGGCAAGAACACGAAGGCAGCGGACTGGCTAACGCGCGCAATCACTAACACGCGGCCAAGACCTGCGACCGCGGCCTGCAACGCCGGTCGCTTATCAGCGAACTGCCACCAACGCGTTGGAAGCGGCTCGCGCAGAACGTACTTGGCGCCGCTCTTTCTTGTCCGTCCTGGTTTCACCTTCTCTTCAACAATGGACATCAGGTCTGGCCAACCCTCACGGGCTTCCTCCTCGCTCATTTCGCCGAAGTCGATGACGTAGCGATGGTGTTCGTGCCTCGGGCTGTTATTGACTTCCTCCCCACCGATGTACGGGAAGATTCGCTTCCTGTTCCTGGGGTCCTTGGCGCTGAGGCGGTCCATCTCTGCAAGCGAGGTTGCATCGTCGGGCTTGGTGTCGTCGAAGGTGAAACCCGAGCCGAGCACGAATGAACCGATGTAACTCCTGTCCGTGTTCTCAGGCATCGGCGCCGGGTCGTTGTCGCTGCCGCCATGGAACAGAAAGGCGGTAATCTTCTCGACCTCGCGCCCATCGAGGACACTAGGCTCGCGCGCCACGCCCTTCGACACGTGGACAATGCTGACAACTACCGCGGCGAGGCCTGGCCACTTCATGCGACGCTTGGCCGTGTATATGAAGCCACCGTGCTGCCGGATCCAGCGCAGTCCTGTCCCACGCGTGTCGCCCTGCGCGATGGTGTTCGTCGCGATGAGCCCAAATGCGCCGCGACTCCTCAACAGTGTGAACGCGCGCCGATAGAAGTGCGCCGAGAGGTCGGCGTTGCCTCGAGCCCCCTCGTGTATCGCCGGCAGGAAATCGAAGTAGGCGCCGCCGAATGCGTGCCGTACTCGCCGGCCCCCCAGGAATGGTGGATTCCCAACAATCGCATCAAATCCACCGTCTCCAATCTGAGGAGGTTGCTCCTCGGCTTCGAGAAGTGTCCGCGTCCCTCCTGAGCGACGGGAACGGTCGAAGACCTCCGGGAACTCAATTTCCCAGTGAAAGCAGGGCAGCGGTCTCTCGCCGCCGCGCAGAGTCCCGACGAGGCTCGCAAAGTCTGGCCCGAAGTCGCTGCCCTTGAGCCAACTCAACGCCCGGCGAGCCCACTCATCTCGAGCCTGCTCTCGTCCCCTTTCCCTCTCGCTCGAGAAAAAGCAGGCGACGACAGCGTCACCGAGCAGCCTCACCTTGGTGAGCGCATCGTCTGCTTCGCGCAGAAGGCGTCGTTTCTCGCCAACGTCGTCTGAGTTGGCCATGGGACCAATCTGAACGCGCAGGCTCATAGCCTCTTTGATTGCGCCTTCGATGAACGTCTTGATGTAGCGACCGCGCCCCTGCTCCCAGTGGAAGCTCGCGATCTGCTCGCGCGTGAGCCCGACCAGCGAGTCGCCGTGGCGGATCGAGTGGTCGAGGAACGTGAACGCGTGGTCGCGCGCCAGCGTCGCGAGCCAGAGCGAGAGCTTGCCCAGATCAACGGCGAACGGGTTCTTGTCGACGCCGTACAGGCAGTGCTGCGCGACCTGCCGCTGGGCGTAGAGCAGCACGTCCTCGTCGGGCGGGATGTCGGTCGGGCGACCGTGGACGTCGTAGGCCTTCACGAGCTGCTCGGCGAGCTGCCGGCAGGTCTCGACCAGGAATGCGCCCGAGCCCATCGCAGGGTCGCAGATCTTCAGCGCGAGGAGCTGCTCGGGCTTCGGATTCGCGCCGAGGTCCTCGAGGATCGGCCGCAGCGTCGTGCGCACGATGGGCTCGGTCAGCTCGCGCGGCGTGTAGTGCGAGCCCGAGCGCCGTCGCTCATCGGTGGGCTGCAGGTAGAGCCCACCCGCGGGCACCGTGCGCGGCGTGAGCGGCGAGATGCGCCGGCTCAGTGCGGCGACGAGGTCGTCGACGGTGGCCGCCCCCTTCAGTGCTTCGGCAGCCTTGCCCGTCAGCTCGACGCTCGCCGTCTCCTTGAGCAGCTTCTCGCGCTCCGCGCCCTTCTTCGCGAGCAGCGTCTCGAGCCCGACGACCACGTGCTCCTTGCCGACACCGATGGAGGTCTCGACCGCGCGCTCGAGGCGGAAGCCCATCATGTTCTCGTAGACGGAGCCGATCTGCTCCACGTCGAGCGCCCGGTACGAGAGCCGGTCGCTGTCGAGAAGCAGCAGCTTCTCGAGCACCCGCAGCACCACGCCATCGGGCACTTTGGGCACCTCCACGGGAGCGCCCATCACGCGGTTGATGCGAAGCGGCCGGCCCTCGAGAAAGGCCCAGCCGTCGGGATCGAAGAGGTGCCCGTACCGCGGTGGGAGCCGAAGGTCACCGCGCTTGGCGCCGTCGTGCACCATGCGGAAGAGCACGAGCAGGCGTGACCAGGCGCCGTAGCGCTGGTCCATCGTGTCGGGGAAGCGGCCCGCGTCGATGCGCAGCTTGTCGAAGAGGCCGACCAGCGAGTAGTTCCGCACGTACGCCGCGGACGACGAGAGCAGGCCCCGCTCCTCGGCGTAGAGGATGAACACGAGCCGGAGCAGCACTGCGAGCAAGCCGCCGTAGACATGGTCCGGATCCTCGCGCACCGTCGCGTCGAGGAGGGCGCCCTTGGCGGCCTCGTTCGCCGACTGGAACCCGCGCAGGAGCTCGTTCAAAGCCTCGAGCACCTGCCCCGCGAGCTTCGTCGAGACGACGTTCTGGTACTTGCGGCTCTCCTTGAGGAGGTGCGGCAGCCGCTGGTCGCGCGGCAGCGCGAAGAGGCGCGCGGAGCCGAGCAGCATGCAGAGCGCCGAGAGCATGTCGCGGTCGAGCGCGGTGACCAGGCGATGCACCGGCCACGTGACGTGCCCGGACGACTCGCCGCGAGGCGCGTAGACGAGCCGGATGAACCGCCCGTTCGCGAGGAGGCCGATCGGCACTCCCGTCTCGCGGAGCAGGCGCTCGAGCCGGATCTGCGGGCTCGCGTACCACTTCTTCGTCTCCTCGGCGGGTGGCTCGTCGAACGAGGCACCGTCGGCGAGCTCCTGGACGAGGATCATCCACTCCGCGTCGTCTTCCTTCACGGCGGGGACCGCGAAGGTGGGGCGGAGCGTCTCTCCGAACTCCGGCAGCACCAGCTCGAGCGACTCGGGCAGCGCGGGGCCGCTCGGACTGCCCGCGAGCTTGCTCGGCTTCCAGCCGAGCACCTGCGTCGCGAGGGCCTCGAAGCTGAGCGGGAGCGGCGGGCGCTCCACCGCCTTCTTCTCGTCCTTCGGAGCGGGCGGGGTGATGAGCGCGAACAGCGCCTGCTGCTCCTTCAGGATGTTCTTGTCCGGGAAAGCCTGCGCCGCGAGCAGCGCAGGAGGCGACACGACGAGACCGACGGGCTGCAGCAGCCCGATCCAGTCGCGATGCACTCGAAGCTCGTGGTCAGTCGCCATGGCTCACCCCGTCACCGGCCAGAGGTAGGCGATCCCCACGGGCTCGATGCGCGTCGCCCGCACCGCGTAGCTCTGCAGGATGCGCTTTGGCTCGAGCTCCGTCTCGCGCGGGATGGCCTCGAGGCGGCGACGCCAGAACTTCGCGTTGTCGCGGAGCTGCCGCCGCTCCTCGTCGTCGAAGCCCTTGAACTCGAAGGCCTGCTGCGGATCTTCGACCTTCGCCAGCTCGCGCTCGATGCGCCCCTTCTGCCCGGCGAGGATCTCCACCATCTCGCGGGCCTCTCGCTGCCCGCGCTCGTTGAGCTTCGCGATCGCCTTGGCGGCGACCAGCTCGCAGCGCACGTGGAGATGCGAGAGCAGCTCCGTCACGTCGGAGGGCGCCGAGCGGAGGATGTTCTTCTGAACCTCGGGTGCGACCGCGGGCGCGCCGCCCTTGGAGATAGATGCCAGCAACAAGTCCCAGGACTTCTCCTGCGCGTCCTCGGCGTAGGGCTTCAGCCCGCCCTTGCGAGCCGTCGGATCGGCCCAGCGCGCAGCCACGGAGACCACCTCGTCATGCAGGCGCGCCGCGCGGTCGCCATAGAGCGCGAGCCTTCCCAGCAGCAGCACGCGCGGGACCGCGTCGTCGGTCTGCCCGACGCACGCGCGGGCGAGATCGTCGAGGACGAAGCCCTGGGCGAGGAAGCGCCCGAGCAGGCGCTGCACCAGGCGATGCTCGAGATGCAGGTGAACGACGTCTTCGTCGATGTGCCCTGGGTCCTTGAAGACGACCGGGCGAATCGGCGCGGTGCGGCGCCACTCCCAGACCTTCACCCCGCGCGGACGAGGGCTCCGCAGCGTGTCGAGCGTGTCGGCCCACGTGGGGTCGGCGCCCGCGCGCCGGTCGAGCGCCGGGACCTCGAACGCCTGATCGGTGCGGCCCGTCGCGGGCTTCAGGAGGTCGGCTCCGAGCATCCCGAGCGACTCGCACAGCACGCCGTGGAGCTGCCCTTCGTTGAGATCGAGCGAACGACGCGACTGGTCGAGGATGTTGCGCAGCTCGTCGAGCTGCTTCTGGAGCGCGGCCTTGCGCTCACGTGCCCCCTCGAGCTCCTCGGGCGCGGCCTGACTCTTTGGCTCGGCGGTGTCCTTTCGGAGCGCCTCGGCGAGCTCCTTTCGTCCGCGAGGACCAATGCCCTGGGCAAGCCGGCGCGTCATCCGCTCCTCGAGCACGGGAGGCATGCTCCCCAGCTCCTCGTGGATGACCTTGGTGCGCTCGGCGAGCACCTCGAGGACGCGGTCAGCTTCGCGCTGTGCGTAGACGAAGTAGTGGCAGCGGACCTCGGCGGCGCGCTGGAGCTTGCGATCGACGCGGCCGTTGCGCTGCTCGAGGCGGGACGGGTTCCACGGGAGATCCATGTGGAAGAGATCGGCGCAGTGGTTCTGCAGGTTCACGCCCTCGCGGGCCGCATCGGTCGCGACGAGGATCCGGAGCGGGTGCTTCGCGGGGTCGGTGTTGAAGGCACGCTTCACCTGCTCGCGCAGCTCGTCCGGCATGCCGCCGTGGAAGGTCGCGAGTCGATCGTCGCCCTGGTCCGTGGTGCCGATGGCCCCCTCGAGCTGCTGCTCGAGGTAGCGCCTGGTGTCTGCGTACTCGGTGAAGATGACCACGCGCCGAGGCAGCCACTCGGCAGGGGCAGAGGCCGAGGGCACGCCAAGCGCCGGAAGCTTCGGGCACATCTCCCGGCGCATCCAGTCGACGAGCCAGCGCACGCGGGCGTCGGGCAGGCGACGCGAGCGCTCGGCCAGCTCCTCCATGCGGGTGACGAGATCGACCTCGCGCGGGGACGGCTTCCCGCCGCCCGCGGCGGTCGCTGCTTCGACGGCCTGTTCCTCTTCGGTCTCGACCTCGTCCTCGGCGAGCTCCGAGCGATCGTCCTCGGCGTCCGGCTGCGCGAGCAGCAGCTCGAGGTTGGCGGCGGTCGGTGTGGCGTACGGCTCCGCCGCGGCCTTCTCGAGGGCGCGACGGTGCGCCTTGAGGGTGCGGTGGAACGCCTCGATCGAGGAGAACAGGCGCTTCTGCAGGTTGACGAGGACCAGGCCCTGCGCCGCGCGCTGCTTCGGCGGCAGCCCCTCGAGCCGCTCCTCGCGCGCCTCCCAGTACTCGTCGAGCAGCTTCGCCAGCGCGAGCTCGGGCGCGCCCGCCGGCAGGCCGTGGAGGTCGACCTTCACGATCTTTCGGACCGGGAAGCCGCCCGAGACCTCGCGCAGGTCGGCCTTCAAGCGGCGGACCATCACCTCGTCGCGGAGCTTCGGCTCGACGGGAGTGCCGCGCACGAAGCGCTGCGGATCGAGGATCTCGAGGAGCGCCGAGAAGGAGTTGGAGAGGCCGTTGTGCGGCGTCGCGGAGAGGAAGAGGCGGTGCTCGAAGCGCTCGGCCAGATCACGAACGGCGCGCGTGAACTGCGAGTCGATCGCGTACTTGGAGCTGCTCGCGGGGGCTGCGTGATGGGCCTCATCGAGGATGAGGAGCGAGCCGGGGTCGGCGCCGTCCCGCGGCTTGCCGTGCTCGTCGATGCTGAGCAGGTCTCGCAGCGGCGCCGCGTACTCCTCGTCGCGCAGGAGCGCGTGCGAGAGAATGAAGCGCGAGTGGGTGGTCCACGGGTTCACCGCGTAGCCGCGCTCGCGGCGGCAGCGCGCGACGTAGTCGCGGTCGTAGATGACGAAGGTGAGCCCGAACCGCTGCTCGAGCTCCTCCTTCCACTGGATCACCACCGACGGTGGAGCCACTACGACGGCGCGACGCACCCGCTGGCGCATGAGCATCTCGCGGAGCACGAGCCCGGCCTCGATGGTCTTTCCGAGCCCCACGTCGTCCGCGATGAAGAGGTTCACGCGGGGCAGCCGGAGCGCCTTGCGGAGCGGCTCGAGCTGGTACGACATGACCTCGATGCCCGCACGCCAGGGCGACTGAAAGAGCCTCGGGTTGGTCGCCGTCACGCAGTTCCAGCGGAGCGCGTGGAGGTACGCCGCGAACCGCGACGGCGCGTCGAAGTCACGGCGACCGAGCCGGTCCCACGAGGCGCGGACGACCTCGGTGTCGATCTCGTGCTCCCAGAGCACCTCGAGCGCCTCGCCCTGCGCGTCGTCGTCGAGGCACGACATCGAGACGAGGGTCGCCTCGCCGGGCTCCGGCGGCGGCTGCACGTCCTCGACGAGGTACTGGCGCTGGCGGACGCGAACAACCTCGCCCGGCGCGGGCGCCGGGGGGAGTGAGCCGCTGGTCATCGATCGACTCCGCCATCGCGGCCAGGGCGCCCTTGCCCTGGGTCCGGGTACCCCTGGGCGCCGATCCCACCGGCGCGGGAGGGCCAGCGGCGGGGATGGGTGAGCCTGATCGCGCAGCTGTGGGCCGCCGAGGGACGCCCCGCGCCCCGGGCGAGTACGGGGTGCAAGGCGGCGTCTTCGGGCGAGGCGCAGGGCTCGGCGATCATCCGCTCAGCTCGGCGTGGCGGGGTCGGTTCCCACGCAAGGCATCAGGATGCCGCAAGGCGGCTCGGTGAACAAGGGACGGCGCGCGGCGCGCGCTGAACGTCGCTCAGCCGGTTTCGCCGGGGGGCTGGGAGAGCTCGAAGGTTGCCGGGTCACGCGACCACGGAACGTCGATGAAGAGCCACGGGGCGCGGGTGGGGTCACGAGCCGCAAGCCGCCGGAGCAGGCCGAGGAGGTCTCCGCTGTTCTGCTGGTTTGTGCCGCTGAACACCACCACCTTCGCCCTCGCCGCAAGGTGGAGGAGTTTGGCGGCGTCCTGCATCACCCGGTGCAAGGTCTCTCGCGCGTTCTCTACTTTGCCCCACTCGCACTCGAGCGCGAGGAGGAGCTCGAGCTTGGGCTCTCGCTCGGGCGCGAGCGCTTCGTTCCAGTAGGCTCTCGTCCGCGGTTTCGCGTAGCCTGGCCACGTACTGTGCGCGAGGTCGACCAGGTACTCGCCTCTCGTGGCGGCGCGCGGGCCAACGTCGCTTCTCGCGCCTCGGGGAGCGCGAGCGTGGACGACGACGTGTTCGGCCCTGTCCGCGCTGAACCAGTCGAGCACCTGCTCCGTCCACTCCTCCGTGCCCCATTTGGAGTGGTCACGGTGGCCGGCGACCTCCTCGAGGAAGCGGCGCCCGAGCCGGAGCAGGTCCGCGCGCGAATACTTCCCGAACTTCCCTGTGCGTCGCATCGCGGCGGGTCGTACCACGACAGCCCGCCGCGAGGCCCCATCCCCGGCTCCCCTCCCCTCACCTCGCGGCCTTGCAGCAGCGGAAGCCTGCCTGCGGGCCTGCGTAGCGCTCGTCGTGGGCGTCGGTGGCGGCGCGGCAGCGGTTGCGGCCCTTGAGCCACCAGCCGCCGCGCAGCACGGAGCGCCACGGGCTCGCGCGGCCGCTCCGGGTCGTCCACTCGTCCACGTTGCCCACCATCGCCACGGCGCCGAAGGGGCTCGCGCACGCCTCGAGGGAGGCGGCGGGTACGCGTTGATCCACCAACTTGCCGCGTGAGGTGAACGGCGCGTCGCGATCGTGGTTGCACCGCGCGCCGTCCCGCGTGTACCCGTAGGGGTACGGTAGGGCCCCCGGCCCCTCGCAGGCGAAGACCCACTCCTCCTCCAGGCACAGGCGCTTCTCCACGCGCTCGCAGAGCTGCTGGGCGTCCGTCCACGAGACGTGCACGAGGGGCAGCGCCGCGCCGGGCGCGGTGAACTCGTGCCGGTCGATGCAGTACCGCATGGGGGCGCGGGCGGGGCCGCAGTCGGTCGGCTCGGCGAACGCGGCGCAGGAGCGGTTCGGCTTCCCGGGCTCGTCCGCCCAGGCGAGGCACGCCTGGCGCGGCTCGGCGCACCGCGCCCCCTCGGCGAGCACCATGTCGACGGGGCAGGCCGCGCCGGCGGGCTCGTACGGGGGCGGCGGGCCGGGGAGCGGTAACGGGGCGCCCGGGTCGGCGAAGGACCGATACCCCTCCGGATCTCGGTCCGGGCGGCTCGGGTCGGCCGCGCTCCCGCGATAGCGCTCTGCGAGGAGCGCGGCGCGCTGGGCCGTCCGCTCCGGATCCGGCGGGGGCGGGACGGACAGACGTGGGAGGTAGAGCGGGCGAGGCTCGGCGGCCGAGGCGCGCGGCCCCGCGCTGGCCGAGGGCGCGGGAGGCGGCGGCGGGGGAGGCGGCGGCGCGGGAGGAGGACGCGCGCCCACCGGGTCGGAGGAGCGCGCCGCCGTCGCCCCGCGCTGCGCGGGATCGGGCGGCTCGGAGGGCGCGCGGGCGCACG
This sequence comes from Polyangiaceae bacterium, assembly GCA_020846005.1. GTDB lineage: Bacteria > Myxococcota_A > Polyangia > Polyangiales > Polyangiaceae > JADLEQ01. Next base: position 9,371 of record JADLEQ010000045.1, read on the forward strand.
CCACGCCGACCGGCGCAGACGCCAGCGCGAGCGCGACCAGGCGGGGGGCAGCGAGCCGCATCGGCGCGCAGTCTCGCGCGAAGCGGGGCCCGAGGGCCAGCGGCGGGCGTCCGACAACCGCCGGCTCGTCGCGGCGCGGGCGCGCCGGGCGGGGCCGGCTTCGCCTCTCGGCCGCGCTCGCCGGATCAGTCGAAGAGGAGCTCGAAATTCTCGGACATCACCTGGCGGATCTCCGCGGGGGTGTAGCCGGCGGTCTTCATGCCGTCGATCATCAGCTTCGCGTAGGTGGCGGTGAAGCCGGAGAACTGAGGGCCGTCGCTGCCGTAGAGCGTGCGGGGCACGAGGCCGCGGGCGCGGATCTCCGTGAGCACGCTCGGATACTGGGGCTCGGTGACGGTCACGGGGGCGCCGCTCGCGTCGCGGGTGATCGGGCGGTTCAGCGCGCTGATCTCCAGGTAGACGTTGTCGTGCGCCTCGGCGAGCGCGAGCGCGTGCTCCACGGAGCGGGCGTCGCCCTGGCCGACGTGGGAGAGGACGAATTCGAGCCGGGGCAGCGTCCCGGTGCCGTCGTAGTTGGAGACGACCGTCTCGAGGTACTGGGGATCGTAGTACTCGGGCTCCGTCTGCGACCCGGGGAAGGGCGAGAACCCGGTGTGCAAGAGGACCGGGACGCCATGCGAGGCTGCGACTTCGTAGACGGCGAGGTACTCCGGGTCATCGAACGTCACGGCTTGGTGGGCGTGCGCGAGCTTGACGCCCACGAACACGTCGCGGTGCTTCGCGAACCACGACGAGAGCGCCGCGAGTCGCTGGTCCGCGACGCCGGGGTTCGCCCAACCGTCGAAGAAGTCGATGCTGGCGAAGCCCCTCGCCCACGGGCGGCCCTGCGGGTCGCGCGTGTTGCGGGAGTCCAGCAGGATCGCGGCGAGCTGCTCGTTGGTGAAATAGCCGGTCGTCTCCTGGGCGTACACCGCATACAGCACCACCCGGTCGAGGCCACCGGCGGCGGCCTGCGCCTGGATCCCCACGTGCTCCGCCCACGGGTCGAGCAGGCGCGCGAACACCGGCGGCGCGTAGGCGCGCGAGAAGTCCGGCGTCGCCGTCACGGTGAACGCCTTGCCGCCCGGGGACATCTGCGCGAACCGGCCCGGGTGCAGGTGCATGTCGACGATCTCGATCGCCTCGCCGTCGAGATCGACCGCGGCGTGGGCCGCCGGCGCGCGCAGCGCGCCGTGGAGCAGCGCCGCCGCGAACAGCGCGCCGTGGAGCAGCGCCGCCGCGAGCGGGCGCCGGGCCGCGCCCGAGGTGCGGCAGCGACCGCGTGTGCGCGAGGCGCTCATGGCGCGGGCTCCATCTCGGGCGGCGCTGGGCGGTTCTCGTACGGCTCGAACACCGCGACCTTCGCCGCCACGCCGCCCGCGTACGTCACCGACGCGCCCGACGCATAGTAGGCGATGAGCTCGATCTCGTCCGCGGGGGCGCCGAGGACGGCCTCGATCTCGCCGCGGGCCTGGCCCGGAACGGGGAGCCCGCGGTAGCCCTCCGCCTGCGAGACACCGACGGCCACGACGAGGCTCGACGGCGCGGCCTCGTAGGCCTCCGGCGAGGTGATGACCAGCTCGAGCCCCCCCGGGTACCGGACGAAGCCGAGCCGCTGGTTGACGATCGTCTGCTCCGGGGTGCCGACGGCCTCGGGCAGCGCCTCCAGGCGGGCGCCGAGCGTGATCTCGCCGACGCCGACGCCGGGGCGCACCTCGCGACCCGGGACGGCGGCGTCCTCGATCACGCGCGCTGGGGTGGACTCGGACGAGCAGCCCGACTGGAGCGCGGCCAGGGCGAGCGCGAGCGCCGCGCGGCTCATGGCGTGAGCGTGATGTCGGCCGTCGCGCCCGCCGACGCGGAGACGGTGACCTGGCCCGAGCAGGCCTGCAGATCCTCGGGGCCCGGCATCGTCGGGTTGTTGCTGCCCACGTCGAGCACGGCGACGATGTAGTAAGAGCCGGGATCCACGTTCGTGAGCTCGTACGCCTGCGGGAAGGCGGGCGTGTCGTACCGCTTCATGTTCAGGTTGACGGGGGGACCGGCTGGGGGGCACGCCGTGTACACGCCCACGACGAGCGCGCCCGTCTCCGCCCCCGCGTAGGCCACGGTGCCGTGGACCGCGCCGCCCGGGACGGCGCCCGAGCCGGCAGCGCCCCCGCCGCCCGACGCTCCCGACGCGCCGCCGCTAGCGGAGCCGGCCGCGCCGCCGCTGCCGGAGCCGGCCGCGCCGCCCGTCGCCGAGCCCGACGAGCCAGAGTCGTCGCTCTCGCCGCAGCCGGCGATCGCGAGAGCGAGAGGGACGATGAGAGCGGGGACGACGAGACGGCGCATGGGGACCTCCGCGGCGGAGTGTATGCGGGCGAGCGGGGGTTGCAAGTCGAACTTCTCGCTTTTGATGCCGGGGGCGAGCGCGGGGGCGAGCGCGGGGGCGAGCGCGGGGGCGAGCGCGGGGGCGAGCGCGGGGGCGAGCGCGGGGGCGAGCGCGGGGGCGGGCGCGGGGGCGAGCGCGGGGGCGAGCGCGGGGGCGAGCGCGGGGGCGAGCGCGGGGGCGGGCGCGGGGGCGCGCGCGGGGGCGAGCGCGGGGGCGAGCGCGG
>JADLEQ010000046.1 GCA_020846005.1 Polyangiaceae bacterium
CTCGTCGAATCATGTGCGGACCCTTGCCCTTTCTGCCGCGGCGGGAGGCCCGAAGCGGGCACCCAGGACTCCGCGCATCGCCCATTCTACGGCGGGCCGGCCGGAGAGCTTCCTTTTCGGCGAACGGTGGCGCGGGCGCAGCGCGGGGTCTCGGGGCGGAGTCCCGGGCAGTAGAGTCAGGCCGGCGCCCGCTCACGCAAGCGGCGCGGGGTCCGCGCGCCATCGCTCGCGGGGCCCACGGCCGCCAACCGCGCCGTCCACTGCTCGGCCTCCTCGACGGCGCGGCTCGCGAGCTCCGCCGCGACCTCGATCCCATGGGCCTCGAGCGTCGCAAGGTCGTGCAACATGGCGAGCGCAGCGTGCGCCGCCCCCGGCAGCCGCCCGGCCGGCAGGAGCTCTCGGTACACCGCCGCGACGAGCGCGCCGTGGCCGGGATCGGGTGGTGTGTCCAGCAAGCCGGCGATGGCGGCCGCCAGCCCCTCGTACGCCGCGCGCACCGCGTCTCCAGGGAAGCCCGCATCGAGCACGACGCGCGCGAGCCGGAGCCGCGCCCGGGCCTGCCCCTCTCCGCGGCGAGGCGGAGGCGCCACGGCGGGCGCCTCGGGCGCCTCGAGAGGAGGGTCGCCTGCGCCGGAAGCGGGCGTCGGCTGCAGCGCCTCGGTCAGCTCCTGGACCTCAGCGGCAGAGCCGGGCTCCTCCAGCTGGTCGAGGATGTCGCGCACCTGGTTCAGCGTCGCGTTGAAGCTCGGCGTCTCCAGCGACTCGACGCCGCTCGTGGCGTCGAGCGCGGCGCCGCGCACGGCCCGCTTCGAGGCGAGGACGCCCTCGATCCCGCGCTCGATCCCCTGCTCGGCGCAGAGGTAGGTGACCGTGACGCCGCGCGTCTGCCCCATGCGGTGGGCGCGGGACGTGCGCTGGTCGAGGCGCGCCGGATTCCACGGCAGGTCGAGATGCACGACGTAGCTCGCGACCTGGAGGTTCAAGCCGACGCCGCCGGCCTCCGTCGAGAGGAGGACGCGCACGTCGTCCGAGCTGCGGAACCGCTCGAGCAACGCCGGGCGCTTGTCCGTCGGGACGCCGCCGTGGAGCATCGCGTACCCGATACCGAGGCGATCGAGGCGCTGGCCCGCCAACTTCAGCATCTCGACCCATTCGGAGAACACCAGCGCCTTCGCAGAGCCCTGCGCGAGGATCTCGCCAAGCAGCGCCTCGAGCTCGTCCAGCTTGGGCGAGGCCCGGACGCGAGACTTCGGGTCGCAGAGTTCGAGCGCGTCGCACGCCTGCCGCGCTTTGAGGAGCGACATCATCAGGCGATCCTGCTCCGGCTTCGTGAGCGGGCGGCGCTCGGCGATCCGCAGGAGCTGCGACGCACGCACGCGATGGCCCTCCTCGAGCTCGACCTGCTCCGGCGTCATCGCGGTGTAGCGTGTCTGCTCGGTGAGCGCGGGGAGCTGCGAGAGGACGTCCTCCTTCCGGCGCCGGAGCACGAGCGGCGCGATGCGACGGCGCAGCTCCCCGAGGTTCTGGTAGCCGACGATGCGCCCTCGCTCGTTCTGCCGCGCGAAGTCGAGGTTGAACCGCCAGAGCGGGCCGAGGAGCGCCGGGTCGACGAGCTGGAGCAGCGCGTAGAGATCGTCGAGCCGGTTCTCGACGGGCGTCCCGGTGAGGACGAAGGTGAAGCGCGCCGGGATGGATCGCAGCGTGGCGGCGGTCTTCGTGCGGAAGTTCTTCGCGCGCTGCGCCTCGTCGTACACGACGACATCGGCGTCGAGCGCGCGGATCTGCGCGAGCTCCCGCCACGTCTGCTCGTAATTGAGGATCTTGTAGGGGGCGTCCGACTCGAACGCCGCGCGCCGCCCCTCCTTGCCCCCGCCCACGACGACGGCGTGTTCCCCGGCGAAGCGCTCGATCTCCTTCTGCCACTGGTGCTTGAGCGACGCACAGGTGACGACGAGCACCCGCGCCGCCTCTCCGCGCGCGCGTAGCAGCTCGCACGCGGCGATGGCTTGCACCGTCTTGCCGAGGCCCATGTCGTCGGCGAGCAGGGCGCGCCCGGCAGCGGCCAGATGGCTGGCCCCGGCGGCCTGATAGGGGAAGAGCGGCACGGTGAGCAGGTCGACCCGGGCGCGGCCGCTGTGCAGCGCGGACGCCACCGCGGCCCGCCGAGCGTCGCTCGCCCGCCGCGCGCGGAGCTGCTCCGCGAGCCGGGGCGCGGCGTGGACGACGCGCAGGCCGGGCTCGCGCCACCCGGGGAGGAGCGGCGCGTCGACGTCGTGCCGGACCGCGTCGACCTCCGCGTCGCGAATCAGCCCGAGCCGCGCCCGGAGCCGCGCGGTCCACGGCCCCGCCTCGATCAGGCGGGCGCCCCCGACGGTGGCGACGGTGAGCGTCGCCGCGCGCGGCACCTCGCCCAACGCCAGGTACCCGCGGCGCAGCTCCGGGACCCGCGAGATCGCGCGCCGCACCGCCTCGAGGTGCTTGCACGTGCCCAGGTCGTTTCCGAGGAAATCGGGGCAGTCACACGTGTCGCGCAGGGCGCTGCGGTCGACGATGTCGACTCGACGCTCCTCGCCGCTGGAGCCCGTCCGCCCGACGACGCGATACGCGCCGTCGACGCGGAAGTCGATCGCCGTCACGGTGTACTCCTCGACGTGTGCGCGGTGGATGCGCGTCGCGATCTCGAAGCGCCGCACCTCGACCTCGTCGGCGTAGGCGACGCACTCGGGAGCTTCGTGGCGGACGGGCGCGAGGCGAACGGTGCGGGTCTTCACGCGCCGCTAGCTGCCCCGTAGCGGCGCGGGGCGCAACGGGCGCGGGCCCGCGTCCGCTCACTCCGCGCCGCCGTCGCCCTCGTGCAGGGGGAGGTGGACCGCCACGCGCGTCCCCTCACCCACCTTCGACTCGATCGTGACGTACCCGCCGGCCTCGGCCGCGATCCGCGCGACCGTGGCAAGACCGAGCCCCGTCCCCTTGCCGGGCGCCTTCGTGGAGAAGAACGGGTCGAGGGCACGAGCCAGGACCTCCTCGGTCATGCCGGAACCTACGTCGACCACCTCGAGGACGACCTCGCGGCCCGACAGGCGCTCCGAGCGCTGGACCTTCGTGACGATCGCCACCCTTCCGCCCGGCTGCGACGCATCGCGCGCGTTCACGACGAGGTTCATGATGCACTGCTCGAGCTGACCCGGCACGATGAGCACCGGCCCTCCGGACAGCGCCATCTCGAGGTCGATCGCGTCGCCCAGGAGACGCCGCAGCATCCCCATGGAGCGCGCGACCACCGCGTCGACCTCCTCGACCACGGGCTCTCCGAGGCGGTTCTGCCTGGAGAACGCGAGCAGTTGTCGGGTGAGGGACGCTCCGCTCTCCATCGTCTCGCGGATGTCGAGGAGCGTCTGGCGCCCTTCGCCCGAGAGGGACGCCTCCTCGGCGAGGAGATCGACGGAGCACCCGACGACCGCGAGGAGGTTGTTGAAGTCGTGCGCGACGCCCGCCGCCAGCCGCCCGAGCAGCTCGAGCCGCTCCGATCGGCTCCGCTCCTCGCCGAGCCTCGCGCGCTCGCGCTCCGCCTCACGCAGCGCCGTGATGTCGCGCCCCTCGGGGACGAGGAACGCCACGCGGCCGTCGTGCACGGCCGGCGACAGCGTGAAATCGATCTCCGCCCGGCGCTCCCCCACCTCGTGCACCGTCTCGAACCGGGCGAACCGCCCCCGCCGGGCCTGCTCGAGCGCCGGATCGAGCAGCTCGCGCCCGTGCCGATCCCACCAGACCGTCTCCCGGAACGGGCGGCCGAGCACGTCCTCCTCGCGCACCCCCGCGAACTCCAGCGCGGCGCGGTTCGCCGCCAGCACCCTGCCCTCGGCGTCGAGCAGCCCGAGGAACTGGTGCGCGTTGTCGAAGATCGCCCGCAGCCGCGCCGCGGCCTCCTCGAGCGCCGCCGTGCGGGCCTCGACCTGGCGGGTGAGCTCCGTCACGTCCCGGGCGACCACGAGCCACCCCGACTCGACGGGCGTCCGCGAGACCTCCCACACCCGCTCCCCCTCGGCGAACGACGACTGCGCGCCCAGCAGGCGCTCGCGCCACGCGCGCTCGAGCGGCGCGCCCAGCTCGAGCGGGGACACCAGCCGCTCCGCCGTCGGGTTCCAGTCGACGACGCGCTGGTCGTCGTCGACCACGATCACGGCCTCGCGGAGCCGATCGACGACGAGCTCGCGCGCGAGCGCGCCGAGGGCCATCGAGCGGGATCGCAGGAAGGTCACCGTCGCGCCGGCCGCCGTCACGCCGACCAGCAGGGGCGTGTTGTCTCGCTCGCCCCCGACCTCGAGCCCGAGCAGGGCGAGGAACCCACCGACGAGCGGCGCGCTCACGCAGGCGACGAGCGCCACGCCATCGACCCGGCGGCTCCCGCGCTCCCGGAGCGTCGCGCTCACGAGGATCGCGATCGCGACGCACACCAGGCTCATCATCGCGGCGAACCCGACGTAGTCGACCACCTCGAACGGGTACGTGAGCCGGCCGCCCTGGAGCGTCGCCTGGCCGCGCACCAGGCGGTGCGCCCCGCTCGTCACGATGACGCCGGCGGCCCCCACCGCGGGGAGCCCGAAGCACCGCACGAGCCACGGGCGGTGCGGCCGGCGCGCGTAGGCGAGCGCCAGGTTCACGTACTCGGCCGTGAGCAGGCCGTCGAGCGCGAGCTGAGCGCCGTCCGCGATCACGCGCCCGTGGAGCGACCCCAGGCTGGACTCGACGAGGAACCCGGCGACGACGGCCGCCTGCGCCAGGCACACGCGGACGAGCGCGCGCCCCTGCGGCGAGGCCCGCGCGCGCATCCCGACGAGCACCGCGCAGGTGACGTTGAGGCAGAACGAGACGAGCGCGGCCGGGACCATCGCGAGAGCCCTCCGAGCCCGCGAGCGGGCCGGCCGGTAGAGCATAGCGCGAGCGCGGCCCGGCACGGGCCGGACCTACCGGGGCACCGCGCGTGGCGCCGTAGCGGCGCGCGCGGCGCCGCCTCACTCGATCCGCACGCGCGCGCGGCCACCAGCGGCGGGCGCCTCGACGTGCAGGCGACCCTCCGAGATGGCACGGAGCGCGGCGACGAGCAGCGCGTGCTCCTCGACGCGCACGCGCGCCGCGAGCGAGGCCTCGTCGTCGGTGTCGAGCACCGGGACGGCCCGCTGCAGGACGATCGGCCCCGTGTCGACGCCCTCGTCCACCAGGTGCACCGTGCAGCCCGTCACCTTGACCCCGTAGGCGAGCGCGTCGCGGTGCGCGTGTGCGCCGGGGAACGCGGGCAGCAGCGCGGGGTGGAGGTTCACGATGCGGTGCCGGAACGCGCCGACGACCTCGGGCCCGAGGATGCGCATGAACCCCGCGAGGACGATCCACTCCGCCCCGGCCTCGCGCACGGCCACGGCCACGGCGCGATCGAACTCCGCGCGGCTCGCGAAGGCGCGGTGCTCGAGCACCCGCACCGGCACGCCCGCCCGCTCCGCGCGCGCGAGGGCGCCGGCGCCGGCCACGTTCGAGAGCACCAGGCGGACCTCGGCGCGGAGCGCGCCCTGGCCGATGGCGTCGAGGATCGCCTGGAGGTTGGTGCCGTTTCCGGAGACGAGGACGGCGAGCGGGAGCGGCATCGTGGGCAGGGCGGCCACGCGGGGGTGCCGACCTCGCGAGGTCGACTACCATCGATGCACCCCGGATGCCCAGCCGCCACTACGACGCCGTCGTGATCGGTCGCTCGATCGGCGCCCTCGCGGCCGGCGCGCTGCTCGCGCGGCGCGATCTGCGCGTGTTGGTCCTCGGCCAGGGCGATCCCGACGCGGACTACTTCTACGAGGGGCGCCGCCTGCGGCGGCGCGCGTTCACGCTGCTGTCGGCGTCGTCGCCGGTGTTCTCGCGCATCCTCACCGAGCTCGCGCAGACTCCGCGGTTCCGCCGGCTCGCCCGGCCGCTCGATCCGATCCTCCAGGTCGTGCGGGGGGCGCTGCGGCTCGACGTCCCGCCGGATCCTGCGCTGTTCGAGCGCGAGCTCGACCGCGAGCTGCCCGGCGCACGCCACGCCGTCGCCGAGCTGCACGAGGCGATCGCCGTCGCGAACGCGAGCCTCGACCGCGCGCTCGCGCACGATCTCGTGTGGCCCCCCGCCACGCTCCGCGAGCGCCTGGAGTCGGCCCGCGCCCTGTCGGGGGTGGCGCTCGCGAGCGAGCCGCGGCGCGATCTGCTGGCGCGCCTCCCGGCGGGGCACCCGTTCCGCGACGCCGTGGTAGCGCCGGCGCGGTTCGCCTCGAACCTCGCTCCCCCGGGGGAGGCGCCGCCCGCGCTGTCGCTGGCGCGGCTCTACGGCGCGTGGATCCGCGGCGTGCAGGCCACGCCCGCCGGCGAGCGAGATCTCGAGGAGCTCTTCGTCGCCCGGATCCTGGCGGACGGCGGCGAGGTGCGCCTCGGGGCGCGGGCCGCCGAGATCCTCGTCCAGCGCGGCTCCGTCGCGGGGGTGCGCGAGGACGGCGAGGAGGAGCCCGTCGGCGCCGACGTGGTGGTGACGGATCTGTCCGGCGAGCTCGTCGCCGAGCTCACGCGCGGCGAGGGCATCACGCCGCGCGCGCGCCGGAGCTGGCCGCGGTTGACGGCGAGCGTCGGCCGGTTCGTGGTCAGCCTCGTCGTGCGCGACGAGGGCGTGCCGGCCGCGCTCGCCGAGGAGGCGTTCCTGATCCCGGAGGCGGGCAGCCACGGCGACGCGCGCCTCCCCACCGTCCACCTCGCGAGGGCGACGGCGGCGGCGGGAGAGACGACGCTCGTCGCCGAGGCGCTGCTCGGCGCCGGCGGCGCGCTGCCGATCTCCGAGGCGCGGGAGGCCGTGGTGGCGGCGGTCCGGGCGCAGGTGCCGTTCCTCGACCGCCACCTCGTCCTCGTCGACTCCCCGCACGACGGCCTGCCGCTCGCGGACTTCAGCAGCGGGCGCCGCCGCGACATCGACCGCGTGCACGTGACGCGCTCGCGCTCGCCCTTCGAGCCGATGCGATGGCAGTGGTCGGTCGAGCCGCCGGGGTTCCTCGAGCTCGGCGGCGAGCCGGTGCGAGGCCCCGTGCCCGGCACCTTCCTCGCGGGGCCGACGGTCCTCCCGGGGCTGGGCCAAGAAGGCGAGCTGCTCGCGGCGTGGAGCGCCGCGCGCGCGATCACCCGGCGGGATGGCCCCCGCCAGCGCGTCCGCCGCCACCTGTGGACCAAGATCGAGACCGCTTGAGAAACAGCGCGGCCGGTTGGACGCGGCGGCGCGCCTGCGTGTAGATTCGCCGGGATGCGTCCACGTCCCTCGAAGCCCGCGCGCCTCGGCGCTGCCGCCGCGCTCGGCGCCGCCTGGCTGAGCGCCGGCGCGCCCGCCGCCGCCGCCAAGCACCGCCAGCCGGTGCAGGTGCTCGCGGTGGCGAGCGACCGCGGGTATGAGCAGGCGCAGGCGCTGACCATCGCGCTGAAGCGCGCCGTGGATCGCAGCCGCTCGTACGCGCTCGGCGCGGGCGACTACAGCCTCGAGGTGCTCGTCCTCGCGCTCGGCTGTCAGGAGCCGCCGGACGCGGACTGCCAGCGCCGGATCGCCGAGAAGGCGAGCACCGATCGCTATGTCTGGGGGACGCTCGAGCTGGAGGGCGCCGAGGTGGTGGCCCACCTCCGCTACTGGGAGGGCGGGGCGCAGAAGGGGGAGACGGTCATCCGGTACGCGGCGAACCTCACCGATCCGTCGGACGACGTGCTGCTCGAGGTCGCGCGCAACGCGTTCGCGGAGCTCACCGGGGCGGCGTCGTCGGTGCTCGTCCTGCGCGTCGGCCAGCACGACGGCGAGATCCTGGTCGACGGCGCGCCCGGCGGCGCCCTGCGCAAGGGCCGCGCCGAGCTCCTCGTCGCGGCGGGCGAGCACGAGCTGACGCTGCGGATCCGCGGGCGCTCCGATCGCGTGGCGCGCGTCACCGTCGAGGGCGCGCGGCAGGAGCTCTCCCTCGAGCCGGGCGCGGCGGTGGCTGCGCCGCCGCGCGACCCGGGGCCGGCCGCGGCCGAGCCGGCCGAGCAGGATCGGACGCTCGCGTACGTCGCCCTGGGCGCCGGCGGGCTGTTCCTGGGCGGGGGGGTATACGCGGCGCTCCGCGTGGCGTCGATCGGTGAGGACGAGCAGCTCACCGCGTACCGCGCCGCGCTCCCGCCGTCGAAGGACGCCTGCGAGGAGGCGAAGGACGGCCGCCGCCCCGCGGACGGCAGCGATCCGCAGCCCGTGGCGGATCTGTGCTCGGAGGCCGCCGTCCTCGAGCCGCTGCAGTTCGTGCTGCTCGGCCTGGGCGCGGTCGGCATCGGCGCGGGCGCGTGGCTCCTGCTCGACGGCGACCCTGCGCCGCGCGCGGGCGTGCGGCTGCGGCCGCGCACGAGCGCGGAGGGCGCGCGCCTCGAGCTGCAGGTGACGTTCTAGCCGTGCGCGTCGTCGCCGGGGCGCTCGGCGGCCGGGTGCTGGCGGCGCCGCGCGGCGCGGAGACGCGCCCCACCTCCGAGCGGGTGCGCGAGGCGCTCTTCGCCGTGCTGGGCGAGCTCGAGGGCGCGCGCGTGCTCGATCTGTTCGCGGGCACGGGCGCGCTCGCGCTCGAGGCGCTGTCGCGCGGAGCGGCGCGCGCGATCCTCGTCGAGCGTGCGCGGCCGGCGCTCGAGGCGATCCGGAGCAACGTGCGCGCGCTCGACGTGGCGGACCGCGCGCGCGTGATCGCCGCGCCCGTCGAGCGTTCGCTCGCCGCGGTCCGCCGCCACGCGCCGTTCGACCTCGTGCTCTGCGATCCGCCCTGGGGCGCCGCCGCGGCCGTCGAGGCGACGCTCGCGCGGTGGCCGTGGCCGGAGCTGCTGGCACCGGGTGGCCGGCTCGCCCTCGAGCACGCGGCGAGCGCGCCGCCGAGCCTCGCCTCGCCGGAGCTCGCCGCCGCCTGGACCCGCGCCTGGGGTGACACGGCGTTCACAGTGTATCGGCTGCGCCACGGCGGCTGAGCCCGGCCGGCCGGCGAGCCGCGGGGGCCGGCCGGGGCGGGCGGCGCTGCGCGGGCCCGCCGCGGCTAGAATTCCACCCTGGGCGCTCGCACCGGGGCCCCGTCCTGGGTATAACGCCTCGCCAATCGGCGGGCGCCCCCATGAGCCAGACGACTCAGCCTCCTCCTCAGAAGAGCAACAACACCGCGTTCATCGGCGCCGCGGCGCTCATGCTGCTCGTGATGGGAGGGCTCATCTACTGGAAGCTCGGGCAGAGCGCGCCCACGCCGGAGGTGAAGGCGCCCCCGCCGCCGCCGCCCAAGCCGACGATCGAGGACACGCTGCCCCCGCCGCCTCCACCCCCGGAGCCCACCGCGTCGGCGGCCGAGCCCACGCAGAAGAAGGTGCGCGGGGGAGGCGGAGGAGGCGGGTGCGCGGGCGAGTGCGCCGGTCGCTCGACGCCGCAGCTCGAGTCCGCGCTCCGATCGAAGGCCGGTCAGGCGCGCGGGTGCTACGAGCGCGCGCTCCGGCAGAACTCGATGCTCCAGGGCAAGCTGACGGTCGCCGTCCGAGTCGGCCCGACGGGCGAGGTCTGCAGCGCCTCCATCGCCCAGGACTCCGTCGGCAGCGGGGTCGGGGCGTGCGTTCTCGGCATGTTTCGAGGCGGATCGTTGCCGCCGCCCCAGGGGGGTTGCGTCGACACCGCAGTTCCGCTGAACTTCGTCCCGAAGCAATGATCCGGCCCCTCCTCGCGTCCCTGGCCGCCTGCGTCGCCCTCGCCCTCCTCGCGGGCGCGTGCGGGTCGGAGGGCAACACGCCCTCGTGCCCCGAGCTGCCGCTCTACAACGTGCGCGAGGACGCGTCCGGGATCCCGCCGGAGCGCGCGGAGGCCGTCGCGCAGGGCTGCGCCACCGGCCCCGGCGACGCGACGAGCGGCACGACGGACTGAGCCGCGCGAGGGGTGGTGCCGAGCGACGGCCGACCTCCTCCGCGTGCGCGCGGCGATCTCGCGCACGCCGTGCTGCTGCGGATCGCCTACGACGGCGCGCGCTTCGCCGGGTTCGCGCGCCAGCCCACCGCGCGCACGATCGCCGGCGAGCTCGACGGCGCGATCGCAGAGCTCGATCCGCGCGCGCGCCCGGTCATCGGGCTGAGCCGCACCGACGCGGGTGTCCACGCGCGCGCGCAGCTCGTCGTCTTCCAGACGAACCGTGAGCTGCCCCCGCGCGCCTGGGCGCACGAGATCGGCGTCCGCCTGCCGAGGGAGATCGCGCTGCTCGCCGTGCGCCGCGTGCCCGCGACCTACGACCCACGCGGCGCCGTCCGGAGCAAGACGTACCGGTACACCGTGCTCGAGAGCGTGACGCGGGATCCCTTCCTCGAGGGGCGCGCGTGGCGAGTCCCAGACCGGTTGAACCACCCGGCGCTCTCGCGCGAAGTTGGCGCGCTCCTCGGGCGCCACGACTTCGCGGCCTTCCGCACACGCGACGACGAGCGCCCCGAGACGGTGCGGACGATCTTACGCGCCGAGGTGCGAACCAACCCCTGCGACGCGCGGCTCGTGGAGATCCTGGTCACGGGGGACGGCTTCCTCCATCGCATGGTGCGCATCATCACCGGGACGCTGGTCGACGTCGCGCGCGGGCGCCTGAAGGAGGGCGCGATCGCCGCCGGGCTCGCGAGCCGGGACCGCGACGACCTCGGGATGACGGCGCCGCCCGATGGCCTGGTGCTCGACTCCGTCGACGTCGACATCCCACCCGGCGAAGAGTGGCCAGACCACTTTCGCTCGATTGACCGCTCCGACACCGTCACGTAGCTTGAACGAGCTTCGGCTGGCACGAGCGGTGCTTGGTGGCGGTAGACTGCCCGCGAGCCCGCGCCCGCTCGGGCAGCTCGCGCCGACGGCGGATGGATTCGAGGCACCCCATGACCATGACGATCAGACAGCGTGTCGCACACCAGGGCAAGAAGGTGCTGTCCCGCCCCGCCCTGCTGCGGCTGATGACGGACGACCGCGTCATGCGCGCCGCGGAGGGCGTGATGGGGGCGCGTGTCCGCGTGAAGGCCGCGTGGAAGCTGCTGGTCAACGGCCACGAGCTCCCGAACGTCGATCCCGCGCTCGACGACTGGCACGAGGACGTCCCCGCGTCCGCGTCGCGCGCGCGCAACGGAGCCCCGTCGGCGCGCGCGACGAACGGCGCGACGCACGCCGGCCCCACGGTGACGGGCGGGGCGCCGCCGTCGCCGTCGTCGCCGCCGCGTGCCCCGGCGACCACCGACGCGGACATGACGGCGTCGCTCAAGGAGCGCACGTCGCTCGCGTCGATCGGCGGTCGCGACGTGTTCGAGAAGGCGTTCTCCTTCCTCGCCGCGGACAACGCCCGCAAGATGGGCGTCTATCCGTTCTTCCGCCCGCTCGACCTGGCGGACGGCCCCGAGGCCGTGATCGACGGCCGGCGGGTCGTCATGTTCGGCTCCAACAACTACCTCGGGCTGACCACGCACCCCAAGGTGCGCGAGGCGGCCAAGGCCGCGATCGATCGCTTCGGCACCAGCATGACGGGCTCGCGCCTCGTCAACGGCTCGATGAAGCTGCACGAGGAGTTCGAGGAGCGCCTCGCGAGCTGGTTCGGCAAGGAGAGCGCGCTCGTCTTCACGACGGGGTACCAGGTGAACCTCGCGGTGTGCTCCGCGCTGCTCAGCAACAAGAAGAGCGTCGCGATCGTCGACCGCAACGTCCACGCCTCGCTCTATGACGGCGTGCGTCTCGGGCAGGCGGCGGGCGCGCGACTCGTCCGCTACAAGCACTCGGACGCCGAGTCGCTGGACCGCGCGCTGCAGAAGCTCGAGCCGGGCGAGGGCGCCCTGGTCATCACCGACGGCGTCTTCAGCGCCGAGGGCGAGATCGCGAAGCTCGATCGGATCGTCCCGGTCGTGAAGAAGCACGGCGCCCGGCTGTTCGTCGACGACGCGCACGCCCTCGGCGTGATCGGCCCGGGCGGCCGCGGCACCGCCGACCACTTCGGGCTCTCGAGCGAGGTCGACCTCATGGGCGGCACGTTCTCCAAGTCGCTCGCGAGCATCGGCGGGTGGCTGGTCGGGGATCGCAAGGTGCTCGACTACATCCGGCACTTCGCGCCGAGCTTCATGTTCGCCGCCGCGGCCGCCCCGCCGTGCATCGCCGCGGCGATGGCCGCGTTCGACGTGATGCGGGAGGAGCCCTGGAGGATCGACAAGCTCCGGGAGAACTTCACCTACATGCGCGACGAGCTGCGCCGGATGGGCTTCGAGCTCGGCCACACGGAGACGGCGGTGATCCCCATCTACGTGCGCGAGGATCTGCGCACGCTCATGATGTGGCGGGACTTGCTGGACGAGCACGGCATCTACGTGAACCCGTTCATCTCGCCCGGTGTCCCGCCGAAGAGCGCGATGCTCCGCACGAGCTATATGGCGACCCACGAGCGGCACCACCTGGACCGGGCGCTCGAGGGCTTCCAGGCCGTGGGCAAGAAGTACGGCGTGATTTCCTGAGCGCTCCCCGCTAGCGTACCGTCCGCATGGTGGCACGAGGACTCGAGATCGCCGAGACGCCGATCGGCGGCAAGCTGCGGGAGTTCCTCGACGCGGTCGACGTCGTGTACCGCGAGGACCCGAGGTGGATCCGGCCGCTCGATCTCGACGTGGCGGGCCGGCTCACGCCGAAGAACCCGTTCTTCGAGCACGGGGAGGCGACGACGTTCGTAGCGCGCCGCGCGGGCCGCGCCGTCGGGCGCTGCAGCGCGCAGATCGATCGCTCGCACCTCGAGCGCTACCGGGACGACACCGGCTTCTTCGGCTTCCTCGACACCGTCGACGATCCCGAGGTCGCCGAGGCGCTGCTCGAGGCCGCGCAGGAGTGGCTGCGGCGGCGGGGGCTGCGGCGCGTGCGCGGGCCGCTCTCGCTGAACATCAACGAGGAGGTCGGCTGCCTGGTGGACGGCTTCGACACCCCGCCGATGCTGATGATGCCGCACCACCGCCCGTACCAGGGCGGGCTCATCGAGCGCGCGGGGTTCGCCAAGGTGAAGGATCTCTACGCCTGGCGCTACGAGGTGGGCGACGTGAACCGGCGGGCCCAGCGCGGCTACGACGAAATCGCCGCGCTGCCCGAGGTGCGCGTGCGCGCCATCGACCCGAAGCGCATGGCGGACGACGTGTCGACGGTGATGAGCGTGTTCAACGACGCGTGGAGCGACAACTGGGGCTTCGTCCCGCTCAGCCGCTCCGAGCTGGCGAAGATGGCCAAGGATCTCGAGCTCCTGCTGATCCCCGAGCTCGGCTGCATCGCGGAGATCGAGGGCGAGCCCGCCGCGGTGGCGCTGGCGCTCCCCAACGTCAACGAGATGATCGGCGACCTGAACGGCAAGCTCCTGCCCTTCGGCGTGGCGAAGCTGCTCTGGCGCCTCAAGGTGCGCGGTCCGTCGTCGGCGCGCCTGCTGATCCTCGGGATCCGCAAGCGCTGGCGTCACGTGCGCAAGTACGCGGCGCTCAGCGCGTACCTCTATGTCCGGATGAACGAGGCCGCCGCGCGCGCTGGCATCCGCTGGGGCGAGCTCTCGTGGACGCTCGAGGACAACGCCCCGGTCAACGTCGGCATCAAGATGATGGGCGGCACCATCTACAAGACGTACCGGATCTACGAGCGCGCGCTCTGAGGCAGCGGCGCCGCCGGCCGCGAGGCGCCAGCACGCGCGCGCCCGTCGAGCGCACGGCGGCGCACACACCCGGCGCCCACCTCGGGCGCCCCCGCGGTGCAGCGGGGCGGGAAGAATCCGCTCCCGTCGCGCGCGCGGCGCAGCGCGCCTGACGCTACCGGTCCCGTCTCCCCCGCGACTGGGACCTGGGATAAGGTGCGCTCGCACCGCGGCGCGAAGGCCAGCGGCGCTGGCGCCGAGCCGGGACTCGGACGCACCGGAGGACACATGCTCGACACTCACCGCCCGACGCCAGAACGTCGCGTCCCCCCGCTCCAGGCCGCGAAGTGGCCGCCGGACGACGACGACGACGCGCCGGGTGCGCCCCCGGCTCCGGCCGGCGGGTCACCGATGGGAGGCGACGACGGGAACTTCAAGAAGGGTCGGTTCAACCCGGTCGTCATCCTGATCGGCGTCGTCGCCGCGGCCGCGCTCGCGGCGTTCCTCTTCATCGGGCTCAAGCAAGACGCGGAGAAGCTCACGATCGAGCAGGCGGAGGAGCGCAAACGCGCCATCTACGTGCTGCCACGAGCGGAGCAGCTCCCGCAGTGGCGGCAGTGGGCGGCGACCGACCGGAGCGACGAGTTGCGGACGGAGGCGCTGAAGCAGCTCGCGTGGCTGCGGGATCCGGAGGGCGTCGATCTGGCGATCGGCGCGCTCAACGATCTCAGCGAGCCGGTGCAGGCGATGGCGGCGACCGCGCTCGCCGAGTACGGCCGCCCGATGGGCGAGAAGGCGCGCCCCGCGCTCCTGCAGGCGCTGCCGAAGGCGGGGCCGGGCGCGAAGCCGCAGATCGCGTGGGCGCTCGTGGTGCTCGGCGAGTCCGCCGCGTTCGAGCAGGTGATGGCGCTCTATCGGGCCGGGCACCTCTCGAAGGTGCAGCGCCTCGGCGGAGGCGTGGCGTTCGACCCGGAGCGGCTCGCGGCGCTCGTCAGCACCGACGAGCTGGCGAAGCTCGCGGGCGATGAGAGCGCCGCGGTGCGCCAGCTCGTCGCGACGGTGCTCTCGCGCGTCGCCGAGCCGAAGTACACCGACGTATTGATCCGCTTGGTCCAGGACAAGGACGGCGAGATCGCGCGCCAGGCTGCGCCGGGGCTGGGCAAGATCGGCGATGTCCGCGCGCGCACCCCGCTGCTCACGGCGCTCGAGTCGGCCGACAAAGAGAGCCGCTCGAAGTTCCTCGAGGCGCTGCGCGACGGGATCGGGGCCGAGGGGCTCGTGCTCGCGCTCGAGGCCGTGAAGCAGACGGAGGAGCAGAAGGCGTGGTTCGAGCGCAAGGGCCTCCTCGGGATGATCCGCAAGCTCGCGGACCCGCGCGGCGGAGACGCGCTCCACCGCTTCATCCGGGACAAGGCGAGCGTGGGCACCGAGGGCGCGCGCATCCACTGGGACACCGAGGCCGCGATCGCGATGGCCGAGGTGGGCGACGTCCGCGCCGTCCCCGTCCTCGCCCAGCGCCTCAAGATGGACCCGCTGAAGATCTACAGCGACCAGAACGACATGGAGATGGCGATCAAGCGGGACGACAACGAGCGCGTCGTCGCCGCCCGCATGATCGCGGACCTCGCCGTCCTCCACCCGGACAAGCTGGAGCAGATCCGCACGCAGGCGGAGGATGGCGTGATCCGCTGGCTCCACGAGCTGCCGTCGCCGCACGCCAACGGGCTGCGCGCGCTCGCCGCGATGGGGTCGACGAAGGACCTCGAGGCCATGCGCAAGTGGGCCAACCCGGACAAGCCGCTCCCCAAGGAGGGGCAGCAGCCGCCGATGCCGGAGGAGTGGGTCATCGCGCAGAGCGCGATGCGCTACGTCGGCTGGCTGAAGGACGAGAGCTCGTGGAGCACGCTGGAGAAGGCGCTCAAGCGCCGGCCGGCCGAGATCGACGTCACCATGGACGGCCTGATGCAGGGCGGCGTCGCCATCCTCGGCATGGCGCTGCGCGCGATCGGCGTCGGCGCGGCCGACGGGTTCGCCCAGTGGCGTGATCCCAAGGCCTTCAAGCCGTTGTTCGAGTACGTCCAGCAGTCGAAGGAGAACGAGCAGTCACGCGCGCAGGCCTGCCTCGCGATGGCGTGGGTCGCGACCGACCAGGACATGCTCGAGGTGGCGAAGAAGGTGCAGGAGTACTCCAAGACGGACAAGGCCGACTCGTTCCGCCGTGCGTGTCTGCTGGAGACGCTCATCACGCGGCCGATCCCGGGCACCTCGCCGGCGCTCGTCGGGATGATGACGCCCGAGTCGCAGCTCGAGACCCGCCACCAGGTCGCGCGGGCGATCGGCAAGGCCGGGTTCGACAAGGAGGTGGAGGGCAAGCTCTTCGCCATGCTCGAGAGCGACGCCCTGGTGGTCGACGCCGCGCTCGCCTTGATCCTCGGCGGGGACGAGGGCACCGCCGCCCGCGCCGTCGCCATGCTCGCCTCCAAGCCGAAGACGGTGACCGAGGAGCTCGGCGACCTCTGGTACCGGACGTTCGGCTACTGGTCGACCGAGGATCTCGAGCTCGGCCGGATCTTCCGCTGGGTCGACAACGCCGTCGCCATCTCCCGCGTGCAGATCCGGCAGACGCCGCAGGAGTGGGCGCGCCTGATGCTCATCCGCCAGCTCGAGAACCTGGACTTCGACAACGGGCCGCACTCGTTCACCCGGGTCGTCCTGCGCGTGCGCCTCTATCAGATGGCGCAGGGCGAGGACGCGCAGAAGCGTGAGGGCGCGATCCGCGCGCTCAAGTTCATGCGCGAGCAGGGCATGCTGATGGCGCTGCGCGACGGCAAGGGCCCGGGCGCGGCCTACGCCGGCGCCGCGTACTTCGAGCTGATGAACCCGAAGGTCGTGACGGACGTGAAGATGCCGGAGGACGGCAAGGAGAAGAAGTGACGCGCCGGGCGCTCGCCCCGCTCGCGTTGCCGGTGTTGATCGCCTGCGCCCCGGCTCCCGCGCGGGAGCCGGGGCGCGCCGCGCCGGGCAGGCTGGACGCCACGCCCGGGATGGTGCTGGGGGGCGCGTGCACCACCTCTGGCCCGGAGCGGTGCTTCGATGCGCGCGACGACAACTGCAACGGGCTCATCGACGACGGCTGCGGCCTGCCGACCGGCTACCTCCAGTTCGCGGTGGCGTGGGCCGAGGAGGCCGCCGATGTCGAGCTGGAAGTCACGGATCCGAACGGTGAGCTGGCCGAGGTGGGGCGCGCGACGGCCAGCGGCCTGGTGAAGCAGCGAGACTGTCCCGGAGAGAGCCGGGAGTGCCACGGGCAGAACCTCGAGAACGTCTACCTCGAGGCCGGCGACCCGCCGCGAGGGCGCTACTCCGTCCGGGTGCGGCTCGAGCGACTCGGTGGCGCGGAGCCGCCGATCCGTGCGACGATCGGCGCTCGGATCGGTCCGAAGTCGCACCAGGCCGCGGTGGAGCTCACGGCGGAGGGGGCGTCGGAGACGCTCTCCCTGGTGCTGTAGGAGAAGGGCTCGCGCGGCGCATGGCCAACGTGCTCGGCAAGGTGACGGGGTCGATGAACGACCCGCGCGGGCCAGATGTCCTGCACCGGATCGGCGTGCCCGGCGAGTGGCTGGACGAGGGCTCCGTCATCGAGCTCGAGCTGCCCCGCCTCCTCACGTGCGCCACGTGCGAGGGGGGCGGCTGCGGTGCGTGCGACCAGAGCGGCGCGATCACCCTGCGCGGTCGCAAGGAGCTGACCGAGCTCGTCGAGGTGACGCTGCCCAGGCGGGCCCCGACGATGAGCGAGGCGCCGCGCTCGAGCCGCCGATCCGTCACGTTGCGGATCCCGGAGCGGGGTGGGGCGCCGGAGGCGGGCTCGGAGCTGCCGCGGGGCATGCTCTACCTGACCGTCCAGGAGGCGAGCGAGCCCTCACCGACGGTCGCGAGGCTCGGCCCGCCGAGCTCGGCGCAGCGGCCGGCGACGAGCCGGCCGCCCACGGTCGCGCTGCCGGTGCCGCCCCCCTCGCGCGCGCCGTCGCCGCCGCCCGCGCCGATGCCGCCGCCGAGCCCCACCGGGGAGCAGCTGGAGCCGCCGGGCCGGCGCCCCGCAGCTCGGGCGAGCCGGGCGACCGTGATCGTCGCGCTCGTGGTGGCCGCGTGGATCGTGGCGCTCATCGCGATCCGCCTCCTCGGGTGGGGGTGATCCTCGCCCGGCCCGGCTCGCCTCCGCGAGGCCGGCTGCGCAAGGCGGGGCGAGCCGCCGCGGGGGCCACCGGGACGCGGCCTCCGCTGGCGCGGTTGACGCGGAGCGCCATGATTCCGTAGGACGTCGGCCGCCGGAACGACTCGACGGCCCGGCGAGCGCCGCCGGCCCCGGCCGGCAGGACGGACGAACCAGCATGAACCCTCTCGCGATGGCGGTGATCATCGTCGGCCTCCTGGCGGTGTTCGCGTACAGCGCCCGGAACCGCCTGGCCTTGCTGCGCGTCGGCGGCCCCACGCACGAGCCGCGGACCGATCGCCTCGGCGAGCGCGTCGGCGCCGTTTGGACGTTCGCCCTCTTCCAGAAGAAGATGCGGTACTACCTGGCCGCCGGGATCGGTCACCAGCTCATCTTCGCGGGCTTCGTGGTGCTGCTCGCGAACTCGGTGATCCTGTGGGGGCGCGGCTTCGACCCGACGTTCAGCCTGTGGGTCCTGGCGCCGGGCACCACGCTCGGGGACGCCTACGGGCTCCTGCGCGACCTCTTCAGCGTCCTCGTGCTGGCGGGCGTGCTGGTGTTCGTCTACTTCCGCGTCATCTCGCCGCAGCGTCGGATGAACCTGCACTGGGAGGGGCTGTTCATCCTCGGGATCATCTCGACGATGATGATCGGGGATCTCCTCTACAACGGCGCGGCGCTCGCGCTCGCGAGCCGCGTGAGCGCGGAGTGCGCCGGAGGCGCGACGGAGCTGTGCCGGAGCCTGGAGACGATCACGGCGCCCTTCCCCCGCACCGCGAGCGTGGCGTTCCACCCGTACCCGGAGCCGGCGGGCTCCGCGGTAGCCGTCGCGCTCTCGGGGCTCGACTCGAACACGCTCCTCGTCCTCGGGCACGCGGGCTTCTGGGTGCACGCGAGCCTCGTGCTCGGCTTCATGAACCTGCTGCCGTACTCGAAGCACTTCCACATCCTGACCGCGGTCCCCAACGTCTTCCTCTCCGACCGGACTCCGCCCGGCCGCCTGCGTCCCATCGCCAAGAGCGCCGAGGAGATGATGGCGATGGTGGAGAAGGCGAGCGAGCTCCCGGAGATGAGCGCCGCGCCGATCGGCTACGCCCGGATCGAGCACTTCACGTGGAAGGACATGCTGGACCTCTACACGTGCACGGAGTGCGGCCGCTGCTCGGACAACTGCCCGGCCCACAACACCGGCAAGATCCTGAGCCCGAAGCACCTGACCCTCGACCTGCGGGATCACCTCTACTCGCGTCAGGAGGAGGCGGTGGCGCTCGGCGGCGAGATCCCGCGCCTGCGCCTGGAGGACCTGCGGCCCGGGGCCGGCGGCGAGGCGGACGCGCCGAAGGGTGAGGCAGGTGAGCCGACCGGCGGCGACGCGGGGCCCGCCGACACCTCCTCCCCAGCCGGGTATCAGACGGTCGACCTCGTACCGAACATCATCCACGAGGATGTCCTCTGGGCGTGCACGACGTGCCGCGCCTGCGAGGAGCAGTGCCCGGTGCTCATCACGTACGTCGACAAGATCGTGCAGATGCGGCGCAACCTCGCCAGCATCAAGGGCGAGTTCCCCGCCCAGCTCCAGGCCCCGTTCAACGGCATGGAGACGAACGGCAACCCGTGGAACCTCTCGCGCCTGGATCGCGCGAGCTGGAGCGAGGGCCTCGGCGTCCCCACCCTGGCGGAGAAGCCGGAGGCCGCGGTGCTCTACTGGGTCGGCTGCGCAGCGAGCTACGACGACCGCGCGAAGAAGGTCGCCCGCGCGACGGCCGCGCTGCTCGCGAAGGCGGGCGTCGACTTCGCCGTCCTCGGCGAGGAGGAGACGTGCACGGGGGACCCGGCTCGGCGCGCTGGCAACGAGTTCCTCTTCCTGACGCTCGCGGAGCAGAACGCGGCGACGCTGCAGGGGTACCGGGAGAAGGGCGGCGTGAAGACGATCGTCACCACGTGCCCCCACTGTTTCAACTCGCTCGCGAACGAGTACCCCGACTTCGGCGCGCGCTTCGATGTCGTGCACCACACCGACTACCTGCTCGGGCTCGTGTCGGCCGGCAAGCTCGCGCCGCGCGAGTCGGTGAAGGCGAAGGTCGCCTATCACGACTCCTGCTACCTCGGCCGCTACAACCAGATCTACGAGTCGCCGCGGGAGATCCTGCGACGCATCCCGGGGGTCGAGGTGGTGGAGGTCGAGCACTGGCAGCGCAACCGGGGCCTCTGCTGCGGGGCCGGCGGCGCCCAGATGTGGATGGAGGAGCAGAACAAGGACCGCGTGAACGTGAAGCGGACCGAGCAGCTCCTCGCGACGGGCGCCTCCACGCTGGCGACCGCGTGCCCCTTCTGCATGACGATGCTGACGGACGGTATCAAGAGCAAGGAGCTCGAGGGGAGCGTCAAGAACCTCGACGTGGCGGAGCTCCTCGCCGTGGCCTGCGGCGTGGATCCCGCGGCGCCGGCGGCCTCGGCCTGAACGCCCGGCGGCACGTCGGTGGGGCCTGGTGTGCCGCCCGCGTGACGGTATACTGCGGCCGTGGCCGTCACCGCCGAGCTCGCCGATCAGCCCCCGACGGCTCCTTCCGCGGAGACCGCGCAGGCCGAGCCGGCGCGACCGCCGAGCTTCGAGTGCGATCTCTGTGGCGAGACGTTCGAGGGGCCGGCGTTCGGCAGCGGTCTCCTGCTCTGGACTCGCGGGGACGAGGTGCGCGCCGAGGAGCCGCCGCTCTGCGAGGAGTGCGCGCAGCGCGTCGGGATGGGCGCGCTCGCCAAGTGGGCGCTCGAGGACGAAGAAGAGGGCTAGCGGCCTCGCGCCGGCCCGGCGCGGCTCACTGGAAGTTCTGGCTGGACCAGACGTCGCCGCTCGGGGTGACGTAGAAGCCGCACGCCACGCGCTGGTACTGCGAGCTCGACATGTTGATGTAGTGGCCGTGCTCGCTGAAGGGCTCGCCGGGGCCCTCCGCCCACATCATCGAGAGGCAGCCGTCGATGATCGACTCGAAGCTCCCCCAACCGGGGCAGGTGTTCTGGGCCGAGGCGCTGCAGGCGTTGCCGTTCTGGAACGACCAGTGGGCCGTCGCCTCGTGCTCGCTGTCCGCCTTCGCGGTGCCGTCGACGCACGGCTCCTGGGCGCGCCACCGCTCGTACGGGGGTTTGCCCTCGGTGGCGCGGTAAGCGTTGATCTCGTCGACGCACGCCTGGCGCCACGCGTCGTAGGGATCGGCCGAGGTGCCGCCGCCCCCCGAGGAGCCACCACCGGAGGTGCCGCCGCCCCCCGAGGAGCCACCACCGGAGGTGCCGCCACCGGAAGAGCCGCCGCCACCGGAGGTGCCGCCACCGGAAGAGCCGCCGCCACCGGAGGAGCCGCCACCGGAGGAGCCGCCGCCCGAGGTGCCGCCGCCACCGGAGGTGCCGCCACCGGAAGAGCCGCCGCCACCGGAGCTGCCGCTCGCACCCGAGCCGCCGCCGGCCGTGCCGCCTGTCGCGCCCCCGTCCGTACCCTCGCCGTCCGTCGACGAACCGCCCACCACGCACCCGGCCAGGAGAGCGCCGCCCACGATCGAGGCGACGAAGAGCAACTTGGTCATGCGGACCTCCGAGGCGGGAGCGTAGCACGCCGCGCCCGCCCTCACATGAGCAGGCGCTCCGCTGGATCCGGCGCCGGGAGCGGTGGGCGCCGCTCGAGCAGCTCGTGCGCCGTCGCGCGGATGACGAGCTGCGTCTCGGTGCTCTCCACGAGCGACCGGAGCTCGACGCGCGTGCAGACGGCGACGAGCGGGAGCGAGATCCCGACGGGACAGCCGGGGTTGTGGAGGAGCGCCATGCGGACCCGGCGACGGCTCAACCAGCGCGGGAAGTCGGCGAGGACCCGGAGCGCCTCCACGCGCGCCGGGCGCCGCGCGGCCAGCCGGAGCACGTCGCCCTCCGTCAGGCGAGGGTTGCCGAGGAGCTGCCGGACGACCAGCGGGTGCGGATCGAGGACGAGCTTCTCGAACGAGCGCCGGTCGGGCAGCCGCGCGAGGCTGCGGCGCTCACCGACGGTGAGCTCGCGGCCCACCCCGTAGTCGGGGACACGCTCCTCGCTCGCCTCGAGGAGCGCGGCCGGCGCGCCGCGACGCAGGAGGCGGCCGAGCGCGAGGTGGCGCGCGGACTCCGCGCGCCGCCGGAGGGCCGCGACCAGGGTGCCGTCGGCGTCGCCCGCGAGCACGACGGCCACCACGAGCGCGGCCTCACGGGCGCTCGGCTCCGATCGCTCGTTGGCGTCGCAGAGCGCGTCCAGCTCGGCGGCGGAGCGCTCGAGCGGCGACTCGAGCACGCGGGCCCTCAGCCAGGCCGCTCGCAGCTCGAGCTCCGGGATCGAGAGGAGAGTTCGCACGAGCGTGGGCACGGCTCGGCGGACAAGCGTAGCAGCGGGGCGCGGCGCGCGCCCCCGCGCTAGGCTTCGATCGTCCGCGCTCCCCCGCGAGCGTCGACGCCCCCCGCGCTGCACATGGACCCGATCGCCCGCCGAATCGACCGCCTCGCCGGCGCCTTTCGCGGCACGGCCGCGCGGGGCGCGGGGCGCCTCGTCGGGGTCGCCGTGCTGGCGGCGCTGGTCGTCGCCGCGCACCTGGCGCGCCCCGGGACGCCGGCCGCGCGCGGAGCGGCGGCCGCGGCCGTCGTCGCGCTGATCGGAGCGCTCGTCGCGCTCACCGTGCGCGAGCGTCGTACGTGGCGGGACGCGCGGCGCGTCCTCTCGCGGGTGCTGGCGCCGAGCGACCCCGCGCTCGGGGCTCGAACGCTCCGCGCGTTGCGCCTCTTCGAGGGCACCCGCGAGCGTGGCGACGAGCGCCACGGCTCGCCCGAGCTGGCCCGGCTGCACCTCGAGCGCTTGCTCGATCGCGCGTCGGTCGACGCGATCACGGCCCACGGCGCGCGGCGCGCCCGCCGCGCCACGCTCGCCGCCGCGGCGGTAGGCGTGCTGACGGCTGGGGCGCTCGTCGCGGCGCCGCTCCGCACCGTGGAGGGGCTGGACATCCTCCTCGCGCGCGACGGCGTCGCGCCCGTCCCGCTCCCGTGGCTCGCGGACGTGAGCGTCGTGGCGCGGCCTCCGGCGCACCTCGGCACGACCGAGCGGGCGGTGCTGCTCGGCCTGCCCGCCCGGCTGCCCGAGGGCAGCCAGCTCACCGTCCGCGGGCGGCCGCGCTTCGACGGCCGGCGCCTGGAGCTCTACGACGGCGCGCGCAGCGCGCCGTTCGTCGCCGATGGAGACGACGGCCTCATCGCGCGCTGGACGGTCGACTCGGCGCGCCCGGTGCACGTCGCGGCGCGGTTCGGGGCGGTGGTGATCCGCGCGCCCGAGCCGGTGGAGATCCTCCCGGTCGAGGACACGCCGCCGCTCGTGGAGCTCGCCGATGCGCCGCGCACGGTCGAGCTCGCGGCGCAGGATCGCGTCGAGCTCACTTGGCGCGCGCGCGACGACCACTCCCTCCGCGAGGTCCGCCTCGTGCTGAGGTCGGGCACGCGTGAGGAGCGCCGCGTGCTCGAGCGCTTCGACGATCTGCAGCCGGCAGCGGCGGGCGGGCACGCCATCACACCGCGAGATGCGTTCCTCCGGCGCGCGTACCTGCCCATCGAGGTCACGATCGAGGCCCGCGACGACGACTCCCTCCGCGGCCCGAAGTGGGGGACGAGCGCGCCGGTGATCCTGGTCCCGCCCGCCGTCGGGGAGCCCGAGGCGCGCCGGCATCGCGCGCTCGAGGCGGGTCGCGACGCGCTGGTCGACCTCGTCGTGGCGCTCGCGGCGCGCGGCGCGGAGCGGGCGGCCGCCGCGGCGCTCACCGCGAGGCGCGCCGCCCTCGCCCGAGAGCTCGAGGACGCCGCGCTCGCCAGCCACGCGGGGTTGGAGCTGCCGGCGGGGCTCGGCGCGTTCCTCCGGGGGCGAGCCCAGTCGCTCGGGCGACCGCTCGCGCCGGGCGAGTCCGAGCTGCGGCGGGCGGAGGATGCGCTGCTGGCGTGGGACACGGCGCTCCGCGGGCTGGCGCGGCGAGACGCCACGAGCGTGTCGCGGCGGCTGGCCGACGTGGTCGAAGACGTGGAGCTCGCGGCGCGCCTCGCGCGGCGAACGGAGGACACGCAGCGCGCGCTGTTCCGACTGGACGCCGCGGCGGCGGCCGCGCGAGCGGGCGGCGGGCAGCTCGCGACGCTCGGAGCGCTGGGGGCCGATCTGGGGGACGTGGCGCGCGCCGGGCTCGAGCGGATCCGTCGCTTGCGCGAGGCCAACGACCTCGGGCGGACGGAGCTCGCGGCGCGGCACCTCGCGCAGCGGCTCCGGCACGCCGCGCCGTCGTTCCGGTCGGCGCCGAGCTCGCGGGGCGGCCCGAGCGCCCTGCCGGGAGACGGCGCGGGGAGCGGCGCGCCGTCGCGGGCAGATGACCACTTCGATCAGCTCGCGCGCGAGGTGGAGGAGCTCACTCGGGATCACGCCGCCGCCGTCGCGGAGGTGGAGCGGGCGCTCGGCGGCGCAGACGACGCCCCGGTCCCGGAGGAGCTCGCGCGCGAGGCTCGCGAGCGCGCCCTGGCCGTGCGCCGCGCCACCGGGCGACTGCCGCGCGGCGCAGGGCCAGAGCCCAGCACGGCGCGCGGCGCGGCCGCGCTCGCGCGGGAGCACGCCGAGGCCCTGGCGCAGGCCCTGGAGCGGCTCTCGCTCGAGGACGCCGTGCAGGCGGGTCGCGACGCCCTCGAGCGGCTCACCGACGCCGAGCGGCGCGCGAAGGCGAGCCCCGCCGGCGCCGCGGGGGTGGAGGCGGACGCGCTGCGCGAGGCGCGCGGTCGCATCGCGCACGAGCTGGCCTGGGCGGAGCGCCTCCTCGAGGAGCGGACACGGAGCGCCGAGTCGCGAGCCCACGACGCGCTGGAGAAGGTCGCTGGCACCGAGGCGGAACTCGCGCGCCGCTCGGGCAACCTCTCGGCGCGCGGCCGGAGCGGACAGTCGGGGCTCCCCGACGACGCGTCGTCCGATCTGGAGCGCGCGGGGGAGGCCATGAGCGACGCCGCGAGGGAGCTGCGCGCGGGGAAGGGGAGCCGCGCGCTGGAGCGGCAACGTGAGGCGCAACGCCTCCTCGAGCGCGCGACGACGGGCGAGACGAGCGCGGAGTCGCCGGGGGAGCGCGCGGCGGAGGCAGCTGCGCGCGAGCGCCGCGGCGACCCGCGACGCGCGAGCGGTCGGATCACGCTCGGCGGCGAGGTCCCCGGGGCGGCGGCCGAGGACCGCGCGCGCGAGCTCCGGCGGCGCGCCATCGAGGGGCTCGGCGACGCGCGGGGCCCCCTCGCCCCCGCGGTGCGCCGCTACGCCGAGGGCCTGGTCCAGTGAGGCGAGGGATCCGCGCCGCTGCCGCCGCCGCGGTCTTCGTCGCCGCCTCCGCGGCGGGCGCCGCGCCCGCGCGACCGGAGCGGGTGCGCGAGCTGGTGCTCGAGCTGTCCGTCGAGGAGGCCCGCGCGGAGCTCGGCGCCGGCGAGGCCTCCGACCCCGCCGTCGCGCTCGAGCGCGGGCGCCTGGCGCTCTACGTGGGCGACTGCGACACCGCGGTCGCGGTGCTGTCGGCCCCCGCGCTCGCGAGCGACACCGACGCCGCGTCGATGCTGGCGACCGCCCGCGGCTGCGCCGAGGCGACGGCGGGGGCGGCGGTGGTCGAGGACGCGCAGGCGGGGCTGTGGGTCCGCGTGCAGGACGACGCCGACCGCGCGCTGGTGCCGCTCCTCGCGGAGGTCGCGGTGCGAGCGCGGGAGAGCTCGCGCCGGGACCTCGGCGTCGAGCTGCCGCGCCCGCTCCGGATCGATCTGGTGCGCGACCTGTTCGCGCTCGCGGCGGTGAGCGGCTTGCCGCTCGAGGCCGCGGAGACGACCGGCACGCTGGCGGTGGCGCGCTGGGGGCGCGTCACGATGCTCTCGCCGCGCGCGACCGGGCGCGGCTACTCGTGGCAGGACACGCTCGCCCACGAGATCACGCACCTCGCCCTGAGCCGCGCCACGCGGGACGCCGCGCCGCTCTGGCTGCAGGAGGGGCTGGCGAAGCGGAGCGAGTCCCGGTGGCGCGCCGCGCGCCCGTTCGACGATCCGCGGGAGTCGGACCGAACGGCTCGCGAGGCGTTCGTGAGCGGGCGCTCCGTCGGGGTGACGGAGCTCGGCCCGTCGATCGCGATGCTCCCGACGCCGGACGCCGCGACGACCGCGTTCGCGGAGGTGACGAGCTTCATCGAGCACTGGATCGGGCTCCACGGCCAGCCCGCGGTGTGGGCGCTGCTCGCCGATCTGCGCGGGACGGGAGACCCGGAGCGATCCATGGTGAGCGTGACCGGATACCCCCTCGCCTACTGGCTCGCGCGGTGGGAGCGGGGGGTGCTGGCCGCGCCCGAGCCAGAGGGTGGGGGCGCGCCGGGCGAGCGGCCACGGGCGCCGCTCGATCCAGACGCCGTCGCGCGCATCGTCCGGCTGGGTCAGCTGTCGCTCGCGCGGGGCGCCGCGGCCCACGCCGCGATCCTGCTCGACGCCGCGATCGAGCGAGCGCCTCGGGAGCCGTCGCTCCGAGCCGCCGCGGCGCGCGCCCACCTCGAGGCGGGGGCGGATGACCGGGCACGACGATCGCTCGGCACCCGCGCGGACGTCGGCGGCGCGCACGGCTCCTGGCACGCGCTCGAGGCGCGGCTCGCCACCGATCCGGCGGCCGCGAAGGCCTCCCTCGAGCTGGCGCTCGGGCTCGATCCCTTGGCGGAGGAGGTCGCCTGCGAGGGGCATTGGACACCCGGCGGTCCGAGGGCGACCGCCCCGGATCCGCCGGCCGCGGAGGCGCCGCGCGCGCTCTGCCTGGCCGCGCGGAGCGCGCCCCGCCGGTGAACCCGGGAGGGCTTGGCGTCGGCCCCCCGGGGCTCGGGGGCCGGCGCGCAGCGACGCTGCTGGATTGACCCTCCGCGGGCCGGCGTCGTACGATGACCCGACCCGCTCCGAATCGCAGGCTCCGGCGTGCGCTTCGCGCGAGGCGCCGCCTCTCCCCCCGAGTCATCGGGCGGGGCCGGCGGCGACGGTTTCCCCCTTCAGACGAGACTTCGTGGGCGTCGCGACGTATGCAGCCGCGCAGGTCCTGCGGGCCCTCCCGCGGAAGCGCCTGAGCCGCGCAGTGGGCCAGCTCTGCGATCGCCCGTTGTCGGACGGCGTCTCGCGCGCGGTCGCAGAGACGTATTCACGGGTGCTGGGCGTGGACGTGGGCGAGGCCGAGGAGCTCGGGCGACCCTACCGGAGCTTCGACGAATTCTTCACGCGCCGCCTGCGCGCGGGGCTGCGCCCGATCGCCGACGCGCCGGTCGTCTCGCCAGCGGACGGCCGCGTCGCTTCCCGCGGGCGCGTCGAGCCGTCCGGGATGATCGTCGCCAAGGGGCGGCCGTACGACGTAGGAGAGCTCCTCGGCGACCCTTCCACCGCGAGCCGCTGGTGGGGCGGCGCGTTCGCCGTCGTCTACCTCTCCCCGCGCGACTACCACCGGGTGCACTCGCCGGTCGATGGCGCGGTGGAGCTGGTGCGCGGCATCCCCGGCGATCTCTTCCCGGTCAACGCCATCGGCGAGCGGCACGTGCCGGGGCTCTTCGTGAAGAACAACCGGGTCGTCCTGCTCATCGACTCTCCGAGCGTCGGCCGCGCGGCGGTGGTCCTGGTGGGCGCGACGATCGTGGGACGCATCAGCGTGGCGCGGATCCCGGCCCCCGCGGTCCCGCCCGGCGACCACGCCCCGGGTACCCCTTGGGAGGTCGCGCGCGGCGACGAGCTCGGCGCGTTCCACCTGGGATCGACGGCGGTCGTGCTGCTCGAGCGCGGGTTCGAGATCGTGGCTCCCACGGGCGCGATCCGCTACGGCCAGGCGCTGGCGAGGCGGCGGTGAGCGAGCCCGAGACCCCGGAGTCGCTGGCGGACGAGGCTCCGCCGTCGGTCTCCGACCCGGGGTGGGAGCCCCCGCCTCCGACACAAGCGTCCCCCTCGATCGAGGCCCCGCCCGCCGCGGCGCTGGAGCCGCCGGCCGCGGACCCGTCGCTCCCACCGTCGCCGAGCGTGTCGCGCCGCCCGCCGCCCAAGCCGAGCCGGCGACCGTCGGGCACGATGGAGAGCCCCGCCGGGAGCCTCGCCCCCGGCGTGATCCCGCCCGACACGACACCGCGGCCCGAGCCCGCCGAGCCGCGCGAGGCGCCGCTCCCGCCCGGCGTCGTCGCGGTCGCGCGCCCGCCGTCCGCGCCACCGCCGCCGAGGCCTCGGTCGGAGCGCCCGCCGGCCCCCGAGGCGGCCGCCCCCGCGGCGGCCCCGGCGGCGCCGGCCGTGAGCCCAGCCGCCGGGGCCGTCGCCGATCCGCCAGCACCCCCGGACTCGCCCGCGGACGAGCCTCCGGCGTCGAGCGCTCGAGTCGCCGCGATGCGGATCATCTCGGTTGGGCGCGTGCCCCGCGAGACCCTGCCGACGATCCCCGATCCGAGCGGCGGCGACGCGAGTCCGCAGCCACGGATCGTCGAGGCGCCCGAGGCGCCCGCGGCGAGCGCGGACGCGCCGCGCGACGAGCCCGCGGCGCTCCGCCCCTCCGATCCAGACCTGCAGGAGCTCTCCCTCGAGGAGGTGGAGGCCGAGATCGAGGAGCCGCCGCCGGACTCCGCGGAGCCCGACTCGGTCGAGCCCGAGTCGGTCGAGGCGTTCCCGGCGTCCGAGCACCCGCTGCCGAAGCGGCCGCCCCCGCCGCCCCCCAAGCGCCCCACGTCGCCCGGCGGCGGTCCGGTGCCGTCGGGCCCCGCGACGTCGGCGCCTGCCAAGCGCCTCCCCGAGCCGCCGCCCGCGCCGCGCGAGCTCACCGGAGCGCCGCGCCAGCCACGCGCCTGGTGGGAGGAGGTGTTCGGCGAGGATTTCTCGCGCGCGGTACCTCGGGTGCCGGACCAGCACATCAAGCGCGAGGTCGACTTC
This sequence comes from Polyangiaceae bacterium, assembly GCA_020846005.1. Lineage (GTDB taxonomy): Bacteria > Myxococcota_A > Polyangia > Polyangiales > Polyangiaceae > JADLEQ01. The sequence goes on from JADLEQ010000046.1 coordinate 28,831, forward strand.
CTCGAGGAGTCGCTCGGCGTCGCCGCTGGCGGCGTGATCCTCGATCTGGCGTGCGGAGGCGGGCAACACGCGGTGGAGCTCGCGGGGCGCGGCTACGGGGTGGTCGGGTACGATCTCTCGCTGCATCAGCTCGCGCTGGCGGCGGATCTCGCGCAGGAGGCGGAGCGGAAGATCAACTTCATGCAGGGGGACATGCGGGAGATGGCGTTCGAGGAGACCTTCGACGGCATCTACTGCTGGAACTCGAGCTTCGGGTTCTTCGAGGACGAGAAGAACGCCGCGGTCGCGCAGCGCATCCATCGCGCGCTCCGCTCCGGGGGCAGCTTCGTGCTCGACATCGTGAACCGCGACTTCGCCGTCGCGCACCAGCCGAGCTCCGTCTGGTACGAGGGAGACGGCTGCCTGTGCATGGACGACATGAGCGTCGATTTCATCTCGAGCCGCGTCCGCGTGAAACGATCGCTGATGCTCGACGACGGCCGCAGCATGGAGTGCTCGTACAGCCTGCGGCTCTACTCGCTGCAGGAGATCGGGAAGCTCCTGCACGAGGTGGGCTTCAAGGTGACGGAGGCGAGCGGCCACCCGGCGACGCCGGGGACGTTCCTCGGCGCCTGCTCCCCTCGCATCATCATCCTGGCGACGAAGGCCTGAGCGCGTCGCCGCGATCCCGCCCCGCTCGCGCGCGGGCCGCCCGCCCCGGCGTCAGCCGCAGACGACGCTGACGCCCGCGCCGCGCGGCTCGCAGCGACACGCGGATCCGAGCACGCCGAGGACGCAAGCGCAGCTCGGGCGCGGGAGGCACTCGGGGAGCCACGAGCACGCGGGGCCGCCAGGGGCGCGCTCGTCGCAGTACTCCCCCGCCAGGCACGCCTCGCCACCGCACGGGAAGCACGTCCCGTCGTCGCAGCGCGGCTGTGGGGGCGCGTCCGGCTCGCCGGCTTCCGCCTCCGCGCCAGACGAGCTCGCGCCGGACGGTCCGGCGCCGCGCGTCGCGCTTCCTCCCTCGGGGCTCGCCGCGCCCGCCCCACCGCCGCAAGCGGCCAACGAGACCCACGCCGTGAGGAGCAGGTGGGTGACGACCCGGCCCGGGAGGCGCATCGGTGCCCACGTATACGCGGGACTCGGAGGACGATACAAGCGGAACGTGGACCTCGCCTCGGGCCTCCGCCGCGCGCTGCCCGAGCTCCCCGTCGGCGCGGGCGTCGCCGAGCGCCTCACGTACGCCCGCGACCTCTGGCCGAGGCACCACCTCGACGTGCGGGCGGGGCGCGTCGGATCGACCGCCCCCGCCGCGGTCGCGTGGCCGAGCACGACGGCCGAGGTGCGCCGCGTGCTGGAGTGGGCGCGCGAGGAGGGCGCGCGGCTGGTGCCCTTCGGCGCGGGGAGCGGAGTGTGCGGCGCCATCCTGCCCGATCGGAGCACCCTCGTCGTCGATCTGAAGCGCATGCGCCACCGCCGGGTGGACCGCGAGCGGATGACGCTCGACGCCGGTCCCGGCGTCATGGGCTACGAGCTGGAGGAGGACCTGGCGCGCGAGGGGCTCACCGTGGGGCACTTCCCGTCGAGCATCCTGTGCTCGACGGTCGGGGGGTGGGTCGCGGCGCGCGGCGCCGGCCAGTGCTCCGGGCGCTACGGCAAGATCGAGGACATGGTCGTCGATCTGGAGACGGTGACGGGTGGGGGCGAGCTCGCCGAGCTCCGCCGCCGCCGCAGCGGGCCGAGCCTCGTGCCGCTCTGGATCGGCAGCGAGGGCACGCTCGGCGTGATCACGCGCGTCGGGCTCCGGCTCCACGCCGCGCCGCCCGCGCGCGGCTTCGCGGCGTGGTCGTTCCCGACCGTCGAGGCCGGGTGGGAGGCGATGCGCGCGCTGTTCCAGGCCGGCCTGCGTCCCGCGGTGGCCAGGCTCTACGACGCCATCGACTCCGCGATGATGGGCGGCGGGCACGGCGGCCGGCGCCCGGCGCGCGCCCCGCGGGCGTCCCGCCCGGCGTGGGCGCGCCTCCAGGCCTCGATCGCGCGGCGCGCCCTGCGCCTCCCCCGGGCGTTGAACCACGCGATCGAGGCGAGCGAGGGGTGGCTGCTCGGCGGGTGCACGCTGGTGCTGCTCTTCGAGGGGACGGAGGCCGAGTGCGCCGCCGACCGCGCGCGCGCCGCCGAGCTCTGCCGCGCCGGGGAAGGGCGCGATCTCGGCGAGGATCCGGCGCGGCGCTGGCTCGCCCGCCGCTACGCGATCAGCTACCACCAGGCGCCCGTCTTCCGCCTGGGGGCGTTCAGCGACACGATGGAGGTCTCGGCGCCTTGGTCGCGCCTGGGGGCGCTCTACCACGGCGTGCGGCGCGCGCTCGGCGAGCACGTGCTCGTCATGGCGCACCTCTCACACGCCTATCCGGACGGGTGCAGCATCTACTTCACGTTCACCGGCGCGGGGCGCACGGACGACGAAGCGCTCGGCGTCTACGACCGCGCCTGGGCCGCCGCGCTCGACGCTGCGGTCGCGGCCGGCGGCACGCTCTCGCATCATCATGGCGTCGGGCGCAGCAAGGCCGCGCGGCTGCGGGCCGAGCTCGGCGACTCCGGGGTCGAGCTCTTCGCGGCGCTCCGCCGGATCGTCGATCCCGCCCGCGTGCTCAACGTCGGGAACCTCGAGGCCCCCGCGCCCGAGCCCGGCGCGAGGCGCGCCCCGCACCCTCCCTTCCCAGGCGAGGGTATCGACGAGGCGTCCCTCCTGGCGACCGTATCGGGCGCCCGGACGCTCGGCGAGCTGGAGGCCACGCTCGGCGCGCGGGGGCTCACGCTCGGGCTCGGCGCGGGGCGACCTCCGCCGGAGACGACCGTCGCGGCGTTCCTGGCGGCGGGCGCGCCGGGCGCGCGGGACCCGTGGGACGATCCGGTCGATACGATCGTCGCCGGGTTCGCCGCGCGGCTGCGGGGCGGCCGCGAGCTCGTGGTGCACCCCGCGCCCCGTCGCGCCGTGGGCCCCGACTGGCTGGCGCTGATCTCCGGTGCCGGCGAGCGCTGCGGCGAGGTGACGCGCGCGTGCGTGCGCGTCCGTCGCCGCGACGCGCCCGACTCCCGCGCGCTGCCCGCCGCCCACGACCGCGACCCGGCGTGGGGCGCCGGGGAGCAGCCGCTGACGGAGCGCGTCCTCGACGTGCTCGCGACGAGCTGACGCCGGGCAGCGGGCTCACGCGCAGGCGGCGCGCACCGACTCCTCGAGGGTGTCGAGCGCGACGTCGAGCTCGTCGTCGCCCAGCAGGAGGGGCGGCAGCAGCCGGACGACGTTGCCGGCGACCCCGGCCGTCAGCAGGAGCAGGCCGCGCGCGAGGCACCGCTGCACCACCTGCGCCGCGAGATCCCCCCGCGGCCGGCGCGGGTCGCCCCCTTCACACAGCTCGAACGCCTGCATCGCGCCGAGCCCGCGGACCTCCGCCACGGCAGGCACCTGCGCTCGCAGCGCGGCCAGGCGAGCGTGGATCCGCTCACCGAGCCGCCCGGCGCGCCCGCACACGTCCTCGGCCTGCATCACCTCGAGGGTCGCCAGCGCGGACGCGCACGCGACCGGGTTGCCGCCGAACGTCCCGCCGAGGATGCCCGGCTCCGGCGCGTCCATCACCTCCGCGCGGCCGACGACCGCGGCCACCGGGAGCCCGCCGCCCATCGCCTTGGCCCACGTGGACAGGTCGGGCACGACCCCGGCGTGTTGGAACGCCCCCCACGCGCCGGTGCGGCCGAACCCCGTCTGGATTTCGTCGAACACGAGCAGGATGCCGTGGTGATCGCAGAGCCGCCGCAGGCCGCGCAGATACTCCGTGGGGCACGGCACGAAGCCGCCCTCGCCTTGCACGACCTCGACGAGGATCGCGGCGACGTCGTCCGGCGCGACGAGCGTGGTGAACGCCCGCTCGAGGCGCTCGAGCTCGCGCGCGACGAACGGGCCCTCGGCCAGGCCGTCCCCGCGGAGGAAGCGGTTCGGGAACGGGACGCGGTACACCTCGGGCGCGAGCGGGCCGACGTGGCGCTTCGTGGCGGTCTTCGAGGTCAGGGTCGCGCCGAGCAGCGTCCGCCCGTGGAACCCCTCGGAGAACGCGATCACGGCGCTCCGCCGGGTGGCGCTGCGGGCGATCTTGATCGCGTTCTCCACCGCCTCGGCGCCCGTCGACACCAGCATCGCCTTGGTGCGGTCGCCGTGCGGCACGAGCTCCGCGAGGCGCTCGCAGAGCGCGACGTACGGCTCGTAGGTCGCCACGTGGAAGCACACGTGCTGCAGCCGCGCGAGCTGCTCCGCCGTGCGCTCGACGACGCGAGGGTGGCAGTGCCCGACGCTCATCACCGCGATCCCGGTGGCGAAGTCGAGCACGGCGCGGCCGTCGGCGGTGTGGAGGCGAGCCCCCTCGGCCCGCTCGACGACGAGGTCGTTCAGCCGCGCGACGCCGCGCGGGACCACGCGCTCGCGGCGCTCGAGGACGCTGGAGATCGTTGCCATCGGCGCCTCCTAGCAGGCGGGCCCGCGCGCCCGAAGCCCCGGCCCCGGCGCGCGCGCCGGCGCCGGCCCCCCTCGGGCGCGCACCGGGTCAGTCGAGCGCCAGGCCGAGCCGGGCGAGCGCGGCCTCGACCACCTCGCGGTCGGCGGGGTCGAGCGCGTCGCCGCGCGAGCGGTGGAGCGCGTAGCGGAGCGCCGCCTTCTCGAGCGGCGCGAGCGAGAGCGTCCGCGTGAGGCTCGCGCCCGGGACGCGGTAGCGGAGCAGCACCGTGCCGTCCGCCAGCCGCTGCTCGCCGAGGAGCACGGCCGCCTGCGCGCCCGCGGCGCCGAGCTGTCGCAGCACGCTGCGGACCCGCGCGGCCCTGCGCCGGACGCGCGCCAGCTCGGCCCCGGCGAACCACTCGTAGAAGCGATTGCGGGAGTACGCGCCGGGCACGAGCACGAGCGCGCAGAGGAGCGCGCCGGGCTCCAGGCCGGGGGGCGGCGCGAGCGCACCCGGGGCCGCTCGGCGGGGAGCGCTCACGGCCCCGCCCCGCTCCCCTCCGCCTGCCGCAGGCGCTCGGCCTCGTGCCACGCGACCAGCGCGCCGACCAGCTCGTCGAGGTCGCCTGAGATCACGCGGTCGAGCTTGTAGAGCGTGAGGCCGATGCGGTGATCGGTGAGGCGGTTCTGGGGGAAGTTGTAGGTGCGGATCTTGTCGGACCGATCGCCGGTCTTCACCATGCTCCGCCGCTCGTCCTGGATACTCCCGAGCTGACGAGCCTGCTCGATCTCCAGCAGGCGGCTGCGCAGGATCTTCAGCGCCTTCGCCTTGTTCTTGAGCTGGCTGCGCTCGTCCTGGCACTTCACCATGAGGCCCGTCGGCAGGTGGGTGATCTGCACCGCGCTGTTCGTCGTGTTCACGCCCTGCCCGCCCGGGCCTCCGGAGGCCGCGATGTCGAAGCGCAGGTCCTTCTCGTCCAGTCGAACGTCGACCTCGTCCGCCTCGGGGAGCACGACCACGCTCGCCGTGGAGGTGTGGATCCGCCCTTGGGCCTCGGTCGCCGGCACGCGCTGCACGCGGTGTACGCCGCCCTCGTGGCGCAGGCTGGAGTAGGCGCGCGCGCCGCTCACGAGCGCGATGACCTCCTTGTACCCGCCCGCCGCGCCCTCGCTCGAGGAGAGGAGCTCCACCCGCCATCCGCGCTGCTCCGCCCAGCGCGCGTACATGCGGAAGAGATCTGCAGCGAACAGCGCCGCCTCGTCGCCGCCGGTGCCCGCGCGGATCTCGAGCAGCGTGTTCCGCTCGTCGTTCGGGTCGCGAGGCAGCAGCAGCACGCGGATCGCGCGCGCGAGCGCGTCCACGCGCGCCTCGAGCTCGGGGAGCTCCTCGCGCGCCATGGCCCCGAGCTCCGGGTCGTCGACGAGCGCGCGGTTCTCCTCGACTTGCCGCGCGAGGCGCGCCCACTCGCCGTGCGCCTCGACGATCGGGAGCAGGTGCCCGCGCTCGCGCGAGAGCGCCTCGAGGCGCGCGCGGTCCGCGAGCACCGCGGGGTCGCACATGAGCGCCTCGACCTCACGCGCCCGGAGCGCGAGCTCGGCCAGCTTGGCGTTCGGCAGCACGCTCCGAGCCTCCTCCCGCCGACCGGGCCGATCGCCGCCCGCGCCTCAGGCGGCGGCGGTCAGCTCCTGGTACGAGGCGACACCGCGATCGGCCGGGGCCGCGGGGGCCTCCGGCGCTCGCTCGCGGCGCAGCGCGACCCCGAGCGCGGCGAGCGCCACCTCGAGCTGCGGCTCGTCCGGCTCGATGGTGGTGATCCGCTGCACGAGGAAGCCCGGCCACAGCACGAGCCGGAGCGGCCCGGTCGTGCAGTACCGGGCGAAGACTCGCTGGATCTCGAACGTGATCGCGGCGATGACGGGCAGGAACGGCAGCTTCATGAGGAAGAACGTGACGTTCTCCAGCAGAGCGCCCGCGCCGAGCCGAGGGAGCAGCGGGCCGATGCCGGTGAACACCAGGATCGACACGAGCGCCACCATCACCAGGAAGGTCGTGCCGCAGCGCGGGTGGAGCGTCGACTTCGAGCGAGCGCTCTCCACCGTGAGCGGGAGCGCGGCCTCGTACGCGGCGATCGCCTTGTGCTCGGCGCCGTGGTACTGGAACACGCGGCGGATCTCGGGGAGGCGCCGGATGGCGAGCATGTAGCCGATGACGATCGTGAGCTTGCCGACCCCGGTGAGCAGCTGGAACCGCGCGTCGCGCACGTCGAGCGCGAGCCCGAGCACGGACGACGTCCCCTGAGCGAACGCCTGCGGGAGCGCGACGAAGAGCCCGAGGGCGAACACCACGGTGAGCAGCGTGAAGAGCTTGCGCGACGCGCCGGGCTCCTCGTCCGCCGGCGGCGGGAGCGGCTCGCCGGTCGCGGTGGCGAGCGCGACGATCGGGAGCGAGAGCGCTGCCAGCGTGCTCGGCGCGCTCGCGCTCCCCCCTGCGGGCCCCCGCGGCTCACCCGCCGGCGCCTCGACCGGGGGCGGGGTCGCGGTGCCCGCGGCCGCCTCGGCCCGCTCCGCGGCCTCCAGATCGCGCTCGTAGACGTCGGCCGAGAACCGGAGGCACGCGCTGCCGAGGCGGAGCGACTCGACCAGGGTGAGCACCCCACGCAGGAGCGGCACGGCGCCGAGGCCGCGACGCGGATCGGGCAGCGCGCGCTCGCGGATGAGCAGCGACCCGTCCGTCCGACGGAGGACGGCCGAGTACCCGTGCGGCGAGCGCATCATCACGCCCTCGATCAGGGCCTGCCCCCCGATGTAGGGGCGAGCCACGCCGTCGGGCCCGGTCACGGCCGGTTGGTTCGACATCCCCGCCTTCATAGCGCCGGCGCGCGTGGCGCGCAGGGGGGCGCGCGCCGGCACCGCCGCCGCCCCGCCCGCTGGGCCAGGCTCACTTCGCGGCGTACTTCTTCCGGAAGCGATCGACGCGGCCTTGCGTGTCCATCAGCCGCTGCTTGCCCGTGTAGAACGGGTGGCAGGCCGCGCACACGTCGACGGCGATCTCCTTGGCCGTCGAGCGAGTCCGGAACGACGACCCGCACGCGCAGGTGACGTTGACGTGGTCGTAGTTCGGGTGAATGCCGTCCTTCATGGCTGCCTCTCGGGGGGGCGCAACCTAGCGCCGCTGCCCCGGTTGGCAAGCGCCACGTCGCCCGCCGCCGCGGGAGGGCGGAACTCCTGGTAATTTGCCGGGTCACCCGGGGGAAGCCAAGCTCGGGGCCGATGACCGTCAGCAGGCGCGAGGCGCTCCGGCGAGTCGCCGCCTCGGGGGCCGCCCTCGGGGGCGCCGCCGCGCTCGGGCGAGTCGCCTGGGACCCGGGCGGCTTCGGCGTCTCCCGCCCCGCTGGCGATCGCCAGGTGCGCGACTTCGGCGTGCCCGCGGCCGCGGCCACGCCCGTGCTGGCCATCGCGCGGAGCTCCACGGATCCGGCCGAGCTCGTGCGCCGCGCGGTGGACGCGCTCGGGGGGATGCGCCGGTTCGTCTCCCGCGGCGACGTCGTCGCGGTCAAGCCGAACATCGGCTGGGATCGGATGCCCGTCCACGCCGCCAACACGAACCCGCAGGTGGTGGCGGAGGTGGTGCGCCTCGCGTTCGACGCCGGCGCGAAGGTCGTCGTGGTGACGGACGTCTCGTGCAACGAGGCGAACCGCTGCTTCCAGCGATCCGGCATCTGGCGGGCGACGCACGCGCTCGGCGCCACCGTGGTGCTGCCCGCGGAGCACCGCTTCCGCGAGATCCGGATGCGCGGGGACGTGCTCGACCAGTGGCCGATCTTCACGCCGCTCGTCAACGCCGACAAAGTGATCAACGTGCCGGTGGCGAAGCACCACAACCTCTCGCGGTACACGGCCGCGATGAAGAACTGGTACGGCATCCTCGGCGGTCGCCGCAACCGCCTGCACCAGAACATCGACGTCTCCATCGCCGACCTGGCGACGTTCATGCGCCCGACGCTCACGGTGGTCGACGCGACGCGCGTGCTCCTCCGCAACGGACCGCAGGGCGGCAACATCGATGACGCGGTGGACGTGCACCAGGTGATCGCGAGCCTCGACCAGGTCGCCGCGGACGCCTACGGCGCCACGCTCATCGGCGAGCGCCCCGAGAACGTCGGCTACCTCTCCCTCGCGCACCAGCGCGGGATCGGCAACATGCACTGGGAGCAGGTCGCGCGAGTGGAAGCATGAGCGTCCCTCCGCCCACGTCGTCGCCGCGCGACGCGCCAGCGCTCCCCTCCCCGATCCCGTGGCTCGCCGATCGCGGCCCGGTGCGCGCGCTCGACACACGCCGGGCGGCAGCGCCCGCCGAGGCCCCGCCCCCGCCCCCGCCCGCCCCACGACAGCGGAAGCCGGCCAGGCGCCGCCCGGGCTCGGGCCTCCCGGCGCGGCCGGTGATCCGCGGGCTGGTGTGGGCGCGGCGCGCGTCCCAGGCCGGCTTCCTCGCCGTGTTCCTCTGGTTTCTGGTCGAGACGGCGTTTCGGGGGACGTTCGCCGCCTCCGCGGACCAACCCGTGCGCCTCCCGCTGCCGGTCGAGGCCTTCCTGCTCGCCGATCCGTTCGTCGCGGCGATGACGCTGCTCTCCTCGCACACGCTCTACCGCGGCCTCGCGTGGTCGGGGGTCGTGCTCGCGCTGACGCTCGTCTTCGGTCGCGTCTTCTGCGGGTGGATCTGCCCCTTCGGGACGCTCCACCACCTCGTCGGGTGGCTGTTCCCGAGCCGGTACCTGAAGGGGACTCGCCGCGTCGACTCGAACCGGACGCGCGGGTGGCAGCGGGCGAAGTACTACTCGATGTGGGGCTTCCTGGGGGCCGCCGCCGCGGGGAGCGCCATCGGCGGGCTGTTCGATCCGATCTGCGTCGCGGTGCGCGCGATCGGGCTCGGCGTGGTGCCGGCGCTCCAGTACCTGGGCGTGCGGGGGGGGGCGATCGCAGCGGAGACCAACTCGCGAGCGATCCAGGGCGTCACCGACGGCGCCCAGGACCTCCTGGCGACCACGGTGTGGACCCAGCGGCAGGCGTACTTCCATCAGACGTGGCTCATCGTCTTCCTCCTGGTCGCGGTGCTGTTCATGAACCGCTTCATCCCGAGGTTCTGGTGCCGGGCGCTGTGCCCGCTCGGCGCGTTCCTCGGGACGCTGTCGCGGTTCGCGCTGTTCGGGATGGAGAAGGACCACGCCAAGTGCACGGACTGCAACCTGTGCCTCGTCCACTGTCAGGGCGCGGACAGCCCGCAGGGCGGCGTGAAGCACCGCCAGGACGAGTGTCACGTGTGCCTCAACTGCGAGGCCGCTTGTCCGGAGGACGTGATCAAGTTCCGCTGGCTCCCCGGCCGCGCGGCGACGACCCGACAGCCCGACCTCGCGCGCCGGACGGTCGTGGCCAGCGCCGCCGCGGGCGCCGTCGCGATCCCGGCGCTGCGCCTCGCGAACTGGCCCGACAAGGCGTACAGCGAGAAGGTGATCCGCCCGCCGGGGAGCGTGGAGGAGCGCGAGTTCCTCGAGCGCTGCATCCGCTGCGCCGAGTGCATGAAGGTCTGCCCGAACAACGCGCTGCACCCGGCGTTCTTCGAGGCCGGGATCGAGGGGCTCTGGACGCCGATCCTCGTGCCGCGCATCGGCTACTGCGAGTACTCCTGCGTGCTCTGCGGCCAGGTCTGCCCGACGGGCGCGATCCAGAAGATCGACGAGCGCGCGAAGATGGGCGTCGGGCAGCGGCCCATCACGCTCGGCACGGCGATGTACGACCAGGGGCGCTGCCTGCCGTGGAGCATGGCGACGCCGTGCATCGTCTGTGAGGAGTTCTGTCCGACCTCGCCGAAGGCGATCTGGGCGGAGGAGGTCGAGGTCCCGAAGCGCGAGAGCAAGTACGCCCGCGAGGGCGCGCACGCCGCGATGACGACGGTCCGCGTCCAGCGCCCGCACGTCGACCCGACGCTCTGCATCGGGTGCGGCGCGTGCGAGAAGGTCTGCCCCATCGTGGACAAGCCGGCGGTCTACGTGACCAACGCGGGCGAGTCTCGGAGCAAGACGAACGTCATCCTCCTCGAGAACACCTCCTACTCGAAGGGCTGATCAGACGCGCAGGCCCCGCCGCACGGAGGGCGGCGCGATCGGGCGGCGCGATCGGGCGCCGCGGGCGCGATCCGGGCGGCGGGCTGTGCCAGTCGCCGCCAACCGCTGGCACACCCACCCCTGGGGACCGGGGCCGGATCCCGCGGGAAAGTGGCCGGGAGGCGCGCGGCGTGATCGAATTCGTCGTGGCAGGGCATTTGCAGAGCGTCAGCGGTGGTGCCGTCATGAAGAACTCGTGGTTCCGCAGGATCTTGGTGCCCGGCGCGCTCGCGTTCGGGGTGGTCGGGGGTTGTGGGCGGGCCGGCCTGTTGGACGGCGCCGGGGGCGGTCTCGGGGACTGCGGGAACGGCGTCTGCCAGCCGGAGGAGGTCGGCAGCTGCGCCATCGACTGCACCGAGTGCGGCGACGGCGTGTGCGGCGCGGACGAGACGCACGATCTCTGCCCCTCGGACTGCGGCTCGGGCTGCGGCGACGGGCAATGCACCGGCCGCGAGAACACCACGTCGTGCCCCATCGACTGCCGGGACGAGGGGAAGTGCGGCGATGGCTGGTGCTCGGCGCGCGAGTCGCCCACGTCGTGCGCGGAGGACTGCGGGTACTGCGGCGACGGACTGTGCGGCGACGGCGAGGCAGAGAGCTGCCCGAGCGACTGCGGCGGCTCGTGCGGCGACGGCGTCTGCTCGCCGGGCGAGACGCCTGAGTCGTGCGCGGCGGACTGCGAGGCCAGGTGCGGCGACGGCGTCTGCGGCCCGGGGGAGCAGCGCACGTGCCCCGAGGACTGCCAGAGCAGCTGCGGCGACGGCGTCTGCCAGCCGGGCGAGCGGGAGACGTGCCCCGGCGACTGCGGCGGCGGCTTCTGCGGCGACCAGGTGTGCGCGCCCGACGAGCAGGGCTGGTGCACCGAGGACTGCGGCGGCGGCTTCTGCGGTGACAAGGTGTGCGCGCCCGACGAGCAGGGCTGGTGCACCCAGGACTGCGGCGGCGGCTACTGCGGTGACTCCTACTGCGCGCCCGAGGAGCAGGGCTGGTGCACCCAGGACTGCGGCGGCGGCTTCTGCGGCGACTACAACTGCACCCCGGACGAGGTCGGCTGGTGCACCCAGGACTGCGGCAGCTATTGCGGCGACTACGTCTGCAACCCAGGCGAGGAGGGCTGGTGCACCCAGGACTGCGGTGGCTACTGCGGCGACTACGTCTGCAACCCAGGCGAGGAGGGCTGGTGCACCCAGGACTGCGGTGGCTACTGCGGTGACTACGTCTGCAACCCAGGCGAGGAGGGCTGGTGCACCCAG
>JADLEQ010000047.1 GCA_020846005.1 Polyangiaceae bacterium
GCACGCACCGCCTCGAGCCGAGCCCGCGCCGGCTCGTGCGCCCGCGCGCTCCCGGCAGAGGCCACGCCCACCACCAGCGCGCACACCGAGAGCGCGGCCGCCCCGGGCGCCCGCCACCCCCGCGCTAGCGCGCGCTCCCGATCACCGAAACGCTCACGCCACGACCCGGTACCGCCACGCCCAGGATGGAAACCCGCCTTCCCCCGCGCCGTCAAGGGGGTACGAGCGGTCCCCGCCGGGCGCCCTCGCCCACGCACTCGCCCCCGCTACCGCCGCCCTATCTCCGCCGCTCGAGCAGCAGCAGCCGTCGCTCCGCCTCCTTGTCTGCCGGATCGAGCTTGCACGCGAGCCGGAACGCCTTGCGCGCGGAGTCCTCGTCTCCCTCGATGAGGAAGAGCTGCCCGTGCACGTGGTGCGCGATCGCGAGCATCTTGTCCTGCCGCACCGCCTGCAGCGCCAGCTCGCGCAGGCGGCCCCTCCGCTCCGCCGCGCCCGGCTCCTCCGCCTGCGCGAGGTAGCGCGCCCACGCGGCCCATAGGGCGAACTCGATCGCCTCCGGGTGCTGCTGCGCGGCGGCCTCGAGATCCTCCGCCGCGCGCTTCGCGTGGCCCTTGCGGAGCGCGTCCTTCCCTCGCGCGAAGCGCTCCTCGGCCCTCACGCGCGATACCCTCACGGGCGGCGGTGGTGGGAGGCTCGGGTTGGGCGTGGTGGGCGTGACCGCGACCTCCGCGACCGGGGCGCTCGGCCCGAACGGCGCTGGCGGCCGCGCGGCGCTCGGGGGGCGCGCCGCCGGGGCCCGCACCGCCGGGGGGCGCGGCGCGGCGGCCGCGCGCGGAGCGGGCGGGGTGGGCTCGGGTGCCGGCTCCTCCAGCTCGAGGAGCACCCCGGCGATGCCGAGGGCGGTGACCACCTGGAAGGCGTGGATCCGCTCGAGGGTGGTGTCGGCCATCGCCTCACGGAGCCGGCGACCATCGAGCAGCGCGAGGAACGTCCGCTCCCGGGGCTTGAGCGAGAACCGCGGCTCCAGCTCGTCGAGGGGCGAGCCGGGAACGAGGCGGCGCGACGCGAGCGGCTCGACGAGCCGCTCCGCGCGCTCGGGGTCGTAGAAGCGCCGGACCGCCTCCAGCGTGAGCGGCTCGAGCGCGCACGGCAGCTCCGGGACCTCGCTCAGCACGTGCGGGAGCGCGTGGAAGCGGCAGCCGACCTTCGCCCACTGCGCGCAGTGCATCACCTTGAGCCTCACCTGCTCCGCGAGCCCGGCCGTGAGCGCCGCCTCGTCGAGGATCCCGAGCGCCAGCGCGACCTCGCCGAAGCGGGGCGGCGCCGCGGAGTCACCGCGCCTCGCCATCTCGGAGAGGATCGTCTGGTACTGGGCGTCCGTCACCGCACCCTGCGCCCGGAGCACGCGCCCGAGGGTGACCGAGGCCACGCCCTGGTCCGCGAACACGGGCGTCCCCTCGCGCAGGTAGACGAACGTCTTCACGCCCTCGGCCTCGACCTCCAGCACCCCCGAGCGGCGGTACCGATGGAGAGTCCAGAGGCGCGGGAGGAACGTCTCGTCCAAGGCGGATCGGTGAGTGTAGCTCGTCCTCGCCGTCCGCGCCCCGCGCGGGGGGCGCGCGTCTCACGGGGCGGCGGCGCGCCCGAAGAACGGGTTGTGGAGCACGACGGTCTGCCGGCGCTCCTGGCCGACGCTCACGAGATAGATGGGCACGCCGGCTTGCTCCTCCAGCCGACGCACGTAGCGCCGCGCGGTGGCAGGGAGGTCGTCGAGGGTCTTGACGCCGGAGAGCTCCTCCTGCCAGCCCTCGTGCTCCTCGTACACGGGGCGGACACTCGTCGGATCGTCAAAGAGCTCCGGCGGGAGCTCTCGCGTCCGCCCGCTCGGGGTGTCGTAGGCGACGCACACCCGGAGGGTGCGGAGGCCGGTCAACACGTCGAGCTTGGTGAGCGCCAGGCCGTCGATACCGTTCACGCGCGCGGCGTAGCGGAGCGCGGGGAGATCGAGCCACCCGGTGCGCCGGGGGCGGCCCGTCACGCTGCCGAACTCGGCGCCGGCGTCACGCAGGTGCTGGCCGTCGGCGTCGGTGAGCTCCGTCGGGAAGGGGCCGGCGCCCACGCGCGTGGCGTACGCCTTGGTGATCCCGATCACGCTGTCGATCCGGTTGGGGCCAATGCCGGCGCCGATCGCCGCCCCGCCCGCCACAGCGCTGCTCGAGGTCACGAAGGGGTACGTGCCGTGGTCGAGATCGAGCAGCGTGCCCTGCGCGCCCTCGAAGAGCACGCGCTGGCCGCCGCGCACGGCGGCGTCGACCAGCGCGCTCGCGTCGCAGAGCAGCGGCACGAGGCGCGCGGCGAGGGGCGCGATCTCGGCGAGGATCGCGCGCGCGTCCGGCACCTCGCCGCCGAGCGCGCGGAGGGTCGGGGCCCACGCCTCGAGCGCCGCCTCGATCCGGGCCGCCAGCCGCGCCGGCTCCCGCAGATCACCGGCACGCACGCCCGTTCGGCGGGCCTTGTCCTCGTACGCCGGGCCGATGCCCTTCTTCGTCGTCCCGATCGCCTTGCCCTCGCGCGCGCTGGTCTCGCGCAGGGTGTCGACGACGATGTGGTACGGGAGGATCAGGTGTGCTCGATCGCTCACCCGCAGGCGCTCGCCGACCCCTTGGTGCCCTCGCGCGCCGAGCGCGTCGATCTCCCCGACGAGGACCGCGGCGTCGATCACCATCCCCTGCGCGAGCACGTTCACCGTGCCCGGGCGGAGGATGCCGCTCGGGAGCAGCCGCACCACGACCTTCTCGCTGCCAACGACGAGCGTGTGCCCGGCGTTCGGCCCTCCCGCGTAGCGCACGACCATGTCGGCGTGCTCGGTGTAGAGATCGACGACCTTGCCCTTCCCCTCGTCACCCCACTGCGCTCCCACGATGACGACTGCGCTCACGGGCTCACCTTCCTGGCCCGCACGCGCGCGAGCCGCTCCCTCCTAGCAGCGCGGCCCCCGGCCGCAAGACCGCGCCGGCTCACCAGCCCTTCGCCTGGAGCGCCGCCATCAGCTCGCGCACCTTGCCGCGCGCGACCGCGTACGTCGCGTCGACCCCCTCGGCCCTTGCGTAGTGCACGGTGATGCCACGCCACGAGTCTCCGGCGCCGAGCCGCCAGGCGATCGGCGCGCTGCGCACGCCCGCGCCCGGCCGCCGCTCGACCCGGACACGCAGCAGCGGCTCCGCGAGCCCCTCGTCCGGGCGGGCCGGCCCCCAGTGGACCGCGGCCTCGGCGGTGAACGCGCTCAGCACCTCCACGATGCGCCGTACGGCCTCGGGGGAGAGCGGCTCCGCGCTCTCGTCGACGAACGTCTCCCCCTTCGCCACCAGGACCCGCTTGCGCTCCTTCGTCTCGAGCTCGAGGCGGACCACCTCTGCGGCGGGGAGCACGAGCGCGGCACGGTCGGCGAGCACCAACTCGAGCGTGTCGATCGATCGCTGCGGGAGCGCCATCACGCCGGGCTCGCCGCTCAACGAAGCGAACGCCCCGCCGGCGACGGGACCGCCGACCGAGAGCGCGGCGGACTTCACGCCGGCGTCGCCCGCCTCCCACGAGATCTCGACGCGGAGCCGCGGCGCGGCCAGGCCGTGGCTGCCGTCGTCGTCGTCGGACACCCAGCGCTCGCACTCGAGCCGCGACACCAGCTCGGCGATCTCGGTCGCCGCGCTGCCGTCCGGCTGCGCGCCGCTCGGCAGCTCGAGCACCCAGGCGCCGCCGGGCGTGCGCGCCAGCGCCTGCCGCCCGCCAGGAGCCGTGACCTCGAAGCGGCGCAGCTCGCTCGCTCGGAAGTCGAGCAGCCGGCGGCCGCGGATCAGCGTGGCGTCCGGCGCGAACGCCCGCGCGGCCTCGCGCGACAGCTCGAGCACGACGCCGTCCGACTCGCGGCGAACGTGGGTGCGGCCGTCCGCCAGCGGCTTGCCCACCTGGACGTGCTCCTCCTTCACGGCCGCGATGGCGTCGCCGACCGAGGTGACGCTGACGCGACCCCGGGGAGGCTCGAGGCCGAGCTTCTCGAGGTCCGGCGCCTCGACCGGGACGCCCTGAGCGTCGACCAGCGCGGCGAGCCGCTGGTTGCCCGGCTCGAGCTCGACCTCGCCCTGCTTGGGCGCGTTCAGCACGAAGCCCGACTCGCGCCTCGCGAGATCGAGCCGCGCCTCGCCCCGCGTGATGACGAGCTTTTCGATCTCGTCGCGCCGCAGCGTGAACGGCGTCCGGTCCCGGAGCTCCTCGGCGCCGAGCGCGTAACCGGCGAGCACGCTCTCGGGGACACAGCCGGCGAGCGGCTCCGGCTCGTGCCGGATCGCGACCGCGCCGGGCTTGCCGGCCGGGCACTTGCCACCCACCTCGACCCGCGCGGCCACGCGCGCCGGATCGCGGGGCACCTGCCGCACCTCGACCACCTTCTGACCCGCCTCCCGCGCGACGCGGAGCGCCTCGGTCGCCGCCGCGAGCTCGATCATCGGATCGGCCGTCGTCCGCGCGAGCGAGAGCAGCACGCGGTCGAGCGCGTCGCGGTCCACGACGCTCCCGCCCGAGATCCGCCACGCGCCAGCCTCGGCGCGCTCGAGCTGCCAGTCGCCACCCGCGCCCTTCTTCTCGAGGCGGGCGAGCTCCGTGGAGAGGTAGGGCACCAGGCGCCGCTCGCGCAGGTCGTCGAGCTTCGGCTCGAGCTCGGTCACCGCGTCGCGCGGCACGATCACGATCCCCGGGCGCGGCGCGCCGTCGCCGCTCACCTCGAGGTAGGCCGCGCCCGGCGGCGCGACGGCCTCCTTGCCGAGCGCGAGGCGGTAGCGGACCTTGCCCATCTGGAGCTCGAACCGCGCGCGCGGCGAGTCCAGCCCGAAGGCGGCGCGATCCACCTCCTCTGGCTTGATGCGCCGGACCGCGCGGAGGAACTCGAACACGTCCAGCCACTCGCGCATCCCGACGGGATCCGCCTCCTCGCGCACCGGCTCACGGAGCCACCACGGCGCGTCGCCGGCGTCGTCCGGGCGGCCACGTTCGAGGATCACGCGCGGCTTGCCTACCCACTCGATCTCGATCCGGGTGAGGTCGTCCTCGCGGAACGAGCCGAGCACGTTGGTGTCGCGGGCCTCGAGCTCCGAGGTGGTGACGGCGCCGCGGGTCGCGACGACGGCCACGGTCACGCCCACGGCGAGCGCGGCGAGCGCGAGCGTCGGCCAGTGGCGGGCCAGGCGCCCGCTCATGACTCTCCGGCTCCGGAGCCCGCCCCGGCGCGCGCGCGCTTCTCCGCGCGGCGACGGCGGAGCACGACGAACGTGCCGAGGAGCGCGGCGGCGAGGGGCATGTAGACGAGCACGTAGTTGCGCACGTCCGTGATCGACTCCTCCGTGAGGGCGAGGCCGAGCTGCTGCTGGGGCTTCTCCGGTACGCTCACGATGGCCGGGCGCGCCGCGAGCCAGGACAGCGCGCTCTCGATGAACACCTGAGCCGCAGCCAGCGAAGGCTCGCGCCAATTGCGGCTGAAGAGCGGGTTCGCGGTGCCGACGACCACGCACCGCGGCCCGTGCGCGGCGGTCGAGCCCGGCCGCTTCGGCAGCTCGGCGGCCATCGCGACCGAGAACGGCCCCGCCGGATCGTTCGGCCCTCGCTCGGGCGCGGAGCCCGCCTCGACGAACGGGCGCACGTCCTTCACGCTGAAGGCCTCGGCGCTCGTCACGAGCAGGCTCTCCGCCGCGGACCCTGGCGCGCCACGCAGGCTCTGGGTGGCCGACACCAGCACGCGGAGCGACGCGGAGCCGTCCCGCGCCAGCATGCCGCGGGTGATGGCGTGGCTCTTGGGCGTGGCGAAGAAGGTCTCCCCGAGGCCGCTCGGCAGCCGGAGCGGCGCGCTCTTCTCGACGACGAAGTCGACCCCGAGCTCGATCCCGGCCGCACGCGCGACGGACTCGAGGCCGGTCGGGCGGATGCGCTCGTCCTCGGAGAGGCCCGGGTTCAGCAGGAGGAGCAGGTTGCCGCCCCCGTTCAGGTAATCGCCGATCAGCGTGGCGACGCGCTGCGGCACCTCCTGCTGCGGCCCGGCGACGATGACGACGTGGCAGCCCTTCAGCGGCTCGGGCTCGCTCCCGGCGAGGTCCGCGGCGGCGACCTCGTAGTTGTTCTTCTCGAGCCGGTAGCGGAGCTCGGCCGCGCCCTGCGCGCTGCCGTCGTCGATGCTCGCCTCCTGGTGGCCGGCGGTGAAGCAGATGCGAGCGCTCTCCTTCTCGAGCACGCTGCGCAGGCCCTCGGTGAGCGCCTGCTCGAGCTTGGGGCGCGACCGGTTGTCTTCCTCGTCCACGGCGACCATGTCCGAGGTGGACACGAACCAGCGGCGCTCGCCTCGCGCGAGCACGATGCTGGCGTCGGTCACGATCCGGCCATCCTCCGTCTTGCCGGCGAGGAGGCCGTACTTCTGCTGGAGGGCGAGGAACTCCGCCGAGCTCCGATCGGGATCCACCCACCGCTGGCGGAGGTGGACCGTCTTGGCGCCGTAGGCCGAGAGCATGTGCCGCACGCTGGCCGAGAGCGGATCGCTGGCGCTCAGGAACACGACGACGTCGATCGGCTCGGTCAGCGACTCGAGGGTCTCCACGGTGGCCGGCGACAGCGTGTAGAGGCCGGTCGAGGTCCAGTCCCAGCGGGTGTAGAACCGGCTGACCAGCACGTTCACGCCGACGGCGAGCACCGCGGCCGAGAGCACGCCGACGGCCGCCACGACGCGGAGCGCCCGCGCCCCGGCGTGAGGCTTCGCGGCCGCGGCTTGGGCTGCGACGCTCGACGCGGGCGGCTCGGAGGCGCGATCCCCCTGCGCGCGCGCGGGCTCGCGCGGCGCCGCAGGCTCGACTCCGGGTGCGCCGCCGGTGGGCCCGGCGACCTTGCGGGCCTTGGACTTCTTCGCCACCTAGCCCCACCTCCACGACTCCACGACGCGCACCGCCATGAACAGCGGCAGCGCGACGAGCGTGGAGTCGAAGACCAGCCGGCGCAGGTCGACGACCCCGCGCGACATCTCCTCCATCTTGGAGAGGACCGAGACGGTGGCGCACACCTCACGCAGGATGGAGTCCGGCTCGAAGACATACTCCCCGATGCCGAGGATGAGCAGACCGAGCAGGACGAGCGCCGTCATCACCAGCGCGACGAGCTGGCTCTCCGTCATGGAGCTGGCGAGGACGCCCACGGCGAGATACCCGGCCCCCGTCCCTAGTACGCCGAGGTAGCTCGCCCCGACGACGGGCCAGTCGACCTGCCCGGTGTTGCGCAAGATGACCACGTAGAGGAGCGTCGGCGCCCACATCGCCACGTAGGTCGTGAGGGTGGCGAGGTACTTGCCGAGGACGACCGCCGCCGGGGTGACCGGCGCGGTGAGCAGGGCCTCGATCGTCCCGCTCTTCCGCTCCTCGGCCAGCACCCGCATCGTCACGCCGGGGCAGAGGACCAGCAGCGCGAGCACCAGGAAGATCGACTGACCGAACCACGACTGGATGGGCCCGGCGTCGACGGCGAGCTGAGCGGCGTTCGAGAGGTGGAGGACGATCGTGAAGAACGACATCCCCTGGATGAGCAGGAACACCGTGAGCAGCACCCACGCGAGCGGGGTCACCCACAGCGAGAGGACCTCCCGCCGGTAGACGGCCGCGAAGCCCGTCAAGCCGCGGCCTCGCGCTCGGCGCCGGTCAGCTCGGCGAACACGTCCTCGAGGGTCGCCGTCACGGGGCGCGCCTCCCGCACGGGCACGGACGCCTCGTGGAGGGCGAGCAGGGCCCGCTCGGCGAGCTCGCCAGCGTCCACCCCGGAGACGGCGTCGACGACGAGGCGCACGAGCTCACCGCCCTCGAGCGCGCGCTCGCGCACGGCCGCCGCGCCCTCCACGCGCTCGAGCAGGCTCTTCGCGCGCCCGGCCGCGGCCCGCACCACCAGCTGGACGGAGCGCGCCCGGCGCTGCGCGCGGAGCTCGTCGAGAGTCCCCTGCGCTACCAAGCGGCCGCGGTGGATGACCAGCGCGCGCGAGCACACGCTCTCGACCTCGGGGAGGATGTGCGTCGACAGCAGCAGCGTGTGCTCCTCGGCGAGCGCGCGGACGAGCTTGCGCACCTCGCGGATCTGGTTTGGGTCGAGGCCGGCGGTGGGCTCGTCGAGGATGAGGAGCGGGGGGCTCGCGACGAGCGCGTCGGCCAGGCCCACGCGCTGGCGGTAGCCCTTCGACAGGTGACGGACGAGCACCTCCGCCATGTCGGCGACGGCCGCGAGCGATAGCGCGCGGTCGACCGCGCGGCGGCGCTCACGCCCGGGGACTTGCTTCAGCGCGGCGCGGAACTCCAGGTACTCTCGGACGCGAAGCTCCCCATAGAGCGGCGAGCTCTCGGGCATGTAGCCGAGCGAACGCCGCGCGCGGATCGAGTCGTCGAGCACGTCGAAGCCGTTGATGCGCGCGCGCCCGCTCGTCGGCCCGAGGAAGCCCGCGAGCATGCGGAGCGTGGTGCTCTTGCCCGCGCCGTTCGGTCCGAGGAAGCCCACGACCTCCCCGCGCCCCACCTGGAAGGAGAGGGAGCGCACGGCCACGACGGTGCCGTAGTCCTTGGTGAGCTCTTCGGCGACGATCACGCGGCCGCCTGATAGCACGTCCGGCGGCGCTCGCCGCTCAGCTCCGCCCGCGCGCCGCGAGCGCCCCCAGGCACTGGTACGCGGCGTACTTGTAGGACTCGCTCAGCGTCGGGTGGTTGAACACCATGTCGATGAAGACGTCGACCTTGCCCCCGAGCTGGATCACCGCCTGGCCGATGTGCACGAGCTCGCTCGCGCGCTCCCCGATCACGTGGACACCGAGCACCAGCCGATCGGAGGCGCGCACGACGAGCTTGGTCACCCCCTCGAGATCCCCGGTGATCTGCCCGCGCGCGTTGTCCCGATAGAGCGCCTCGCCGACGACGTAGTCGATCCCGCGCTCACGGCACGTCTCCTCCGTCTCGCCGACGGCGCTCACCTCGGGGATCGTGTAGACGCCGTACGGCATCAGCTCCGCCACCGCCTTCTTGTACTCGAACCCGAAGGCGTGACACACGGCGACCCGCCCCTGCTCCATGGACACCGAGGCGAGCGCGGGGAAGCCGATGGCGTCCCCCGCGGCCAGGATGTGGGGGACCTTCGTGCGATAGGCGGCGTCGACGGGGACGTAGCCGCGCTTGTCCATCTCGAGCCCCACGCGCTCGAGCTGGAGCGTGTCGGCGTTCCCCGTGCGCCCGGCGGCGAACAGGAGCTGCTCGGTGACGAGGGGCTCGCGGCCCTTCAGCTCGGTGGTGATCCGATCCCCGGTGCGCGCGATCTTGCCCCAGCTCACGCCGAGCTCGAAGCGCACGCCGAGCGCCTCCATGGCGCGCGTCAACCGCGCGACGATGCCCTTGTCGAGGAAGGGGAGGATGTCCGGGCGGGTGTCGGCCAGCACTACCTCCACGCCCAGCGCCGCAAACATGCACGCGTACTCGCAGCCGATGACGCCCGCCCCGAGGATGGTGAGCGAGCGTGGGAGCTGCGTGATGGTGAGGATCTCGTCGCTGTCGTGGATGAGTTCGTCGTCGAAATCGATCTCCGGGGGGCGCCGCGGCCGCGAGCCGGTGGCGAGGAGGATGAAGTCCCCGTGGAGGAGGCGGCTGCCCTCGGCGCCGACCACCTCGACGGTGTGCGCGTCGGTGAAGCGGCCGGCGCCACGGAAGTAGCTCACGCCGTGGCGATCCAGGTTGGCGCGGATCCGCCCGGACTCGGCCCGCGCGATCGCCTTCTTGCGCGCCATGAGGCGGGGCACCGTGGCGTCCGGCTCGAGCGAGATCGCGACGCCGTAGAGGCTGCGCGACCGATGGCCCGACAGGTAGATGGCCGTCTCCCGCAGCGTCTTGCTCGGGAGCGTGCCGGTGTGGACCCCCGCGCCCCCGGGCTCGGGCTCTCGCTCTACGACGGCGACGCGCTTGCCGAAGAACGCGGCTTGCGCTGCGGCCTTCTCGCCCGCCGGCCCGCAGCCGAGGATCACCAGATCGAACCGCTCCGCGTCGCCAGGCGTGGCCATCGGCGTCGAGCGTAGCCAATCACGCGCGATCCGTAACCCGCAGAACGCGACGGCCCGCCCTGGGCGGGGGTCGCCCCGTCAGTTGGACGAGCGGTCCGGCCTGCCGAAGATGGCGTCCCACCCGGCCCGATACCCGTCCGAGCTGACGCGGGCCGGGCCCTTGCGGCGCGCGCCGGACGCCGCGGGCGGCGCCGCTCCGGCCGCCGCGGGCGCGGGCAACGCGGGAGGCGCGTGCACGACCTCGACATCGAACCAGCGCTCGGTGTCGGCCCGAGGGCGCAGCCGGACGACCTCGCCGTGGAGCGGCTGGCCGTCCCGGACCGGCCGCATGGCGCCGATCTCGAGGCGGTCCTCGCGGGCGCGGAGCACCACCTTGCCCGCGCCGTCCGGGGTCGGCCCGTGGACGTAGAGCGCGTCGAGCGGCGCCGACTCTGGCCGGGTGTCGTCGGGATCGTCGGCCAAGGTGAGGTCAGGGTAGCACGCGCGGGGGGCGCGACGACCCGCGGCGCCCGTGCCTCCCGCGACCGGCCGACGTAAGCTGAGCCTCCGGATGGTGACGAAGCCCCACGCCCCCACCCCGCGCGACGGTGCGGACGCGCTCGCGGGGTGGGCCCGCCAGCAGCGGTATGTCTTCGAGCCGTGGCCCGATCAGGGGTGGTTCCGGCGGTGGGAGCCGTACGAGGCGCTGGTGAGCGCGGGCGCGTACTTCAGCGCGGTGTCCGCGCCGCTGCCGCCGGGCAGCGTGACGCTAGCGGAGCCCTGGTACGCGGACCCGGACGTCGAGCCGCTGGATCGCACGCTGGTCGCCTGGGTCTCCCACCCGAAGCTCGTCCGCCACGCCGCCGCCCGGGGCGGGGACCACTTCAACACGCGCGTCTCGTACCTGGAAAGCCCGCCGATGCCGCGCGTGCAGCTCGGCGACCCGGAGTGGGACCCGCACCTGGTCACGATGGCCGCGTCGAGCGCGGAGGCGGCCGCCGCGTTCCCCCGACCCGCGCGCGACGTGCTCCGCCGCGCGCGGTTCGTCGGGCACGTGGAGGTGCGCCCCGGCGGGATGGTGCTCCACGTGGCGGGGATCCGGCCGGAGCCCGCGGGCGCCGAGCGTTTGCTCCGACTCGCCACGGCGCTCGTCGCCGCGTACTGACTCCGCGCGCCGCCGCGACGCCCCCCGCTAGAACGGACCGCCGCCGCCGTTGGTGCAGTTGACGCACTCGGGGAGCTGCGCGTTGGCTGGGTCCGCGCACTCGAGCGGGCAGTAGTTCACCGTCTGGAACACCTTCTGCACGCGGTCGCACTCGTCGCTGGTGCCGTCCACGCTCATCTCCGCGTAGCCGCCGTTGTCGACGAACCGCTGCGCACACTGCGTCTGCGCGGGGCTCGTGATCCAGCTCTGCAGGTCGGGGAACGGCTGCGCGACGTTCGCCGTGCCGTAGTAGGCGGAGGTGCACACGCGCTGCATCGTGCAGTCCCCGGCGCTCGGCGTCGCCCCCGGCGACGAGAGCGCCTTCAGCGTGAAGCAGAGCTCGAAGAACCCGGTGCAGTCGGCGGTCACGGTGTTCGCGCTCCACGGCTGGCTCGGCTTGAGCCCGGTGTTGAAGTCGACGCTGCCGGCGGCCGGGCAGCTCCCCGGCGGGATGGTGGAGACCGCGCCCGCGACGACGTTGGCGCCGGACGTGAAGAAGCACGGGCTGAGGTTGCTGATCTGCCAATACCCTCCGCTGAAGCACTGGCACGCCGCGCCGCCCGTCGAGCCGAGCGGCTCGTAGGTGTTCGGGTCGACCCCGGTGAAGCCCTGGCAGGCCCCCCAGGCGAGTCGCTCGCCGTCCGCGGAGCAGGTGGTGACGCCGTCGGCGCAGTCTCCGCGGTTGCGGTTCCGGCGATACCCGGGCCAGCAAGGGGCCGTTACGCCGAGCGTCGGGCACGGGCACCCCGCGAGGTTCTTGTCCGCGGGGCACTCCGGCGTGCCGCCGGGCGCCGGAGGCTGGGCGCCGCCGTCGCAGGAGAGCGGGGGCGGGTCGTCGACGAAGTACTCCTCGGCGGTGTAGTCCTTCCCCGCCTGCACATCGAGCCCGATACCCCCACCCTGGCTCCCGGCGGCGGCGCCCGCCGCGCCCGCCTGCCCGCCGCCGCCCGTGGCGCCGCTCCCCGTCGCCGCGGCGCCCCCGCCAGCCGCGGCGCCCCCGCCGTCGGCCGAGCAGTGGCCGAGCGCCACGAGCCAGAGCGGCGCGCTCGCCGCGAGCGCCATCGTCCGCGCCACCGCGCGCCTCGTCCTCGTCTTCGTCAAGACCGACATCGTGCTTCGAGCCTCCACCGATGAGCGTGCCGCCCGATCGCGGGCGCGAGGTGGACCGTGGCAGAGGCGCGGAGCCTGCGCAATCGGCGCCGCGCGGGACGCGCGGCCGGAAGCCGGGACCCCGGTGCTACGCTTCCGTCGTGTCGGCAAACGGACGGTGTGCTTGCGTGCGGCGCTCGCGGGGATCGGCTTGATGCAGCGCGTCTTGATCGTGGAGGACGAAGCGGCGATCGCGGAGTCGGTCGCGTACGCGCTCCGCCGCGATGGCTTCGCGGTGGATCTCGCGGCGAGCTGCGCCGAGGCGACGCTCGCGCTGCCCGGCGCCGAGCTCGTGATCCTCGACCTCATGCTGCCGGACGGCAGCGGCTTCGATCTGATCGGCCGCTGGCGGCGAGCCGGCGCGCGCCAGCCCGTCATCGTGCTGTCGAGCCGCGACGGCGAGGCGGACCGAGTGGCCGCGCTCGAGACGGGCGCGGACGACTACGTGACCAAGCCGTTCTCGCCACGCGAGGTCGTCGCGCGCGTGCGCGCCGTGCTGCGGCGCGCCGGGAGCCTGCCGCCGGCGGTCGTCCCCGCGTCACACCATGCGCTGACCGTCGACGAAGCGACGCGGCGCGCGCGCGTCGCCGGTCAGCCGCTCGAGCTCACGAAGGTCGAGTTCGAGCTGCTGGCGGCGCTGCTCGAGACGCCGGGACGGGTCTACACCCGCTCGCAGCTCATCGACCGCGTGTGGGGCGACGGCTTCGCGATCGGCGATCGCACCATCGACTCGCACGTGAAGGCGCTGCGCCGGAAGATCGGCGACGCCGGCGGGGACGCGAGCCTGGTCGAGACCGTGCGTGGCGTCGGGTATCGCGCGGCCGAGCCGGGCGCGGCGGCCCCCCCGGGCGAGCGCGAGCCGTGACCGATCCCGCGAGCACGCTCCGACTGACCCTGGTCGCGGCCGCGGCGATTGGGCTCATCCTGTTCGTCGCGTTCGTCGTGGCGCGCCTGCTCCGGGCGACGCGCCGCGGGATTTCGATCCGGATGCAGGTCTTCCTCGCGCTCGCGTTCATCGTCGGGGCCTTCGCGTTCGGCCTCGGGCTGATGGTGATTGATCGGATCGAGGCCCGGGCGGTGCGGCTCGCCGATCAGGCCGCCCGCGACGAGGCCGCCAGCATCGCGGGCGTGCTCGAGGGTGAGGTGGCGCGTGACACCGTCCGCCTGGAGGACCTGGCCGCGCGGCTCGAGGCGGAGCGCGCGCGGGGCGCGTCGCTCCGGATCGAGCTGCTCGACGCGCGGGGTGGGGTGCTCTTCCCCGCGGGCGAGCCGAGCGCCGCGGGGCGCCCCGGTACCGTCCACGTCGACGCCCCCGTGCGCAAGCGCGGCGACGTGGTCGGCGCGGTCCGCGTGGTGAAGCCGACCGTCGTCATGCAGCAGATGTTGGCGGATTTCGCCCCCACCGTGCTCGTCATCAGCTTGGTGCTCGGCGCGGCGGCGGCGCTCGCCGCGATGTGGATCGGGCGCGCCATCTCGGAGCCCATCGAGCGACTCTCGGCGTTCGCCGAGCGCGTCTCGTCGGGGGAGCGGACGGCGGCGCCACCTGCGGTGTTCGGCCGCGAGGTGATGCGCCTCTCGCGTTCCATCGACTCGATGCGACGCGATCTCGAGGGGCGACCGTTCGTGGAGACGTTCGCCGCGGATCTGTCGCACGAGCTCAAGAACCCGGTCGCCGCCGTGCGGGCCAGCGCAGAGCTGCTCGAGGAGGGCGCGCTCGACGACCCGGAGGCTGCGCGGAGGTTCGTCACGCGCATCCGCGAGTCGACAGAGCGGATCGAGCGGCTGCTGGCAGATCTGCTGGGCCTGGCGCGGATCGAGGCGCGCGGCATCGAGTCCTTCGCGCCGATCGATCTCGGGCGCGTCGCGCGGGACGCGATCGCCGCGCTCGACGTGCCGCCAGGGAGGCTCCGGCTCACCACGGAGGGCGACGTGCGCGTCCGCGGCGACGCGAGCTGGCTCGGGCGAGCGATCACGAACCTCGTCGACAACGCCCTGGCGCACGGAGCGGCGGGAGGCGCGATCGCCGTGCGCGTGGCCCGCGCGCCGCGCGGCGTGACGGTCGTCGTCACGAGCCGCGGCGCGGTCGAACCGAACGTGCGCAAGCGGGTCTTCCGCCGCTTCGTCACCACCCGCGCCGAGCGCGGCGGCACCGGGCTCGGGCTCGCCATCGTCCGAGCGATCGCCGAGGCCCACGGGGGCGCGGCCGAGCTGGCGGCCGCAGGGCCGCCCGCCGTCGAGTTCCGGCTCGTCCTGCCGCCGGCCCCGCTCCTGGCGCCCGCCGAGCCCGAGGAGTAGCAGAAATTACTGCATCATTACGCGAGGTTGCGACCGCCGACGCGATCTCCACCAAAGCTCCACACACCGCCCCCGCGGGCTGCGCTTGGCTCGGGCACCTTCCCTACCGGGGCACCACCCCCGGAACCAGGAGCACGAGCTTGGAAAAGAAGCGCACACCGCGACACGTCGCGATCATCATGGACGGCAACGGCCGCTGGGCGCAGGCCCGAGGCCTCGACCGAACGGAGGGCCACGCCGAGGGCGCGCGCGCGGTGCGCGACGCGGTGGAGACCGCGGCGCGGATCGGCATCGAGTACCTCACGCTCTACGCGTTCAGCAACGCGAACTGGCAGCGCCCGCGCGCGGAGGTCGAGGCGCTGATGCGGCTGCTGGTGGACTTCGCCCGGAGGGAGCGGGCGGAGCTCCGCGCGCAAGGGATCCGGACGGTCGTCATCGGGCAGCTCGAGGAGCTCCCCACGGCCACTCGGCAGGCCGTGGAGGATCTGATGGCGTACACCGCCGACGGCCAGCAGATGACGCTTTCGCTCGCGCTCTCGTACGGCGGCCGGCAAGACATCGTCGAGGCCGCGCGCGCTCTCGCGGTGCGCGCCCGCGCCGGGCTAGTGCTCCCCGAGGAGATCGACGTGGACTTCTTCCACCGCGAGATGTCGACGTCGCGCCTCCCCGACGTGGATCTCCTGATCCGGACGGGCGGCGAGACCCGCGTGAGCGACTTCCTGCTGTTCGAGGCGGCGTACGCCGAGCTCTGCTTCCTCGACCTCATGTGGCCGGATTTCCGCCCGGCGACGCTGGTCGAGTGTGTCGAACGCTACGGCGCCAAGGAGCGGCGGTTCGGCCGCACGAGCGCGCAGGTGCAGTCGGCGAGCGGGCGCGCGTTCGACCCCATCGACCAGGGGCTCTGATCGGGCCCGGGCGCGGCCCGGGCGCCGCGCCGGCCGCGGGGGCGCGTCGTCAGAACTGGAATTCGACGGTGTTCAGGCTGGGCACCTTGTCGGCCCAGGTCACCTTGCGGATCTCTCGCGCCACGCACTCGGCGAGCTTCTTGTTCTTCGTGATCACGTCCACGCCGACGGCGCGGCCGTCGTACACCGCGACGCGCACCTTGAACTTGTCGGTGTCTCGCACC
This sequence comes from Polyangiaceae bacterium, assembly GCA_020846005.1. Lineage (GTDB taxonomy): Bacteria > Myxococcota_A > Polyangia > Polyangiales > Polyangiaceae > JADLEQ01. The sequence goes on from JADLEQ010000047.1 coordinate 15,853, forward strand.
TTGCAGGGGGCGTAGATCTCAGGGTTCTGCAGCGGCTTGCCGAGCGTCTCCGCGTCGAGGTTGATGCGGGTGCCGCCCTGGGGCACGGCGTTGATGGCCTGGTCGACCGTCATCCCCTCGGTGAACTTCGGCCCCTCCGGCGGCGGCGGCTCGACCGCGGGCGGCGCGGCCGACGCCGAGGCGGCGGGCGGCGGCTCGGCGCTCGCGGCCGGCTCGGCCGAGGGCTCCGGCTCCGGATCCACCGGGCGCTTCGCGGGCTCGCTCAGCGCGGCCTGCCTCCCCGGCTCGGCGGGCGGCGCACCGCCGCCACACGCGAAGAAGACCCCGCAGCCCACCGACACGACCAGACCGAGCACCGCGTTCCTCATGGGCCCAGTCTAGGCGCGGGCCCGGCCGGGAGTCGAGCGGACTCGAGGAGCGCCTGGTAGAGTGGTGCGGCGATGGTGGATCCTGGGGTTCCGGCGCCCGATTGGGACGAGCTGCGCCCGGCCGTGAGCGCGACCGCGCCCCTCGGGCGGGCGTGGGCGCACACGCGCGCGCTGCTCTTCCCGTTCGAGCTCCGGCGGTGGGCGAGCCTGGGGTTCGTGGCCTGGCTGGCCGCGCTCGGCGAGCAGTTCGGGAGGTCCAGCTTCCAGCTCCCCCGCAAAGGGTGGTCACCGGGAGACGAACAGGTCGTCGAGCGCGCGATGGCCTGGGTGCAGGCGAACCCTGAGACCGCCGTGGCGATGATCGCCGGGATGCTCGCGCTGGGCTTCAGCTTCGCGGCCGCGCTCCTCTGGGTGAGCAGCCGCGCGAAGCTGATGTTCGTGGAGGGGATCCACCTCGGCGACGTACAGATCGCCGAGGCCTGGAGCCGCTGGGCCCCCGAGGCCTCCAGTCTGTTCCGCTGGCGGTTCGCGCTCAGCGCCCTCGCGACTGCGGTCCTGCTCGTGGTGACTGGACTCGCCGGCTGGGTCGGGTACGCGGACGTGCACGCGGGGACGTTTGGCACGGGCGCGCGCACCGCGATCGTGATCTTCCTCGGCGGCGGGCTGCTCGTGCTCCCGCTCCAGGTCGCGGGCGTCGTGATCGACGATTTCGTCGTCCCGACGATGTACCTGTATCGCGAGGACGTACGTGGCGGGTGGGCGCGCGTGCGCGGCCGCCTGCGCGAACAGCTGGGCGCCGTCCTCGTGTACTACCTGGTGAAGCTCGGGCTCGGGGCCGCCTCGCTGGTCACGGTCTTCTCGCTCACGCTCTGCACGTGCTGCCTCACGGCGATCCCGTACGTCGGCACGGTGATCCTGCTCCCCATGTTCATGTTCCTCCGCTGCTACGAGCTCACGTTCTTCGAGCAGCTCGGGCCCGAGCTCCGGCTCTTCGCGCCGCAGGCGCCACCGCACGAGCGGACGGAGTGGGACTCGGGCTTCGCGCCCCCGGGCTGACCGAGCGTACACGCCGCGCTGCGCTAGGCTCGTCGCCATGCGGCGCCTCCAGGTCTCGGGCCAACGACGGATGATGCTCTCGTTCTTCGGGGAGCCCTCGTGCGACCCGTACATGAGCTTCACGGCGGACGTGAACCTCGAGCCCGCACTCGGGTTCCTCGACGCCCACGCCCGCGAGCACGGAGTCCGCGCCGGCGTGCAGCACCTGGTGACGGCGGCCGTCGCGCGGTGCCTGCACGAGCTGCCGGCGCTCAACGTCAAGATCGTCGGGCGTGAGTTCTATCAGCTCGATCGGGTCGACATCGCGGTGCCGGTCCAGCTCGGCGGGGTCGGCAGCGCGGACGATCAGACGGGCCTCACCATCCTCCGGGACGTGGACCGGCTCTCGCTCTCCGCGATCGCCGAGGCCACACGCGCGCGGGCGGGGGAGGAGCGCGCGGGCTCGGCGGGCTTCAGCGGCACGGGGCTGCTGCGGCGGGTCGCGCGCCACGCGCCGCTGGCGATCGAGGCGACCGCGGCGCTCGCGAGCCGGGCGCTCCGCCACCCCGCGGCCTACTCGCTGCTCGGTCCGTGGAGCAGCGTGAGCACCGGGATCACGAACGTCGGCGCGGTGTTCTCCCTCCCGGAGGGCGCGCGCTTCCGCTCCGTCTCGCTGACGATGCCCAACCGGATGGGGCACGTCGCCAGCGTGTTCGCGCTGGCGCCGGCGGCTGAGGCCCCGGTCGTCGAGCGCGGGCAGATCGTCGTACGCAAGGTGCTCCCCGTCACGCTCGTGGTCGATCACCGCGCCATCGACGGCTTCGGCGCGGCGAAGCTCGGGAGCCGCCTGGTGGAGCTGCTGCTCGCCCCAGAGCCGCTCGCGAGGCCGCCAGCGTGAGCGGCCCGGTGGGCGCGCCCGGCAGGGTTCGAACCTGCGACCAGTGGATTAGAAATCCACCGCTCTATCCGGCTGAGCTACGGGCGCGAGTGGCCCCGAGCTAGCACGCGCGCGGGCCCTTCGCTCGCGCTCCGCGCTACTCCGAGATGGTGAAGCTCTTGCCTACGGTGACCGGATCGCCGTCGAACGGCGGCACCTTCGCGCGACGGAACACGCTCGCGATGCACCCACCCACCGACGTCCCGCCGAACGCGCCGCCGGAGACGGTCGCGTTGGTCGCGCGCCCGCTCGGGGCGAACGTCACCGTCGCTCGCCCCGTGCCCGTCGGGCCGCCGGGGCGCTTGCAGGCCGACGCCGCCGACGCCGCCGACGAGAGCGCGGCCACCGCCGCTCCCTTGTTGAACGGGGCTCCGCCGCCCGTGGGCGCCGGGGTCTCGGGCTTCTTCTCCTCCTCGGCCTTCTTCTTCTCCTCCTCCGCCTTCTTGGCGTCGGCGAAGCGTTTCTTCTCCTCCTCGGTGGGCTCGCGCTTCTCGCCGCCCGCGGACTCCGCTCCGGCCGGGGCCGCGGAGCCGGCCGCGGGCTCCTCCGCCCTCGGCTCCTCGGCCTTGGCCGGCTCGGGCTTCGGATCCTCGGTCTTGGCGGGCGCGGGCTGGGCCGCGGTCGCCTCGGTGCGGGCTGGCTCGGCCGCGGGGGCCTGCGCGACGGGCTCGCTCTTCTTGCCGCCGAGGACCACGACCGCGACGATCGCGACCACGGCGAGCACCCCTCCCCCGGCAGCTATCGCCACCCAGGGGACCTTCGCTCGGGCGGGCGCCGCCGGCGCCAGGCCGCCGCTCGCCGCCGCCAGCGACGGCGGAGGGGGCGGCGGCGGCTCGGGCGGCGCCGGTGCCGAGAGGAGCGCCTGGTTCGACGCGAGCGTGAAGAGCGGGTTTGCGCCACCGCCGCCCAGGTTCATCAGATCGTCCAGCCCCGCCGACGGCGAGGACTTCTCCGGGCGCTTCACCGCTCCCGTCTCGGACTTCGACGGGATCCCCGCCTTCAGCGCATCGAGCGAGAACAGCACCGAGTTCTCGTTGCGCGCGCCGGCAGGCTTGTCGTCGTAGGCGCTCGCGCCGGGCCGGCTCGTGGCCGCCGGCGCGGGCGCCGCCGGGGCGGGTGCGCCGAAGAGGTCCTGACCGCTCGCACGGCTCGGGCTGACCCGGGCGGCCGGCCCACGCCCTACCGGCGCGCGGGGCGGCGCCGCGGGAGCGGCCGCGGGCGGCGCGAGCTCTGGGACCCTATCGATCGGCAGCCAGTCGGCCATCCCCTCCCGCCACACGAAGGCATCGGCCCCGATCTCGCCGCTGGCGTACGCGTCGGCGAGCGCCGCCGTCGTCATGCTCCGCTGATCGGTCTCGGTGACGTTGACGCTCCACACGTCGCCGGCCTCGTCCGGAGCAGCCTGCGCGCCGAAGCTCGGCACGCTCGCGATCCGGGTGGCCTCGTCCTCGTCCCCTGCGTCGAGGCCCCCGCTCGGATCCTCGAGCTGGGTTCCATCGACCGTGATCGGCTGGCCGCACGTCTTGCACCGCACCTTCACGCGGCGCCCGAGGACCTTCTCGTCGGCGATGGTGTACTTGGCGCTGCACGCCGGGCAGTTGACCTTCATCGAGGCCGGAATGTAGCAGTCCTCGGCGCTTTCTCCGAGCCGGCGCGCGCCCCGAGCCGGCGCACCCGGCCAGCGCTCAGTTGATGGGCTCCAGCGCGGCGCCGTCGAGCGGGCAGAACCGCCCCTCGGACGCGCGCTGACCACACCGAGGACAGATCCCGGGGCCCGACGCCTCGCCTACCGGGGCACCGACCAGCGGCACCAGCTCCTCGTCGTGCTCGTCGCACATCGCCACGCCTGGATCGAAGCCCCTCCCGCACGCGGGACAGACCCCACCCGCGGGGGCTTCCGGATCAAAGGCGTCGTGGGGCACGAGCCGGTTGCCGTCGTGCACGCAGTGATGCGCTCCGCGCTCGCCCTCCCGCCGACACGTGGGGCACCAGCGCGCGACCGGCACGGGATCGGGTGGCGCGCTCGCGGGCTCGGCCGGCGGCGGCGGCCGGCTCCGTCCCGAGAGCGCGAGGTAGAGCCCCACGGCGCCCGTCACCAGGGCGAGCGCACCGGCGACAGCGAGGAAGACATTCCGTCGCGCCGCCGAGGTGTCGGCGCCCGCGGCGGGGGCGCTCACCAGCGAGGCGCACGCGAAGGCGAGCGCGGCGCAGACGAACGGGACGCGCGCGCGCGGGCCCGAGGCCGATCTCGCTGGCTTGCCTGGTCTCATGGACTCCGGTAGCGTGCCGGACCATCAGGATGACCGCGACCGAGACCTTGGGGAAGGGCGCGCGCGTGTGCGCGCGCTGGGGGGCAGTGGCGACGGCGGTCCTGGCGCTGATCCCGGCGTCGGCCGGGGCCCAGGAGGTCGAGGAGTCCAGGGTGGCCGCCTCGAACGGCGACGGCATGGACACGCACCTGTTCCGCCCGGCGGTCGACTCCAAGGGCTTCTTCAGCGTCAACGGAAGCGACGTCCTCGGGGACGGCGACGTGAGCTTCGGGATGGTCATGGACTACGGGGGCGGGATCCTGAGGACCAACCAGGAGCGCGACCCCGGCGTCGACCCCGAGGTCGAGCCGGGGCGAGGCGTCGACGCGCTGGTGCAGCACTCCTTCCAGGGTACGTTCCAGTTCAATTACGGCATCGCGCACGTGGTCATCGTCGGGGTGACGGTGCCCATCCTCTTGATGGCCGCGGACGAGGCGTTTCAGCTCGGGCCGAACGGCGGGCTCTACGACACCGACAAACTCGACGTGCAGACGTTTGGCGGCGCGGCGCTCCACGGAAAGTGGCGGCTCACCCGCGTCGACGACGGCTTCGGCGTCGCGCTGATCGGGCAGGTCGGGTTCTCGAACGAGTCGGCTGCTCGCGGCTTGGGCGCGGAGCCCGGCGTCTGGTACTGGCCGCGACTCGTCACGGAGCTGCGAGCCGGGCGGACGAAGTGGCTCAAGCTCGGCGCGGACGTCGGCTACCGAGGGCACACGGGGAAGAACCCTCGCTTCGATCAGGACGCGCTCGGCCGCGACCAGCTCGCCGAGGGACCGCTCGAGTACGGGAACCTCGGCACGTTCGGCGCCGGACTCTCGCTGCGTGCGCTCGAGTCGCTCGATCTCGTCGTGGAGACGTACGGGACGTACCTCCTCGCGGACGCCGCAGCGGACCAGCGCTTCTCGCAGGAGGTCGTCGGTGGCCTCAAGCTGTTCGTCGAGCGCAACAGCTACCTCATGCTCGGGGGTGGCAGCCGGCACGGAGCCACGTCGAAGGGCTTCCAGGCGGCGGACCTCCGCATGCTCCTCGGGTTCGTGTTCGAGCCGTCGATCGGGGACCGCGACGGCGACGGCTACAAGGACGACGTCGACGGCTGCCCGGACGAGGCCGAGGACTTCGACGAGTTCCGCGACGCCGACGGCTGCCCCGATCCCGACAACGACAACGACGGCATCCTCGACGAGGACGACGCTTGCCGGAACGTCCCCGAGGACCGCGACGGCGATCAGGACGACGACGGCTGCCCCGAGGGCTCGGACGGCGACCGGGACGGTGACGGCATCCTCGACTCTCGCGATCGCTGCCCGGACGTCCCGGAGGACCGCGACGGCTTCGAGGACAAGGACGGCTGCCCGGAGCCGGATAACGACCGGGACGGCATCCTCGACAAGGACGACGACTGCCCGGACGACCCCGAGGACAAGGACGGCTTCGAGGACAAGGACGGCTGCCCCGATCCGGACAACGACCAGGACGGCCTCCCGGACTCGCGGGACAAGTGCCCCAACGAGCCCGAGACGTTCAACGGGCTGGACGACGAGGACGGCTGCCCGGACAAGGGGAAGGTCGTGATCGAGGGCAGCGACATCGTGATCCTCGAGAAGGTGCAGTTCGCCACGGGGAGCGCGGAGATCCTGCGCGCGAGCGATCCGATCCTCGACGCCGTCGCGGCGGCGCTCAAGGGACACCCGGAGTTCCTCCTGCTCGAGGTCGCGGGGCACGCCGACGAGCGCGGCAACGACGCCACCAACCTGAGGCTCACGCGCGAACGCGCCGCCGCCGTGATGGACGCGCTGGTCGCCCGCGGCGTGGAGCGGGCGCGCCTGGTCTCGCAGGGATATGGGGAGTACTGCCCAATCGATCCGGGCCGGGGCGAGAAGGCGTGGGAGAAGAACCGCCGCGTCGAGTTCAAGATCATCAAGACGGAGGACGGCTCGACCGGCGCCGAGCGCGGCTGCGAGGAGGCGCGCCGCAAGGGCGTCCACCCGCCACGGATCGACTGAGGCCCGCGCCTCGCCCCTGCGGGCGAGGCGCCAGGGAGCTCATCGCGCGACGGCGGGCACCCAGCGCGCCGGGCCGGACGCGAGTCGCCCGGCGTCGGCGTCCGCCCCCTCCGCGACGAGCGCGCGCCCATCGCGGCTGACCGCGAGCGGCCGCCTGTCGATCGTCCCGAGGACCTCACCGCGCGCGAGATCCACGACCCACGGAGAGACGACACCGACCCCCACGCCGACCACGACATCGGGTGACGGCGCCGCGGCGCCCACCGCGAGCGCGTCCTCGGCGCCGACGCGCACGACCGTGAGCGACGTCGCCCCAGCGACGAGCGCGCGCTCGCCGTGGGTCGCGATCACGACGGCGCGCGGCGGCAGCGCGTGGAGCGTCTCGTCGGAGAGATCCAGCAGCGCGGTGTCGCGCCCCGCGTGGAGCGCGAGGAGCCGCGACGGCGGCCCGGGGAAGGCGTCCGTCTCGCCCACCGCGAGGGTGAGCGCCGCCGGGGCCTCGCCGTCGGCGCGCGGCAGCGCGAGCTCGCGGAGCGACCCGGCGCCGCCGAGGTGGAGCGTCGGGCGACCGCTTGCGCCCGCGCACGCCACGACCACCCGCCCCCGCTCCGCGTCGACGTGGACGACGCGGCCACCGCACGCCGCCGGGGCAAGCTCCGCCCGGGCGCCCGCGCGATCGAGGACGAGCGCACCGTCCGCGTCGCGTACGAGCAGCGCCTCCCCGACGGGCGCGAGCAGCCCGGGAACGTCGCGCAACGCCGCCTCGTCGAGCCGCGCCGCGCGGCGCACGACCCGATCCTTCGGGGCCGCGCGATCGCGGTGCGCGGGGACGGGCAACGCGCACCGCGGCGCGGGGGCAGGCTTCGTCGGCCACGGCCAGTCGAGGCGACCGTTCCCGTCCCCGTCCGACGCGACGGCGTCCACCACGACCCAGCGCGCGAGCGGATCGAGGCGCACGCCGAGGATCTCGCCGGCGCCCGCGTCGAGGACGCGCTCGTCGCCGGATCCGATCACGCTGACGACGACCTCCGTCTTGGAGCCACGCCGGCGCAGCCACGCCAGCCGCTCACCTGCGGCGTCGAAATCGAACGCGCGGTGACGGCGTGGGCCGCCGTCGACCTGGCGCAGGTCGGCGCCCTCGAGCTCGCGCTCGGCTCGCGTCGTCGCGTCGACGAGCGTGGCCCTCCCGCCGCGCGACACCACGAGGTGCCGGCCGGCAGGATCGCGCGCGAGCAGCGCGTCGATCGGCGCGCCCTCCCCAGCTCCCTGCACGAGGTAGAGCCGCAACCGATCACCGGCCGTCGCGCCGCGCTCGACGATCCTCACGTCGATCCGCCCGTCGCGGTCGTCGTCCGCGCGCGCCTGACACAGCGCCACCCAGCGCCCGTCCGGATCGGCGTCCTCGATCACCAGCGCATGCGCGGTGCCGATCGGATCGCTCGGGGACAGGACCCGCGGCACCGGCGCCGGGGCCCCGCGATCGGCCTCGGGCGCCGGCCGCGGAGCCCACCCGGGCCCCGCCGAGGGTGCCGCCCGGCTCGCCGGCTTCGGCGACGCCGCGGCGGGCGGCGCCGCGCCTCGGGCCGGGCCGGCGGGGCGGGGCGCGGCGCCAGGAGCGGCCGCGCAGGCGCCGACGGCGAGCGCGAGAGCGGTCGTGGCGCGCACGCTCGAGAGGGTACCAGCTCACGCCACGCCGGCGAACGACCGCGCCCGCGCTATCCTGACCTCATGCCCTCTCGTCGACCTGCGCCCCACCCAACGCTCCGAGGCCGGGTCCGCGGGGCGCTGCGAGGCTCCCTCGCGATCGTCGCCCTCGTCGCGCTCGCGGGTTGCGGTGACCGCAGCGCCGTCGCGCTGACCGCGAGCCTCTCTGGAGCGAGCCTCTCGCTCACCACCGCGGCGCTCGGCAGCCGCCTCGACGGCGGCTTCACGCTCGTCCTCGAGCTCGGCCCGGAGGCGCCGCGCCCCACCGAGGTGACCCTGGAGGCGTTCGAGATCCGCTCGACGGGCTCGCCCCCGGAGGCCCTGGTCTCGCCGATCGGGCTCGCGGAGGTCGCGCAGCCCATCGTGCTCGGGAAGGGCGAGCGGCGCTCGGTCCCGCTCACGCTCGACCAGCCCGCGCTGCTCGGCGCGGCGGAGCGTGACGCGCTTTGCGCGGGGCCGGTCACCATCGGCGGCGCGGTCGCCGACACGCTGAGCGGCGGGACGACGTCGCCGGAGAGCGGCCCGGTCGTGGTCGACGGGTGCTGAGCCGCTCGCGCGCGCGTCGGCCGGCGGCCCGCGCGCCGCGCGGCCGCTGGGGGGCGCTCGGCGGCGCCCTGCTCCTCGCCTGCCAGGGCGGCGCGCCGGAGCCGGCCGCACGCGCCGCGGCGACCGCGCCGGCCCCGTCGCCGAGCGTCAGCGCCGCGCCGCCCCCCGCGGCGTCGAAGGATACCCTCGGAGGGCTCTCCTTCGAGAGCTGGGTCGCGGGGGGAGGCCCCGGCGAGCGCCTGCCGCTGGTGGTGGGCCTGCACGGCCTGGGCGACTCCCCGGCCGGCTTCCGCGGCCTCTTCGGCGGCGTACCGGGCCCCGCGCGCTTCGTCCTGTTCCGGGCGCCCCTCGCGTGGGGGAGGGGCTACTCGTGGTGGGATTACCGGCCGGGGGATGGCGACTCGCCGGAGCGCGCCCGCGCGCTCGCCGAGGCGGCCGGGCTCGTCGCCCGCGCGATCGGTGAGGCGCGGGAGCGCTTCCCGACCGCGGGGGCGCCCATCGTGACCGGCTTCAGCCAGGGCGGGATGTTGAGCTTCGCGCTCGCCGCCCATCACCCGGCCTCGATCGGCGAGGCGATCCCGATCGGGGGGAGCCTGCCCCCCGCGCTCCGCCCGGCGACGGCGGCGTCGCCGGACGCGGGGGCGCTCCCGCGCGTCACGGCTCTCCACGGGGAGGCCGACGACCGGGTGCCGATCGGCCCGGCGCGCGAGACGGTGGCGCGCCTGAGGGCCGCCGGTCACCCGGCGAGCCTCGCGACGTTCCCTGGCGTCGGGCACTCGATCCCGGCGCCGGTGCGGGGCGCGCTCCACCAGGCGCTGGCGAGCGCGATCGCGCGCGCGCGCGCGGCGCCCCCGTGAGCCCGCCCCGCCGCGCGAGCCCGCCCGACGCGCGGCGCCCAGCTCAGAACTCCGCGGGATCGGTGTACGTGCCGAGCACGTCGCGCAGCACGTCGCAGAGCTCCTGCTCGGTGCAGTAGGCGCGGGCGGCCTCCACGATGGGCGGCATCAGGTTGGTGCCGTCCGCGGCGGCTCGCCGCACCGCGCCGAGGGCCGCCGCCACGGCGGTCGCGCTGCGGCCGGCCTTCACCCGGGCGAGGTTCTCCACCTGCTGGCGCTGGACGGCCTCGTCGATGCGCAGCGTCGGGATCCGGTTGGACTCCTCCTGCTGCTGGTAGGCGTTCACGCCGACCATCACGCGCTCGCCGCGGTTGAGCTCGCGCTCGAAGTCGTAGGCGCTCTTGGCGATCTCCCGCTGCGGGTAGCCCTTCTCGATGGCCGCGACCATGCCGCCCTGCTCGTCGATGCGGCGGATGTAGTCGAGCGCCTCGCGCTCGAGGCGCTCGGTCAGCCACTCGACGTAGTAGCTCCCCCCGAGCGGATCGAGGGTGTTGGCGACCCCGCTCTCCTCGGCGACGATCTGCTGGGTCCGGAGCGCGATGGTGACGGCCTCCTCCGTCGGCAGGGCGTACGTCTCGTCGAGCGAATTGGTGTGGAGCGACTGCGTCCCCCCGAGCACCGCGGCGAGCGCCTGCAGCGCCACGCGCGCGACGTTGTTGTACGGCTGCTGCGCGGTGAGTGACACGCCGGCCGTCTGCGCGTGGGTGCGGAGCTTCATGCTCTCGGCCCGGGCGGCTCCGAAGCGCTCCTTCATCGTGCGCGCCCAGATGCGGCGCGCCGCCCGGAACTTCGCGATCTCCTCGAAGAAGTCGTTGTGCACGTCGAAGAAGAAGCTCAGCCGAGGCGCGAACTCGTCGACCTTCATCCCGCGCTCGAGGCAGCTCTCCACGTACGCCATGCCGTCGGCGAGGGTGAACGCGAGCTCCTGTGCCGCCGTCGCCCCGGCCTCGCGGATGTGATAACCGCTGATCGAGACCGTGTTCCACCGCGGCACCTCGCGCGTGCAGTACTCGATCATGTCCGTCACCAGCCGCATGGCGGGCCGGGGCGGGACCAGCCAGGCGTGCTGGGCGATGAACTCCTTCAGGCAGTCGTTCTGGATCGTGCCGCCGATCCGATCGCGCGGGATGCCGCGCGTGTCCGCCAGCGCCACGTAGAAGGCCAGCAGGACGATGGCCGGCCCGTTGATCGTCATGCTGGTGGTGACGCGATCGAGCGGGATGCCGTCGAACAGCGCCTCCATGTCGCGCAGGGTGTCCACGGCCACGCCGCACATCCCCACCTCGCCGAGCGACCGAGGCGAGTCGCTGTCGTACCCCATGAGCGTGGGGAAATCGAAGGCGGTCGAGAGGCCCGTCTGCCCGTGCTCGAGGAGGTAGTGGAAGCGGCGGTTCGTCTGTTCCGGGGTGCCGAAGCCGGCGAACATCCGCATCGTCCACAGGCGGCTCCGGTACATCGTCGGCTGGACCCCGCGGGTGAACGGGTACTCGCCGGGAAGCCCGAGATCCCGGAGCGGGTCGGCGCGAACGTCAGCGGGCGTCGCCACGTCCGGCACCTCCAGGCCGCTCCACGTCGTGAAGCGCTCTCTGCGCTCGGGGAGCTTCTCGAGGCTGCGCGCCAGCGTGCCGCCCCGCCAAGAGTTCACCGCGGCGCGGAGCGCGGCGAGCTCGCCCGGCGCGAGCGCTGGGGTCTCCCCGTCGCTGGTGAAGACGCGTTCGCGGGAGGCGGAGCTGGCCGGCTGAGGGGGCATCACGGCTAGGATAGTGCGAGCCGCGGCGGCGCGGCACCTCGCGCGGGGCACGGTTTGGCGGCGGGGGCGGGGCGCGAAACCCCCGTGACCACCGTGAACGGCCGTGCCAGGCTGGGGGACGATGATCGTGCCCCGCTGCTTGGTCCCGCTCCTCGCGTCCGTGTGCCTGGCGTCCGCCTGCTCGGCGAACGACTCTTCGACCGCCGGAGCGGGAGGCGGCGGAGGCGGGCAACCGGGCGGCGGCTCGGGGGGAGGCGCGGCGAGCGGCGGGACGTTCGGCGTCGGCGGATCCGGTGGCGGCGGGCTCGGTGACGGCGGCTCGAGCCTCCCGGCCCGCGCGCACCTGCGCGGCCGCGTGGTCGCTCCGGAGGGCACCATCCCGATCTCCGGCGCGCTGGTCTACCTGGCGAGCAGCCCGCCCGCGCCGATCCCGGAGCAGGTGTTCTGCGATCGTTGTGTGGCCCTGGAGGAGGGGACGGCGTACGCATTCACCAGCGCCGACGGCACGTTCGACCTCGGGACGCCGTACGTGGGCTCGCTGCAGCTCGTGGTCCAGAAGGGGCAGTTCCGCCGCGTCCGCCCGATCGAGGTCGTGGACGGCGATCAGAACGTCCCGGCCGAGTTCACCCGCCTGCCCGGAAGGACGGACAAGGCCAACGGCGACGACATCCCGCGCATGGCGGTGCTCGACGGCCAGTGGGACGAGATCGAGGTGACGCTCGCCAAGCTGGGGATGGGGACCGTGCAGGCCGGGTTCCCCGCCCCGACGGTCACCAACGCGTCGTTCGACGTGCGCGGCAGCGGCCTGGGGCAGCTCCCGCGCGAGCCCTTCCTCACGGATCCGTCCGTCCTCGGCAGATATCACATCGTCTTCGTGCCGTGCTCCGGCAGCTACGACGAGCCTCGCTGCGACGACACCACGTCGCTGCGCCCGGAGGTGCAGGCGAACCTCCGCGACTGGGTCGCGCGGGGCGGCAAGCTCTATGTGACCGACTACTCCTACGAATTCGTTCGGCAGCTCTGGCCCGAATACGTGACCTGGCAGGGGCAGACCTCCACGATCGGGTCCGCCTGCCTGGGCGGCGCATGGTCGGGCGCCGCGACCTCGGGGGATCCGGGGCTCGAGGCGTGGATGGGCGCGCAGGGCCTCGTCCCGTTCGAGGTGCGGGACTCGTGGACGATCATCGACGCCGTCCACCCCGTGAACACGGTCGACGTAGACGGGAACCCGGCGACGATCACCCCCAAGGTCTGGGTGAGCGCGGCGACCGCCGGCGCCGGGTCGAAGCCGACGACCGTGAGCTTCGAGCGCGGCTGCGGGCGCGTGCTCTTCAGCACGTACCACACCGAGGCTTCGCTGACGCCGGTGACCCAGCTCCTCCCGCAGGAGCGCGCGCTGCTCTACGTGCTGCTTGAGGTCGGGGTGTGCGTGGCGCCGCCCGAGGTGCGGTAGCGCCCGCGCGCCGGGCGGCCCGGCGCGGCGCCGGGGGGGGGACGGCGGTGCCGCGACGCCGCTCGCCAGAGCCGCATGGTACAGCGCGGCGCGGGCGTCCGACGGGGGCTGCGCGCCCCCTCGCCGTTGACGCTCCCCGGACCGTGCGCCAGAAAGCGCCCACGATGAGTCGCACCGTCCACTGCGTGAAGCTCGGGCTCGAGGCCGAAGGGCTCGAGAAGCCGCCGTTCAAGGGCCCGCTCGGTGAGCGCGTGTTCGAGCACGTCTCGCGGGACGGCTGGAAGCGCTGGCTCGAGCACTCGAAGATGCTCATCAACGAGTACCGGCTCGACCTGACGAGCGAGAGCGGCCAGAACATCTGGATGACGGAGTGCGAGAAGTTCTTCTTCGGGGATGGGTCCTCCGCGCCGCCGGAGTTCAAGCCACGCTGAGCCGCGTCGCCCGCGTCCGCGGGGCGACCGCAGCCGGCGGGGCGCTCGCGCTGCTGGTCGCGTGCGGGCCAGGCGAGACCGCGCCACCTGGTCCGGCCGTCCCCGCGCAGGCACCGCCCGTGCGGTCCGCCGCAGCCGAGGCCGCGCCGTCGGACGCCGAGGTGAGCCTGGCCGACCCGGGGGCTGACCCGCGGTCGACGTTCCGCCTGGCGATCGCGCCTGGCCCCCAGCCGCCGCTCGAGCTGGCGGTGACCACGTCCGTCGTCGGCGCCGACGTGGCCGAACGCGCCGTGCGCGCGCGCGTCACGCCGGTGGTCGGCCGCCCGCGCGCCGACGGCGCCTGGCCCGTCGAGATCACCGTCACCGCTGAGGCGGCGCTGGTCGCGCGGGCGACCGGCCGCGCGTACCCGACGGGCGCGCTGGCGCTCGAGATCGTCGAGGCGGCGGAGGGCGGCGCGGCGCTCGCGCTGGCGGTCACGTCGTTGGTCGATCCGGTGCCCGAGGCGCCCTTCGGCGCGGGCGCTCGCTGGACGGCGACGCGGGCGCTCGAGGAGGACGGGCGACGCGTCACGCAGGTGACCTGGTACGAGGTCGTGGAGCGCGCGCCTGCGCTGGTGCTCCGGCTGCAGCGCGAGCAGCGGACCCCGGGCGAGCCGCCGCTCACGAGCGACGGCGAGGTGCGGCTCTTCTCGGATCGCCTCCTCCCGATCGGCCGGCTCCGCGTGAGCTACGAGGACACAGTCAGGATCGGCGACGTACGCCACACCGTGCGCGTCGAGTCCGTGCTCGAGGTGCGGGCGCCCTGAGGCGCACCACGAGCGCTCAGCGCGCGAGCAGGAGCTCCTCGAGGAGCTCGAAGTTCTCGGCCTCGGCCTCGTCGACCTGGCCGTCCGCGACGATCAGCGCGCGGGCCGTCTCGAGGAAGAGCTGTCGGTGCTTCTTCGGAACCGACTGGGGATCGACCTCCTCGGGGCGTGGAGGGCGCGCGAGCCAGCCGTCGACCTGCTTCTTCTCCGACGGGTCGAGCCTCAGCTCCTTCACGAGCCGGTGGACGAACTTCTTCTCCTTGGCGTGCACCTCAAGATCCGCCCAGGCGAAGGCGCACATGAACTTCAGCAGGAGCAAGCGATCGCTGGAGGAGAGCGTCTGCATGGCGGGGAACGTAGCTCAACCCCGCCCGCGGAGGAAACGCGAGGCCGGTGGCGAGGAGGCCGCCGGATCCCCGGCCGGCGCGAGGCGGGCGGGCTCGGCTTCGACCGACGGGGAAAGCTCGGCTAGGGAAGCGGAGAGATGCTGCGCCCCGTCGCCGTCGTCGTCGCCGCCATCCTGATGTCGCGGCCGGATCTCCCGCGCGAGGACGCCACGCGGTGGGCGGAGGTGCTGCGCGAGGAGGCCAGGGAGAGAGACTTCGATCCGCTGACCGTCGTCTCGCTCGTCCACCACGAGAGCGGCTGGCACCCGACCCGGATCTCGCGCAGCGGCGAGGACTTCGGCCTCGGTCAGATCCGGGCGCGCTACCTCGAGCCGTGCAGGAAGGACGAGGATCCGGTGCGGCGGCCGAGCGAGGCCTGCAAGCGACTCCAGGAGGCGCTCCTCGAGCCGGAGGCGAACCTGCGAACCATCGCGCGCCTGGTGCTCCTGCACCGGGGCATCTGCCGGAGGAAGGCCGGCTCGGCCGCGGCGGAGCGGTGGCTGGCGAGCTACCAGGGGCGCAACTATCCGCGGCAGAAGCGCTGGTGCGTACCGGGGGAACGCACACGCCAGATCCTCGAATACCGCGCGAAGCTCATCCGGGAGGCGCCGCGCGCGGCCGCGCGCGCGGCTGGGGAGGACCGCTAGTGTGGCGGGCGTCGCGTGGGCGACGCCGCCGAACGACGTGGGCCCTCGCGAGTTCGCTCGCCGCGGGCGGGTGCGGCGCCGCGGTCGACGCGGGGAGCGCCCCGGTCGTGGTGGAGATCGCAGCGCCGCCGGCGAGCGGGAGCGCTCCGGCGGTCGCCGAGGGGCGGCGCCCGCCGGGGCCCGCCGAGAGGGTGGTGCTCGCGCCCGGGCTCGAGATCCTCGACGAGCGGATCGGGCAGGGTCGGGTCGCGCGGCGCGGCGACACGGTCGCGATCGCGTACGTCGCGGTCGGCGAGGACGGCGGTGAGGTCGACTCCAGCTACGCCGCCGGAGAGACCGTGACCTTCCGGATCGGGGCGGGCCGCGTCATCCCCGGGATCGAGCGCGGAGTGGTCGGGATGCGGGAAGGGGGGCAGCGCAGGCTGCGCGTCGCCCCGGCGCTCGCGTTCGGCGACCTCGGTCACGCCTACGGCGTGGCGCCGGGCGCCACGGTGGTGTTCGTGGTCGAGCTCGTCACCGTGGAGTGACCGGCGCCGGGCGCCGGGGCGTCCGTCACTCCCAGACGACCGACTCCGCGAGCTCGCGGGGCCAGGGCGCGCCAGCGTTACCGGGGATGGCGCGCCCCTCCGGATCGGTGACGAAATTCCCCGCCTCGGCGAACGCTCGCTCCTCGTTCGTGCGGCCTCCCCGCGAGCGCAGCGGCTCGAGCCCCGCGCGGCGCAGCGAGACGACCTCGTGGGGACCCGGGCGAAGATCGACGAGCGCGCCCTTCTGCTTCGCGTTGAGGAGCTGCTCCTCGTTCCCGATCGGATCGGCCACCGTCTTCGCCTTGAGCGTCCAGACGAGGAGCGAGGTGGCGCCACGGCCCGGGAACGGCTTCTCGAGGAGGTCGGGCTCGCCGAAGAACGTCTTGCCGATGTCGTTCTGGTTCACGGGCCCGGCCATCAGGCAAGTCCCTGCGAGGAGATCGCAGTCCCCGGGGAGGTCGACCGTCCCCATGATCTCCGCCACCAGCGCGGCGCGCGACGCGGCCGCGCCGACCGCGCGCACGGCGAGGTCCCAGTCGAGCCCGGCGCGCTCGACCTCGGGCCGCGGCAGCCCGGTCACGTAGATGCGCTGGCCGGCGAGGGCGAACGCCTTCTTCCCGCGTGCAGCGTTTCGCGTGAGCGCGCGCCCCGTCCCGAGGTCGGCCCAGACCGGGATGCGCCGGATCACCTGATCCGTCACCGCGTCGAGCTGGCGACGCACCTCTCGCAGCCGCCCCTTGCCGCCGGGCGTGAGCACGTCGATCCGCTCGAGCAGGAGGAGCGCCTTCGCCTTCTCGCGATCGCAGCCGCTGAAGTGCGCGAACGCGTTGTACGCGGCGCGCCCGGCCATCACGACGAGCTCCTCGGGGACATCCATCGACTGACGCCGCTGGTACGCGGCGGGCGCCTTCTCCTCGGCGTTCACGCCGGGTTGGATGCGCTCTGAGCGGAAGGCCATGAGGTTCGCCCCGAGCTTCTCGCGCAGCTCGGGATCGATCGGGGCCCGCTCGGCCGCGATCGCTTCGCCGACCTGGGCGACCAGCGCCAGGCGCCAGCCCTCCGCGCGCTCGGCGGCGCCGATCCCCGCCATGGCCTCGAGCTCACGGAGCTTCTCGCGGTTGGCGGCCCGCATCGCCCGCGTGAACGGGCCCATGAGGACGTTGGCCCGGCGGCGCCCGCCCGAGGCGATCAGCGCTGCCCGCTCCATCGCGTCCGCGAGGATCCCGACGTGGAGCTCGGTCAGGTACCCGATCGTCGGCATGTCGACCTCGTGCAGCAGCCGCTTGCGGAGCGCGCGGAGCGGCACCCCGACGATGCTGCCGAGCTGGGAGTGCCCCACGAAGGTCAGCAGCGCCGTGAACGGTGTCCGGTACGGCCGCGTGGCGACGAGGTGCGTGTACGCGGAGCGCTCGAGCACCGGCGCGTCCAGCCCCGCGAGCTCGCGGAGGAGCCGGGTCACCCGCTCGGAGTCACGCGGACCGACGACCGTCTCCCGGTGCCCGCGGAAGTTCGTGCTCTGGCGTGCCGTGAGCACACCGAGCGAACACTCCTCGAACAGCTCCCGCTCGCGGACGGGCCCCGCGGCGTCGAACTCCGAGGGCCGGGGGAGCGAGAGGAGCGAGAGCGCCCGCTTCGCCTCTTCGAGCGTCATCGGCAGCCGCGTGCGGTAACCCACGGGGGACGACGATCGCAGCTCCGCGGGGAGCGAGTAGCGCGTGCGCGGCTCGCCCTCCCGCGCGAAGCGGGCCCCGCGACGCGCCCGCTGCTCGCCCGGTGGCGGCGCGATGGGCACCGGCTCGACCACCTTGGGCGTGGTGTCGGCGCCGTCCGTCCTCACGCCGACACTCCGCACCCCGTTCAGCTTCGCTCCCTCGGTCTGCATGGGCGCGGAAGGTAGGCCTCCGCGGCGAAGCTGCAAGTGCAGGCGGCGCCACCGCGTGACGGTTTGGGGCCGGGTCCGTTGCTGCCACGCGTCATACGCGCGGCCGAGGACGCCGGGCCCGGCGGGCGCATCGCCCGGGCGGCGCCGCACGCGGGGCGCGGGCGGCGCGGCGACGCCGGCTCGGGCGCTCAGGTGAGGCCGACGACGCGGCCGTCCGAGTCGACGTCGATGCGGTGGGCGCCTGGCTCCGCGGGCAAGCCCGGCATCGTGGTGATCTCGCCCGACAGCGCGTAGACGAAGCCGGCGCCAGCGGAGAGCCGCGCCTCCCGGATGGGGAAGCGGAATCCCCGGGGCCGGCCGAGCCGCGCCGGATCCGCCGAGAACGAGTACTGCGTCTTGGCGATCGAGACGGGCAACGCGCCGTAGCCGAGCGCCTCGAAGCGCGCGAGCTGCCGCTCGGCGGCAGGATCGAGGTCGACGCCCTCCGCGCCGTAGATCTCGCGAGCCACCGTCTCCAGCTTCTCGGCGAGCGGGAGCTCCAGCGGGTAGAGGAAGCGGAAGGCGCTCGGCGTCGCCGCCGCGGAGACGACCACGCGGGCGAGCGCCTCCGCGCCCTCTCCCCCGCGCGCGAACACGTCGCTCACCTCCGCCCCGACGGCCCCGGCCTCGAGCGCGAGCTGTCGCAGCGCGTCGACCTCGGCGTCGTGGTCGGTGGGGAAGCGGTTGATCGCGACGACGGCGGGGACCCCGAACCTCGCGAGCGCCGCCAGGTGCCCCTCGAGGTTGCAGGCGCCCGCGCGGAGCGCGTCGAGGTCCTCGGCCAACATCTCGGCGGGCAGCGGCTTACCCGGGACGACCTTGAAGCGCCCGCTGTGGAGCTTGAGCGCCCGGACGGTGCAGACCACCACCTCGACGGCGGGGCGGAGCCCGCTCGAACGGCACTTGATGTCGAACAGCTTCTCGGCCCCACAGTCGGCGCCGAAGCCGCTCTCGGTGACGACGTACTCCGCCAGGCGGAGCCCGATGAGATCCGCGAGCACGCTGGAGTTGCCGTGCGCGATGTTGGCGAACGGGCCGCCGTGCACGAGCGCCGGCGTGCGCTCCGAGGTCTGCGCGAGGTTCGGGCGGAGCGCCTCGACGAGGAGCGCGAGGAGCGGGCCGGTCGCGCGTAGCTCCTCGCAGGAGACCGGCTCCCCGCCCGGAGTATATCCGATGATCATGCGCCCCACGCGAGCCCGGAGGTCCTCGAGGCCGGTCGCGAGCGCGACGATCGCCATGAGCTCGCTCGCGGCGGTCAGCTCGAACCCGGTCTCCCGGAGCGGCCCCGAGAGGCGGGGTCCGAGGCCCGTCACGACGCGGGAGAGGGCCTTGTCGTTCACGTCGAGCACGCGGCGCCAAGTGATGGAGGTCGGCTCGAGGACCGGCGCCTTGCCGCGCTTCACGTGGTTGTCGATCAGCGCAGCGAGCAGGTTCGTCGCGCTCGTGATCGCGTGCAGGTCGCCGGTGAAGTGGAGGTTGATGTCGGTGAACGGCTCGAGGCGCGAGCGGCCGCCGCCGGCGCCCCCGCCCTTCATGCCGAACACCGGCGCGAGCGAAGGCTCGCGTAGCGCGGCGATCGTCCGATGCCCGAGGCGCTCCAGCGCCATCGCGAGGCCGATGGTGGTCACCGTCTTGCCCTCGCCGAGCGGGGTCGGCGTGATGGCGGTGACGCCGACGTACTTGCCGACGGGCCGCGCGGCGAGACGGTCGAGCAGCCCGTGGGCCAGCTTCGCTTTGTGCCAGCCGAGCGGCTCCCAGTCCCGGGGCTCGAGCGCGAGGCGGGCGGCGATGTCGGCGATGGGGGCGGGGGTGGTGTTCGTCATCCAGAGACCCGTCGGAGTAGGCCCGGCGGCGCGCCCGCCGCGTAGCGAACGGGACTCGACGGCGGGTGCCTCCGGCGAATGGTGGCACGCCGCGCGCCGCGTTGACAGCCACGACGCCCCCGCGGGCGCCCGGGCCGGCCTGTGCTATCCAGCCTCCATGCGTGGATGGTCGGTGTGGGTGGCGCTCGTGCCATGGGTCGCGATCGGGTGCGGCGGCGACGTGAACGGCGGAGGCGGCGGGGCGGGCTCCGGCGGCGCGAGCGGCGGGGGAGGCACCGGCGCGACGTCGGGCTCCGGCGGATCCTCCGCTTCGAGCGGGACGGGCGGCGCGGCGGGGACGGGCGGCGCGGCGGGGGCGAGCGGCACCAGCGGGACGGGCGGGACGGACGCGTGCTCCGTGGTGACCGCGAAGCCCTACCCCCTTCACACGACCTTCCGCTTCACCAACACCGGATCGGCGCCCGTCTACCTCGACCGGGTGTGCGACCTGCGCTTCGACGTGACGAGCTGTCGGGACGCCTACTCGGCCCCCCTCGCGCTGAGCGCGCCTTGCACGAAGGACTGCGCGGACACCACGGGCGGGTGCCTGGTGTGCGGCGCCTGCCTGGCAGAGATCGTGCCCGTCGCCCCGGGACAGAGCGTGGACCACGAGTGGTCGGGGCGCACGTTCACGTTCGGGACCGACGCCGCTGGCTGTCAGTGTCACGTCGGCACGGACGCGCCGGCCGGGCTCTATCGCGTCGCGGTGTCCGTCTGGGACTCCGCGCCGGCCCCAGGCTCGGGGTATCCTCCCTACGACCGCACGGTATCCCTCGACTTCACGCTCCCGGGCGCCGACGACCTCGTCACCGTCGATCTCGCTCCGTAGCGCGGCGGCCGGGCCTCGTCGACGCGCTCGCTGCGTCCGTCGGGCGCCGCCCGCGACGTTCGCGCCCGGGGAGTCGCGCGGCGCGCTCAGAGCTCGAGCGTCTTCTCCAGATCGAGCGACGGGTTCTCCTCGACCTCACGCAGCTCCGGCCGGCGTACCAGCTCGGGCCCTCCGTCTCGCCGATCCTCCAGGTGGAGAGCGGAGACGACGCGGACCCTCGTGGCGCCGTCCGCGCGGAGGCGCGCCCGCGACGACTCCCAACCGGGGAGCCCCGCGCGCGACGCGGAGAGGCTCCGACCCGGGACCTCAGCGACCCTGGAGCGCCCACCCGGCGAGTTCGAGCAACGCGAGGCGCTCGCCGTCGCTCACGTCCTTCCACCGCGCGCCGAGGAACTCGTGGAAGAGCTGGATCGCGAGCGCGCCGGCGCCGTGGTCCGGGGGCGTCCCCTGGCGCCCCGTCTCCCACTCGGCCAGCTCGCACGCTCGTTCGCGGAGCTGCGGGGAGCGCGCGATCCCGAGCGCCGTCGAGCGATACGCGAGCGCGCCGGCGACCTGCTGCGGCGCGAGCGCGGCGTCCGCCGGAGACGAGACCGCGTCGAGCGCGAGCAGCGCCGCGCCGCACGCATGCGCGGCGGCGAGGCCGGCGTGGCGCACCACCACCTTGTCGGCGTGCTCGTCGAGGAGGGTCACCTTCTTGCGGACGGCGCCGGCGAGCATCGAGCGCACCGCCTCGACCGTCCGCCGCTCGACCGCCACCGTCGCTGCGAAGGCGTCGCTCCGCGCCTTGCGAACGGCGAGCTCGTCCGCGCGCCCGGCCGCCCACTCCTCGGACACCGCGAGCGGCGCCCAGAGATCGGCGTGCGCGCTCGGAGGCGTGCAGGCGCGCACCGCATGGCGCGCCAGCTCCGCCGCCAGGTGCACGAGGCCACGGTGGGTGGCGTCACCGGCGCCGCAGGTCCTCGCGGCGCGCTCGAGCGCGGGCGTGGCCACGCCGGACAGCTCCTCGCCCGGCTGCACGAGGCGGAGGGCCGACGGTCGGAGCCCCGGGCTCACGGCGCGCCACCCCCGCCCGGAGCGCCCGCCCGAGTCATCGGAGCGCCGCCAGGTCACGCGCGCCGAACCCCATGAGCAGCAGCAGCGTGTCGAGGCGATCGTGGTGGTTCAGGCTGACGTCCGATACGGCCTGAAGCCGCGGCTTGCCATGGAAGGCGATCCCGAGGCCGGCCGTCTGCAGCATGAGCATGTCGTTGGCGCCGTCGCCGACCGCGACGGTCTGCTCCAGGCGCAGCTCGTAGACCCGGGCCATGTCGCGGACGATCTGCGCCTTGCGTTCGCCGTCCACGATCGTGCCTTGCACTCGCCCCGTCAGGCGACCGTCGACGACCTCGAGCTCGTTGGAGAAGCAGAAGTCGAGCGCGAAACGGCGCTTCAGAGCGTCGACGAAGAAATCGAACCCGCCACTCACGAGCCCCACCTTGAAGCCGAGGCTCTTCAACGTGTGCACGAACCGTTCGGCCCCAGGCGTGAGCTCGATGCGAGACGCGACCGCCCTCGCGCGCTCGAGCGGCAGGCCCTCGAGGAGCGCCACGCGCTCCGCCAACGCCTGGCGGAAATCGAGCTCACCGCGCATGGCGCGCGCGGTGATCGCCTGGACACGATCGCCTGCGCCCACCTCGGCGGCGAGCTCGTCGATCAGCTCGCCCCGGGTGAAGGTGGAGTCGACGTCCATGCACACGAGCCGCTTCGTCTTGCGGAAGATGTCGTCCTTCTGCACGGCGAGATCGACGCCGAGCTCGGTGCCGAGGCGGAGGAAGTCGCCTCGCAGGCGCGCGAGCGCGCCGTTCTCGGTGATGGTCGAGTCGGGCACGTCCGTGATGAGCTCGAGGCCGGACAGCCGCTCCTCGCTGAGCGAGCGCATCTCGCGGATCGACATGCGGCGCTCCGCCATGGCGCGCGCAATCGCGGCGACCGCCTTGCCGTCCCCGAGCTCCCCGAGGAGGGTGACGCAGATGCCGGCGGGCGCGCGCCCTCCCCGCGCGCTGTCCGGGGAGCGGAACGCGCTCACCTCGAGCCGGAGCCCGAGCTCGCTCACGGCGAAGAGGATCTCACGCAGCGCGTTCGAGCGGGGCGGCAGCTCGACGATCGCCGAGAGCATCAGGTAGCCGTGGAGCACCGACTGCCCGATGGTCACGATCGTGGCCTGCTCGGCCGCCACCACCTCGGCCAGGCGCGCCGTAACCCCTGGGCGGTCGACCCCGGCGATGTGCAGAACGATGCGGCTCGCGTCCGTCATGCGCGGCGCCTCCTAGCACGCCCCCGCCGGTCCGGCACCGGCCGGCAGGGCGCCCACGACCGTCGCCGCCACTCGAGCAGGGTCGCCGACTCACGCCGCCTGCGACGCGGTCAGTCCGGCGCGTGGGGGTCGCGCCCGACCGCGAGCTCGGCGTCGTCCTCCAGGCCGTCTCCGTCGAAGTCGCGCCGCGGAGCGAGCGTGCTCCTCACGACGGGCAAGCCGGTCGCGTGGTGCGTCTGCAACGCCTCGATCACCTGATCGAGCGTCTCGTAGATCGGATTGCGAATCGTGACGGGCGCGGCCAGGCGGGGGAACGGATCCTCGCCGGCCGCGGGGAACCCGGGCAGGAACTGGAGCTGGCCCGTCTCGCTCGTCCAGTTCGCGCCGTGCGTGGCAGGCGCGTACTGGACGACCACCGCGGTGCGCCCGTCGAGGTGGGCGGAGGCGGGTGACGCCACGCCCGGCACGACGGCGACCAGCGACGGCTCCAGCTGCTCGAGCCCGAGCGCGCGCGCCAGCGCGTGGGTGCCCTCGTTCCCCATGACCTCGTCACCGACGACCTCGATCGCGAGGACGTGCGGCGCCGCGCCCACTAGCTCGCCCAGGGTGGCTCGCTCCCGCAGGACGTGTCGCGCCCAGGTGAGTGGATCCGCCGGATCGAGGATCGCCTGGGCGAGCGCCACGAGTGGGTGGAACCGATCGAAGCGTCCCTCGAACCCATAGACGCTCCGGGCGAGCGGGATGACGAGCGTCCCGAGGCCCGGGGACGTGGCGATCTCGAGATCGAGCACGCCGGCGCCCGGGACATCCAGCACGTGGAGCCCGATGTTCGGCTCCACCGCAGCGAACACCCCACCGACGATCGTGCCGAACGACTCGCCGAGGTAGGCGACGCGCTCCGGATCCAGGCGGGGCGCGACGCCCCCCCAGGGGGCGGCGAGCGGGGCGAGATCGAGCGCGGGATCGCGGAGCGCGCGCACGAGCCCGGAGAGGTCCAGCACCGACTGTAGCAGGGAGTCCCGGACGGCGGACAGGTTGAGGAAGCCCTCGAACAGCGCCAGCGTCGTCCCGAGTCCGCTCACGTCGCCGAAGCCGTCCGGGAGCGCTGGATCGCCGGTGAACGACGCCACGACCTTCGCGGTGTCGTTGCGAAGGTCGACGTCCTTCGCGCGCGATCCGTGACCGGCGAAGTCGATCGCGGCGACGGCGAAGCCCGCGCGGGTGAGGGGCTCGGCGAAGGTCACGACCGCGTGCCGGCTTGCGCCGAGCCCGTGACCGAACACCGCGATGGGGAAGCCCTTGGGGGGAGGCGGCGCCGCAGGCAGCACCAGGGTGACGGGGATCGCGCGACGCGGCTCGATCACGCGAGGAGCGCCCGTCGCCGGGTCGCGATCGAACGTCTCGTCGTCCGGGGAGTCGTCGCCGGTGTCGTCCCGCGTGAAGCGCGGCAGCGTGATCGAGCCGGTCGCGAGGACCCCGACGTGCTCGTGGGCGATCCCCGTCGGGTTCGACCAGCCCCAGCGCTCGCGACCGGTCTCGTCACGCTCGGCCACCCCGAGCAGCGCGTCGAGCCGCGCGGGGGTGTCGAACACCGTGGCCGGGTTCGTGAACGCGAGCGCCGGCGCCGGGACCATCGCCGGGACCTCGAGCGCCGCGCGGGCCGCGAGCAGCGTCCTGGTGGCGGACTGGACGCGGAACGCCGCGAAGCCCGCGACGTACGCGCCCCGCGCGACCACCTCCGTCGTGACGAATCGGAGCGCGTCGGCCGTGGTGCGCCAGCGCTCGGGGGCCGTCCCCGCGAGGATCTCGTCGAGGCCGGCTCCTCGAGACAGCGCGCGCCCCTCGACGTCGCGGAGCAGGCTCGTCGCTACGACCGCGTATTCGCCGCCGCTCCTCAGCACCGTCCCCGGCTCCGGCGACCCGAAGACGGCGCCGCGCGAGGCGTCCCACCGCCACTCGAACGGGACCACCTCGCCGCGGGTAGGGGCGCCCTCGCCCACCTCGACGACGAACGCCGGGTCAGCGCCGGTGCTGGTCCGGGCCGGGAGCGACGCCGGATCGAGCCCACACTCGATCGGGAGCTCGACGACGGGGCGGGTGCCGAACCCGTCGAGGCGCGCGAGGTGGGCGGCGAGCAGCGGCGCCTGCGTGGGCGTGAGGAGCTCGAGGCCAGCCAGCGACACCACGTTGCCGTCCGCGCCGAGGGCGGCGTCCGTCGGGAAGGGGGCTTCCCCGTAGCGGGGCGGCGCGCCGCTCCCGTCGACCACGTGGCGGATCGCGCAGCCGCGGGGCGCGGTCGCGGGCGGCGCCCCACGGTCGTCCCCGCACCCGGTCAGCGCGAGCGCCCCGGATCCGACGACCGCGAGCCACCGAGCGAGCGACATCGGCGCGAGCCTAGCGTCCATCGCTGCGCCCGGCCCTTCGATCTCAGGGCACGTTGGCGCGCAGCGCCTCGACGCCCGCGCCGCGGCTCTCGAGTACCCACACGCCCAGGCGCCCTCGGCGCGCCACGAGCGCGAAGCGGTGCCCGATCGTGGCCGAGCGGGCGTCTCCGGCCACCAGCGTAGCGGCGCCCGACGCGACGAGCGTGCCCCCGGCGAGCGCGCAGTCGAAGGACGCCTCGACGCGCGCGCCGTCGTCGACGGACCGCGCGCCCGTCACCTTGCAGTCGAGCCGCTCGCCTGGCCCCACCAGGCCGTGGCCGTTGACGATCAGCGCGACACCGTACCCGAGCGTCGCGAACCCGACGGCGCCGACCGCCGCGAGCCCGATCCGAGCGACGCGGTGACCGAGCGCTCGGAGCCACCACGGTGCAGACGCCGCCGCGGGCGCAGGGGCCTGCGCCTTCGCGGCGCCGGGCGCGGCCGCGGGGAGCGCGGGCGCCGGCGGCCGAGCGATCGCCCTCAGCGCCCACGCCGCGGGGCGCGCGAACCCCAGCGCGAGGAGGGCCCCCACGATGGGCGCCGCAGCGAGCAGCCACGCGCCCCCGAGGCGCGGATACAGCCACGCGCCGGCGGGCGCCACGAGCACACCGCCGGCGGCGAGCGCAGCCCACAGCCCGAGGAGCGCCTTGGCGAGTCCCTGCTTCACGCGCGCGAGCGTACCCGCCGGGGTGCAGCCGGGCCAGCCCGGCCAGGGGGGCGCTCAGCCCTGCGGGCAAGGGGGTTGACGCAGCGACGACCGCGCCGGACGCTCGTGACGTGCGGCGCAGGATGTTCGCGTACGTGGCCGCGCTCGCTGGGCTCGGCTGCTCGCGGCCGGAGACGAGCAGCTCGGGGATCGACCGGAGCGACGGCCGGGTGCCCGAGTTCGTCGTGCCCGCGGTCGCTGCCGGCTCGATCCGGATCGACGGCCGCCTCGACGACTGGCCCGAGGCGCCATCGACCGGCGCGTTCGTGAGCCCCGGGGACGGGCGGCCGGTCTCCCGATCGAAGGTCCCCGCGAGCGCGCGCCTCGCGCGCGACGACACGCGGCTGCTCCTCGCCGTGGAGGTGCACGACGTGGAGGCGTCTTCGCCGTTCGGTCGCGACGAGGTGGACCCCCACATCTGGGAGCGAGCGTCCGGCGTCGAGCTCATGCTGCAGCCGGGCGACGGCGGCGACAACCGGGACTACTTCGAGGTGCAGATCTGCGCCGCGGGCGCCGTGTGGGACACGCGGTTCGACGACTACAATCAGCCCGTCACCGGCTCGGGGGCGGCGCGACGATACGGCCACCAGGAGTGGCAGAGCGGGGCCGAGCGCGCCGTCTCGGTCGAGCCCGGGCGCTGGGTGGTCGAGCTCGCGTTGCCGTTCGCCTCGCTCGCGCCCTCTCGCGCAGCGCTGCCGCCCCGGCCGAACGACGTGTGGCGGGCGAACCTCTACGCCTTCCGGGACGGCCAGCGCGAGGCCAGCGCGTGGTCGCCGATCCTCGGGCAAGGCAACTTCCACCGCTCGACGCGCTGGGGCCGCCTCCGATTCTAGCCACGGCGGCGTCGCCGCCGTACAACGCAGCAGGTCGGAGGTCGATTCGTGATGCAGCGAGCTCTCGTCACCGGTGGTTGCGGCTTCCTCGGGAGCTGGGTCGTCAAGACGCTCCGCGAACGCGGCGTCGCCGTCCGCGTCCTGGCGCTGCCGAGCGAGCGCACCGACAACCTGCAGGGCGTCGACGCAGAGCTCGTCCGGGGCGACATCCTCACACCCGCGGACTGCACCGCCGCGGTGGCGGGTTGCGACACGGTGTTCCACCTCGCGGCGCTGTACAAGGCCTGGATGCCCGATCCGTCGCCGATGTACCGGGTGAACCTGAGCGGGACCTTCAACGTCCTGGAGGCCGCGCGGCGCGCAGGCGTCGCCAGGCTCGTCTACACCGCGAGCGTCGTCGCGCTCGGCCGCCCCGCCCCGGGCGAGGTCGCGGACGAGCGCACCCCCTACGAGGCGTTCGACCTCGACTTCCCCTACAGCCGGAGCAAGTGGCTCAGCCGGGAGCTGGCGGAGGACTTCGCTCGCTGGGGCCTCGACGTGAGGGTCGTCTGCCCCGGCATCGTGCTCGGCCCCGGCGACATCGGCCCCACGCCGAGCGGCAAGCTGATCCTGAAGGCGCTGTCGGGCGCGCCGCCGGTGTACTGCGACGGGGCCGGGACGTACGTCGACGTCCGTGACGCCGCGTTGGTGCACGTCCTGGCGGCGGAGCGCGGCCGGGCGGGCGAGCGCTACGTCGCCACCGCGCACGATCTCGACAATCAGGCCTTCCTGGAGGCGATCGGGCGCGCGGGCGGGCAGCCGCGGCGCCTCCGCAAGGTGCCGTTCTTCGTCGCGCGCGCCGCCGCGATCGCGATGGACGTCGCGGCGCGACGGAGCGGCAAGGAGCCGGAGCTCGCCCGCGACTTCCTCGAGTACGCCGCGAAGCCCATGCGCTTCTCCAACGCGAAGAGCCTCCGGGAGCTCGGCGCCACCTACCGTCCGTTCGACCAGACGCTCCGCGACGCCATCGCCTGGTTCCGCGAGCGAGGCATGCTGGCGCGCGCCTGATGGCCGACCTCGACGAGCGGGTGACGGAGCTCGAGCTCCGCTGGATGGCGCAGGAGGACTTCCTTCGCGAGCTGAGCCACGTCGTGGCGGACCACGCTCGCGCCCTCGAGGGCCTCACCCGCCGCGTGGAGCGCCTCGAGCGGGCGCTGCGCGAGGTCGGCGCCGCGGTCGTCCAGGCGCCGGACGACTCCCCGCCGCCGCACTACTGACCGAGCGAGCCGGGTCGTGCGGGGGGACCAGGTCCTGTGCGCTCCGCCCTGGAGGCGACGACGCCCCGGGCCCGCGCGAGGCGGGGCCGGGGCGTCTCCGCGCCGCGCGCGCTCAGTAGTCGGCGCTGTTCGTCGAGAACCGCGTGCCGTTCTTCCGCACGCCGCTCA
>JADLEQ010000048.1 GCA_020846005.1 Polyangiaceae bacterium
GATGGCGAGCACGTCGCACCCGAGGGACGCGCTCGGCCGCATCGCGCGGCGGGTGGACGAGCAGGCGGGGCGAGTGACGACGTGGGAGTACGAGTACGACGCGCGTGGCCGGCTGGCGCGCGTGCTTCAGCCGCTCCGGTGGCAAGGGCGGTGGCTGCGGGAGGGCGGCCTGTACGACGCGCGGGCGCGGTGGTGGTCGCCGGCTCTGGGGAGCTTCACGAGCGCGGACGAGCTCGGCTACGTGAGCGGCGCGAGGACGCTGTGGAGCTGGCCGGGGCAGAACGCGTTGGGGGTGGGAGACATGAGCGGGCGCGTCGCGATGCGCAGCGACGACGCATACGGCTGGGCGACGAGCGGGAACTTCGGGTTCGGGCTGATGATGTTCGCGAGGGGGCAGGAGCAGCGCCGGGCGGGGCTTCTCGACGCGGCGTCGACGGGCGGCGGATCACTGGGCTCGGCCGCGTGCGGCGCGGCGGCGATGGGCGCTGCCGGAGGCATGATCGGGGCGGAGGGCTCCGTCGCGGTCGGCGCGGCGGCTGCCGTCGGAGCGCTGGGGGCGGTCGTGGCGCGCGGCGCGGGAGGGGGGGCGGGACAGGCGTTCAAGTCGTTCACGCAGCGGAACTTCCGCGCGAACCCAGGACGGCTGACCGGCAGCATCCCGGAAGGCGCGCAAGCGCACCACGTCCTGCCGGCGAAATTCGAGGCGCAGTTCGGTCGTGCACGGATCAACATCCACGACCCGCGCTTCGGTGCGTGGTGGGAGGCCGGCGCCCACGGACGAGCGGTGTCTGCATACAACGCGGCCTGGGAGAGCTTCCTGACCTCGAATCCCTCGCCCGAACAGATCCCGCAGTTCGGTCGGGACGTCTCGGCGCGTTATGGGCTCGGCGTTGGCTTCTAGGGCGTTCCCGGGATTCTCGAACGTGTACTGGCTCCATGAGTCGGGCGGCAGCCGAGCGTTCCGAGGGAGTATCTCGCTGTCCGTCGAAGACGCTTTTGCCACCACGCGCGCGGACAAGCGGCCCGGTCGTGTTGAGGTCCGGTGGGCAATGGGTGCCAAGGTCCCCGTGGATATGATCCGGGCTACGATCGTCGCGCCGGTCATCGTGTCGGACCTCGTCGTAGACGTCCTCAAGACTCGTGAGTTTACGGGATGGGAGACCTACCCGATCGAGTTGTTCGGGCACGATGGCATCCCGATCCACGGCTACCAGGGACTGGCTGTGCGAGGCCGATGCGGCCCGATCGACGACAGTCGGTCGATGAAGTTCGACAAGATCATGCCGGGCGGCGTCTTCCCATGGTGGCGCGGCCTGTACTTCGACCCAGCCACTTGGGACGGTTCGGACCTGTTCATGCCGGCTGGCAACGTGGGGTGGATCTTAGTGGTGGAGGCGGTCAAGCGGGCGTTCGAGAAGGCGAAGGTGAAGAACGGGCTATTCACACGGTTGGATGAGGTGGAGCGGATGAAGTTGTAGCGGCGGCTCGTGCCGGTTCCTTCCCGCCTTGGCGGGCTCGGCGACGCTGGCGGGGATGGCCAGAGGTTGTTAGCGCGCCCTGTCGGACGACCGGCGACGCAAACCTTGAGCGTCCGAGGTCTAGGAACGGCGGATCCCGCGCTCACCACTGCGGCCCGGACGCTGATCGACTCCGTCTATGTCCAGCTCCAGGCGTCCTGCGGCGGCCTCCCTCCTGAGCCCGCGCACGTAGTTTGAGGGAGGCGCGAGCGAGTTTCGTGCGGGACGCGGCGCGTCGAGTTCAGAACAGCCCGTCGTCGTGGGGGGCGCAGCCGCCGCGGACGGCGCGGCGGACGGCGGCTGAGTAGAGGTGGAGGAGGTCGCAGAGCTCGGCGACGCGGGAGAGGACGAGGTTGGCGGTGAGGAGCGAAGAAGCGACGTCGTGATCGGGGTCGAAGGGCAGGTCGTCGACGGTGGGGTGCTCGGCGCGGAGGGCCGACTCTGCGGCGGCGAGGGCGGCATCGAGCACGGCGAGCGTGGCGGCCTCGGGGAAGTGATGGAGGACGCGCTCGTCGGGCATCGTGACGGTGATCATGGCGGTCAAGCCTCCCTCGCTGGTGGCCCCATCAGGCTGCTGACGGGGTGGCCCCATGGCCCTGCGAAAATCCGGTCAGGGGTGGCCCCATGAACCTGCGAACCGGCAGCCGGACACCAGTGACCCGCGCGATGACCATGTCTAAGCGAATACGCCGCCCGTGAGGTCGACACGGACGGCATCCACCCGGCTCCGACCGACAAGAATAGTTGTCGCCGACCGGCGAGCGTAATTGACGCGGATCGGCTACTGACCCACGGGGACGAGGCGTCTACCTACACCGAGTACGGCGAGCTCCTGACGCGCATCCACGTACCGAGCGGCGCGGCGACGACCCACGCCCACCACGCACGCGTAACCCTGAATCGGGCGGACCTGCCCGGCGGCGAGGTGATCGAGTGGCTGATCGACGGGCGAGACCGGCGCGGCGGCAAGCGGCGCGACGGGGTGCTCGAGCGCCCGTGGGTCCGCAAGGACGAGCTCCGGATCGCCGCGGAGCTGGCCGGAGCGGGCGCGCCGGTGGCGCGGCACGTGTACGGGTCGAGGAGCGGGGCGACGTCGGCTCCGACGTGAGCCGCCTCGCGCTTCAGCGCCCACCGCGATCGCGACACCGCGCGCGGCCGCGCCGGCGTGGCCCATGACCGCAGCGCGCCCCGCTCCGGCCCGCCGCCGCTACGGAGCCGGCTTCTCGCCGCCCTCGGGCGGGGGCGGGGGCTCCGGTGGCTGGGCTGGGGGGGGCTCGCTCTTCGCCTGGCGCACGGCCTCACTCACGAACGACTCGACGCGGCCGACCACCCGCTCTACCGCGCCCACCAGCTCGCTTCCCGCCGAGCCCGCGAGCTGCTCGAGGTTGCGGGGATCCAGGGCCTCGACGGCCTTCTTCCCCATCTCGCGCGCCGTCGTGCGGTCCACCGCCTCGACCTTGTCGACCGCCTTGCGGGCGAGCTCCTCGATCGCCTCGGCGCCCCGCTCCACGCCCTGCATCGCCTTGCGGCCGAGCTCGTCCACCGGGGCTGTCTCTAGGTCGCGGAGGGCGCGGCGCGCCGCGCGGAGGACCAAGCCGAGGCCCGCCGCGAGATCGTCGCGGGCGCTCGGGGCGGGGGGGGCAACGTCGCTCGGGTCCCGCTGCGCATCGTCGGCCATGCGCCGGAAGATGGCCACGCCCGGCGACGAAGGCAACCGCGGCCGTGCGCCGCGCCGGGGCGGGTGATACGACCGGGCTCCGCCCGCCGAGCGAGCGCGCCGCCGATGCCCGACGAACCCCACAGCAGCCTGGAGCTCGAGCGAGCCATCGACGCGGTGGCCGCGAGCTACGACGGCCCCGAGGAGATCAACAACCTTGCGAGCGCCGCGCTGCCGAACCGCCGCGCCGTCGTCGAGGCCTTCGACCACCTCCGGCCGGTCTTGTTCATGGGCTTCTACAGCTCGCGCGGCTTGAACCGGCACAACCTGCGCCATGGCATCGCCGAGCACCTGTACCCGGCGGTCGAGGGGCTCACCGAGCAGGTGCGTCGAGCCCTAGCGTACGAGCGGGACGCCGGGCGCGACCCCGGGCGCGAGCCGCCCGATGCCATCGCCCGCGCCGTGGTCCTCCGGCTCGTCCACCGGTTGCCCGAGCTCCGCCGAGTGCTGAACACTGATGTCCTCGCGGCGTTCGACGGCGATCCGGCCGCGCGCAGCATCGAGGAGGTGGTGTTCAGCTACCCCTCGATCGTCGCGCTCACGGCTCACCGCCTCGCTCACGTGCTCTGGCGGGAGAGCGTGCCGATGATCCCGCGCATCCTCTCCGAGCACGCCCACGCCCTCACCGGCATCGACATCCACGCCGGGGCGACGATCGGCGAGCGCTTCTTCATCGACCACGGGACGGGCGTCGTGGTGGGCGAGACCTCCGTCCTCGGCCGCAACGTGAAGCTCTACCAGGGCGTGACGCTCGGCGCGCTCTCGACCCGCCGCGGGACGGACGGCTGCTGCGGCGGCCAGCGCCACCCGACGCTCGAGGACGGCGTTACCGTCTACGCCGGCGCCACCATCCTGGGCGGAACGACGGTGGTCGGCGCGGGCTCCGTGATCGGCGCCAACGTCTGGCTCACCCACTCCGTGCCGCCCGGCTCGCGCATCGCGGGCCGCGGGCGAGACGGCGAGGAGGCCGCGTGGTGAGGCCCGCCCTGCTCACGCTCGTCGCCGCCGCGTGGGCGCTGGCCGGCTGCGCAGTGAGCGACGACGTCGACCGGCCCCCTGGCGGCGGGGCCGGCGGGGGCGGTGCCTCGAGCGGCGGCGCCGCAGGGACGGGCGGCTTCGGCGGTGGCACGTCGGGCACCGCGGGCGCGTCGGGAACAGCGGGCAACGCGGGCGCGAGCGGCGGCGTCGGCGGCACGTCGGGCGCGGGGGGCACCGCGAGCGGCGGCGTCGGCGGCACGTCGGGCGCGGGGGGCACCGCGAGCGGCGGCGTCGGCGGCACGTCGGGCGCGGGCGGCGCCGCGAGCGGCGGCGTCGGCGGCACGTCGGGCACGGGCGGCACCGCGAGCGGCGGCACCTCCGGCACCGGTGGGGCGAGCGGCCTCGATCCGGGGCTCGCGCTGCCCGACGGGAGCGGCACGCCCTGCTCGACCCCGGGCGGCATGGGGGACTGCCCCGGCATCGAGGTGTGCCGGATCTCCGGGCCCTCCGAGGGGCGCTGCGAGAGCTGCTCGGGGTGCGGCAACCTGAACGCGGCGTGCAGCTCGAGCGCGGACTGCGACATCCTCTTCCAGTGCTACCTCGGGCACTGCGTCGGCTTCTGTGATCTGCAGTATCCGCAGCTCTGCGGCAACCCGGACGACTGCGTCAACGTCGGGCACGCGACCCACGGCGTCTGCATGCCCTACTGAGGGGGGCAGGCCACCGAGCTCCGGGCGCTCGGCACGGGTCGTCGCCGGCTCCCCGAGCCCGCGGAGCCAGTCAGCCTCTCGAGCCGGGCTCCCGCGGGTCCCGGGAGCCGCCCACCTCGTGCGACGTCCTCACGGTCTCTTGATGCGCGGGGTCCCGTCGGGTGCGAAGTCGCCTTCGACGACGACGCTTGCCCCTTCGTCGACGTACTTGCCGTCTTTGAGGACGCTCCGCCTCGACGCCTCGACGGCGAACGTCCCCGCCCACCCCTGGCGCTGGACATTCCGGGCCTCGAGGCGGAAGCTCGCCTCGCCCTTCGGGCCCTGGACGGTCGACAGGACGCTCACGGCGTCCTGGCCCGACAGCGCGGGGAGTACGTCCCGGCGAAGCCTCCGCGTCATCGCGAGCGAGATCGACGCGGGGCTCCCGACGACACCGATGACGTTGGGGTCCTTCTCGAGGAGCTCCACGGCGCGGGCGAGGGGCGGCGCGGAGGTCGCGAAGAGGTGCTTGCCGAAGGCCGCGAGCGCGATCAGGGCGCAAACCACCAAGAGTCCAAGGATGCGGCGAGGACTCCCCGGTGGCTTCTGGGCAGCGTTCATTGGGCCGATGCTCCTCAGACGGAGTTCGCGGCGCTCAGTACGGGTCGATCGCGGTGCCGTGCCCGGCGCCGAGCGCGGAGCGGAAGAACTCCACGTACTGCGCCCGGGCCTCCGTCGTGAAGATGAGCCCGCCGTGGTCCGCCTTCTTGCCGTCGGCGCGGTCGAACTGCGCGAGGACGCCCGTGGCCCCGCCCGGCAGGTTGCCGGTGACGGGGCCCGTCACCGTGCGCACCCCGGAGACCTTGCGGACCTCGTGCAGCAGCTCGAGCCCGGCCGCGCGGCTCATGGCCTCGGTGGTCGAGTTCGGGACGATGGTGTCGTCCGCTACCTCCTGGACGAGCACGTCGCGCGCCACCCAGCCGGGGACACCCGCCAGCGGCTCGAGCGTGGCGAAGCGGGCGAAGTTCAGCGGGTCGCCCGGATCGACGATGGCCTGCGTCGCCGCCATGAACCGCGCGATGGCGCCGAAGGGCGTGCCGTCCGGCGCGAGGCCCTCGACCACCAGCCGGAAGGTGTTCGAGTCGCGGAGCAGCGTCATGAGCCCCGCGCCGCCGACGTTCCACGTCGCGTGTCGGATCTCGGGCGCCAGCGCCATGATCGTCGGCCCCTGCACCGAGCCGAACGAGTGTCCGATGTAGAGGATGCGGGAGAGGTCGAGGTCGGGCTCGCCGTCGCCGACGGGGTTGCCGCTCCCATCGAGCGGCAGCAGGTCGAGCGTCGAGAGCGACGAGATGAACCGCACGAGCTCGAGCTGGTCGGCGGCCATTTGGCGGAAGTTGTCGCGCGCCCGCCCGATCACGAACTCGTCGTTCTCGTCGATGCCGAAGAAGCCGTACACGCTGGTGATGAGGGTCGTCGTCCCGCCCGGCGGGACGCGGGAGCCGTGCTCCGGCGAGTCGATGGCGAACACCGCGGCGCCGCTCTCGTGGAGGTCCGCGAGGCGCTCGGTGGTGCCCCAGCAGCCGTCCTTGTCGCCGCCGAGGCCGTGGCCGTAGATCACGACCGGGCGCTTGCCGCCACGCGTGGCGTCGCTGAACGCGAGGAACACCTCGAGATCGACCGTGCTCTGGACGACGGGCGCGCCGTTCGGCCCGAGCTCCCACTGGCCGTCCGGCTTCGGCTTGCGGTACTCGGGCGCCGCGAAGCTGCCCACGAAGCGGACGCGACCGTCCGACTGGACGGGGGTCTCGACGCTCCACGGCGCAGTCGCCGCGGGCGCCGGTGCGGCCCGGCGCTCGGTGCCGAGCGCGACCACCCCGCTCAGGACGTCGCCGGTGGTGAAGGTCGTCGCCACGACGACGTCGTCGCGGTCCAGCCCCGCGGCGGGCTCGAGCACGTCGAGCGCCGCCCGCAGCTCCGCGGCGTACGCCGTCCGATCGCGGCCCTCGAGGACGTCGTGCATCTCCTGCGTGCGGCCGACGGGCGTGCCATCGTGCGCCAGCAGGCGGGTCGTCCCGACGAGGGCGTACCGCGTCTTCGGCAGGAGGGGCACCGCCGGCTGGGCGATGATCGTGAACTCGTCGGCGATCCAGAACTCGTCCGCTGCCTGCTCCCAGTAGGTCGGGATGATGCCGACCAGGGTACCGACCGCGTCGGAGGTCGGGTCGACGTTGGCGAGGTAGAGCGGCGCGCCCGGCGCCTGGTAGTCCGAGGCGTCCAGCACCGGATCGAGCACCGGCGGCTCGGCGTCGGGGCGCTGGACCAGGCCCCGCGGGTCGATGGGCCCGGAGAACGTCACGATCACGCCCCCGGTCGTCGAGAAGCCGTCGAGCTGGTTCAGCTCGGCGGCCGTCACCGGGTACGAGGTCACGAGCTGGTCGCGGGTCGTCTC
The DNA here is from genome assembly GCA_020846005.1 of Polyangiaceae bacterium. Taxonomy (GTDB): domain Bacteria; phylum Myxococcota_A; class Polyangia; order Polyangiales; family Polyangiaceae; genus JADLEQ01. The sequence goes on from JADLEQ010000048.1 coordinate 7,354, forward strand.
CGGGCGCAGATCCAGCCGGAGCCCGGTCGCGGTCGTCGCGTCCGCCTTCGTGTAGCGGTTCGATGGGAACGGCGTGAGGTCGGTGTCCGGCAGCGGCCCGTACGTCGCGACGACGCTCGCCGGATCCGGGGTCGTCGGGCCCGCGTCGCTCGGCGCCGCGTCGTCGCTGCCGCAGCCGATCGCGCCGCCGAGCGCGAGGATCGCGCCGATCGCCGCGCTCGCGGATGCCCGGTCACCCCCCCGCAGCCACCACACTCGCTCGGACGCTCGGGAAGCCGACGGCGCTCGCATGGCGCGACTCTACCATCGCTCGCGCCGCGGCGTGGCCGCCGCGCGCCGCGCCCGCGCCGTCGCCGGTCGCCGCCGGCGCGGCGGCGGCCCTCACTCGAACTCCAGCCGCCAGCGAAGATTCGCGCCCAGGTTGCCGAGGTTGCTCGAGATGTCGTTCACGTTGTCGTAGCTCCCCTCGACGCTCAGGCGTGGGGTGAGCTGGAGCTCGACGTTCGAGCGCACCTCGCTCGACTCGGCGAGGCCGGTCGTGACGTTCGCGCGCAGGCGCTCCGCCAGCCGCTTGCCGATGGTGACCGTCGGCTCCGTCCGGCCGGTGCGCGACGAGTAGTCGCTCCCGAAGCGGAACTCGTCGATGACGGGGAGCGCCTGGGTGACGGCGCGGCCGGCGCCGGAGAGCGTCCCGAGCGTCTCCAGGGCGACCGAGCCGCCCACCGAAGCCGACTGCGCCTGGTCGAGCTCCGCCCGCGTGAGCCCGACCGCCAGCAGGAGGAAGATGTCGTCTTGGGCGAGCGCCGGCTCGCTGGTGAGATCGACGCGAAGGTCCTCGGGATCGCCGTAGGCGTGCATCGAGATCCTCCACCGGCCGCCGGTCGCGGCGGTCGCCGACGCGGAGCCCGTCGAGGTGCCCGCGGCCGGCTGCGTCGCCGACGAGTAGCGCCGGTACTCCGTCACGGCCGTCACGTCGACCTCCGGCGTGATGCGCGACGGGTCGTCGAAGCGCAGCGTCCCCTGCACGATCTCGAACTCGTTCTGCCGCAACCGGATCCGGCCGCCCGGCGCGAGCCGCACCGTGCCCCGCGCGCCGAAGCGCTGGTTCGTCCCCGAGATGGTCACGCCCTCGCGCGGGAGGATCAGCGAGGTCTCCACCAGCTCGTTCTGCACGACCAGCGGGCGCGCGGCGCGGACGGTCACGTCGAACGCCACGCGGTCGCCGTCCGGATCCCAGCTCTCGAAGCTGCTGCGCTTCCCGCGCTTCGCCAGCGCATCGAGGTCCGCGACCATGGTGAGCGGCCGCGTGTACTCGAGGCTGCGGAACGTCACCTCCCCCTCCACCCGGGGGAGCGCGCGCTCCTCCCCCTCGCTCGGCGGCGGCCACGTGGCGGCCAGATCGGCGTCGAGCACGGCCCGAACGCCGGACGACGCCGGGAGCACGATCTCGCGCGCCCGGAGCATCGCGGTCACCGCGCCGAGCTCGAAGCCGCGCAGCGGCGCGCTGCCGGACAGCGCGACCGTCCCGCTTCCGAGCCGCGCGGAGCCGCGCTCCACCCGCACCTCGTCGGAGTCGACGACCAGCGCGACCTCCAGGTCGCTCAGCGCGGTGGACACTCCCCGCAAGGCGATCTCCCCGCCCGTCAGCGCGAGCCCACCCTGGTACACGAGGTCGCTCGGGGCGCCGCTCACCTGCACCTTGCCGGACAGCGTCCCCGACGCCCGCTCGACGGAGGGCCAGAGCGCCGCGAGCGCCGCCAGCCCCGTCGGGCGGAGCTCGACCGTGGCGTCGACGAACGGCGCCGTGGCGAGGCGGGCGAGCCCGCCGCTCACGTCGACGACCGTCGCGATGCCGCTCGCCGTCCGGACCTCGAGCGCGAGGCCGGGCGCGCGGATCGCGCCGTCGGCGATCGCGACCGTTCCCCGCCCGGGGACGAGATCGACGGCGGCGCCCCCCTGCTCCGCGTGGAGCTCGTCGAACGTCAGGGTCGCTCGGGTCTCGGGGAGGGCGGCGAGGGGCAGATCGTCGAAGCGGAGGGATCCGGACACCCACGCGATGGGCAGCGAGTCGGCGTCCGAGAGCGCGGGGAGGAGCTCCGCCAGCGCGCCGACCTGGAGCCTGCGCGCCCGCACGGTGCCCTGGACGTGCTTGCTCCGCTGGCGCGTCACCCGCAGGTCGCCGAGGTCGATGCTGTCGCCGAACATCTTCCCGCTCGCGTAGAACGTCCCCTCGACGCGATCGGCGTCCCACGCGCTGCGGTCGAAGGGCCCGCTCTTCGGCAGCCCGCAGCGGGTGGTCCCGAACCGCGACCGCTCGCGCTCGACCGGCTCGAGGCGGACGCTCACCCGCGACGACGGCCACGTCGTGCGGCCGACGCGCACCGGCGAGATCCGGGTGTCGATGCGCGCCTCGAGCGCGTCGAGCGTCCCGCCAACCTCCGCGACCGCCGACGCGGTGCCGTCGAGGAACGGGCCGACCCGACCGAGCGACTGGAAGCGGGAGAGCGGGAGGGAGGTGCCGACGGCGCGCGCGCGCACCACCGCTCCGCGCCGCATGGTGAACTCACCGAGCATCGTCCCGCTCCCCTTGCGCAACGTGAAGCCCGGCACGTCGACCTCCATGCCCTGATAGGAAGCGTCGCGATCGAACCAGCGGTAGCGCAGCTCGGCCTTGCCGCCGTCGTAGCGCTCCTCGAAGAGGTCCGCCCACGCGAGGTCCATCGACGCGTCCACCTCGAGGAGGCCGCCGCCGCATCGGTCCGCCCGGCCTCCGAGGTCGTAGTGGACCCGGGCACGCACCGCCCCCTGCCCGAGGATGGGATCGAAGCGCGGGTCCTCGTCGAAGTGCCACATGTGGAAGAAGTCGCGGAAGTCGAGCGAGTCACTCTCCACGACGGCGTCCACCAGCACGCTCGAGCCCGCGTCGAAGGCGAGCCGCGCGACCGGCGCGCGCAGCTCGCTCCGGCCCTTCTTCCCCCGCACGTCGAGGAAATCGACGGCCAGCGGGCGGAACCGCACCCCGGACGAGGTGATGTCCCCGAGCGGGAAGCCCGAGAGCTCGAGACCACGGATCGACGTCGTGCCGGTGAGCAGCGGGTCGGACGAAGCCCCGCTCATCATGACCCCGATGCGGGCGCGCCCCGCGATGGGGAGCGCCGCGAGCGGGCTGATGTCCGCGAGGTCGATCTCGCTCCCGTCGTCGACGACCAGCCGGATCGTGTTGGAGAACCCGATGTCCACCAGCCGGACGTGCAGGTCGCTCCGGCCGAAGGTCGCGCGCTGATCGTAGAGGAGGAAGGAGTCGGGCCGGACCCCGAGCTTGCCGCGCACGAGCGCGCTCTCGACCCCGACCATCCGCTGCCGGTTCGGGTCGTGCCAGGCGCGGTCCGTCACCTCGAAGTCGCTCGTCTCCACGTAGAGGTCGCCGTCGAGCGCGAGCGGGCTGAGCGTGCCGCCGAAATCCGTGACCCGCACCACGTCGAGATCCCAGGCCACGAGGGTGTCCTCCGTCACGCCGAGGTCGCGCATCAGCCCCGGGAAGGTCGTCCCGGTGGCGTCCACGCGCGCGGCCGAGAGCGGGACGCCCCGCTCGAACGGCGCGATCCGGAACCGGGTCACCACCGCGTCGGCGTCGGCGATCCCGACCCGGACCTTGGGCGCGGTGATGACGTCGCGATCGATCTCCACCTCCGCGTCCAGGTACTTACCGAGGCGGTAGGTGTCGCCCAGCACGAGATCGCCGCCGCGCACGCGCAGGCGGGCGGCGGGGAGGCGGCTCGAGCCGTCCCAGCGCACGTCCCCGGCCACCGCGACCCAGCCGGCCGTGTTGGAGAAGCGGACGAAGCGGTTCACCAGGCGCACGGGGCCGCGGGTCACGACGTGCCCGTCGAGCAGGACGAGGCGCGACCCCTCGAAGGCGACGCGCGTCTGCGACAGTCGCACGGCGACGCGCGACGCCGCGCGCTCGTCTCGCGCCGCGGCGCACGTCGGCGACGTCCCCGGCTGGTGACCTTCGTCCGCCATCGCCAGCAGCGAGAGGCGCCGCACGAGCACGCTCCCCCGCTCGAGACGCGCGGCGAGCTCTAGCCGGCACAGCACGTCCTCGTCGACCGCGTCGCGCACGAGCTCGCCCTGCTCCGTCTCGACCGTCTCGCGCCGCGTCCGCACGACGGTCGTCTCGCCGGCGCGGAGGGTCACGTCGAGGGCGGGCCCTTCGCTCGCGACCACGTCCACGTCGATGGCGCCGGTCACGACCCGCAGCCCGCCGGCGTCGAGATCGACGCGCGCGTCGGAGACCGCGACGACCCCGAACGGCAGCCGCCGCGGCAGCTCCTGCTTGGCGCCAGAGGACTCGGGCAGCCGGTAGTCGACGTTCGCGAGGCGTCCGTCCCGCAGGACGAGCCGCGCGCGCGGCTCCTCGATCTCGATGTCCCCTGCGTCGAGGCGCCCGGAGAGGAGCGCGAACGGCCGCGGCGCCACCGCGACCCGGCGCGCCGTGAACGCCGGCGCGCCGCCGTCGGACGCCGGCACCGTGAGATCGCCGAGGGCCAGCCGGGGCGGCAGCAGCTCGATGGCGACGGTGTAGGTGGCGCGGATCCCCAGCTCCTGCTCGAGGACCCGCGCCGTCTCGCCGGCAGCCCACGCCCGCACGCGATCGGAGCGCACGGCCAGCCCCACCCCGAGCGGCAGGGCGCCGACCAGCCCGAACAGGACGCAGAGCACCCGCGCCAGCAGGCGCCCCCAGTCCCTGGAGCCGGGAAACAGTGTGAGCCGGGCTCGCGGCATCCACCCCGAACCTACCACCGGGCTCCGGGCGCACCTTCCTTTCGGGTTGGGCCCGGGCAGCGACGCGGTCCTCCGGCGGCCCCGGCGACGGGCGCTCGGCTTGTTCGACCTCGCCGGCCCGGCTATTCCCACGCTGGATGGAACCTGCGAAGCGCGCCGCCGCCGTGCCCGACTCCCGCTCACCGCGCGGGGCGTCCGGCGGAGGGCCGCGGGCGGGGGCCCGGGGGCGCCGCGGCTCCTGGCGGCTGCGCGCGGCGCTCCTCCGCGTGCTCGCGACGCTGGCGCTCCTGCTCGCCGCGCCGGGCAGCGCGGAGCTGGTCCGCGAGGCCCTCGACCTCGCGACGGGCGCGGAGTGCTGCGAAGCCGACTGCGACGAGCGCTCGAAGGACTCGTGCTCCGGCTCGTGTACCCACTGTGGGTGCTGCGCGCGCCCGAGCGCGGCGCCGCCCGCGACGATCGCGTGGCCGGGCGGGCCGGCCGTCGTCGTGATCCCGTTCGCGAGCGCGGCGCGCGGCGCCCCGTTGCCGGCGTATCGGGATCCGCCTCTGCGGCCGCCGACCCGCGCCTAGGCGTCCGCTCGTGGTTCCCGTGGGGAGCCGCCGCGCCCTCGGCGCGGTGAGGTGCTCCTCCCGTCGCTGAGTCGTTGCGCGCGCGCTCGTCGCGCTCTGCCGGCGCGCGCCCGTGCCGTCACGGAGATCGTCTGCCCATGTCTCGAATTCCTGCTGGGGTATGGCCCCACCTGGCTCCGCTGCTCGTCTGCCTGTCGCTCGCGTGCCCAGGCGCCGGCGCGCCGCCGCCGCGCGCGCCGACCCCCGCGCCCCGCGTCGCCCGGGAGGTGTCCCTCGAGGACCTCCTCGCGCACGCCGCGCGTCACGCGCCGTCGTTGACCCTCCTCGAGCGACGGAGGGCCTACGGATCGGCGCAACGTATCCTGGCCGCGCCGCCGTTCCCTCGGAACCCCACCGTGGAGCTGCGCGCGGGACCGCGCTTCGAGGGGAGCGCGCGAGCGCTCGACTACTCCGCCTCCCTGGCGCAGGCGGTGGATCTCGCCGGAGCTCGCGGCGCGCGGCTCGGCGTCGCGACTCGGATGGCGGCGCGCCACGACGCGGAGCTCGCCGCGGCGCGCTGGCAGGTCCGCCGAGACGTGACGGTCGCGTTCCACGCCGCGGTGATCGGGCGAGAGCGGGCGCGGCTCGCGCGCCGCGCAGTCGAGTTCGCCCGCGAGGTGCTCGACGTGGCCCGCCGGCGCGCGGAGGCCGGCGACGCCGCGCTCGTCGACGTGCGGGTCGCGGAGGCGGATCTCGCCCAGGCGCGGCGCGCGGAGCTCGCGGCCGAGCAGGCGGGACACGCGGCCAGGCTGGTGCTCGCGGACGTGGCGGGCTGGGAGCCTGCCGCGCCCCCGGTCGTCCCCGACCGGCTCCCGGGGCCGGCGCCCGTGCCCGCGCTCGTCCGCGTGTTGGACGCCGCACGCGAGCGTCACCCGGAGCTCCGCGCGCGCCACGCCGCCGTGAGCGAGGCGAGCGCTCGGGTGGCGCTGGCCGAGCGGGAGACCCGTGCCGTCCCCGTGGTCGGCGTGGAGCTCGGGCGCGAGGGCTCGCCGCGCGGCGCCGCGAGCCACCTCGTGCTCGGGACGCTCGAGGTCGAGCTGCCCATCTGGCAGACGAACCGCGGGCAGCAGGCCCGGCGCCGGGCGGACCTCGAGGTGGCGCGCGCCGAGGAGGCGCTCGCCGCTCGCTCGCTCCGCCTGAGGATCCTCCAGGCGCACGCCGCGGTCGTCGCCGCGGCGGCGCAGGTCACGTTGCTGCGCGCCGCGGTCGCCGCGCCGCTCGAGGAGAACCTCGCGCTCTTGCGGCGTGGCTTCGCGGCCGGCGAGCTCCCGCTGCTCGACGTGACCGCGGCGCGGGAGCGGTTCCTCGCCTTCGAGCGGGACGCCGTCGACGCGCACGACGAGTACTACCGAGCGCTCGCCGAGCTCGAGTACGTGGTGGGCGCGCCGCTCGCGCGCGCCGTGGGCGGCGCGGTCGCCAGGGGTGCCCGATGACGCGCGCGCGACGTCGCCTCGCGCTCCTCGTGGCGTGGCTCGCCGTGTCCGCGTGCAAGGCGGGGCACGACCCCCACCCCGATCCGCACGACGAGCCGGGCGAGCACGACGCCCACGCGACGCCGGGTCCGCGCGGCGCGCAGCCCGCCGACGCGGGGCGGACGCTGGTCCGCGTCGCCCCCGACCGCGCGCGCGACCTGCGGGTCACGACGCGCCCCGCCGAGTCCCGACCCTCGGGCGATACCGCCGCCCTCCTCGGCGAGCTCCGCCTGAACGAGGAAACCTACGCCGAGATCGGCACCTCGGTGCCCGCGCGCGTCGCGCGCGTGCTCGCTGCGCCCGGCGACTCGGTCGTCGCCGGGCAGCCGCTCGTCGAGCTCGACAGCGCCGAGGTGGGCAGGGCGCGCGCTGCCGTGCTGGTCACCCGGGCGAAGCACGATCTCGCCAAGCGAACCCTCGCGCGTCGCCAGGCGCTCGAGGCGGACGGGATTGTCCCGCGGCGCGACGTGGAGGCAGCCGAGGCGGAGCTGCAGCAGGCCGCCGCCGAGGGTCGGGCGGCGCGCGCCGAGCTGTCCGCGCTCGGCGCGTCCCGCGGATCCGGGCCACGGTTCGCGCTGGCTTCCCCCATCGCGGGGACGGTGATGGAACGCTCCGCGCTGCGGGGGCGGCTGGTGGACCCGACACGTCCGCTCTTCGTCATCGGTGACCTCTCGAGGCTCTGGCTGGTCGTTCACGCCTTCGAGCGCGACGCGCTCCGCCTCCGCGTGGGAGCGAGCGCGCGCGTCGCGTTCGCTGCGCTCCCCGGGCAGGTGGTGACGGGCAAGCTCACGCAGATCGGCCGGCGCGTGGATCCCGCCTCGCGCACCGTCGACGTTCGCATCGAGCTCGAGAACCCCGAGCAGCTCCTCCGCCCCGGGATGTCCGCGACGGCGATGGTCCCCGTCGGCGACTCGGAGCAGCGCGTCGTGGCCGTGCCCGTCGAGGCGCTCCAGCGCCAGCCGGACGGGTGGTGCGTCTTCCTCCCCGCCGACGAGGAGGGGGCGTTCGAGGTGCGCGCCGTCGCGCGGGGGCGAGACCTCGGCGGCGCGGTCGAGGTGCTCTCGGGCCTGCGCGCGGGCGAGCGCGTGGTGGTCGAGGGCGCGTTCCTGCTCCGCGCCGAGGCCGAGCGAGCGCGCGGCGGCGGCGCCGACGAGCACGGTCACTGAGGTCGCCATGGTCGAACGCATCCTCCGTGCCGCGGCCACCCGACCCCTGGTGGCCCTCGTGCTCGTGCTCGTCGCCGCTGCGCTCGGCGCCGCGGCGTTCCAGGATCTCCGGCGAGATGTCTTCCCCGACCTCTCCGCCCCGATCTTCAACGTGATCGTGCAGAACCCCTCCATGGGAGCGCAGGAGCTGGAGGCGTCGATCACGATCCCGGTCGAGGCCGCGCTCGCCGGCATCCCGGGGACGCGGCGCGTGCGCTCGGTGAGTCAGCTCGGCGTCTCACAGACCACCCTCGAGTTCGAGCCCGACGAGGACTTCCACCGGGCGCGGCAGCTCGTCGCGGAGCGCGTGCAGCAGGTGGCCCCGTCGCTGCCGGCGGGGACGGAGCCGCCGCTGCTCTCCAGCCTCACCGGCCGCCTGAACGAGGTGATCGAGCTCACGCTGGAGGCCGATCCGGGCGCCGCCGACCTCATGACGCTGCGGGAGCTAGCGGAGTTCGACGTGCGGAGCCGGCTCCTCGCGGTGCCCGGCGTCGCCGCCGTCGAGCGCCTCGGCGGCTACCTCCGCCAGGTGCAGGTGCAGCTCGATCCCGAGCGGATGGTCGCGCGCGGCGTCACCCTCGACGAGGTGCTGCACGCCGTGGACGGCGCCAACGTCGACGCGGCGGCCGGCTTCTTCACCGTCGGGCCGACGGAGTGGGGCGTCCGCGTCGTGGGGCGCGCCGACGACGCGGGCGAGATCGGCGCCGTGGTCGTCGCGGTGCGCGGCGCGACGCCGGTGCTCCTCTCCGACGTGGCCGACGTCCGCGAGGCGCCGGCCGTGCGCCGCGGCATGGCGCACCGGCTGGCGGGCGAGATCGTGAGCTGCCGCGTCGTCAAGCAGTTCGGCGCCGACACCGTCGAGGTCTCCGAGGGGGTGCGGGCCGCCGTCACCGAGCTCGAGCGCGGCCTCCCAGCCGGCGTGCGCCTGCGCGTCGCGTACGATCAGGCGGACCTCGTCCGCGCTTCCCTCGGCGGCGTCGGGCGCGCGGTGCTCCTCGGCGCCGTCCTGGTCGTGATCGTGCTGCTCCTGCTCCTCGGGAGCGCGCGCGGGGCGCTCCTCGTCACGCTCACCCTCCCGCTCTCGGTCGCGATCGCCGGTCTGCTGCTCCGGTACGCGGACGTGGGGCTCAACACGATGACGCTCGGCGGTCTCGCGATCGCGGTCGGGCTGCTCGTCGACGCGGCGATCATCGCGGTGGAGAGCGTGGTGCATCGCGCGCGCGGCACCCTCGATCCGACCGAGCGGCAGCGGCTGGCCGTCGACGCCGTGGTCGAGGTGGGGCGCCCCATCGCCTTCGCGACGCTGATCGTCGTCGCCGTCTTCGCTCCGCTGCTCGCGATGAGCGGCATCGAGGGCCGGATGTACGGGCCCCTCGCGGCTGCGGTCGTCGCGTCGCTGGTCGCGTCCCTCGTCCTCGCGCTCGTGCTGGTCCCCGCCGCTGCGGGTCGCATCTTGCGCACCGCCGACCCCCGCGCCGCTGGCGACGCTGCGCCGATCCGATGGGTAAAAGCCGCGTACGCGCCCGCGCTCGCGTGGTGCATGCGCCACGCCGGCTGGGTTCGCGTCGCGTCCCTGGCGGTCACCGTCCCCGCGGTCGCGGTCGGGCTACACATCGGCAGCGACTTCATGCCCGACGTCGACGAAGGCGCGCTCCTCCTGCAGACGGTCCTCCCGGCCGAGGCCTCGCTCGAGGAGGTCGACCGCCTGAACCACCGCGTCGAAGATGTCCTGCGGACGTTCCCTGAGGTCGAGGACGTCGTCCGTCGAACGGGGCGATCGGAGCGTACGGAGGACCCGATGCCGCACACGCTCTCCGACGTGCTCGTCGTGCTCCGGCCCGATCGCGCGGCGCCCCCGGAGGCGCTCCAGGCGCGGATGCGCGCCGCGACGGCACAGATCCCCGGCGTGTCCGTGCTGTTCACGACGCCGCTCGGCATGCGCATCGACGAGGGCCTCGGGGGAACGCCGGCCGACGTCTCGATCCGTGTCTTCGGGCCCGACCTCGACGAGCTCGGGCGCCTGGCGCAGCGCGCTCGCCAGATCGCCGGTGACGTCAGGGGGTTGGAGGATCTCCGGGTCGAGCAGGCGGCGGGGCTGCCGCAGCTCCGGCTCACGCTGGATCGCTCGGCCCTCGCGCGCGTCGGGCTCACGCCCGGCGACGCGGCGCGCGCGGTCCGGATCGGGATGGTCGGCGAGGAGGTGGGGGAGGTCGTCCGCGGACAGCGCCGGTTCGCCCTCGTGGTCCGGTTGCCCGACGATCGGCGTGGCGACATCGACGCGATCCGTCGGCTCCTCCTCGACGGACACGACGGCACCCGCGTCCCGCTCGCGCAGGTCGCGCGGGTGGAGCAGGTGTGGGCGCCCGCGGCGATCCGCCGCGAGGGAGGGAGCCGGCGGGTCGCGGTCGAGGGCAGCGTCGCTGGCCGGGACCTGGCGAGCACCGCGGCCGAGCTCCGGCAGCGGCTGGCCGCCGAGCTGCCGCTCCCCTCCGGCTACTTCGTCGACGTGGGCGGGCGCGTGGAGCACCAGGCCCGCGCGACACGGTCGCTGCTCCTGGCGATCGCGTTCGCGGTCGTCGCCGTCCTCCTGCTGCTGCACCTCGCGCTCGGCACGGTCGTCGACACCCTGGTGATCGTAGCGACGCTACCGGACGCCTTCGTCGGCGGCATCCTCGCGCTCTGGCTCGCGGGGGAGACGTGGAACGTCTCCTCGCTCGTCGGGCTGATCGGCCTGCTCGGGATCGCCGTCCAGAACGGCCTCGTGCTCGTCACGCAGACGCGCGCGCTCGTCGCGGCGGGCCAGCCGTTCGACGCCGCGTTGCGCGAGGCCTGTGTCGGTCGTGTCCGCCCCAAGCTGATGACGGCCGCCACCGCCATCCTCGGGCTCCTCCCGCTCCTCGTCGCTGGCCTCCACGGGACGGAGATCGAGCGCCCGCTCGCGATCGTGATGATCGGCGGGCTCGTCTCCTCGACCGCGTTCACGCTCCTCGCGCTCCCCACGTTCTACTCGCTGGCCCACCGGTGGCGCTCGCGGCGCGGGCCCGCGTGAGCGCGCCGCGGCCGGCGCCCGAGCCTCAGGCGTCCGGCAGCGCGAAGCGCGCGCGGTGCTCGGCGACGAAGTCCACGTAGTACTCCGCCTCGCGGTGCGGCTCGAGCTCACCGGCCTCGATCGCGGCCTCCAGCGCGCGCTTGATGTCGCCGATGAGCCGCGACGGGCGCAGCCCGAGCCGCGCCATCAGCACGTCGCCCACCCCGCCGGGGAGCGGCGGGATCTTGGCGTCCTCGGCGGCGAGGAGCGTGATCCGCTCGCCGAGCTCGTCGAGCATGCCGATCACGCGGCGCTTCTTCTCCGGGCGCTTGGTGGTGATGTCGGCGCGGGAGAGGCAGAGCAGGTCCTCCAGGTGCGGACCGACCTCGCGCGCGAAGCGCCGGACGGCGCTGTCCGTCCAGGTGCCGTCGTAGGCGCTCGCCCGCAGGTGGTGCAGGACGAGGAAGCGGATCGCCTCGCGGAGCGACTCGTCCGCGGCGAACAGCCGGCGCCTGCGCTCGAGCTTGTCGAACATGCGCGCCCCCACCTCGGCGTGGCCGAGGAAGTGCACCTCGCCGTCGGGCGAGATGGTGCGGGTCCGCACCTTGCCGATGTCGTGGAACAGCGCCGCCCACCGGATCTCGAGCCGCGGCACGCTCTGCGAGACCACCTGCTTCGTGTGCTTCCAGACATCCTTGTGGCGCCACTCGCCGTCTCCGAAGCCGACGAGCGCCTTCACCTCGGGGAGCACGGTGTCGAGCACCCCCCCGGCGAGCAGGGCGTCGAGCCCCTCGTCCGGATACTCACCCATCATGACGCGGTCGAGCAGCGGGCGGGAGTCAGCGGCCGCGAGCAGCGCCAGGTCGTCCGCCGTCGCCAGCACGACCGGGCGATCGGGCGTGCCGCGCTCGGCGCAGGCGACCGCGCGCTCGAGGGCGTGCCGCGCGCGCTCTGCGTCGCCGGGCGCGCGCCCTTCCTGGGTCATCGACATCGGACCGTCACGATAGCGCGAGGCTCGACGAGGCGCCCGATCTCCAGCGCGACGTGGCGCGGGCGCCGGGCGGACTCACGACGCGCGTGGCGCGCCGCGAACGCGCCGGATCCCGACGCCGGCGTCGCGGGTGTCGCCCCGGCGGACGGCGCGCTCGAACGCCAGCGCCACGTCGGCGCCGACCTCCACGACGGACGAGCGGCGCGCCACGTGGATGGCGCCGATCCGGTCGCTCCCCACGCCGCCGCGCCGGCACAGCATCGCGAGCAGGCGGCGCGGGTCGGCGCCTTGCTCCGCGCCCCAGGCGACCTGGAACGCGACCCAGTCGACCGCGCCGCGCGCGCCGCGATCCCGCGGCGCCTCGTGCGGGCGGGGGGCGGCCACGTCGTGCCGGAGGCCGGGGCGCGGCGCGCGACCGCCGCGAGCGCGAGGCGGCTCGGCGAAGCTCTCCCCCCGACCGGCGCGCTTCGCGCGGGGCGCGGGCGGCGGGATCACGCGGACCTCGCGCGGCTCGGGCGCGCCGCTCGCGCCCTCCCGGGAGAGCAGCCGCGCGAGCGCCCGCTCCGCCAGGCCGCGCGCGACGAGCCGCGCCGTGAGGGCCGCGGCCTCCGCGGACGGCGGGCCTGCGTCCTCGCTCGTGAGCTCGGCGACGAGGCGCTCGTCCGCCGCAGCGCGGATCGACTCGGCGCTCGGGATGGGCTCGAAGCGGTGGGCGACGTCGGCGCCGCGCAGCACGCGGAGCGCCTGGGCGAGCGCGGCGGGGGCGGTGAGCACGGCGCTCGTCCCCCGGCGCCCCGCGCGTCCCGTGCGACCGCTGCGGTGCGTGTAGCTGTCCGGGTCGGTCGGCATCTCCATGTGGATGACGCGCGCGATGTCCTGCACGTCGATGCCGCGCGCCGCCACGTCCGTCGCGACCAGCACCTGCACGTCGCCGCGCTTGAACGCGGCGAGCGCCCGCGTGCGCGCGGCCTGGTCGAGCTCGCCCGACAGGGCGGCCACCCGGAAGCCCGCGCGTGCGAGCTCGCCGACGACCTCGCCGACACCCGCGCGCGTGCGCGCGAACACCAGCGTCTGCGCGTCCGGGCTGGCGAGGAGCAGGTTGTGTAGCGCCTGGAGCTTCTCGCTCGGGTCGACCAGGTGGATCACGTGGTCGATATCGGCGTTCGCGGCGCCGAGTTCGGTACCCTCCACGTGCACGGCGTCTCGCTGCGCCCGATCGGCGAGCGCCTGCACGCTTCGCGGGAACGTGGCGCTCACGAGGTGCGTGTGCCGCTCCGCCGGCAACAGCGCGACGATGGCGTCGAGGTCCTCGCGGAAGCCCATGTCGAGCATGCGATCGGCCTCGTCGAGCACGACGGCGCCGACGACCGCGGTCTCGATCGACCCTCGCCGCAGGTGATCGAGCAGGCGCCCCGGCGTCCCCACGACCACCGCCGGGCCCGCTGCGAGCGCGCGGAGCTCCTCGCGGTAGCTCGCGCCGCCCGTCACCGAGGCGAGGCGGACGCCGGCCCCCGCGTAGAGCCAGCGGAGCTCCGCCTCGACCTGCTTCGCCAGCTCGCGCGTCGGCGCGACGACGAGCGCGCGCGGCCGCGCGACCCCCTGCGCCGCCGGCGCGCCGTCCAACGCGAGCGCCCGCAGCGCGAACCCGATCGCGACCGTCTTGCCCGAGCCGGTCTGTGAGGTGATGCGCAGGTCGCGCCCCCGGGCCTCCGGCGCGAGCACGGCCTGTTGCACCGGGGTGAGCTGGGCGAAGCCGCGCTGCTCGAGCGCACTCCGGATCACGGGCTCGAGGGCTTGGATCGTCATGGGGGGCGCGCTCTAGCAGGTGAGAGCCCCCCGCGCTCCTGAAGTGCTAGACGACGCCCCCATGCGACCCCGGACCCTCCCTCGCGCGGCGGCCGGCCTCCTCGCGGCCGCCCTCTCCAGCGCCTGCGCCGGCGCGCCGCCCGCGCCGCCGTCCGGCGTGGCGCCGCCCGCGCCGCCGCCCAGCGCCGCGCCGCCCGCGCCCCCGGCCCCGGCGGCTGGGCCCGCTGCGGCCGCCCCGGCGGAGGGCGCGCCCGGTCTCGCGGAGCCGCCGCCCGCCGGGTCGGCCCCGCCCGCGGGGCCCGGGCCAGCGGCGGGCCCCTTGTCGAGCCCGGCCGGCTACGTGCCGAGCAGCGATCTCGACGACGCGGCGTGCCCTTCCGGCATGCAGCTCGTCGAGGGCGACTACTGCACGGACGTGGAGCAGACCTGCCTGCGGAGCTGGTACGACAAGTCGAACAAGAAGACGGTCTGCGAGGCGTTCGCGCCGCCCACCCGCTGCGTCGGCGCCCGGGTGAAGAAGCGCTACTGCATCGACACCTACGAGTGGCCCAACCAGCGCGGCGTGCGCCCCGAGGTGATGAACACCTTCTACCAGGCGCAGACGAAGTGCGCCGCCGTCGGCAAGCGGATGTGCACCGAGAGCGAGTGGACGCTCGCTTGCGAGGGGCCCGAGATGAAGCCCTTCCCCCATGGGTATGAGCGGGACGCCGCGAAGTGCAACGGCGATCACGACTGGGACCACCCCAACATGAAGAAGGTGGCGCAGCGCGACCCCAAGGAGCTGGCGCGGCTCTGGCGCGGCGTGCCGAGCGGCTCCCAGCCCTGGTGCGTGAGCGACTACGGCGTGGCCGACCTGCCCGCCAACGCGGACGAGGTCGTCGCCAGCGAGACGTACGGCGGCGGCTTCCGCGGGAAGTACGACAGCGTGCACTCCGGCGGCCCGTGGTACCGCGGCGTGCGCAACCAGTGCCGCCCCAAGATCTACACGCACGACGAGGGCTTCTACTACTACTTCCTCTCCTTCCGCTGCTGCGCGGAGCCGGACGGCGCCGCCGTGGATCCGCGCACGCCGAAGCAGCGCAAGGCCGAGTGGCGCTTCGATCGGGTCGAGCGCCTCGCCGGGTGGACGCTGGTGGATCTCCGCGAGAGGCTCCGGTTGAAGGCGGAGGGCCGCTGCGAGTGCCGGGAGCGCGACGTCCGCTGCAAGACGATGTGCGGGCTCCTGCTCGGCCCCGGCGCCGTGGATGGGAGATAGGGGGAGCGCCGCAGTCAGCCGAGCGATCCCGCCAGCGCCCCGACGAGGTTGCGCAGCCCGCGCACCGCGCGTGAAGGCGGCGGTTCGCGCGGCTCGGGCGGGCCGCCGCCCAGCCACCGGGCGACGCCGCCCTCGGCGAGCAGCCCCGCGAGCGAGTAGACGCGGACGTGCTCGGGCCGCACGCCAGCGGCGAGCGCGGCCGCCACGTCGGCGCGGAGCGAATCCGGGTCGGGGTATCGGTCGCCCGGGTCCACCCCGAGGCCGACCTCGCCCACGATGCCGAGGTCGATCCCGGCGCGCTCGCCGAAGCGCTCCACGGCAGTGCGCGCGTAATCGTGGATCAGCGCCGGCCCGAACCACGAGCCCGCCTGCTGCGCGAACGGCGTCTCGTACACCATGAACGACACCTCCGACCACGCGAGGCCGCTCACGGGGACGTCGAGCGCGTCCTCGATCGCGCTCGAGCCTGCGGGCTGGTCGAGCACGAGCGGGTACGTCACGGCGTGCGCACGGACCCCGGCGGCCGTCACCCGGTCCACCGTGCGCGCGAGCGCGTCCCGCGCGCGCGCGAAGCGCTCCGGCACGAGGTGCTCCCGCAGCAGCGAGAGCCAGCGCGACGGATCGGTGCGCTGCGCCTCGCGGAGCGCCTCCGAGTACGCGTACGCCGGCTCCAGATCGAACGACACGGTGTCGAACCCCAGACCGCCGGGCGAGTCCCGCCACGCGAGCAGGCGGCGGACGGCCGCGTCCACCGCCTCGACGTTCCCTTCGTGGATCCAGTAGCCGTCCTCGCGCGGCAGCAGGAGCCACGCGCCGATCCGGACGCCTTGGTCCGCCGCGTCGCGCCCGAGCCGCGCGAGCTCGGGATCGCCGAGCCGGGCGGCGGGGAGGGCGAGCTGGAGCCGAAGCCCGAGCGCCGCCAGCGCCGGCAGCGCGTCGCGGACCTCGTCGTCCCCCATCAGCTCGGCCCAGACACCCGCGACCGACGACCTCATGGGCGGAAGGTTCGCACGAGTCGGCCTAGAGCGTGAGGGGGGGTCGCTCCGGCGGCTCCCCAGGCGCCCGGCGTAGGAACCACGCGAGCGCCGCCCCCAGCCCCACGAGTCCGACGGCGGCCATCGCGTACGAGAGCTGGCGGAAGAACTCGAGCCGCGTCGTCGCGGGCGCGCCGAGGTCCTTGTAGAGCTGGAGCGCGACCGATCCGGAGTAGCCCACCGCGTCCGCGAGGTAGATGGCGAACACCGCCGTGGCGGAGACGCGCGTGGCCGCGATGGTGCGGTCGAACAGCACCGACCCGAACGGCACGTACGCGAGGTAGGCGCCGAGCCCAGTCAGGAAGATCCACACGTCGCCACGGAGCAGCCCCGCGTCGAGGAGGGCGGTGCTGCCGCCGAGGAGCGCCACGCCGAGTCCCATGATTGCGTACGCCCCGATCAGGCCGCGGCGGTTGTCACGGAGGGCGGCGAGGAGCGCTAGCGCCGCGAGCACGAGGACCCCCACCGGCAGCTCCGTGAGCGTGAGCAGCTCGGGCCTGCGCCCGTGCCCGAGCTCCGCCAGCACCTCGACCATGTAGTTGTCGCGGTAGTCGCGGTAGGCGGTGAGCAGCAGGTACACCCCGAGCAGCAGGAGCATCCCCGGCAGGAACGCCCGGAGGAACGCCCACCGATCGCTCCCGCCCATGGGCACCCGCCGCACGCGCAGCGCCTCGTCCTCCAGCGTCGGCCGCGGCAGTTGATCGAGCAGGCGCACGGCCGCCACGAACGGCACGAAGAAGAGCGCGCCCGTCACGAACGGCATCCACGCCTCCGCGAGCCCGGCGTCGCGCATCAGCCAGAGCGCCACGGACTTCACGGCGCCGCTCGCGACCACGTACGACACGCTCAGCCCCGCGAGCAGCACCTCGCTCGTGCGGCGGCCCTCCAGGTAGAGGACGACGAGCCCCCACACCATCCCGAGCGGGAGCCCGTTCAGGACGAGCGCGAGCGCGCCCCACGGCGGCGGCAGCAGCGCGAACCCGAGCAGCGCGGCGAGCGCCGCCCCGGCGAGCGCGACCAACAGCAGCGCGACCCTCCGGCTGCACCTCGGAGCACACCTTGATGCCCACCCACTTCGACGCGAGGTAGCCGAGCCCCTGGGCGAGCACGTAGGCCGTCTTGAGCTCCAGCCCGGTGCCGGCGAACGATCCGCCCGCGTACGTGCCGGCGGCGAAGGGCCGGCGCAGCCCGTACATGGAGAAGTACGCCACGAACGCCGCCCCCACGGCGTACGCGCCGAAGGCCGGCGCGGGCGCGCGCTCCAGCCAGCGGGTGAGGGGCGAGCGCGGGGGGGGCACGGCCTGCCCCTGCGCCGGGCGGCGCCGCCTGGGAACGCCCGTGCGTGGCGCCGCCCGGGGCGCAGGGCTCGGGCGCCGGGCACGCTCCGACCCTGGAGCGCGCGGCTCGGCTCCCGCCGGCGCCGCTCCCGGTGGGCCCTGCAACAGGAACTCCTGCCACCCGACGGCCTCGAACCCCGCGCGGTCCGCCGCGGTCCGCGCCTCGTCGTCGCACACGACGAGCGGCCGGAAGCTCGGATGGCGACGAACGAACTCGCCGAGGCCCCTCAGCTCGCCGCTGGTTACCCAGCCCGTCTTCACCTCGATCGCCCACGAGCCCCAGCTCCCCTCCGACACGCCATCGACCTCGAACGGCTCTTCGCGCCAGTAGCTCACGCGCTGGCCGGCGTTCCACGCGGACGCGAGGCAGGCGCTCTCGACCCATACCCCCCAACGCTCGGGTTGCGTGGCGCGGTCGGGGATCCCGCGAGGATCGGTCACGGCCAGGAGCGCGCCTGCGTGAGCGTGAGCCGCTCGAACCGGCCCGCGAGGCTCTCGCGCGAGCCGTGCGCGAGGTGGAGCGCCGAGGAGCCCGTTGCGACGACGTGGACGGGCAGCCGTTTGCGCCGCAGCCGGTCCCACTCGCCCTTCAGGCGCGCCGCCCAGTCGTGCAGCAGGTGCGCGTCGTCGAGCAAGACGATGGCGAGGCCGCGCGCCGCGGCGGTCGCCTCGGCTCGCGCCCAGAGCCGCTCCCAGAAGCCGGGCAGCGAGGCCTCGGGTCCGTCCGCCGCCGCGTAGAGCGCCGCCTCGCCGTGCTGGGCGCCTCGCGGAAGGAGCGGCGAACGTCCGGCGATGACATGTTCGAGGGACTATTCGACCATACTCGCACGTCAACGGACCCCGATCGGGCGCGCGGCGGCGACCCGGGGATCGAGCCGGAGCCTGGCGCACGCCCCCGGCGAGACGGTCCCGGCGCGCCCAAGCCCCGCCAGCGGTGCTAGGTCCATCGCGCATGCCCGGCTCGTCGCCTCGCCCTCGGCGCCGCCTCCGCGCGGCGTTCAGCGGGGCGCTCGTCGCCGCGATCGCGGCCAGCCCGGCGGGCGCCGGCCCCGTGCTCCACGAGTACATCGAGCCGAGCGCGGAGGAGGACCTCGCCGTCGCCGCCACCACCGCGGACGGCCGGATGCCCGCCGCGCTCGACACGCCGGGCGGCGTCGCGCCGGCCCCGCCGCCGAGCCGCAGCCCCCTCGATACCTCCAAGGCGTACGGAGGCTCGTCGACCCCGACCAGCGCCGACGCGTCGTATCGCGTCGACGCGAACACGAGCCGGCCCGACTCGGTCGAGTACGACGATCCGTTCTCGCCGGCCATCACGCCGTTCAAGCGCCTGCACGCCTACGACGCCGTGGACGAACGCTTCGAGCTCGTCGTCGCTCCCGAGCACCGGGCGCTCGCCGCGGTGCCGAGCGGCGGCGACGCGACGCCGCTCGACGATCAGTTCTACGCCGACCTCGTGGTGGACGTACCCTCGCCCGGCACGCCCGTGCGGATCCCGTCCGTGGGCCCCGGGACACGCATCCTCGCGGCGGACGTGCAGCCCCCGATCCCCGGCTACGGGATCTCCACCGACCAGGCCGACAACTGGTTCTTCACCGCCCCCGAGCGCAAGCGCGTGCGCGTCGTGCTTCACCTCGCCATCCAGCGCGCGGTGTTCGGCGGCCAGTTCCCCGACATCGCGTGGTCCGGGGAGCTCGCCCGCAAGGTACCGGCGGTGCCGGAGAACGTCCGCGCGGCGGCCGCTCGCGCGCACGCGCTCATCGGCGTCTCGACCTCGCAGCGCCCGCTCGAGGTCGTGCGCGCGCTCGTCGCGTACTTTCGTGGCTTCGCGCCCTCGGACGAGCGACCGCAGAGCCGCGGCCCGGACCTCTACGAGGAGCTCACGCGCACGCGCAAGGGCGTGTGCCGCCATCGAGCCTACGCGTTCACGATCACCGCGCTCGCGCTCGGCGTCCCGACCCGCATGGTGCGCAACGAGGCGCACGCCTGGGTCGAGGTGCACGACGGCCGGCTCTGGCATCGCGTCGATCTCGGCGGCGCCGCGAGCCACCTCGAGCTCGAGCACGACCCCAACGTGCCGCAGCACCAGCCCCCGACCGATGGCTTCGAGTGGCCCGTGGGCGCCGAGAGCGGCGCGGACCTGGCGGCGCGGGCGCTGGGGCTCCCACCGGGGGGCGGCGGGAGGCCGGGGGGTCCCTCGCCCGCCGCGGCGCCACCCGGGGCGGCGTCGGTGGCGCCGCTCGGCCCCGCGGACGTGCCCGAGCCCACGCGCGCGGAGGACGCCCGCCCGCGCAGCGTGGTCGCGGTGGCGCTGCCGCGCGGCGACGAGGTCCGGCGCGGCGGGCCGCTCCACCTCGAGGGCCGCGTCGAGGCAGGCGGGTCGTCGTGCCCGCACCTGCGCGTCGACGTGGCGCTCCACGGGCCGCGCGGCGCGCGGGTGGAGGCGGGGTCGCTCGGAGTCTCCGCCGACGGCCGGTACGCCGGCGCGGTGACGGTCCCCTTCACGCTCGACGTGGGCGCGTACCGCGTCGTGGTGTCGACGCCCGGCGACGCCCGGTGTGGCCCCGGGAAGTCCGAGTGATCCCGAGCGCCGTCGCCCGCGCTACGCTCCGGAGCCCCGCATGAGCGATCTGGTCGTCCCCTTCCTCTACGAGCTGCGCAAGCGGCGGGTGCCCGTGGGGCTGCAGGAGGCGGTGCAGCTCGCGAAGGCGCTCTCGCTCGGCCTGCACCAGAGCTCGCTCGACGGCTTCTACTATGTCGCGCGGGCGCTCTGCGTGCACCGCGAGAGCGATCTCGATCGCTTCGACGAGGCGTTTCTCGCGCACTTCCGCGGCATCGCCGGCAGCTCCACCCGCGCCATCGACGACCTGCTCGAGGAGTGGCTGAAGAACCCGAAGGTGCTCGAGTCGCTGACGGACGAGCAGCGAGCGTTGCTCGAGGCGCTCGACCCCGAGGAGCTGCGGCAGCTCCTCGAGCAGCGCCTGCGGGAGCAGAAGGAGCGGCATGAGGGCGGCAATCGCTGGATCGGCACCGGGGGGACGAGCCCCTTCGGCACGGGCGGCCACCATCCGAGCGGCATCAGCATGCGCGCGGGGAGCCAGGGGCGTGGCGGTCGCGGCGCGGTCGGCATGGCGGACGCCCGCCGCTATCGACCGTACCGGTCCGACGTGGTGCTCGACCTCCGGCAGATAGAGGTCGCGCTCCGCAAGCTGCGCTCGTTCGTGCGCGAGGGCGCGCTCGAGGAGCTCGACGTGGAGGGCACCATCGATCGGACGGCGCGCAACGGCGGTGAGCTCGAGATCGTCGTCCGCCCGCCGCGGCGGAGCAACGTGCGGGTCGTCCTGCTGATGGACGTCGGGGGATCGATGGATCCCTTCGCTCAGACTTGCTCGCAGCTCTTCAGCGCCGCACGTCGAGCGTCCCACTTCCGCGAGCTCCGGACGTACTACTTCCACAACACCATCTACGGGCGCGTCTACACCACGGACGCCCTCATGGAGCCCATCGAGGTGAGTCGGCTGCTCGAGCAGGTCGACTCCCGGTACAAGCTCGTGCTGGTGGGCGACGCCGCCATGGCGCCGGGCGAGCTGCTCGGCTCGGGGCCGTGGGGGAGCGCGCCTGGGGGCCCGCGGTCCGGGTTCGACTGGCTCGCGCACCTCGCCGAGCGCTTCGAGCGGAGCGTGTGGCTCAACCCCGATCCGCCCCAGTACTGGTCGGGGGGCACGGCGCGCGCGATCCGCGAGCTCTTCCCGATGTACCCGCTCACGCTCGACGGACTCTCCGAGGCGATGGTGCACCTGTCGAAGACCGCGCGGGCCTCCGCCCTCCCCCAGCCGGAGTGAGCGGCGAATGCCCGAGCTCGACGAGCTCGCGATCGCGGCGATCGGCGTCGTGTTCGCGTTGGGCGGGCTCGGCGTCGCGGTAGCGATTGGGCGGGTCGTGGTCGCGCGCGCGTCGCGCCGTTGCCGGGCGGAGCTCGACGATCTCGCCGCGCGGGTCCGCGCCGCCGCCGCCGGGGAGCCGCCGCGCGCGCTGGCCGGGCCCCCGAGCCCGGAGGTCGCCGAGCTGGTCCGAGCGTTCGAGCTCGCGGTCGCCGATCTCACCGCCCTCCGCCGGCGGCTCGCCGCGATCGAGCGCATCGCGGCGCGACGCGAGATCGCGCGCCGGGTAGCGCACGAGATCAAGAACCCGCTCGTCCCCATCCGCGCCGCCGTCGAGACGCTGCGCCGGCTGAAAGCGCGCGGAGATCCGGCGTTCGACGACTACTTCGACGAGGCGTCGCGCACCGTCCTCGAGGAGGTCGGGCGCATCGCCTCCATCGTCACCGAGTTCACCCAGTTCTCGCGGCTGCCGGCCCCCGACCCGCGCCCCCTCGAGCTGGTGGAGGCGGTGCGCGGGGTGGTGGGGCTGCACGCCGGGGGCGACGTGGTCGTCGAGCTGGTCGCCGAGCCCTGTCCGATCGTGCACGCCGATCGCGATCAGATGGTGCAGGTCGTGACCAACCTGGTCCAGAACGCCCTCGACGCCGCGCGCGAGCGCCCCGCTCCCCGCGTCCGCGTCGAGGTCCGTCCGGCGGGCGCCGCGCGGGTCGCGCTCTCGGTGACGGACACGGGGCCCGGCGTCGCGCCCGAGATGCGCGAGCGGCTGTTCGAGCCGTACGCGACCACGAAGCCCGCCGGTACCGGCCTCGGCCTCGCGATCGTGCACCGGATCGTGCTCGAACACGGCGGAGACATCACGTACACGGACGCGCCGGGCGGCGGCGCTCGATTCGAGCTCGTGCTGCCGACCGCCGGGCCTGCGCTGCTCGCGGAGCCGCCGACGCTCACCGCGACCACGGGGCTGCCCTAACTCGTCGCGCGCGCCGCGGAGGGAGATCCCTCGGGTGGGCACCGTACGAGCGGGGGAGACCCATGAGCCAGCCCCGCCGCGCCTCCCACCTCGCCGCCACCGGCCTGCTGTTCGCGGCGACCACCGCGCTCGGCGGCTGCTCTCTGCACCTCACCACGGGCGGGCCAGCCGCGCCCGCCTACGCCGGGTGGGCCCCCGCGCCGCCGTCGCCGCCGTCGCCGCCGGCGGCGGTCTCGCCCCCGCCGCCGGCGCCCCCGGGCGCCGTCGCCCAGCCTCCCGCCGCGGCGCCGCCGCCCGCGTCTCTGGCGCCGCCGCAGGTCGCCACGGCTCGGAACCCGCGCGGCGAGGTCGCCGCCGCGCACGCGCCGGTCGGGATCGCGCCGCCGCCTCCTCCGCCCAGCGCTCGCCCGGGGGCCTCGAAGCCGCCGGGGACCTCGCGGCCGCCCGGGAGCTCGAGGCCCCCGAAGACGTCGACGCCCCCGAAGACCTCGCGGCCCGCCGCGAAGCCTCCCGCCGTGCGCGTCCGCGTCGTCCCCGGGACGATCGTCGCTCCGCCGCCCGCCTCGCCGGGTCCTCCGCACCGAGATCCGTACCTCGACTCGCCATACCGGGAGCACCGCCCGCCACCCCCGCGCTGACGGCGGCCCTGTTCGCGCCGCCGCGGAGCCTGTACGCTGGCGAGCCGCGGCGCCTCCCGCCCGCGGACGCGGTGGACATGAACGCACTGAACCAGCGACAGCTTCTCGGCAGCGTGGTGGTCCTGGCGGCGGCGGTGCTCGCCTTCTCCCTCTGGAAGGAGACGGGGCCCGCGATCGGGGTGGTCGCGGTCGCCGGATTGCTCGCGTCCTATCTGGCCGGCGCCGGGCCGGTCCCGGCCGCCGGCGCGGGGCCGGCGGCGGCCGCGCCGGGCGAGCCCGTCCCGTCCATCGAGCCGCTCGCGCGGGCGCTCAGGCGCCTGGCCGACGGCAAGAGCTTCGACCGCCCGCAGCAGGTGCCGGCGCTGCTCGAGCCGGCGTTCGACGCCATCGCCGAGCTCGGCGAGCGGCTGTCGGAGCTCGAGGACGCCACGGCCGCCAGCGCGGAGGGCGTCGAGGATCGCGTCCGTGCGGTCGACGCGAGCGCCCGCGAGGTGAACGAGGCCCTCCGGCGGCTGACGGACGGCGTCGCCAGCCAGCTCGACGCGAGCGACGAGGCCGCGCGCTTCATCAAGGAGATGGCGTCCAGCCTGCGCGAGATCGCGCAGCACGTGGAGATGCTCGCCTCGAGCGCCGAGGAGTCGAGCTCGTCGATCCTGGAGATGACGGCCACCAACGACGAGGTCGCCGAGAACATCGGGGAGCTGGCGACCAGCGTCCGCGAGACGGTCGCGTCGATCGAGGAGATGGCCTTCAGCATCCGGGAGGTCGCGAAGAACGTCGACGCGCTCTCGCTCACGGCGGAGGAGACCTCCAGCAGCATGAACGAGATGGACGTCTCCATCGACCAGGTGCAGTCGAACGCCAACGAGACGGCGCGGCTCTCCGAGGAGGTGGCGCTCGACGCGGAGCGTGGCGCCGAGTCCATCCTGAAGACGATCGGCGAGATCTACCGCATCAAGGAGAGCAGCCAGGAGGCCGTGAGCGTCATCTCGACGCTCGGCCTGCGCATCGACGCGATCGGTCAGATCCTGAATGTCATCGACGACGTGGCCGAGCAGACGAACCTCCTCGCGCTGAACGCCGCCATCATCGCCGCTCAGGCGGGCGAGCACGGCAAGGGCTTCGCCGTCGTGGCCGACGAGATCAAGGATCTGGCGGAGCGCGCCGGCGCCAGCACGAAGGAGATCGCCGACCTCATCAAGACGATCCAGAGCGAGAGCCGCAACGCCATCACCGCGGTCGAGCGAGGCGCGCAGAACGTCGATCGGGGCGTCGAGGTCTCCAACGAGGCCGAGCGCGCGCTGAAGAAGATCCTCGAGAGCTCGCAGAAGAGCACGACGATGGTGCGCGCGATCGCCCGCGCGACGGTCGAGCAGGCGAAGGGCAGCAAGCAGGTGACGGACGCCATCGGCCGCATCGCGGAGACGGTGCAGCAGATCGCCGTGGCGACGGCCCAGCAGGCCCGCGGCTCGGAGCTCATCATGAGCAGCAGCGAGAAGATGCGGACCATCGCGCAGCAGGTGGAGCGATCGAGCCAGGAGCAGTCGCGCGGCAGCCGCCAGATCACTCAGGCGATCGAGAGCATCAGCACGATGGTGAACCAGCTGAACGCCGCGCACCGTACCCAGTCGCGCGAGGGCGAGCAGGCGCTCGCGGCCGCCTCGCGCATCGAGGAGGGCGCCCGCCGCCAGGACGCCGCGCTCCGCGAGCTCATCACCGGCACCGAGAAGCTGAAGAAGTCGGCGACCGGCTGACGCGCCCGCGTCGCGCCGCTCCGCCGGGCCGGCGTGTACCGCCCCGCGCGCGCGGCGCTCAGGGGTTGACGACGAAGCGGCGCTCGCCGGTGGCGAAGTACGCCACGATCTGGCGCGCGGCGGCGAGGCCCGCGTTGACGTTCGCCTCCTCCGTCTGCGCGCCCATCTTGGCGGGCGTGAGGTAGATCCGGGCGTCGTACTTCTCGCGCAGGGCGGCGGCCGTCGCGTCCGAGGGGGCGATGTCGGACGCGTAACGGAAGTCGGGGCGCTCGGCGAAGACCTCCAGCAGCCCCGCCTCGTCGATCACCTCCTTGCGCGCGGTGTTCACGAGCATGGCGCCCTTCGGCATCCGGCCGAGGAGCGCCTTGCCGACCGAGCCCTTCGTCTCGGGCGTCGCGGGGACGTGGAGTGACACGAACTGGGAGCGCTCGTAGAGCTCCTCGACCGACGCGACCGGCTCGGCGCCGGCCGAGCGCATCGCCGCGGCGTCGACGTACGGGTCGAAGCCCCACGTCTTCATCCCGTAGCCGCTCGCGATCGCGAGCAGGGCCCGCCCGACGGCGCCGACGGCGTGCACGCCCAGCGTCTTGCCGCGGAGCTCGGTGCCCGTCTTGCCATCGAACTTGCCGCGGCAGAGGTAGGTCATCATCCCGAAGGCGAGCTCGGCGACCGCGTTCGCGTTCTGCCCCGGGGTGTTCATCACGTCGACGCCGCGCGCCCGGGCCGCCGCCGTGTCGATGGTGTCGTAGCCGGCGCCCGCGCGGACGACGAGCGCGAGCTCCGGAGCCGCGGCCAGCGCCGCCGCGTCGACCACGTCGCTCCGCACGATCGCGGCGTGCGCGGACCGGAGCGCGTCGAGGAGCGCGGCCTGGGCCGGGTACTTCTCGAGCACACGGACCTCGTGGCCTGCGTCCTTCAGGATCGCGACCACCTGGTCGCGCGCGCTGGCGGAAAAGGGCTTCTCGGTCGCGAGCAGGACGATCTTCGACTCGGTCTTCGACAAGGCACACCTCGCTGAGCGGTCGTCCCCGTAGCCCTTGCTCCGGGCCGCGGCAACCGTGGCGCGCCGTCGACTGGACGGGCGCGCCGCGGCCGTGCGAGCATCGCCCCGATGCGAAACGTCGCCCTCCTCTGCACCACGCTCGCTCTCGCCGCCGCCTACGCCGCGTGCGGCGGCGCCCCGACGCCCCCCGAGGCTCCAGCGGCGCCGTCCGCCGAGCCGGCCGCCGAGCCCCCCCCCGCGTCATCCGACGAGGTCGCGGCGGTTCCGGCGGGGAGCGCCGCGCCGGCCGCGAGCGCCGCGCCCCCCGCGCCCAAGGCGTGGAAGGAGCTGCAGGGCGAAGAGCGCGGAAAGTTCATGAAGGAGGTCGTCGTCCCGAAGATGGCGGCGCTGCTCCAGGAGCACGACGCGAAGAAGTTCGCCGAGGTGACCTGCGCGACGTGCCACGGCCCAGGCGCCAAGGACGGCAAGTTCGAGATGCCCGCGGCCTCGCTGCCGAAGCTCGACCCGAAGGACGGCTTCGCCAAGCACAAGAAGACGGCCGGGGGCGCCGCGATGACGAAGTTCATGATGGAGCGGGTCACGCCCGAGATGGCCGGCCTGCTCGGGATGCCGGTCTACGACCCGGCGACGCACGCCGGCTTCGGCTGCGGCGGCTGCCACACGATGGCGAAGTAGCGCCCGCCGGCTCGCTGGCCGCGCCCGGGGCGTGGCGGTGGCGCGGGCGCGGGGCCGCGTCGCCGCCGGCCTCGGCGCGCGCATGGTAGAAAGTGGCTGTGCGTCACTCCTTGGCAGTGTGGTTCGCCGGGGCCGCCGCGTGCGTGTCCGCGTGCGCCGGGCCCTCGACCACCGACTCGGCCGCCGGGCGCGCCGACCCGATCATCGGCGGCACCCTCGAGACGCAGCACGGCGCCGTCATGGCGTTGGTGCGCTACGCCGGCGCCAACTCCGGCGCGTGCTCGGGCACCGCGATCGCGCGCGCCGGCTCGACCGGCTGGCTGCTCACCGCCGCGCACTGCGTGGAGCCGCAGGACGCCTCCGACCCGGGCCCGACGCCGTCTGAGCTCACGGTGCTGCAGGGGGCCGACTACGCCTCGGGCGGGGCGATCGCGTACGCGGTGACGGACTTCACGATCCACCCCGCCTACCAGTTCGTCGCCGGCAGCCCGTACGACTTCGCGCTCGTCCGCTTCACCGGCGCCGGGTCGTCGACACCCACCGTCCCGATCCTCCGCGCGGCGGAGGACACCCTCGGCGTCGGGACCTCGCTCCGGCTGTACGGCTTCGGCAAGACGAGCGACTCCGACACCACGAACTCGCGGCGCTGGTCCCTCACCAAGTCGGTGAGCGAGCTCTATCCGCTGCTCGTCGGCTGGTCGCAGGCCGGCACCGGCACGTGCCAGGGCGACAGCGGCGGCCCCGGGATCGTCACCGTGGGCGGCCAGGAGCGCGTCGCGAGCGTGACGTCGTACCACGTCGGCGCCAACTCCTGCCTCGGGTACGAGGCGTACGGCGGGCGCGTGAGCGCGGTGGAGGAGTTCATCGACGGCGTCCTCGGCGGGACGGACGCCGGCACCACGCCGACCTGCGACGAGTGCATCCAGGCGACCACGAGCGGAGTCGGCGCGTGCATGAGCGCGGTGAACGCGTGCCAGGGCGCCGCCGAGTGCAGCGCGCTCTGGAGCTGCCTCGCCGCGTGCACGGCGGGCGACGACGTGTGCGAGCAGGGCTGCGTGACGACGCACTCCGCGGGGGTGGCGCTCTACGGGGCGATCTACGACTGCCTGTGCGAGTCGCAGAACTGCGCCCTCGCGTGCGCGGACTCGACCTGCCGGCAGTCGTGCGGCCTGGCGTTCTCGGGGACGTGCGGCGACTGCATCGAGGCGCGTTGCTGCGTGGAAAACTCGGCTTGCGAGGCGGACGCGACCTGCCCGTCGTGCTTCGTGGCGTCGCCCCCCGCCGCCTGCGACACCAACGTCGCCTCGGACGATCTCGGCGCGTGCGTCACGATGAAGTGCTGGCGCGAGTGCGATTTCGGCCAGTGCGGGCTCGGGTCGTCGAGCGCCGCCTGCCAGGGCTGCTTCGAGGCGAGCTGCTGCGCCGAGACGACCGCCTGCACCGAGGATCGCGCGTGCCTCGACTGCGCGACGGGAGGCGGGACCAACTGCGGGAGCCAGCCGCTCTACCAGGCGTTCTCGGACTGCTTGGCCCAGCATTGCGCCTCGCCCAGCACCTGCAACTGGGGCGGCGGCGGGGGCACGGGCGGAACGAGCGGGGGCACGGGCGGCACGGGCGGCGGTACGGGGGGGGTGGCCTCGGGGGGTACGGGAGGAGCGGCCGCGGCCGGGGGCGGCGGCACGGGAGCGACCGGCGGCGCGGGCGTGGGCGGTGGCGCGGGCGTGGGCGGCGGCGCGGGCGTGGGCGGCGGCGCGGGCGTGGGCGGCGGCGCGGGCCCCGACGGCGGGACCGCGGGCGGCGCCGGCGGCTCGAGCGGCCTCGCCGACGCGGGCGGAGACGGCCCCGGGTTCTGGGGCTCGGGGAGCGACGGCGGGTGCGCGTGTCGTGCGGCGGGTCAGGCCCAAGCGTCCGCCGCCGGCTGGATCGGCCTCGCGCTCGCCGCGGCGGCCGGCCTCGGCAGGCGGCGGGTTCGGCCGCGGTGGGCTCCGCGACCCGCGGCGCGCCACGGAGCGCGCGTGCAGCGTCGATGAAGTGTCGGTGGAGTCGGCGCCCGGGGCTGGCAATTCTCCGGAATCCAGCCACTCTCCCGCGGCGAGACCCCAGGAGCCCCCGATGAAGCGTTCGAAAGTCGCCATCCTCCGCACCCGCCCGGCCACCGTCCTCGAGGACTACCACCGCGTGATGAACCTCGCGGGGTACCAGGAGGTCGTCGACCGCGCCGCGGACACCGCGCTCAAGGTCAACATCTCGTGGCATTTCTTCTACCCCGCCTCGAGCACCACGCCGTGGCAGCTCGACGGCGTCATCCGGGCGATGAAGGCAGACGGCTACGATCCTGGGCTCATCCACGCCTGCCACAACCGGACGGTCGTGATCGACGCGCACCTCGGCGAGCGGGAGAACAAGCAGGTCGACGTCGTCCGCGCGCATGGGCTGCGGAACGTCCACCTCTACGAGGGCGAGGAGTGGATCGACATCCGCGACGCCGTCGGTGACCTGACCCGGAAGTTCCTCTGCCTGAACGAGGTCTACCCGAAGGGCTTCTCGATCCCGCGCCGCTTCATCGGCGAGAACATCCTCCACCTGCCGACCGTGAAGACCCACATCTTCACCACCACGACCGGCGCGATGAAGAACGCCTTCGGCGGCCTGCTGAACGAGCACCGCCACTGGACGCACCCGGTCATCCACGAGACGCTGGTCGATCTCCTGATGATCCAGCAGAAGATCCACCGCGGCGTCTTTGCCGTGATGGACGGCACCTTCGCGGGGGACGGCCCGGGCCCGCGCTGCATGATCCCCCACGTGAAGAACGTGCTGCTCGCCTCGGCCGACCAGGTGGCGATCGACGCGGTGGCGGCGAAGCTCATGGGCTTCGACCCGATGCGCGACGTGAAGTTCGTTCGGCTCGCGCACGAGCAGGGGCTCGGCGTCGGCGACCCGCGCGACATCGAGATCGTCGGGGACGTGGACGCCGCCCAGGAGAACTGGCACTTCGACGGCCCCTTCAAGAAGATGACGTTCGCGTCGAGGAACCAGCACCGCATCTACTGGGGCCCGCTGAAGAAGCCCGTGGAGTGGTCGCTCAAGACGTGGCTCGCCCCGTGGGCGTACGTCGCGAGCGTCGCGTACCACGACGCCTACTGGTATCCCGTCCACGGCAAGCCGCACATCGAGGGGGCGCTCGGCAGCGAGTGGGGGCGCCTCTTCGCGAACTGGGGGCAGGTGCAGGCGGACGCCGCGGGCAAGGGCTTCCCGGACGTGGGCACCGCGCGCCACCACCTGGACAGGACGACGCTCCGTCATCTCGCGGAGAGCACGCGCCTCATCGGCATGGCGGTCACGGAGTCGCCCGAGGTGTCCGCGCGCCGGCGTCGCAAGGCGCAGGGCGGGCCCGGGCCGCACCCCGCCTGAGGCGGCCGGCGCGCGCCACGCGCGGATGCGGGTCCCGCCGGCGGTGCTACGCTTGGCGCTTCGCGATGACGGCGCGCGATCCGAAGGTGAAGGGCCTGGCGTTTCGGTCGGTCCTGCGGGCGGTCGTGGCGCTGCGCGGCGAGGCCGCCGCCGAGGCCGCGCGACGCGCCATGCCGCCGGAGGTGGCCGAGGCCCTGCAGCGGGGGACGATCGTCGCGACGGGCTGGTACCCGATCGCCTGGTACCGGGAGATGTTCAGCGGCGTCGTGCGGGCGACCTCGGCCGAGCTGCCCCGCCAGATTGGCGCGGAGGCCATCAGCGCCGACCTGGCTGGCGTGCACAAGGCGCTCCTCCGGTTGTTGAGCCCGCAGACGGTGTACTCGCTCTCCAACCGCCTCTTCGGCAACTACTACGACACCGGGAGGGTCACCACGCTCGAGAACCGCCCAGGCTTCGTGCACGGCCGCGCGAGCGGCTGCGTGGGGTGGGACCGCAACATGTGGCAGGAGCTCGTCGGCGCCACCGAGCGGATCCTCGAGACCGCGGGTGCGCGGCACGTCCGGATCCGGGTGCTCGCCGGCGGGGGAGACGCCGACGAGGCCTGCGAGATCGAGGCCCGCTGGAGCTGACGTCCCGATCAGTCGAAGGTCACGCCGAGCGAGATGCGGCCGGTGATCGTGAAAGGGTGGAGCGCGCCGTAGAGATCGCCGAGCTTGGTCGCGTCGCGGTCGAGCTTCACCAGGAGCTCCTCCTCGTCGCAGTTCCTCGTGGCGACCACGTCGGAGCCCGTCACGTCGGGGTTCCCGACGAAGCAGCGCCGCTCGCGCAGGAGCGCGTACTCGAGGCCGAGCCCGCCCGCGAGCGTGAACACCCCCCAGCGGCTCATCGAGCCGATGTGGGCGAAGAACCGGCGCTCCGTCTCGTCCGTCTCGTCGAAGGTGCCGAGGTCGTCGCTCACCTTCCACGTGTAGGCGTAGTTGGTGAACCCCGCGCGGAGGACGTACCCCTCGAAAGCCTTGCCCCCGAGCCAGAAGCCGAGCCCGAGCGACGCGCCGGACATCGCGCCGATGCCGTCGCTGTGCTGGGTGATCTTCGTCTCGCTGCCGCGGTTGCCGGAGTACGGTGGCGACTCGGCCGTGACGAAGACGGGGACCAGCTCGACCGACATCCAGTCGAGCAGCCCCACCTCGAGCTCGAACCCGAGGCGCCCCTGGAGGAGCCAATTCAGCGGATCGACCCGCGCGGAGATCCCCGGCAGCTCGAGCTCGTCCTCCTCGGGCTTCTGGGGAGGCGGCGGGGGGGGCCCGTACTGCTGGGGGGGCGGCTGCCCGTAGTAGCCCGGGGGCGGCTGGCCGTAGCCCGGGGGCGGCGGCTGGCCGTAGCCCGGAGGCGGCGGCTGGCCGTAGCCGGGGGGCGGCGGCTGGCCGTACTGACCTCGGGCGGGGACGGCCGAGAGGAGCGTCACGACGAGCACGGCCGACCAGGCACCGAAGCGCATGGCGCCAGCATAGCGCGCCGCTCCGGCGATGGCACCCGCGCTCGCGGCCTGCGTCAGCCGGCGGTGAGCTGCTCGTAGAGCGCGACGTCCTCGGCAGATCCGCACACGAGCGGGGCGCGCTCGTGGATCGAGCGCGGGGTCACGTCCAGGACGCGCTGCCCCCGCCCGGTGATCGCGCGGCCTCCCGCCGCCTCGACCAGCGCGGCGATCGGGTTCGCCTCGTAGAGGAGGCGCAGCTTCCCGTTCGCGCTCTTGGCGTCGTGCGGGTAGGCGAAGAGCCCGCCCTTCAGCAGCGTCCGGTGGACGTCCGCCACGAGCGAGCCCACGTACCGGTGGGAGTACGGCCGCCCGGTGGCGGCGTCCTTCGCCTTCACGTGGTCGAGGTATCGCCGGATGCCCGGGTCGAAGTGCGCCGTGTTGCCCTCGTTGATGGAGTACGTCGAGCCGCGCGGCGGGCAGCGGAGGTTCGGGTGCGAGAGGAAGAACTCCCCTGCGGAGGGATCCCAGGTGAACGCATGCGCTCCCTGCCCCGTCGTCAGCACGAGCACGGTCGACGACCCGTAGAGCACGTACCCCGCGGCGCAGAGCTCGCGGCCGGGGCGGAGGAAGCTCTCGGCCCGGACGGGGCCCGCCGCAGGGTCGTGCCGGAGGACGCCGAAGATGGTGCCGATCGACACCGCCACGTCGATGTTGCTCGAGCCGTCGAGCGGATCGGCGACGACGAGATACCCGGCGTCCGCGCGCTCGAAGACGAGCGCCTCCTCCAGTTCCTCGGAGACGAGCCCCGCGCACGTGCCGCGGTGCCGGAGCGCGGCGACGAGCGTGTCGTTGGCGAGCACGTCCATCTTCTGCACGCGCTCGCCCTGCACGTTGGTGTCTCCAGTGAGGCCGAGCGCGTCGGCGAGCCCGGCGCGCCGGACGCGGCCGGTGATGAGCTTGGCGGCGAGCACGATCTGATCGAGCAGCGCGGTGAACGCGCCCGTGGCGGCCGGCGCCTCGAGCATCCCCTCGAGCACGTGAGCTGCGAGCGTCATCCCGACGAGCTCGGCGTCGGTCCTCGGTCCTTCGGTCGTCATGGCGGCTCCTCTCGCCCCGAGGCTACCGGCCCCCGTCCCCGCGGTCCACGCCGCGCGAGCGGCCCTCCCTGGGCACGCCTGGAACGGTGGTAGACTGCGCCCATGCCCGGATCCCTCGAGCGCATCCTCCACGCGCTCGAGGCCTCTGGAGTGCGCTACATCGTGGTCGGCGGCGTGGCGGTCGTCCTGCACGGGCACCTCCGAACGACGGCGGATCTCGACCTCGTGATCGATCTCGAGCCCGCGAACGCGAGGAGGGCCATCGACGCGCTCGCGGGCCTCGGCTTCCGCCCCCGGGCGCCGGTCGCCGCCGAGGACTTCGCGCAGCCGGAGGTCCGCCGCGCCTGGATCGAGGAGCAGGGCTTGCAGGTCTTCTCGCTGTGGAACCCGTCGGCGCAGGAGTTCGAGGTGGATGTCTTCGCCAGCGAGCCGTTCGAGTTCGACCCCGCCTGGCGGCGGGCGGAGAGGGTCACGCTCGGCTCCACCGAGGCGGTCGTTGCGTCGATCGACGACCTCATCACGCCGAAGCTGGCGGCAGGCCGGCCCGAAGATCTCAGAGACATCGAGGCGCTCGAGGCCCTTCGCGCGGCGCGGCGACAGGCACCGGCGTGACGGACCGCCGAGCGCCGCCGCTCGCCAGCCCCGAGGGCTACGGTTGGGACCACGAAGCGAACCGGCGCCGGCAGCGGATCCGCGGCCTGGAGCTCACGCCCGCTGCGCGCCTGCGGTGGCTCGAGGAAGCGATGCGTGAGCTCTGGGGCGCGGCGCGGCGGGCGCGCCACGATGGCGCCTCGGAGCGGCGGGGTGGGTAGGGTACCCGCCGGCGATCGACGCGCTCCTCCGTGCGCTCCGCTCCCGGCTGGCGCGGGAGCAGCGCGGGGGAGCCGCGGGCCGCGCTCGCCGTCGCGGCTCCCCACCCGGCCCGCCCTGCACGACGACGCGCCGGCCGCCGCCCCCTCGCGGATCGAGGCGGCGTCGTTCAAGGACGAGCGCCTCGACCTGGTCTTCGCGGACCCCGTGCTCTGCTTCGTCCGGCCGAGCGGCGCGCCGTGCGGATCCGGGGTGGGCGGGAGTCCGGCGGCGGGGACGTGAGGAGCCGGGGCTCGGTGGGGCGGTCCGAGGGCCACCCAGCCGGCGCCGCCACGCGGCGGCCCACCGTGGTGCCACCGCCCGGCTGGCGCCATACTGTGCCTCGAGATGGGCGACCCCAAGGTGAAGGGCCTGGCGTTCCGCTCGGTGCTGAAGTCCCTCGAGGCGCTGCGGGGGCAGGCCGCCGTGGCCGCCGCGCTCGGCGCGATGGACCCGGAGGTCGCCGACGCGTACCGGCGCAACACGATCCTCGCCACGGGCTGGTATCCCATCGCGTGGTATCGCGAGGCGTTCCGAGCCATCGTCGCGACTACGTCGCCGGAGCTACCCCGCGCCATCGGCGCCGAGGCGATCCGCGCCGATCTCGACGGCGTGCACAAGCTCATGCTGCGCATGCTGAGCCCGGAGACGGTCTTCTCCCTCTCCTCCAAGCTCTTCGGGAAGTACTACGACACCGGCTCGCTCCGCATCGCCGAGGGGCGCAACGGCTTCACGCGCGCCGAGGCCGGCGGCTGCACGGGCTGGGACCTCGGGAAAAAACGTCGCGCCGTTCACGCCCAGGCTCACGAAGTGGGCGCTCGTGCCGCACTGGAAGGTATCCCTCCCCCAATCGCGGGTGCCGCCGTCCGTCGCCAGCGTGACCACCACGCCGCCGTCGCTGCGGGCGTCGATCCCGTACGGCTCGCCGACGCCCGTGAGCAGGCGCGGCACGCCAGCTCCCGAGCGAGCGCCGGCCGCATCGTAACGCGCGCCCCCGCTTCCTGTCGCCACACCGCCCCCCACTGCCTGTCGCTCCGCCGCCCCCGGCCCCCGCCCCGGATGATGCCCCACTTGGGACGCGCCCGCGCTGCCGGCCGACGCGTCGCCCCCGCCGGTGCCGGCGGACGCATCGCCTGCGGTGCCGCCGCCCCCCGCGGAGATGCAGCGCGAGTCGGCGCAGCGCTGGCTCACCGCGCAGTCGCGGTCCGCGACGCACTCGAGCCGGCAGCCCTCGGCGGCGCAGATCATCGGCTCGACGCAGTCGCTGTGGTAGACGCACGGGCGGCCGGCGTCCGGTGACGCTCCGCGGAGCTGGCCGCCCACCAACTCCTCGCGCTCGGCGCACCCGCCCGCCACGCAGACCTGACCGCCCAAGCAGTCGCGGTCTCCGCGGCATGAACTCCCGCCACGCGCGGCCCGCTCACGCGTCACGCAGACGGGTCGCCCAGGCCCCTACCGGGACTCCTTGGGGACGGGCTGCCGCGCAAGGCGCTCAGCGAAGGGGGGTCGGGTGGCCGTTGCGGTGCGACGGAGGTGTCATCGACAGGCCGCGCCAAGAGCGCCGTCGTGCACGTCCCGCCGCCGCAGCCGACCGCTGCCCACCGCTCCGGACCATTCGTGGCGGCAACTCACCGACAGGGCTGTTCGCCCCGACGGGCCCTTGCTGAATCCGGGCGGCGCCGACCCGACGGCGGGACAGCAGCCCCTGAGACCGTACATGGACTCCGGCCCGGGCGGCCCCCTAGAACGGGCGTGTCACGGAGGTCAGGCGGTCCTCCCTACCCCCAACGCCGGGGCTCCACTCGGGTTCCAGCACGGGACTGAAGATCCCGCTTGACACCGCTGGAACCAGCTGCTAGCAGCCTCACGTGTTCGAGAGGTGGCAGCGGTCACGCTGAAAGGATGGTCAGCATGAGGTGGTACTGGATTACGGTCGCGGCCCTAACCGCCGCTTGCACCAGGGTCGGAGCGGGCGGCCCTCCGACTGACGACGAGCCAGGGCCGGCGCTCGGTGCGCAGGCAGCTTCCCCTTCGCCTGCGGAACCTCAGAACGTCGTCTGGGAGCGAACGGGCGCGAACGGGACTCCCCCGTGCCTGGTATCGGGAAGTGAGATGGCCGCCGTGAAGGTGCTAGACGGTCCCGCCACGATCGATCTCGTCGTTCGCCAACGGGGCCTGGCGCAGGCCGGGAAGGCCGGCCACCGGTACGTGGTAACCGCCCGTCCGCTCATGGGGGAAGCCGAGGTTCAACTCACGCCTGTGGGCGCGCCACTGGACTTCCAGAGCGAATCGATTTCACTTAGGGTGTCGAAGGAGGCGCTGCCGACCGGCCAGTTCGAACTGACCGTCCGCCTCGGCGGCTCTGAGTCATCCGTGATCCTGGCGAGGGACGCCGCCGGGACGGTCCGGCCGGTCGACCAGCGTTCGAGGGAGGATCTTGTGTGGGGCGACGGCTACGTGGGCTATGCCGGACCATCGGGCATGCGAGTGGAGGAGGAGAAGTGATGGCACGCAACGACCGATCGTGCATCTCCCGTGCCTCGCTCCTCAGGATTGCAGCGGCGTGTGCCGTTGCGCTCGTCACGGTGCTGCTTTCGCAGCAAGCTCACGCGGTGACGTGTACCATCCAAGGCACGGTCAAGATCGAGCCCCTTGACTCGTACTACTGTGACACCAATCACAGTCAGGATTGCTCAGGGTGGACGCAGGTCGACCTAGATGCAGCCCGGGGAGCTCAGGCAAAGCCGATCCGCTACATGGCAATCGAAATCTGGCAGGGGTCCTCGTTCCTCGGCCTGATGCACTCCAACAGCGTGGGAAGCTACTCGAAGTCCTTCGCTCTCCCCGGGTCGACGTGCTCGGGACAGGGGATTCAATTGCGTTGGGTGATGAGGAGAGTTCACGAGAGCGACGTTTCGGCCAGCAATCCGCGATACCGCTTCAAGATAAACGTCTACGAGCCCGGTGAAGCGGAAGAGGACATGCTCACCGTCTGGTACACTTCGTCGAACATAACGCTTTCGGGCTCTACGCACACGCACAATCCGACCGTCGGCACCACGATCAATCACACCACGAGACTCTTCAATCTCTACTACACGGCAGACTCAGCGATCGGCGAGATGGTCACATGGTCTCCCCGCATCGCGACACACTTCGCCAGCACGAGCGCCGCCGCGGGTGGAGTCACCCGAATCCTCTTCGGCGATGGCTGGCCGGTCGGAGGAGGCGACATGGGCGCTGCGAACTCGAAGTGGTGGCACGTGCTAGTGGGGTACTCGGCGTTCAACAAGGGCTCATTCATTCGGCACGAGTTTGGCCATCTGGTTCGTCACGCGATCCACGACAAGCTCTGCAATTGGGAGACTGCGTGCAGTACGTCCAATCTGCGCGGGAGCAGCAACTGGCATCTTGACAGCTGCGAGTACGGATCGAATGCGATGGATGAGGGGCTCGCCGGCTTCTTCGCTGCACGATCGGTTACGTCGAACTCGAACAACTCGTGGACGTGCGCCTGCGGTGACACAGCGAATCAGGATGTGTGCAGCGAGACAGCCGCCACGCTGTCGACAGATGGCCGCATCGCGCAGTGCCCCGGAATGGCACTCGACTTCATTGCAATCGGGGATCGTTGGGTTACTACCACGGCTCATTGCGTGCCGCTACAGACAGCCCGCGGCTGCCCGGGAACCAATCGGTCCATCTATGGTTGGCGCAACGTCGTACAGGCGAGCAGATTCCTCTGGGACCTGATTGATACAAGCACGGACGGTGGGTATGATACGGTTAGCTACTCGATCCAGAGTCTGATTGGCTACATGGAAACGATGCCGACCAACTACGGAGTAGACGGCTCGTGCGACGAGTCAGAGCGGGCGAGCCCGGACCAGTGCGTGCCCACCGTCGACGGCGATATCCCAGTCGCCCCCACGACGGGCACCCGGGACGCATACAACGTTCGCGACTTCCGGGACATGCTCCCCGCTGACACCAGTTGGGTCGCGAGTATCAACTGTGCGAGCTTCGCAACAGATTGACGGGACTTGAGCCATGCGAACACCAATGTGGAATGACGGGTTCCGATGGATGGCGCACTGCTCGATGAGCATCGCTCTCGGCGGAGCGCAGGTGGTTGCCTGCGCGAGCAAGGATCCTGCCGGCGCGGCGACTGGGTCGCTCGGCGACGCCGCCGCCGCGGACGGCGCGTCGGACGGTGGGTCGACTCGCTGCCCGACGGGGCCCGGCCCGGTCGGGGACGACGAGTGGCCTCCGGACATGGTCCCGGTCGATGGGGGAGTGCCCGGTTGGACGTTCGAGGCACGTGGCGAGGTCGTGGCAGCCAGCCCGGGGAGGTTCACGCTCGATCGCTGCGCTCCGGGGGCCGCGTGCGCGCTCGCCCCCGTCACGATCGGGTGGCGGGGAGGAGGCCTCCCCTCCGCGCTCCCGCTCGGCGCGTTCGTCGACGTGAACCTCGCGCGCGTCAGCGTGGGGCCGATGAGCGGCGTGTCCCTCGACCTCACCGTCAGGAGCGTACCCTCGTGGGAAGGCACGCCGAACCCGGTGACGTCGTGGGACGGTTGGTACCTCGTGCTGAGGCACGCCTTGGAGGTGCCTTGTTCGCTCGAGCAGTTCGACGTGTCGGCCATCCCGAGCTCGTGCGGAGATCCCGCGACGCACGGCCGGCACTACTCACTCCGCTTCTCCGACGACTCCTCCCACGTGGACCTCGAAGCAGGCGACGTGGCGACCTCGACGCTCGGGGGGCAAGAGTGGAGGATTACCGTCGTCCGGGCGCAGGACCAGCCCCCCGGACAGTCGGACTACACCCCACCCTTCTCGTGGTGGGCGGAGGGCATCGCGCCGTGAGAGGCAGAGCGGCCGAGCGCCCTTTCCCATCCTTGCCACCGGCAGGTCGTTGCGCATGCGGTACCTGCGACCGCACGACCTCCTGAACCGGTCCCCATGGCTCGTCGGCCTGGCGCTGGTGGCGGTCATCGCGGCGAGGGGCGCCGGACGAGTTCCCTTCTGGTCTTGGGACGTGCTGCCGTATGTCGCCATCTCGCTGGAGGGCAGGGCGGCGTCTCCAGGGGACCTCCACGCGCGCACCTACTCGGCGGTTCGTGCGGACGTGCCGCAGCGGACCTACAAGGACTTCACTGAAGGCGCCGCGTTCCGGCGCGACGTGGCGCGCGATGCGGACGCCTTCACGGGGACGCTCGGGATGTACCGCCAACGAGTGGGGTACGCGCTGGCCATTCGCGCAGCGGGCCTGGCTGGCGCCGCCCCCGCGGAGGCGGTCGTCTGGGTCTCCCGTGTCGCTTGGGTGCTTCTCGCGACCGCTCTCTACGCCGCGGCTGCCCGCCGGACCGGTCCGCTGCGAGCGGCGGCGATCGCGGCGCTGGTCGTACACGCCCCTCCTTTCGTGGCCGGTTCCACCCAGACGACGCCGGACCTCGCAGCGGCGGCGCTTTTCGCCGCTGGACTTTCGGCCTGGCCTGCCGCCCGCGCCGGCGGCGTCGCCGGGCTGCTCATGGCCGTGCTGTTCCGTCCCGAGCTGGCGCTCCCCGCTGCTGGGTTCGTCGCGTGCGCCGCCTCGGCGACGCCGCGCGTCGCGGCCGGTGCCGCCGCAGTCCTCCTCGGAGCATGTGCAGCCGCGACGCTCGGCAGCGGGCACCCGGGCTGGTGGCGGCTCGTGTGGATCAGCTTCGTCGATCTCCGCTCAGATCTTCAAGCCGGCCCGTTCACCTGGACCGCGTACTGGCAAATCGTGGCGCGGAGCGCGACGACGATCGACGCCTCGTGGGCGCTCCCGAGCGCGGCGTTGGCGCTCACGCTGCGCGGAGCGCAAGCCCGCGCAGCGGCCGCCCTTCTTCTCGGGTTCGTCGCGCGCTTCGCGCTTTTCCCCGCGCTATGGGACCGTCTGCTCCTACCGGTGTACGCTTCGCTGGCCGTCTTGGCCTTGGGGGCGGTCCGTGAGGAGCGGACAGAGGCCCCCAAGCCGCAGATCGCCGGATCGCCGCCAGCCCCGCCGCAGCATCCGACACAAACAGCGGAGCCGGCGGCCCCCGGCTCGCGCGCGGACCGCCGTGAGCACTGCCCGCCCGACGTCGACGGCGGGACCGCAGCCGGC
The DNA here is from genome assembly GCA_020846005.1 of Polyangiaceae bacterium. GTDB lineage: Bacteria > Myxococcota_A > Polyangia > Polyangiales > Polyangiaceae > JADLEQ01. Next base: position 46,760 of record JADLEQ010000048.1, read on the forward strand.
ACCCCGTCGGCCCGGCCGTCACCATTGCCCGCGCCGTGATCGCAGGCCACCATGCTCCCGGGATGAACTGGGAGCCGGCGATGGTCGATCGAACTCTGCTGCTCGCAGCGCGCGCGCCCGCTCTCCGCGCGCTCGCCGGCACGCCCGCGCTCTGCGCGCTCGCCGGGTGCGCGAGCGAGGAGCGCGACCCGACCATCTGATCCTTCCCGGCGCGCTCGTCGGCGCCTGCCCGGGCGCGACGCAGGTCGGCGTGGGGTACGGATCGGTCGGCGGTCCCCCGCCCGTCGTCGTCCGAGTGGGCGGCGGGGATCGGGCGTTGAGCGCTTGCGGGTCGGCACGGCGGGTGCCGCCCGCGGGCGCCCGCCGCAGCGGGCGGTCCGCGTCCGGCCGCACGTTTGACGCCCGGTCCTCCCGCGGCGAAGATCCGCTGCCCATGTCTCCCGCCAAGGTGAACCTCGACGTGCTGCGCGAGGCCGACACGTTCGGGGGGTTGCCCGCGGCCGATCTGCAGACGCTCGCCGTCTGTCTCGTCCCACGCCGCTGCGCGGCGGGCTCGACCCTGTTCCGAGAGGGGGACCCTGGCGGCGCGCTCCTGATCCTCGCCGAGGGCGAGCTCGAGGCCGTGGCGCTCCGCCCGGGCGCCGCGCCCCAGGTGCTGAACCGCATGTTCCCCGTGGAGGTCGTCGGAGAGATGGCCGTCCTCGACCCGGGGCCGCGGTCGGCGACCGTCCGCGCGGCCTCGGATGCGGTGGTGTACGAGCTCACGAGCGACGCCCTCGAGGTGCTCCGCGAGCGGTCCCCGCTCGCCGTGGACGCGATCGTCCAGGCCGCGATCCGGGACGTGGCGCTGCGCCTGCGTCGCCTCGACGAGCGTATCGAGCGCGAGCTCGAGGTCGCGGCCGGCCTCCGGGAGCGCCCATGACGGACGCGCTCGACCCGGAGGATCTCGCGCCCGGCACGCGGCTCGGGCGGCACGAGATCGTGCGGCGAATCGCGGCGGGTGGAATGGCGATCGTGTACGAGGCGGTCCACGTCGACCTGCAGAAGCGCTTCGCCGTGAAGGTGATGCGCCCGGAGCTCGCGCGCGACCAGACGTACGTCGAGCGGTTCGTGCAGGAGGCGCGGACCGCGTCCAAGATGGCGCACCCGCACATCATCGCCGTGACGGACGTGGGCCTCCAGCAGGGCATCCCCTACCTGGTGATGGAGTTCCTGGAGGGGGACGACCTCTGCACGGTGATGGAGCGCGAGCCACGATTGTCCGTCGAGCGCGTCGCGGACGTGATGCTCCCCATCATCTCCGCCGTCGCCGCCGCCCACGATGAGCACGTCCTGCACCGCGACATCAAGCCGGAGAACATCTTTCTCGCCCGCGACCGCCGCGGCCGCGAGCGCCCGATGCTGCTCGATTTCGGCGTCGCCAAGCCGCTCCAGGTGGTCGCCCCCGGGCGCTCGATGACCCGCGTCGGCGAGGCCGTCGGCACGCCGTCGTACATGTCGCCCGAGCAGATCGAGGGGCGCGCGGACATCGACGGCCGCGCCGACCAGTATTCGCTCGGGGTGATCCTCTATGCGGCGATCACGCGCGCCCTGCCGTTCTCCGGGGACACCCTCGCGGCGCTCCTCATGGCCATCTTGCGCGCGCGGCCGCTGCCCCCGGGGGCGCACCGGCCGGACCTCCCCGCCGCGGTGGACGCGCTCATCCTGCGCTCGATCTCTCGCGATCGGGAGGGACGGTTCGCGTCCGTCCGCGAGCTCGGGCGCGCGCTCCATCCCTTCGCCTCGCCGCTCGTGCAGGCGCAGTGGGCGGAAGAATTCGGGGATCCGGTGCAGGTCGCGGCGCGGATCGTGTCGGCGCCGCCCCCGGTGAGCGCGCAGCCGACTCCAGTCGCTCCGCGGCCGACCGCGCCGCTCGTCTCCGCGGCCGACCTGCGCCGGTTCGGCGGCCTCGCCCACTGCTCGGACGAGGAGCTCGAGGCGTTCCTGCGTCAGGTTCGCTGCCAGCGGTTCCGTCCGGGCGCTCAGATCGTGGCGCAGGGCGCGCACGGCAACGGCTGCTACCTGCTCGTCTCGGGCGAGGTGCAGGTGGTCAAGACGGTCACCAACGCGCGATGGACCCTCGGCAAGCTCGGCCCGGGCGCGGTGTTCGGGCAGATCGCGCTGGTCGAGCAGGTGCCCCGCACCGCGTCCATCATCACGACCGCGGAGTCGGTCGTCGTGCACGTCGATCGCGCTGCCTACGCCGAGATGCTGCACAGCGGCCAGGCCGTCGCGCGGGCGCTGCGCGAGCAGGTCGCCATCTCGGGGATCCGCCAGCTCCGGCGCGCGACCTCCCGCCTCGCCGCGCTGCTCTCCGGGCCCGGCGCCCAGCGCGTGCGCGCGGAGCGGAGCGATCTCGTCTTCGTCCAGGCGGCGGCCTTCGAGTGGGGGCTCGAGCTCCCGCGCGATCCCGATTCCATCCCCGCCCCGCAAGGCGGGGGGCGCAGCGGGCCGCCGGGGCCGGGGAGCCGGAGGGGCGAGTGACCGAGGACCGGAACGCCACGCGGTACCGCGGCGCCGCGGAGCCCACCGTCGTCGAGCTGGACGAGGGCGACATCGTCGAGCTCGGCGTGCTGACGGGCCGCCTCGAGGACCAAGGCGAGATCGAGCGCGGCGGGATGGGGCAGGTCCGCCGCGCCAAGGACACCGTGATCCTGCGCGAGGTCGCCGTGAAGCTCATGGACGGCAAGCTCGGCTCGGACGCCCGCTGGGTGCAGCGCTTCCTCGACGAGGCGCGCATCACCGGGCAGCTCGAGCACCCGAACATCGTCCCCATCTACGATCTCGGCTTCGACGCGAGCGGCACGCCTTGGTTCACGATGAAGCTGGTCCGGGGCGTCACCCTGGATCGCTGGCTGGCGGACGAGGCGCGGCGCCCCGGATCCCCCGACCGCCTCTCCGAGGGCCTCGAGGTGTTCCTGAAGATCTGCGACGCCCTCGGGTACGCCCACTCGCGCGGCGTCATCCACCGCGATCTCAAGCCCGCGAACGTGATGGTCGGGGAGTTCGGGCAGGTCTACGTGATGGACTGGGGGCTCGCGCGGGTCCTCGGCTCCGGCGTGGAGACGGGTCGGGACGCCGCGACCGCCGCGCGCGACGACGAGAACGTCGTGATCGGGACGCTCGGCTTCATGGCGCCCGAGCAGGCCAGCGGCGACCCCGAGGCCTGCGACCAGCGCACGGACGTGTTCGGCCTCGGCGCCCTCCTGTACGCCCTCCTCACGGGCAAGGCCCCCTATCCCGGTACGGGCGTGCAGGAGCGGATCTTGGCCGTCCGCCAGGGCGCGTACGTGCCGCTGGCGGTGGCGCTCGGCGACGTGCCGGCGCCGGAGCGCATCGTCCACATCGTGGAGCGGGCGATGTCGCGCGATCCGGCCGATCGCTACCCCACCGCGGCGGCGTTGAAGGCCGACGTCCAGCGCTTCTTGCGGGTGGGCCTCCACCTCCCCGCGCGGATCTTCGCGGCCGGCGAGGACATCGTCCGCGAAGGGGAGCGGGGGGACGCAGCGTACCTCATCACCCGTGGCCGCTGCGTCGCGTTCACCGGCGCTGGCGATCAGCAGCGCGCGCTCCGCGAGATGGGGCCGGGTGCGGTCTTCGGCGAAATGTCCGTCCTCTCCGATCAGCCGCGCACGGCGACGGTGCGGGCGGTCGAGCCCGTGACCGTCCTCGTCGTGAGCCGCGCCGTCCTGGACGAGCGCGTCGGCCTCGACGGCTGGCTCGGCGCGCTCTTCCGCGGCCTGGTGGCTCGCTTCCGCGAGCTCGAGACGCGCCCCTGAGCACGCGCCCACCCCCCCGAGCACCCTGCTGAGCGCGGGCCAGCCCCCGCGCCGAGAGACCCGAGGCCGCTCCACCGGGCGCGGCGCACCGGGGCCCCCCGGTCGACACCCGGGCCCCCCGGTGGTGTAATGCCATCGTGGTCCCGAACGCGCGCCTCCCGCTCCCGTGCGGGGCGAGGCGTCCATGACCGTCCGGCTCCTGGTCGTCGACGACGAGCCCGACATGGAGGCGCTCTGCCGCCAGAAGTTCCGGGGCCCGATCCGCAAGGGCGAGCTCGAGATCTCATTCGTCTCCAACGGTCTCGAGGCTCTGGCGGCGCTCGAGCGGGCGCCGGACACCGACGTCGTCTTGACGGATCTCAACATGCCCGAGATGGACGGGCTCGGGCTGCTCGCCCGCATCCAGGACCTCGAGCTCCCGCTCCGCACGGTCGTCGTCTCCGCCTATGGCGACATCCAGCACATCCGCCAGGCGATGAACCGTGGCGCGTTCGACTTCCTGACGAAGCCCATCGAGTTCGGGGATCTGGACGCCACCGTCCACAAGGCGATCCAGGTGGTGGGTCAGCTCAAGGCCGGTCTCGCCGCCGGGCGGCAGGCGCGCGAGCTCGAGGAGAAGAACCGCTTCGTCCGCGAGGTCTTCGGGCGTTACGTGCCGGACCAGGTCGTCGCGCAGCTCCTGGAGGCGCCGGATGGCCTGCGGCTCGGCGGGCAGCGGCGTGAGATCACGACCATGATGGTCGACGTGCGCGGGTTCACCGCGCTCTCGGAGCGGCTCGAGCCGGAGGCGGTCGTCGACCTGCTGAACCGCTTCCTCGGGATGGCGGTCGCCTGCATCCACCGGCACGGCGGCACCGTGAACGAGATCCTGGGAGACGGCCTGCTCGTATTCTTCGGCGCTCCTGTCGAGCACGACCACCCGCCGGCAGCCGCCGTCGCCGCGGCGATCGAGCTCCAGATCGCGATGGAGCGCTTCCGCCACGAGGCGCACGCCGACGGCGCGTCGCGCATGGCCGTGGGGATCGGGATCCACACCGCGCCGGCGGTCGTGGGCAACATCGGCTCCGCCCAGCGCGCGAAGTACACGGCGGTCGGGAGCGGCGTCAACCTCGCGTGTCGGATCGAGTCGTATACGCTCGGCGGGCAGATCCTGATCTCGGACACCACGCTCGAGAAGGCGGGCCCCGCGGTGCGGGCGAGGCGCTGGGGCGAGATCCGGGCGAAGGGCGTGAGCACACCGGTCGTCGTCCACGATGTCCTCGGCCTCGAGGGGACCGTGCCGCTCGTCATGCCGTCGCGCGCGGCGGATCGGGCGTGCCTCCCCTCCGACGTGCGCGCGAGCGTCTACCTGATCGACGGCAAGGCCGTGAGCGAACGGGCGACCGAGGGGCAGTGCATCCGCCTCTCGGACCGCCTCGCGATCGTGCGCGCGGCGGAGCGCCCGCCCGCCGGAGCCAGCGTGCAGCTCGTGCTCACCGACCCGGCGGGGACGCGGAGCACCGGGCAGTGCCACGGGAAGGTGGAGCTCTCGACGGTCGAGGGCGACGATCTGTTCGTCATCCACCTCACGTACGCGGATCCCTCGTTCTTGGAGACGATCGAGGCCTTCTTGGCCGGCGTGGGCGAGGACGTGCGGGCGCGACGGTCGACGACGAAGGGCTGCGAGGATCGGCCGTGGTGCCGCGCGTGCGGCCCGGGAGAGGAACGATGAGCGAACCGGGTGAAGGATCACGAGCGCCGCGGGTGGCGGCAGACACGGTCGAGGCGCTCCTGGCGGTGTGCCCGGGCGCGTGCCTGGTCGTCGACGCGGCGGGGCGCGTCACGCGGGCGAACGCCGAGGCGGGCGTCGTGTTCGGTGAGGCCGCGGCGGAGCTCGCGGGGCGAGAGCTCGCCGAGCTGTTGCCGCCCGGCACGAGCTGGGCGGACGCCGACGGCCTCCACCTCGCGCGGCGGCGGGACGGCACGGTCGTCGCCGTCCGCGCGTGCGAGCGCGCGATCGAGGTGGAAGGGCAGGGCGCCGCGCGCGTGGTCGCGCTGGACGATCTCGGCCGGGTCCGCGAGACGTTGGAGGCCGCGGAGATCCTGGGCGGCTCGTTCCGTGAGTCCCCGCTGGAGTCGATGACGCTCGACCACGAGGGCAGGGTGCTCGAGTACAACCGCGCCGCGGAGCGCACCTTCGGGTTCCTACGCAAGGACGTGCTCGGCAAGGACCTCGCGGACTTCATCGTCCCGCCGAAGCACCGCGAGGCGCACCGCAAGGGCATCGCGCGCGTCGTCTCCACCGGCGTCGCTCGCGCGCTCGGCAAGCAGCTCGAGCTCACGGGGATGCGGGCCGACGGCGTCGAGATCCCGGTGGAGCTCACCATCGCCAAGGTGGAGGGGCGGGAGCCTCCGGTCTTCACCGGGTACGTGCGGGACATCTCGGAGCGCAAGCGCTTCCAGGAGCAGCTCGTCACCCAGCAGAAGCTGGCGTCCCTCGGCACGCTGACCGCCGGCGTCGCCCACGAGATCAAGAACCCGCTGAACTTCATCAACAACTTCGCCTCGCTCACCGCCGAGCTCGTGACGGAGGTGGGCGAGCTGCTGGAGGGCGACCTCGCCAGCCTGGACGCCGACCGCAAGGCGGACCTCGAGGACGTGCTCAACACCATCCGTGAGAACGTCAACAAGATCTGCCACCACGGCAAGCGCGCCGACTCGATCGTGAAGGGGATGCTGCTGCACGCGCGGAGCGGCTCCGAGACGATCCAGCCGACCGATCTGAACGCGATCGCGGCCGAGTACCTCAACCTGGCGTTTCACTCCATGCGCGGCACCGACCGCGACTTCACCGCCAAGATCGACACCGACTACGATCCGAAGCTGGCCCCGATCCAGGCGCTCCCGCAGGCGATCAGCCGCGTCGTGCTGAACCTCGTCTCGAACGCGATGTACGCCACGAGCGAGCGGCGCAAGAAGGGCGCGGATCCGGAGTACCTGCCCACCATTCGTGTCGAGACCCGCGACCTCGGCGAGCGGGTGCGGATCGCGGTGCGCGACAACGGCGTCGGCATCGAGAAGAAGAACCTCGAGAAGATCTTCGAGCCGTTCTTCACCACGAAGCCGCCCGGAGAGGGCACGGGGCTCGGGCTCTCGCTCAGCTACGACATCGTCGTCCGCGTCCACGGCGGGGAGCTCGGGGCGTCCTCCGAGCCGGGGGTGTTCACGGAGTTCGTGGTGACGTTGCCCAAGAAGAGCCCGGCCGGGCCAAAGGAGGCTGCATGACTCGTACGATCCTGGTGGTGGATGACGAACCGGACGTAGAGTCGCTCTTCCGCCAGCACCTCCGGCGCGAGATTCGGGACGGCACCGTCTCGTTTCGGTTCGCGGAGTCCGGCGACGAGGCGCTCCGGATCCTGGACGAGTGCGGCCCCGGGCTCGACATGGTCATCTTCTCGGACGTGAACATGCCGAAGATGAGCGGCCTCGAGCTGCTCGCGATCCTGAGAAAGCGCTACCCGCAGCTCCGCATCTTCATCGTGACCGCGTACGGTACGGAGGAGATGGCCGAGGAGGTGAAGGGCCTGGGCGGCCAGGGGCTGATCCCGAAGCCCGTCGACTTCCTGAGCCTGAAGGATCTGCTCCTGATGGGCCGATGAGCGCGTGGGCGGCTGCGGCGCGCCGAGCTAGAGGCGCAGCAGCTTGAAGGCGTGGGTCCAGCTCCCGCCGCTCAGCCCCGGGATGCACCAGAGCATGCAGAGCGGCTCGATGGCGCGCGCGGCCTCCGCCGCGCCCAGGTCGCACGTCTCCCAGCCGAACTGATCGAGGATGCCACGCACGGCGCTCCGCGCCGCCGGGTCGTTGCCGCAGATGAACATCGTGGGCGGACCGCCGGGGAAGCTCGGGTTCACCATGAACGGGCTCCCGATGCAGGAGAAGACCTTCACGAACCGCGCCTCGGGCGCGCGCCTCTGCAGCCGCTCCATCAGGGACTCGTCCAGGTTGGTGAAGAAGCGGAGCACGCCGTTCACCGGCGGCGCGTCCGCGATCGGATTGGTCGCGTCCATCACGACCTTCCCCGCGAGGTGGCCGGGCCCGATCTGATCGATCGCCTCCTCTGCCGCCGAACCCTTCACCGCGAGCATCACCAGCTCACCCCAGGCGGCCGCCTCCGTGAAGGTCCCCGTCCGCGCGTTCGGGCCGGCGCTCGCCTTCCAGTCCGAGAGCTTCGCCGGGTCGCGGCTGCCGCGCATCACCTCGTACCCGTGCTTCGCGAAGCCCTCCGCGAGCACCTTGCCGACCTCTCCGGAACCGAGAACCGCGATCTTGCTCATGCTGACGCTCCTCTGTGCTGCGCGCGCCCCGAGTGCCCCGACGGCCCCGAACGAGGCGCCGCCGCGAGCATCCACGCCGTGAGCGCTCGCGCTACGTAGGACGGAGGCCGAACCACGGCAACGGCACGCCGCGCCGCGCTGAGCTCTGCTGCGAGGCGCCTTCCCGCTCGCGCGGTCGCGTGGTAGGACCGCGCTCCACGATGGTCCGTAACTCTGCCTCCCGGCTGGCTCGCGCCGCGATGCTCTTGGCGCTCACCGGCGCCCAGGGCTGTTCCTTCATCTTTGTGCGCGGCGCACCCGAGGGTGCCGCGCAGTACCCGCCGACAGTGCCGGTCGAGTGCACGGAGAGCCGGTGGGCGCCCATCGTGGATACCGTGCTGGCCAGCGTGACGGGGCTCATCACGATCGGGGCGGCGGTGGCGCCGGAGAGCGCCTTCGACGACGGGGCTTCGCGAAGCGTGCTCGTCGCCGGCTACGGACTGAACACGCTCCTCCACGGCTCGTCTGCCTGGTACGGCTACTCCGAGACGGCCGAGTGCCGGCAGGTGAAGGCGACCCGCCCCCCGCCCCCTCCGGCGGTCGCGCCTCCTCCTGGCGCGGCGCCCGTCCCGGTCCCGATGCAACCAGCTCCTGGCCCGCCGCCCCCGCCGCCGCCTGGCCCGGCGCCGAGCGTGCCGCCGAACCTCTTCGGTCCACCCTCCTGAAGCTGCGCCGCGGGCGCGCTCGGCCGGCTCCGGCGCCTCGCGCGCCCGACGGGTCGAGCTCGCGAGCGCTCGGCACGTCACCCGCGCGCCCCGCGAAGGCCGCCGTCTCGTCCGCGAGGGTCGCGCGCGCTCATGCCGCGCCGCGCCATGCGCGCCTCTGCGCGCCGCGGCTGGTGCGCGCCCTCTGCGCGCCGCGCGATCGCGATCGATCGCGCGGCGGCGCTTGACGGCTCCCTTCGCCGTGTGACGATGCGCCGCGTGTCGTCGGCCGCGCGTCCTGCGAGTGGTCCGCGGACGAGCGCCCTGCTCGCCCCCGGTGGCGGCACCGCGCACCTGCTCGGCAACGAGGCGATCGTACGGGGCGCGCTCGAGGCGGGGGTGGCGTTCGTCGCCGGCTACCCGGGGACACCCTCGTCCGAGGTGACGGACGGCTTCGCGGGTGTGGCGCAGGCGGTCGGCCTCGGGTTCGAGTACGCCGTCAACGAGAAGATCGCCCTCGAGCTCGCGTTCGCCGCGTCGCTCGCCGGGGCGCGCTCCCTCTGTGCGATGAAGCACCTCGGCCTCATGGTGGCCGGCGATCCGCTCTCCACGATCCCGTACATCGGCGTCGAGGCCGGCATGGTCATCGTGAGCGCCGGCGACCCGTCTTGCCACACGAGCCCCAACGAGGCCGATCAGCGCCACCTCGGCCCGATGCTCCACCTGCCGGTGCTCGACCCGGACACTCCCGCCAGCGCCCACGCGATGACGCGCGCGGCCTTCGAGCTCTCCGAGGCTGCGCGGCTGCCCGTCCTGCTCCGCACGACCACGCGGGTCGCGCACTCGCGCGCCGAGATCCCGCTCGGGCCGCTCGTTTCGCCGTCCGCGCGCGGCTTTCGTCGCGATCCGGCGCGCTATGTGCCGGTGCCGGCGCACGCGCGCCGGATGCGGCTCGAGGTGGAGGAGCGCCTGCGCGCGGCGCGGGAGTGGGTGGCTCGCTCGGGGCTGCTCCGCTTCGAGGGCTCGGGCGCCGACGTGGTCCTGGCGTCGGGCGCGCCGGCGGCGACCACGGCCGACGTGCTCCGCCGCGTGGGCGCGAGCGATCGGGTCGCGCTCTGGCGCCTCGGTGCCGTCCACCCGCTGCCGGAGGAGCTGCTCCTCGAGCGCCTGCGGGGGGTGCGGCGCGTGCTGGTCGTCGAGGAGCTGTCGCCGTTCCTCGAGAACGCGCTCCTCGTGCTGGTGGGGCGTCACCGCCTCGACGTGGAGGTGCTCGGCAAGCACAGCGGGCACCTGCCGGTGCCGTTCGAGTACGATCCAGGGATCATCGGGCGTGGGCTCCACGCGGCGTTCGGGGTGGGCCGCGCGCCGGCGCCGCAGCGCGCGCTGCCCGTCGTCACGCCCCGCGCCCCCTCGCTCTGCCCGGGCTGCCCGCACCGATCGGCGTTCGTGGCAGCGCGCGCCGCGTTCGAGGAGGATCAGCTCTTCTTCAGCGACATCGGCTGCTACACGCTCGGCTACGCGCCGCCCCTGCGGACGGCCGACGCCCTGCTCTGCATGGGCGCCGGGTTCACGCTCGCCGCGGGCGTCGCCGCGGTGACGGGGCAGCGCACCGTCGGCTTCATGGGTGACTCGACGTTCTTCCACGCCGGGATGCCCGCCCTCCTCGACGCGGTGCAGACGCGAGCGAACGTCGTCGCGGTGCTGCTCGACAACGGCGTCACGGCGATGACCGGCTTCCAGGAGAGCCCCGACGGAGGGCGCATGGAGGGGGTCGCGCGCGCGCTCGGCGTCGAGCACGTCGAGACGGTCGACCCCCAGGATCAAGCCGCCGCGATCGCCGCGTTCCGCCGCGCGCGCGACGCGGAGGGGCCGAGCGTCGTCGTGCTGCGCCGGCCCTGTCCCGTCCACGCGACCCGCGCCGGGCTGCGCGAGAAGGTCCCGTCCTGGGTCGCGGAGCCCGACCGCTGCCGCACCTGCGGCCGCGAGCCCGAGGGGCTGCGCTGCGAGGTGCCGCTCACCGAGGGCTTCGAGCGTAACCTCGCGCGCGTCGCCTCGCTCCGCGCGGAGCTCGAGCCGCGCCCCGAGATCGCGCCCTGCGCCGTCCGCTGCCCGCTCACGCTCTGCGTGCAGGGGTACGCCGGCCACCTTGCGGCGGGCGAGCACGCCGAGGCCCTCGCCCACGTGGTCGTGCGCACGCCGCTCCCGGCGTCCGTCTGTCGGGTGTGCCACCGCCCGTGCGAGGACTCGTGCGTCCGTGCCGCGATCGACGAGCCGGTCGCCATCAACGTGTTGAAGAAGCACGTCGTCGACTGGGCCGAGCGCGAGCGCCCGGAGCTGCTGGTGCCCCCGTGTGAGTCGCCCCACGGTCGCCGCGTCGCCGTCGTCGGGGCGGGGGTGTCCGGGCTGTCCGCGGCCCGCGAGCTGGTCGTGCGCGGCTACGCCGTGACGCTCTACGACGCCGAGACGACGGCGGGCGGCATGCTCCGCCACGCGATCCCGGAGCACCGCCTCGCGGCGGACGCGGCGGATCGGGACGTGGGTCGCATCCTCGGGCTCGGCGTCGAGTTCGTCGGCGCAACGCGCCTCGGTCGCGAGGTGTCGCTCGCCGAGCTGCGCGCCCGCCACGACGCTGTCTACGTCGCGATCGGCGCCTGGCGACCGCGCCGGCTCACGCTCCCCGGGGAGGGGCCGCGGGTCGTCTCGGCGCTCCCCTACCTCCGCTCGGTACGCCACGGCGAGCCGGCGCCGGAGGCGGACACCGTCGTCGTGCTGGGCGGCGGCAACGCGGCGCTGGACGCTGCGCGCACCGCGCACCACGCTGGCGGGAGGCGCGTCGTCGTCGCGTGCCTGGAGGCGGAGGGCGCGATGCCCGCGCTCCGCGACGAGCTCGAGGCCGCGCGCGCCGACGGCGTCGCGTTCGAGAACGGTGTCCGGCCCGTCGCGCTCACGCGGGACGGCGTGCGCGTCCGGCCGGTGCAGGGCGGCGCCGAGCGCACGCTGCCGTGCGCGCTCGTGATCGTGGCGATCGGCCAGGAGGTGGACGCGGAGGCCTTCGCCGCAGGCGAGGACGCGCCGGCCCTCGACGAGCAGGGCCGCGTCCGCGTCGACCCGGAGACGGCCGCCACGTCGCTCTCGGGCGTCTTCGCGGGCGGGGACGTGGTCGCCGGGGAGCGCACCGTCACCCACGCCATCGCGTGGGGGCTCCGCGCCGCGTGGGGGATCGATCGGCTGCTGCGCGGGCGGGAGATCGCCGATCGCCGGCCGCCGCCGCTCCGCCCGCGACCGGCGCCGCCGCCCGCGCGCGCCTCGGCGCCTCGCGCGCCCCGCGCCCCGGCAGACGCCCGGGCAGAGGCGCGCCGATGCCTCATGTGCGGGCAGTGCGGCAACTGTCGCGCGTGCATCGAGGTGCTCGGCTGCCCGGCGATCGGGATGAGCGCCGAGGGCGATCACGTGCGCGTCGACCCGGCCTGGTGCATCGGTTGCGGTGTCTGCGCGCAGGTGTGCTCGAACGGCGCATTTCATGCGCTGGGGGTCGCGTGAGCGAGCCGTCCGTCCAGCTCGTCGTGGTCGGCGTGGGCGGGCAGGGAGTGCTGGCCGCCGCGCAGATCCTGGGGCTCGCGGCGCACGCGGAGCAGAAGCCGGCGGTGATCGGCCAGCTCCACGGCATGAGCCAGCGCGGCGGCAGCGTGCAGTGCACGGTGGTCGTCGGCGAGGCGGAGAGCTCGTTCCTCACGACGGACGAGGCGGACGCGGTCGTCGCGTTCGAGCCGCTCGAGGCGTTGCGCGCCGCGGCATGGATCGGCGCGCGCACGCGCGTCGTGTCGAGCCGCACGCTGCTGCCGCCGGTGGACGTGACGCTCGGCCGGGCGACCGTACCGGGAGTCGACGAGATCGCGACCGAGCTCGCCGGGCGCGCGGCGGAGGTGATTCTGCTCGACACCGCGGACCTGCTCCGTGGTACTTCCGCGGAGCGGACGCTGAACGTCGTGATGCTCGGCGCCGCGTTCGGGCTCGGGATGCTGCCGTTCACGGAGGGCACCCTGCTCGAGGCCATCGGCGCCCGGTGCGGCGCCCGGTACGAGGCCGCCAACCAGCGGGCGTTCTGCGCCGGTCGGGACGCGGCCCGCGACGCGAGGTCGAAGGCATGACGGCGGCAAGCAGCCAGATCACCTACCAGCTCGGGATCGACGTGGGCGGCACGTTCACCGATCTCTTCCTGTGGTCGTCGGCGGGCGAGGTGCGGACCTTCAAGTCCCTCTCGACGCCGAGAGACCCGAGCGTCGGCGTGCTCGACGGCCTCGGCTCGATCGCGCGGGCGCTCGAGCTGGAGCTCCGGGAGTTCGCGCGCCGCGTCACGACGATCGTGCACGGGACGACCGTCACCACCAACGCGACGCTCACGCGCCGCGGGGCTCGCACGGCGCTGCTCACGACGCCCGGCGTCCGGGACGCGCTCGAGATGCGCCGGGGGATCCGCGAGGACCAGTACGACAACCGCCTCCAGAACGTCGAGCCGCTCGTGCCGCGCTACCTGCGCCTGCCCGTGCGCGGCCGCCTCGACGCGCGCGGCGCCGAGGTCGAGCCGCTCGAGCTCGAGGACGTGGCGCGCGCGGCCGAGCTCCTCACGCGGGAGGGCGTGAAGGCGGTGGCGATCTGCTTCCTCAACGCCTTCGCGAACCCGGCGCACGAGCAGGCGGCGGCCGCCGAGCTCCGCTGCCGCCTCCCCGGGGTCTTCGTGAGCGTCTCGACGGACGTGCTCCCCGCGATCCGGTTCTACGATCGCGTGTCGACGACCGCGCTCGACGCGTACGTCGGCCCGGTGCTGCGCGACTATCTCGGCGCGCTCACCGAGCGGCTCGCCGGCGCCGGCTTCACCGGTTCGCTCCTCATCATGCAGTCGAGCGGCGGCGTCGCGCTGCCGGAGGCGACCGCGCGTCGCCCCGCGGGGACGCTGCTCAGCGGGCCCGCGGCTGCCCCGCGCGCCGCCGCGGCCTACTCCGTCCCGGCGGGCCACACCGACTGCCTCGTGGTCGACATGGGCGGCACGAGCTTCGACGCCTCCCTGGTCCGCGGCGGGCAGGTCGAGCTGCGTGCGGCCGGCGACATCGCGCGCCTCCGCATCGCCCTCCCGATGCTCGACATCGTGACCATCGGCGCCGGGGGCGGGAGCCTCGGGCGGGTGGACGCCGGCGGCCTGCTCCGCATGGGTCCAGAGTCGGCAGGCGCCGATCCCGGCCCGGCCTGCTACGGGCGCGGCGGCGACCTGCCGACGTGCACGGACGCCAACCTCGTCCTCGGCTACCTCGACCCGGACTTCTTCGCGGGAGGCGATCTGCGCCTCCACCCGGAGCGCGCGCGCGCCGCGATCGAGCGCCACGTCGCCGCGCCGCTCGGGCTCGAGGTGGAGCGAGCCGCCGTCGGCATGTACCGGGTGATCAACGCCAACATGGCGCACGGCGTGCGCGAGATCACCGTGAAGCGCGGCCTGGACCCTCGCGAGTTCCCCATGGTCGTGGCGGGGGGCGCCGGCGCGCTCCACGGCTCGGCGATCGCCGACGAGCTCGAGATCCCCGTCGTGCTCGTACCCCCCGTCGCGTCGGTGCTCTGCGCGGCCGGCATGCTCCTCACCGACCAACAACATGATTTCGTCCGCTCGCTGCTCGGCCGGCTCTCCGAGCTCGAACCTGCGCGGATCGCGGCCGTCGTCGGCGAGCTCTGCGCCCACGGCGAGGAGCTGCTGCTCGGCGCGCGCGTGCCCGCGGATCGCATCGACCACCAGGTGTTCCTCGACCTCCGCTACGTGAAGCAGTACCACGAGGTCACGGTGCCGGTCGGGCGCGCGGATCTGGCCCGCGGCGATCACGGCCCGGCGCTCGCCGCGTTCCACCGCGAGCACGATCGCCTCTACGGCTACGAGCTCTCCCAAGAGGGGAGCCCGGTCGAGCTGATCAACGTGCGGGTCCGCTCCGTCGGCCGGAGCGACAAGCCGGTGCTGCCGCGGGTGGCCGCGGGTGGGCACAGCGCGGACCACGCGCTCCGGCGCCGCCGTCGCGCCTACGTCGCCGATCGCGACGGCTTCGAGGAGGTGCCGGTGTACGACGCCCACGCGCTGCTCGCGGGCAACGTCGTCTCCGGCCCGGCGCTGCTCGAGCGGACGGACACCACCATCGTCCTCGGCGCGTCCCACCAGGCGCGGGTCGACGATCACGGCACCTGCGTGGTGACGAGGAGGACCGCATGACGGACGTGGCCATCGACAAGGTGCTCGTCTCCATCCTCGGGCGCGCGCTCCGCGCCATCACGGACGAGATGAGCCTGTGCATGGAGCGGAGCAGCCGCTCGCCCATCCTGTGCGAGGCGCGCGATTTCGTCACGGGCCTCTACGATGCCCAGGGCCGCATGCTCGAGCAGACGGAGAACCTCCCGATCCTGAGCTTCTCCCTCGGGCCGGTGTGCCAACACATCGCGGAGAAGTTCGCCGGTGACGTGTACCCGGGGGATGTCTTCTTCCACAACGACGTCTTCAGCTTCGGCAATCAGAACAACGACGTCGCGGCGTTCAAGCCCATCTTCGTCGGCGAGACGCTGGTCGGCTGGGCGGCGTGCAAGGGCCACCAGGCGGACATCGGCGGCGCCGTGCGCGGCGGCTACAACCCGAACGCCACCGAGGTCTGGCAGGAGGCGCTCCGTATCCCCGCCGTGAAGGTGTTCGAGCGGGGCAAGCTGCGGCGCGACGTCTGGGACCTCATCTTCGCGAACATCCGCCTGCCCATCGTGCAAGAGGACATGCGCGCGGAGATCGGGAGCTCTACCGTCGGCGAGCGCCGCCTCCGCGCCCTCATCGAGAAGCTCGGGCTCGCGCGCTTCGAGGCCCACAAGCAGGCCTTGTTCGACTCCACGCGGCGGCTCATGGAGGCGGAGATCCGGAGCATCCCGAGCGGCACCTATCGCGGCGAGGCGACCGTCTACTTCGACGGCAGGAACCCCGGCTCCCGCCACCAGATCCGGGTCACCATCACCGTCGACGACGGCCGCATCCGCTTCGACTACTCGGACACCGATCGGCAGACGGACGGCTTCGTCAACGGCACGTACACCTCCACGGCCTCGGCCACGATCCTCACCTTCCTCCAGATGGTGGACCCGCGCATCCCGCACAACCACGGGATGGTGGCGCCGATCGAGATCGTGGTGCCGGAGGGGACGCTCCTCAACGCCGCCTACCCGGCCGCCACGACCTTCGGCAACCACCTGTGCCCGCCGAACGCGGACGCGATCATCCGGGCGCTCTCTCCGGTCGTCCCGGAGCGGGTCACCGCGGGGTGGAACCAGCTCCTCTGCTCGCTCTCGACCGGCACCGATCCGCGCCGGAAGGAGACCTACGTCGACATCCTCTTCATGGGGCTGAAGGGCGGCTCCGGGGCCACCGCCGACTGCGACGGCTACGACCACATCGGCATGATCGACGCCTCCGGGGGCGTCCTCGATCAGGACTACGAGATGTTCGAGCAGATGACGCCGCACCGCCTCGTCTCGCACGAGTACCTCGTCGACTCCGCGGGCCCGGGCCGTCACCGGGGCGGGCTCGGGGTCGAGACCCGCTACGTGATCGGCTCGGACGACACCCAGCTCGTCACCTTCGGCGACGGCGACGTGGAGCCGGCGTTCGGCCTGTGCGGTGGCGGCGACGGCACGCTCAACTTCATCGAGCTCCGCTACCCCGACGGCCGGGCCGTCCGTCCGGCGACGAAGGACCACCTGCGCGGCGTGCCCGCGGGCACGCTCTACGTGCAGGCGGCAGGAGGGGGAGGCGGATACGGTCCGCCCGAGGAGCGCCCTGCCGAGGTGGTCGCGGGCGAGGTCCGCGACGGCCGGGTCTCCGTCGAGGCGGCGCGGGGAGCGTACCGCGTGGTGGTCGATCCGCAGACGTTCGCGCTCGACCGCGCCGCCACCGATCGGCTCCGGGCGGAGAGGCCCTGAGCCCGTGGACCTCGCCCTCCGCCCCGAGCAGGCCGAGATCCAGCGCACCTTCCGCGACTTCGTGGCGCGCGAGGTCGCGCCCGTCGCGCGCGCGCTCGACGAGTCGCCGCGCTTCCCTCGCGAGCTCTTCGAGCGGGTGGGCGAGCTCGGCTTCTTCGGCATGCGGTACCCCGAGCCGCTCGGCACGGGGGCCGACGTGGTCTCGGCGGTGCTGGTCGTGGAGGAGCTGGCCGCCGGGTCGCTGTCGCTGGCGGCGGCGTGCACGATGCAGTCGCTCATGGGCACGTGGTTCGTCCACCGGTTCGGCACGGTCGAGCAGCGCGAGCGGCTGCTCGTCCCGGCGCTCGCGGGGCGAGCCATCGGCGCCATCTGCATGACGGAGCCGGACGCCGGGAGCGACCTGTTCGCCATCTCCACCCGCGCCGTGGCCGAGGGCGGCACCTGGCGGCTCACCGGCTCGAAGACCTGGGTCACCTCGGCGCCCGTGGCCGACTTCTTCACCGTCTTCGCGCGGACGGGCGAGGACCGCCTGAGCGTGTTCTTGCTCGAGCGCGGCGCCGAGGGGCTGGAGATCGGCCGCGCGATCGAGAAGGCCGGCGTGCGCTCGTCGCTCACGAGCGAGGTCCACCTCGACGGAGCGCGGGCGACGGCGCTGCTCGGCGAGGAGGGTGCTGGGGGCGGGTACCTCCGGGAGATCCTCGCCGAGATCCGGGTCGTCACGGCGGCGCTCGCCGTCGGCGTCGGTCGCGCGGCGTACGAGGAGGCGCGGCGGTACGCGGGCGAGCGGCGCCAGTTCGGCAAGCTCATCGAGCGCCACCCGGCCGTGCAGGAGCACCTGGCCGAGATGGCCACGGAGCTCGAGGCGGCGCGGCGCCTCACGCACTGGGCCGCGTGGCGCAGCGACCAGCGGCTGCCGAACGCCCGCGAGGCGAGCATGGCCAAGCTCTTCGCGTCCGAGGCAGCGAACCGCATCGCAGATCGCGCCGCCCGCGTGACAGCGAGCTACGGCTACGCGACGGACAGCCCCGTCCAGCGGTACCTGCGGGACGCTCGCTTCGTGTTGATCGGAGGCGGGACCTCCGAGATCCTCAGGATGAACATCGCGAGGGAAGGATGACGGAACCGCTACGAGTGCTGGTAGCCAAGCCCGGCGTGGACGGCCACGACGTCGGCGCGAAGCTCGTGTGTCGCGCGCTGATGGAGGCGGGCATGGCTGTCGTCTACACGGGCCTCCGCAAGTCGCCGCGTCAGATCGCGGAGGCCGCGCGCGAGCACCGCGCCGACGTGGTAGGGCTCTCCATCATGTCGGGCGCGCACCTCCCGCTCTCCACCAAGATCCTCGCCAGCCTGCGCGAGGCGGGGATGGGGGGCGCGAAGCTGGTCGTCGGCGGCGTCATCCCCGAGCGCGACCGCGCGGCGCTGGAGCAGCTCGGCGTGAGCGCGGTGTTCGGCGTGCGCTCCACGCTGGGCGACGTCGTCGCCTGGGTGCAGGCCCACGGGAGGTCCCCGTGAGCCGCGAGCGCGCCGAGCCCCAGCGCGTCACCTGGGACAGCGGCATCGAGATCCAGCCCGTCTACGGCCCCGAGGACGTGGCGGGGGGCGAGCCGCCCGGCGCGCCCGGAGAGTACCCGTTCACCCGCGGGATCCACCCGCTGATGTACCGGCAGCGGCCGTGGACGATCCGCCAGTATTCGGGCTTCGGCACCGCCGCGGAGACCCACGAGCGCTTCCTCTACCTGATCGAGCACGGCAACACCGGCCTCAACGTCGCCTTCGACCTGCCCACGCAGTGCGGCCTCGACTCCGACGACCCGATGGCGGACGGCGAGGTGGGGCGGGTCGGCATGGCGGTGGACTCCCTCCAGGACATGGAGGAGGCGTTCGCCGGCATCGATCTGAACCGCATCACCGTTTCGCTCACCATCAACGGCGCGGCAATCCCGATCATCGCGATGTACTTCGCGATGGCGGAGAAGCGCGGCTTCGAGCTGCGCGAGCTGCGTGGCACCGCGCAGAACGACATCCTGAAGGAGTTCGTCGGCCGCGGGACGTGGATCTACCCGGTGGAGCCGAGCGTGCGCCTCGTGGGCGACACCCTCGAGTGGTGTGCCGAGCACGCTCCGCACTACAACCCCGTCTCCGTCTGCGGCTATCACATCCGGGAGAGCGGCGCGACGCCCGCGCAAGAGATGGCCTACGCGCTCGCCATCGCCAGCGCGTACGTCGAGCACGTCCGCGGGCGAGGCCTCGAGGTCGACGCCGTCGCCCGCGGCATCTCGTTCAACTTCGACATCTTCGGCGATCTCTGGGAGGAGGTGGCGAAGTTTCGCGCGGGGCGCCGCCTGTGGGCCCGGATCGTGAAAGAGCGCTTCGGCGCCACGGATCCGCGCGCGATGCAGCTCCGCATGATCGCGGGCGGCGGCGGCGCGGGGCTCACCGTGCAGCAGCCGCTCAACAACGTGGTGCGCGGCGCCTACTACGCGCTCACGAGCGCCCTCGCCGGCACGCAGACGATGGCGCTCTGCTCCTACGACGAGGCGTACACGATCCCGAGCGAGAAGGCGGCGCGGCTCTCGCTCCGCACGATGCAGATCCTGATGAACGAGATCGGCGCCTGCGACACCGTCGACCCGCTCGCCGGGTCGTACTTCGTCGAGGCGACGACCCGAGCCATGGAGGAGAAGATCCAGGAGATCCTCGCCGGGGTCGAGGCCGAGGGTGGCATCGTGCGCGCCGTGGCCGAGGGGCGCGTCCAGGCGGCGGTGAACCGGCAGGCGTACGAGCGGCAGCGCCGCGTCGAGCGCGGCGAGGTGAAGAAGGTCGGGGTCAACTGCTTCGTCGAGAGCGAGGACGAGCCCGACGTGGACTTCCACCCGTACCGCCGCGAGCAGGCCGAGGCGCAGGTCGCGCGCCTCCGCCGCCTGCGCGAGACGCGGGACGCCGGCGCGGTCGAGCGGGCGCTCGCGCGCCTGCGGGGCGACGCGCGCGCGGCCCGCAACGTGATGCCCGCGGCGCTCGAGGCCGTGCGCGCCTACGCCACCGTCGGTGAGCTGTGCGGCGCGCTCCGCGCCGAGCTCGGGACGTGGGACGAGCCGGTGCGGTTCTGAGGGCGCGCACGATGACCGATCGGCGACCGGTGGTGGTGAGCGTCGAGCAGGCGCTCAGCATGTCGTACGCGACGCTGCGCTTCGTCCACCTCGGCTGGCGCGTGATCCGGGTGGAGCCGACGCCGCAGGGCGGGCGCGCGACCCCGGGCGACCCGAACCGCCACATCGGGCGGCCGGTCGCCGACGGCGGGCGGGCCAGCTACTTCGTCGGGCCCAACTGCGGCAAGGAGGCGATCGCGCTCGATCTCAAGGCGCCGGAGGGGCGCGAGATCCTCGCCCGCCTCGTGCGCGAGCTCGAGGCCGACGTGTTCTGCACGAACACGCTCCCGGTGCGCCACCCGGCGCTGGGGCTCGACTACGCCTCGCTCGCGGCCGGGCGCCCCGAGCTGGTCTGGTGCTGCATCTCGGCGATGGGCCTCGCGTACCCCGAGGTGCCCGGGTACGACCCGGTCCTGCAGGCGCTCTGCGGCTACATGGACCTCACAGGGGATCCGGAGGGCCCGCCCATGCAGAACGGCCCGCCCATCATCGATCTCAAGGCGGGGGACGAAGCGTTCGCTCAGGTCCTGCTCGCGTTGCTCGAGCGCGCGCGGACGGGGCGCGGGCGGGCGATCGACGTCTCCATGGCGCAGGTCGCGACGAGCTGGCTGCTCACCTTCCTCCCCATGCTCGACATGGGCAGCGAGCCAGCGGACCTGCGCCGCTCCGGCAACGAGCACCGGCAGTTCATCCCGACCAACGCCTACCCCACGGCGGACGGCTTCATCTACCTCGCCGTCGGCAGCGACGCGCAGTGGGCGCGGCTCGTCGCGCGCGATCCCTTCCGCGCGCTCGGGCGCCCCGAGCTCGCGACCAACGAGGGGCGCCGCGCCACAAAGCGCGAGCTGCACGCCTCGATCGGCGAGATCACGCGCCGGCACACGACCGGGGCCGTCGCCGAGGCGCTCGCCGTCGCGCAGATCCCCCACGCGCCGATCACGCCGATCGGCGACGTCCTCGGGCTCGAGTTCGTGCGCGCCGCCGAGCTCCACACCGCGGCGCCCGACGGCCGGCGCATCCGCCTGCCGCCGCCCGCCGTCACGACGCCCTGGCTCGAGGCGCGCGGGCGCGAGGTCCCCTTCCCCCCAGCCTACGGTGAGCACACCGAGGCTCTGCTCGCCGAGCTCGGGCTGCCCGAGGAGGAGCGCCGCGCGCTCCGGGCGCGAGGAGTCGTCGCGTGAGCGAGGAGGTGCGCATGCCCGCGAGTCCCGAGTACCATCGGCCCCGTTCGCTGGAGGAGGCCTGGCGCCTGCTCGAGGCCCAGCCCGACGCTCGCCTCGTCGCTGGCGGGACGGACGTCCTCGTGAGGCTGCGCGAGGGCCGCTACCACCCGCCCGCCCTGGTCTCGCTCCGGCGCGTCGAGTCGCTGCGACGGATCGAGCCGGGGCGCGCGTGGACGATCGGCGCCGGCGTGAGCGTCGCCGAGTTGCTCGAGCACCGCGAGCTCGCGGCCGTGTTCCCGGTGCTCGTCGAGGCGGGGCGCCGCCTCGGCAGCGCGCAGATCCGCAGCGCCGCCACCGTCGGTGGCAACCTCTGCAACGCGTCGCCGTGCGCCGATCTGGCCCCGCCGCTGCTCGTGCTGGAGGCGCGCGCGCTGATCGCGTCGGCGGCCGGCGAGCGCGAGGTGCCGCTCTCGGAGTTCTTCCTCGGTCCGCGCCGCACCGCGCTCGGCCCCGGCGAGCTCCTGAGCGCGCTCCGGGTGGAGGCGCCGCCCGCCGGCGCTCGCGCCACCTTCCTCAAGCAGGGTCGGGTGCGCATGGACATCGCGCTCGCCAGCGTCGCGGTACGCCTCGAGCTCGAGGGCGCGCGCTGCGTGGAGGCCCGCGTGGCCGCCGGCTCCCTCGCGCCCACGCCGACACGTCTCGGCGAGGTCGAGGCGTCGCTCGCCGGCACCGAGCTCGACGAGGCGACCCTCGCGCGCGCGCGCGCGGCCGCCGAGCGCGAGGTCCGCCCCATCACCGACGTGCGCGCCAGCGCGGACTACCGCCGTCACCTGGCGGGCGCCCTCGTCGTGCGCGCCGTCCGCGCCCTCACTCGACCGGAGGCCCGATGATCGACCTGGAGCTGACCGTGAACGGCGAGCTCGCGCGGGTGCGCGTGGAGCCGGGGGCCCGCCTGCTCGACGTACTCCGCGGCCCGCTCGGCCTCCCCGGGACGAAGGAGGGCTGCGGCAACGGTGAGTGCGGCGCCTGCACGGTGCTCGTCGCCGGTCGCCCGGTGTGCGCGTGCCTGACCCCGGCGGCCGAGGTGGAGGGGCTCGAGGTGCTCACGGTGGAGGGCCTCGTCGGTCCGGGGGGCGACCTCTCCGCCGTGCAGCGCGCCTTCGTCGAGGGCGGCGGCGTGCAGTGCGGGTTCTGCACGCCGGGTATGGTGATGAGCGTCCACGCGCTGCTCGAGCGCAACCCCGACCCGACGCCGGAGGACGTGCGCGAGGCCCTCACCGGCAACCTCTGCCGCTGCACCGGCTACGCGCAGATCGTCGAGAGCGCGCTCCTCGCCGCGCGCAAGCGCCGCGAGGCGCGCGAGGGAGGCGACCGTGCGTGACACCACCTGGATCGGCCGGGATCTCCCGCGGCCAGACGCCGCCGACAAAGTCGCCGGGCGCGCCGCCTACATCCACGACCTCTCCCGGCCCGGGATGCTGTGGGGCAAGGTCAAGTTCAGCGAGCACGCGAGCGCGCGCATCGTGCACATCGACACCTCCCGCGCGCGGCGCCTCCCGGGCGTGCGCGCGGTGATCACCGGCGACGACACCCCCGAGATCCGCATCGGCTTCTTGCGCGACAACGTGGCGCTCAAGCGCGGGCGCGTCCGCCAGCAGCGCGACGAGATCGCGGCCGTCGCGGCCATCGACCCGGACGTCGCCGCCGAGGCGATCGAGCTCATCCGGGTGGAGTACGAGCCGCTCCCCGCGGTGTTCGATCCGGAGCAGGCGCTGCACCCCGACGCGCCGCTCGTGCACGACCGGGACGCGAGCGGGCGCCCGGTGACCTCGAACCTGCTCCCGGTGAGCGTCCGGCACGTCTCCGGCGACCTGGCCGCGGGGGAGCGCGCCGCGCGCTACGTCGCGGAGGGCGAGTTCTCGACGCCGCTCATCCAGCAGTCGTGCCTCGGCACGGCCGGCTGCATCGCGGAGTTCGACCTGCGCGGCAACCTGACCCTGTGGGCGAAGACCCAGATCCCGTTCCTCGCCCAGCGGGACTTCGTGAAGGCGCTCGAGGCGATGGGGCTCGAGGGGCGCAACGCGCGCGTCATCGTGCCGGCGCTCGGCGGTGCCTTCGGTACTGGGCTCGACACCCATTGCTACGAGTACATCGCGATGCTGCTCGCCCACCGGACGGGGCGGCCGGTGAAGATGCTGTACACGCGCGAGGAGGAGTTCGCGTTCCTCTCTCCGCGGCAGAGCGCCCGGACGCGCATCGTCCAGGGCTGCGACGCCGAGGGGCGGCTCACCTTCCGCCGCATCGACGTGCTGCAGGACAACGGCGCGTACACCTCATGGGGCGCGACCTATCCCACGGTGATGCTGATCCCGGCGACCTCGCTCTACAAGGTCGCGAACGTGTGGTTCGACGCGCGCATCGTCTACACGAACAACACCTACGCCCAGGCGATGCGCGGCTACGGCAACCCCGAGGTCACCTGGCCCATCGAGCGCACGCTCGACGACCTCGCCCGCCAGGCCGGCATCGATCCGCTCGAGCTCCGGCTGCGCAACGTCAACGAGCCCGGCGAGACGACGCCGATGGGCCTGGAGGTGACGACCTGTGGCCTGCGCGAGTGCTTCGACTTCGCGCGCGAGAAGCTCGACTGGGCGAAGAAGCGTGGACAGCAGCGCGGCGCGCGCCGCGGCGTGGGCGTGGCGGCGCTCGTGCACGTGGGCGGCTCCGGCCGGATCTACCGATCCGACGGCGGAGGCGTCATCCTCAAGCTCGACGACTTCGGCAACGTGAACGTCTCGTATGGCGGAGTCGAGATGGGCCAGGGGCTCCACGCCGCGCTCACCTCCGCGGTCGCGGAGGCGCTCGGCGTGACCCCGGAGCGCGTGCACGTGAACCCGACGGACACCGCGACCTGCCCTTGGGACGTGGGGACTCACGCGAGCCGGGGCGCGTTCATCGCGTGCAACGCCGCGATCCGCGCGGCGGCCAAGGCGCGCACGAAGCTCTTCGCCCTCGCGGCGGAGCTCTTCGCGCCCGAGGTGGCGCGCAACCTCGAGGCGCACCAGCGGCGCAACCCGGGCTACGAACCGCCGAACTTCGACGTGGGCGCCGCGTGCGCGGCCGGGCGCTTCCAGCTGGCTTCCGGCGTCGTGACCCTCGAGGGCGCGCCGGCTGAGCCGTGGCTGCGCCTCGAGCTCGCGCGCCTGCTGCGCGCGGGCCACTTCCGCGGCGTCGCGGGCCAGATGATCGTCGAGGAGGCGTTCTACGAGCCGCCGAGCACGCTGCCCGACTGGTCGGAGGGCGTCGGCAACATGAGCGCCTGCTACGCCTACGGAGTCCAGGGCTTCGAGGTGGAGGTGGACGACGAGACGGGCGAGGTGACCATCCTGCACGCCGTCTCGGCGCACGACGTGGGGCGCGTGCTCCACCCGCAGGCGCTCCGCGGCCAGGTCCAGGGTGGCCTCGCGCAGGGGATCGGGTACGCCCTCTACGAGGAGGTGCGCACCCACGAGGGCCGCGTGCTGAACCCGAGCTTCACCGACTACAAGATCCCGACCGCTCACGAGCTGGCGTTCCCCGTCGACGTGCACTTCGTCGAGACGGACGACCCCGCGGGGCCCTTCGGCGCCAAGGGCGTGGGCGAGCCGGGCCTCGTGCCCACGGCCCCGGCGCTCGCCAGCGCGATCGAGGACGCCGTGGGAGTGCGCATCGCCGACCTACCGATGACCCAGGAGAAGATCGTGCGGGCGCTCCGCGAGCAGCGGGCGCCGCGCGGGAGCTGAAGCATGCTGGAGAAGTCGTTCGTCCCCTACGGTGCCTACTGGTCGTCCCCGTTCTGCCGCTGGCAGGGCGCGCTCGCGAGCTCGCACGCGCTCGAGCTGGCGGGGGAGGTCGCGCGCGCCGCGCTCGAGCGGCGGCAGATCGATCCGCGCTCGCTCGACGCGCTGGTCCTCGGGATGACGGTCCCGCAACGCTCGAGCTTCTACGGGGCGCCGTGGCTCGCGGGGCTGCTCGGCGCGCCGGGGATCACCGGACCGACGGTCGCCCAGGCCTGCGCGACCAGCGCGCGCGCCCTCGCGACCGCGGCCGCCGAGGTCGAGCTCGCCGGGGCCGCCTCGGTGCTGGTCGTGGCCTGTGATCGCACGAGCAACGGCCCCCACGTCTACTACCCGCAGCCCGGCGCCCCGGGCGGCACGGGCGCCGCCGAGGACTGGGTGCCGGACGCCTTCCAGCGGGACCCGTGGGCGAAGAACGCGATGATCCAGACGGCCGAGAACGTCGCCCGCGAGGCGGGCTTCGGCCGGGAGGAGCAGGACGCCGTGGCGCTGCTGCGGAGCGAGCAGTACCGCGCCGCGCTCGCCGACGATCGCGCCTTCCAGCGGCGGTACCTGGAGCCCGTATCCCTCCGGCGCGGGAAGAGGGAGCCGGTGGTCGTCGCCGAGGACGAGGGGGTCCACCCGACGACGCGCGAAGGCCTCGCCCGGCTCCAGCCCGTGCTCGAGGGCGGGACGGTCACCTTCGGCGCGCAGACGCACCCCGCGGACGGCAACGCGGGCCTCATCGTCGCGAACCGGGAGCGCGCGCGGGAGCTCTCGCGGGACGCGGCGATCGAGGTGCGCGTGGTCGCCTTCGGCTCCGCGCGCGTGGAGAAGGGCTACATGCCCAAGGCGGTCGTGCCGGCGGCGCGCGCCGCGCTCGCCCAGGCCGGGATCGCGATCGGCGACTGCAAGGCGATCAAGACCCACAACCCCTTCGCGGTGAACGACCTCTACTTCTGCCGTGAGCTCGGCCTCCCGCTCGACGCCATCAACCACTATGGCTCCCCGCTCGTCTACGGCCACCCCCAGGGCCCGACGGGCGTGCGCCTCACCCTCGAGCTCATCGAGCAGCTCGCGATCTCCGGCGGCGGCTACGGCCTCTTCAGCGGCTGCGCCGCCGGAGACACCGCGATGGCGCTCGTCGTCCGCGTAGGGTGAGGGAGGGCGGGGCGCGCGGAGCGGACCGACCGCGCGTGCTGACCGAGCCTCCTACTGCTTGGGAGGCAGGACCTCTTGCGCAGGGGACCACTCGCTGCCGTCGTTGCCCCACGGGAGGTTGACGAGCAACCACGGCGCCTGGTCGTCCCACGCTTCGCGCAGCCCTCTCACTGCGCGAAAGAAGTCTCCAGTCTCGCTGCCGCCGCCCGTGTGCGTGGCCATGATCATGACCTTGACGGACGCCCTCACGGCCGCCAGCTTGGACGCGTCGTCGAGCACCATCGTCAAGCTCCGGTTCGGGGATCCACTCTTCCCCCACTCGCACTCGAGCCCCAGCTTCATTTCGGACTTCTCCACTCGAGGGAGGTCGTCGCGGCGGCGCGAGCGGCGATCGAGCGGTGATCGAGCGGCGGAGCTGGTCCGCGAGCTGGTCGAGGGGCGAGGTGTACGGACAAACGTGAGACGAGGGCGTCGCGCGACTCCCGCGGCGCGCGAAGGTGCGCCGCCGGCGGAGTACGACCGGCGCCTCGGACGTTCAACCTGGCCCGGACGGGAGAGGTCCGAGGGCCGGCGGGCGAGCCAGACCGCGAGGGCCTCAGCGGCGGAGCGCGGCCCGAGCCCGCTCGCAGTTGGCGTCTCCGGGCTGGACGCGCCGGCACGGGTGCGGGCGCTGCGCGTAGATCGTGCACCGCACGCGGGAGAAGAGCGCGCCCGAGAGCGCGAGGCAGCGACCGTCGCGCGCCACGCGCAGGTGCGGGACGCCGTCGCCGTCGAACGTCACGAGCTTGCGCAGCAGGTCCTTGCGCCGCAGGATCGCCGCGTCGCGCTCGATCTCCACCCAGAAGTGGAACTCCTCGGCGCGGTTCTCGGGCGGGTTCACGCAGCACGCGCCGCAGCGGCCGCAGTCGTACGTGGTCGAGGTCATCCTGCTCGAGATCGCGCGCGGCTCCTCTACCCGCGGCGTCGCCGGGCGCAATCACCCGCCCGGGGCGCGCCGGCTCGCGGGCAGGGTCGCGG
The DNA here is from genome assembly GCA_020846005.1 of Polyangiaceae bacterium. Taxonomy (GTDB): domain Bacteria; phylum Myxococcota_A; class Polyangia; order Polyangiales; family Polyangiaceae; genus JADLEQ01. Next base: position 73,856 of record JADLEQ010000048.1, read on the forward strand.
AGGCGGTCCGCGAGCTGGACGCCGTCGGGGTGGCGGCGACGGAACCGCGGCAACCCAGCCGGGGGAGCGATCCTCCGGGTCGAGTCGCCGCTCCGCCTCGGGCCGGTCGCGGGTCGACCGCCGGCTCGGGGCGGCGCTCCTCAGAGCACGATGCGAAGCTTGAAACGCAAGCTCGCGCGCCGCGGCGGCGTCACGGGGGGGAGAGTCTCGACGAGCTCGTCGACGGCCTCGAGGTCCGACTGGAGGACGCCAAGGACCTCAAGTCGGCCAGCGACTGGTTTCACGACCGAGTCGTCCGTCACCCCGAATTCGTCGCAGCGAGCCAGGTCTCGCAGCGCGAGCGGCTCACGCTCGTGGTGGAGAAGGTCGCGGAGCGGATGGGCAAAGACCTGAGCCGCGCCGAGTCGGTCGTGTTGCCCATCGAGCGCAAGCGGATGTGGCACGGCTTCGCCTCGTGGTCGCCGGAGCAGTGCTCGTTCTTCCACTTCGAGGCGCTGGACATGGGCCTGGCAGTCTTCTCCCCTGCGCTGAGCGACCGGAAGACGCACTTCATCCGCTGCTCCATGGTGGAGCTCGCCGGCGGAGTGATCCCCGGCGCCGTCGCCCGCGGCGAGGCCGGAGGGCCCGAACGAGAGGCGCCCCGCCGCGCGGCGCGCCCCCCGCCCCCGGCGGCCCGTCCTCGGCCGGCGGGCTCCGCTCCGCGGCAGAGCCGTTGCTCGCGGCGCGGTCCTCTCCTAGCCTGGCTCCCCCTGCGACCTGCCCGGGCGCCCCGCGAGGCGCCTCCGGCTGGCCGCGAGCGCTACGAGGACGTGAAGGAGTCGGCCCATGGTGTTCACGGATCGAGTGAAGGAGATCCTCTCCTGGTATGGATCGGACAACCCGGGCACGCGCGAGAAGCTCGCGCGGCTGCTCACGACCGGCACGCTCGCGGGGACGGGGCGGCTCGTGATCCTGCCGGTGGACCAGGGCTTCGAGCACGGCCCGGCGCGCTCCTTCGCCGAGAACCCTGACGCTCACGATCCCGCGTACCACTTCCGGTTGGCGATCGAGGCGGGGTGCAACGCCTACGCCGCGCCGCTCGGGTTCCTCGAGGCAGGCGCCGCGGAGTTCGCCGGCCAGCTCCCGCTCATCCTCAAGCTGAACAACTCCGACTCGCTGTCCGAGGTCGAGCCCTGCTCCGCCCTCACCGCCAGCGTGGACGACGCGCTGCGCCTCGGCTGCGTGGGGATCGGGTACACCATCTACCCGGGCTCGGGCCAGCGGAACCAGCAGTACCAGGACTTCCGCGACCTCACCCGCGAGGCGAAGGCCAAGGGGCTGGCCGTCATCCTGTGGGCGTACCCGCGGGGCACCGGCCTGAGCAAAGAGGGCGAGACGGCCATCGACGTGGTGAGCTACGCCGCGCAGATCGCCGCCCAGCTCGGCGCCCACGTCATCAAGATCAAGCCGCCGACGGCGCACCTCGAGCAGAAGGACGCGCGCAAGGCGTTCGAGAAGGCGGGCATCCCGATCGGGACGCTCGCCGAGCGCGTGCGCTACTGCGTGAAGGCGGCGTTCGACGGCCGGCGCATCGTGATCTTCTCGGGCGGGCCGGCCAAGAAGGACGACGACGTGCTCGACGAGGTCCGCCAGATCCACGCCGGGGGCGGCTTCGGTTCCATCGTCGGGAGGAACGCCTTCCAGCGGTCCCGCCCCGAGGGCGTCGCTCTGCTGCGTCGCATCATGGACGTGTACCGGGCCTAGCCCCGCGCCGCCTCGGCGGAGCGCGCTTCCCTCCGGGTACGCTGGCCCCCGGTCCCCCGCGACCTCTGGTAGGCTCCAACGCCCGGCCGGCCCCCGCGCGGCCTGCCGGCACTCCAAGCCGAGGGATTTCACTCCATGCCGATCGCCATCGATTTCGCCAGCGCCGACCCGACCACCGTCTCCGGCGACGTCCTCGCCGTGCTCGTCCCGGAGGGGCCGCTCGAGAAGCACAAGGTCGTCCAGGCGCTCGACCAGGCGCTCGGCGGTGCCCTCCTCGCCCACGCCAAGACGGCGGAGTTCTCAGGCAAGGCGGAGCAGCTCCTCGACCTCCCCGTCCTCGGGCGCCTGCCGGTGAAGCGGCTGATCCTCGCAGGCCTGGGCGCGAAGCGCGACGTGCACGACGCGCGGATCGCGGCCGTCGTCGCCACGGTGGCGCGCGCGAGCGCGAGCGCCGCGTCGCTCGTCCTCGTCGCGCCCGAGCGCGCCGCCGGCGCCTCGATGCGGGCGGTCGGTGAGGGGCTCGTGCTCGGCGCGTATCGCTTCACGCGGTACCTCACCGGTGACCGGAGGCCGAAGACCTCGCTCGCGAAGGTGACCGTCGTCCCGCCGAGCGGCCGCGGCACGGCGGCGGAGCGCAAGGCGCTGGCGCTCGGCGCCGAGATCGGCGAGGCCGTCGGGGTCGCGCGGGACGCGGTGAACGAGCCGCCGAACGTCGTGAACCCGGAGGCGCTCGCCGAGATCGCGCGCGGCCTGGCGAAGCAGCACGGCTTCAAGCTCACCGTGCTCGACAAGAAGGGCATCGAGAAGGCCGGGATGAAGCTCCACTACGCGGTCGGGCAGGGCAGCGCCCACGAGCCGCGGTTCATCCACCTCGCGTACGTGCCCAAGCGTGCGAACGCCAAGCTCGCGTTCGTCGGGAAGGGACTCACCTTCGACTCGGGCGGCCTGTGCATCAAGCCGGCGCCCGGCATGGGTGAGATGAAGGGCGACATGGCGGGCGCCGCAGCGGTGCTCGGCCTCATGGCGGCGATCGGCGCCGCGCGGCCGAACGTCGAGGTGCACGGCATCGTCGGCGCCGCCGAGAACATGCCGGACGGCGCCGCGTATCGCCCGGGCGACATCTTCGGCTCGCTCGACGGCAAGACCGTCGAGATCGTGAACACCGACGCCGAGGGGCGCCTCGTCCTCGCGGACGCGCTCACCTACGCCGCGCGCCTGGAGCCCGACGCGATCATCGACGCCGCCACCCTCACCGGCGCGTGTGTCATCGCGCTCGGCAAGACCTGCTCGGCCTACTACACGGCGGACGGCGAGCTCGTGAAGCGCATGGATCGCGCCGCGCTCGCCGCGGGCGAGCAGTTCTGGCGCATGCCGCTGCTCGAGGAGCTGCGCGAGCAGCTCAAGAGCGACGTGGCGGACCTCAAGCACACCGCCGACCGGTGGGGTGGGTCGATCTCGGCGGCGCTCTTCCTCCGCGAGTTCGTGGGCAAGGTGCCCTGGGTCCACTGCGACGTGGCCGGCCCGACGCTCGCCGACAAGGCGAAGGGCATCTATCCGAAGGGAGGTACCGGTCATCCCGTGCTCACCTTCCTCCGGCTGGTCGAGAGCTACGGCTAGGCGCCGGCGTCCTCCAGGGCCCGCGAGCGGCGCCAGGGTCGCGCTCGCGGTCGTCGCGGCGTCGCTCGGCGCCGCGCCGGCCGCCGCGCACCTGCGCTTCCCGGAACTGCCGGCCGAGCGCTCGATCGAGCTCCGGCTCGAGGCGGACGGCGCGGCGATCGTCTACCGGCTCGCCTTCGGCGCGAAGCAAGCCGCCGAGGAGCGCCGCCGAGCGGACCGCGACGGCGACGGCGTGGTGAGCGCCGCGGAGGGGAACGCCGCGCTCGACGCGCGGACGGCCGCGCTCCTCCCGAGCCTGCGGCTCTGCGTCGGGAGGACCCGCGCCGAGCTCCACTGCCGGTCGCCCGAGGCGCGCGACGTGGACCGCGCGGAGGCCGAGGGCTGGCAGGCGAGGACGGTCGATCACCTGCAGCTCCAGTGGACCGTGCGCTTCCGCGAGCGCCCGCGGGACCTCGGGGCCCTCCGGATCGAGGACGCCGACGAGACGCCGGGGGCGGCGATCACCGAGGTCCGGATCGAGGGAGCGCCGGGGCGGCCGCTGCTGCTCGCGGGCGACGGACAGCGCGAGAGCGGCGTCGCGCGCGGCTTCACCTGGGTGGAGAGCAACCGCGGGCCCGGGCCGCGGATCGTGCACGCGTCGTGGGCCCCACCCCAGCGCCTTCCCCCTTGGGCGTTCGCCGGGGTCGCCGGCGCGCTGGCCGCCGGCGCGCTGGCGGCGCTCGCCGCCGCGCGCCGCGCACGCCGTGGTCGCGCGGCCGTCACGTGCGATCCGCCACGCTAGCGCCTACGCTCTCGTTCGTGGCGAGGCGCGCCGTCGGGTCCTGGTCTACGTCGCGGCGCGTGGCGGTGGCGCTCGGCGCGGGGCTGGCGGCGGCGTGCGCCGCCGGCGCGCCCGCGCCGCGGGGGCCCGCGCCGGCGACCTCCGGCGTGGCGGCGGCCCCCGACCCGCCCTCGCGCGTGCCCCCGCCGCCGGCGCGCCCGCGGCTCGTCGTCGGCGTGGTCCTCGATCAGGTGGGCGCCGACATGCTCGCGCGACACGCGGAGCTGCTACCGGAGGACGGCATCCTGCGGCGCGCCCGGGAGCGCGGCGCGGCGCACGAGCGGGTCCGCTTCGAGTATGCGACGACGCTCACGGCGCCGGGGCACGCTGCGATCTATACGGGGCACCCGCCGAGCCGCACCGGCATCGTGGCGAACGAGATCTACAGCCGCGCGCGGTCGCAGGTGCTGCCGCAGGTCGACGACGGCGAGCACGCGGTCGCCGGCACCCGCTCGAAGTTCGCGAGCCCGAAGGCGCTGCGTGTCGAGGGCGTCGCCGATCGGCTGCGCGCGGCGCGGCCCGGCGCGCGCGTCGCGACGCTCTCCATCAAGGATCGCGGCGCGATCCTGGCCGGCGGCGCGCGGCCCGATCTGGCGCTCTGGTTCGAGCCCGAGGCGCGCGGCTTCACGACCTCGACCTACTACGGCGCGCCGCCGGCGTGGCTCGCGGAGTGGCAGTCAGGGCACCCGCTCGCGGCGCTGCTCGTCCCCTGGACGCCGCTCGACCCCGCGCGCTACGCCGAGCGCCTCGGCCCCGACGATCGGCCGGGGGAGGGCGCGTGGCTCGGGCTCGGGCGCGCCTTCCCGCACGATCCGTCGAGATCGACGGCGCCGCTCGGGGCGCTCGCGGTGATGCCGGCGTCGAGCGAGCACCTGCTCGCGCTCGCGCTGGAGGTCGCCCTCCGTCTGGAGCTGGGCGCTGACGACCTCCCCGATCTGCTCGCGGTCAGCGTCTCGGGGACGGACTACGCGGGGCACGTGTTCGGCGGCGAGTCGTGGGAGTACGTCGATCATCTGGTGCGCGTCGATCGCGCCCTCGCGCGCCTCTACGACGCGCTCGCGGCTCGCGCGCCGACGGCGATCGTCGTCACCTCGGACCACGGCGCCGCGCCGCTGCCGGAGCGCGCGGAGCCCCCGGGCCCCGCCCGCGTCGCGACCCCGGACCTCGAGCGGTTGCTCGAGGGCTCGCTCGATCGCGCGCTCGGCAAGGGGGACTGGATCGGCGCGGTCGTCCAGCCGTTCGTCTACCTCGGGGCGAGCGCGCGGGACGAGCGCTCGCGCGCCCGCGCGGTGGAGGCGTCGCTCGCCGCGCTGCGCGCCCAGCCGTGGCTCGAGGCGGCGTGGGAAGTGCGGGAGCTGCGCGCGCGCGCCGCGACCACGGCGGGGCTCGAGCGCCAGGTCGCGCTCTCGCTCCCCGAGTCGACCGAGGGCGACCTCTACGTCGTGCTGAAGCCGGGCACCCTGTTCGATCCTCGCATGCCGGGCGGATCGGGCACCCACCACGGCGCGCCGTGGCCGTACGACACCGACGTGCCCGCCTTCGCGCTCGGGCCCGGCGTGGAGCGCGCGAGCTCCACCGAGCCGCTCCAACAAGCGCGCGTCGCCGCGACCCTCGCCGCGCTGCTCGGTGTGCCCTCCCCGGTCGACGCCGCGCCGCTGCCGGGCGTCGCGCGACGCGACGACGCTGCCAGGTAGCGGCTCAGGGTGTCGGGCCGAGCTCGCTCGGCGGCGACACCGTCGCCTCGCGCTCTCGGAGCTGCTTCGCCACGTCCGCGAGGACCGTGTCGACCACGCCCGCCGGCGTGCTGGCGGGCGCGTTGTGGTAGAGCGCGTACCGCTCCGTCTCGACCGGCGGTGTCGCCCGCTGGGTGCCCTTCAACGCCACGAACACCCAGAACCGCACGCCGCCCGCCTCGACCACGAAGGGGAGCTGGCGATCCAGGAAGCCGTCCACCTGGACCACCGTCGCGCCGCCGATCCGGCTCCCGGCGCGCAGCCCGAGCAGCGCCTCCGCCGCGGCGTCGTGCGGGGTGTCCCGGGCCGCGGGGGCCGACCCGCTCGACGCGGGCGCGCCGCCCGGCGAGGCCGGGAACAGCGATCGCGCGACGAGCCCCGCGAGCCCGAGGGCGAGCGCCGCGGCGACGAGGCAACCGGCGCCGGGGCCGCGGCGCGCCGGCGAGGGACCAGCGGGAGGAGGGGAAGGCACGGTGCGGCTCGGGAGGGCGCGCCGGGAGCACGTCGCCGCCGCGGCGCCACTCTAGCCCGCCCGCGCGGCGCGCGCAGCCGCGGACGGCGCGCGCTCAGCGCCCGCGCGCGTCCCGGGAGACGGCGGCCGCGGCGAGGCATCCGCTCTCGCCGTGCGCGGCCAGGCCGTCCCCGTCCGGGACGGCGTACGTGTACAGCCCGGCGACCGAGCGACGCGGGGGAGCCCCCCCCACGAGGCCGAAGCCGACGCGCGTCCCGCCGGCGGGGTCGCCCGGGTCTCGGGGCGGGGGCGAGGTCACCCGGCGCTCCAGGATCGCCTGGCGGAAACCCGGCGCGAAGGCCTCGATGCGCGCCTCGAGCCAGGCCGCCAGCTCGTCGTCGCCGCGGGGCTCCTCGCCGCCCCCTTCCGGATGTACGTGGTACCCCCATAAGGTATGAAACCCCGCCGGGGCCCGGAGGTCGTCGACGCCGGACGCCTGCGCCAGCACGAGCGACCCGGCCTCCGCCTGGGACGACAGCCCCCGCCCGGGGGCGCCGGGGGCGGCGGCGGCGTCCGGCGTGGCGAGGTGAACCAGCGCGCTCTCGCGAGCGGCGTCGTGCTGCCACGGGACGCCGTAGGCGAGCGACCAGTCGAGCCGGCGCGCCCTGCCGGGGCGCCGGCTCGACTGGTCGCTCGCGGCGGGCAACCGGTGCGCGCTCGGCGCGGCCGGCGCCGAGAGCAGGCTCGCCGCGCGGCGCTGCTCGACGAGGATCGCGCAGCTCGCGCGCAGCTCGTCGCGGTCGACCAGGCGCACGCCGACGGCGCGGCGGCCCTCGGTCAGGAGCTCCTCCACGCGTGCGCCGAGGTGGAGGCGCCCGCCCTGCGCCTCGAGGCACGTGACCAGCGCGTTGACCAGAGAGATCACGCCGCCCCGGGGCGTCGCGACGCCTCGGGTCGCGACCGCGAGCGCGAGCGCCAGCCCGCGGCCCGGTCGCGCACGGCCGTCCCGGCCCAGGCCGAGCTGGGCGACGAGGCGCCCGCCGGTCGCGCCCTCGAGGGCCGGCCTCGCCAGCCCTCCGCCGGTGCCGCCGAAGCGGCGCAGCGCCCGCCAGGCGTCGCTGACGCCGAGCCTCGACAGGCGCCTCACGTCGAGGCCCGGCGCGAGGAGCGCGTCGAGCAGCGGCTCCTCGACGCTCCGGTACCACGCGAGCAGCGCCCGCCAGCGCGGCTCGTCCGCCGCGCCGAGCGACCGCGCCGTCCGCTGCTCGTCCGCTGCGAGCACGGCGGCCTCGTCCCCCGAGAGCAGGTGGACGCACTCGACCTCGGCGCGGCACCAATCGAGCCCGTGACGCTCGAGGCGGAGCGCCGTGATCCCGCGCAGGAGCGCCAGCGGGAAGAAGGTCGGCCCGTCGTCGTGGAGGAACCCCGCGCGAAGCGGGGACGAGGTCCCGGCGCCGGCGCCGGGGCGGCGCGGGTCCTCTTCGAGCACGAGCACGCGGTGCCCGCGCCGCGCGAGCGTGCACGCGGCGGCGAGCCCGTCGAGGCTCGCGCCCACGACGATGATCTCGGGATCTCGCGCCACGGCCGGGAGGATACGCCCGCTCGTCGCGGCCGGTGCCTCGCCGGCGCGCGGCCGCGCGCCACGGGAGCTGGGCAGTCCGAGCCGGACGTGCGAAGTTGGCCGCGTGCTCGCCCTCGGCGTCGATCCCGGGACCCGCCACCTCGGTTGGGGGGTGGTGCGCCGTGACGGCCCGCGCGTGGTCCACGTGGCTCACGGAGTCATCGATCTGGACACCGAGGCGCCGCTCGCGTCGCGCCTGGTGTGCCTGGACACCGAGCTGGCTCGAGTCGTCGGACAGCATCGCCCCAGCGTGGGCGCGGTGGAGAGCCTCTTCTTCCACAAAGACGCGCAGGCGGCGGCGAAGCTGGGGCACGCGCGCGGGGTCGTGCTGCTCGCGCTCGCGCGCGCCGGCGTCCCGATCGCGGAGTACGCGCCGGCCCGCGTGAAGCGGACGATCGCCGGCCACGGCCGCGCCGAGAAGCGCCAGATCGCGCTGCTCGTCCGCGCACTGCTCGGCCTGCCGACCCTCCCCCGACCGGACGCCGCCGACGCGCTCGCGATCGCGATCGCGCACCTCCGGCTCGGCGGCGCGCCGGTCCCGCGGGCGCCGCGGCCGTCGCGGGCCCGCGCCGAGCTCGAGCGCCTGGTGCGCGCTCAACGCGCGCGGGCGGCGCCGTCGCGCGTCGCCCGCTGAGCCCGCCGTCGTCGTCCCGGCGCCGGGCGAGGGGAGATCACCCCGCCCTCCCCGTACGATCCCGCTGAGCCGCCCGCTCGCCCTGCCCGCCGTAAGCTGCTACCGATCGCCCCGTTGGATCTCCGATGAACCGCCGCTCCGTTCTCTTCGCGTTGCTCGCGGCCTGCGCCGCCCCGCTCGTCTCCGGCCGGCCGGCCCGCGCGGAGGGCGAGGCCGCCGCCGCAGCAGCGCCCGAGCCCGAGGTCGGCGAGATCGCCGATCGGGTCCAGGCCTTCTACGACAAGACGAAGACGTTCCGCGCGCAGTTCACCCAGCGCTACAAGATGAAGGCGTACAACAAGCGCAAGGACAGCAAGGGGGAGGTCATCTTCCAGAAGCCGGGGAAGATGAGCTGGCGCTACAAGAACGGCAACCGCGTCGTAGCCGACGGCAAGGTCGTGAAGGTTTACGAGGCAGACAACAAGCAGATGTACGAGAGCCCGATGGACAAGAGCCAGTACCCTGCGGCGCTGGCCTTCCTCACCGGGGACGGTGACCTGCGCAAGAGCTTCAAGCTGCGCAAGCTCGACGCCGAGAAGATGAAGTTCGAGGGCGGCTACGTGCTCGAGGGTGTGCCGAAGGAGGCCACCCCGGCGTACCAGAAGATCCTGCTCTACATCGACGGCAAGACGGCGCAGGTGCGGCGCGTGCTCCTGCTCGACGCCCAGGGCAACCGGAATCGCTTCGACTTCAAGCGCCCGAAGCTCAACAAGAAGGCGCCGAAGGGCGAGTTCGAGTTCACGCCGCCGGCCGGGACGCAGGTCATCAAGCCCTGAGCTCGTCGGTGCGACTCGGGTCGGCGCGCGCGATGGACCAGGGCTAGAGTGGGGACGTGAAGCTCCAGCACGTCGGCGCGGCCCGCACGGTGACCGGGTCCAAGCACCTGCTCACGACGGACCACGCCCGCGTGCTGCTCGACTGCGGGCTCTGGCAGGGCCGTCGCCAGGAGGCGTTGACGCGCAACCGGAGCCTCGGGATCGAAGCCGGCGGCGTCGACGTGGTCGTGCTCTCCCACGCGCACATCGACCACTCGGGCGCGCTGCCGCTCCTGGTGAAGAGCGGCTTCGACGGGCCCATCTACGCGACCAGCGCCACCCGGGATCTCTGCGCGGCGATGCTGATGGACGCGGCGATGATCCAGGCCGCGGACGCCAAGTTCATCAACCGCATGATCGAGCGCGGCGAGAGCGACATGGCGCCGGTCGAGGCGCTCTACGACGAGGGCGACGTGCTGCGGGTGCTCGACCGCTTCGTCACGATCCCCTACCGCCGGAGGCTGCCGATCGCCCGCGGGGTGGACGTGACGTTCCTCGACGCCGGCCATGTCCTCGGCAGCGCGGTCACGTGCCTCGACGTTGAGACGGCGCGGGGTCCACGTCGTGTCGTCTACACCGGGGACCTCGGCCGCCACCACATCCCGTTGCTCCGCGACCCGGAGATCGCCGAGGGGGCCCACGTGCTGGTCTCGGAGAGCACCTACGGCGACCGCCTCCACCAGCCGATCGAGGTGGTGGACGACGAGCTGGCGCGAGCGGTGACCCGCACCGTGGACCGCGGTGGCAAGGTGATCATCCCGTCGTTCGCGCTCGAGCGCGCGCAGGAGGTGGTCTACGCGCTGAAGCAGCTCCGCGCGGCGGGCCGCGTACCGAAGGTGCCGGTGTACGTCGACTCGCCGCTCGCCGTGAAGCTGACGGACGTCTTCAAGCTCCACCCCGAGTGCCTGGACACCGACGCCCGGCGGCACCTGGCGGCGCACGACTCGCCGTTCGAGTTCGACGGGCTCACGTATGTCGAGAGCCGCGAGGAGTCCAAGGCGATCAGCCAGTCCTCGCGGCCGGCGGTGGTGATCGCCGCGAGCGGGATGTGCGAGGCGGGGCGCGTGCTCCACCACCTCCGGGCCGCGGTGGACGACTCGCGGAGCACCATCGTGATCGTGGGCTTCCAGGCGCCGCACACCCTCGGCCGGCGGCTGGTCGAGCGTCAGCGCGAGGTCCGCGTGTTCGGCGTGCTGCGGCCGCTGCGCGCGGAGGTGGTCGTGCTGAACGGCTTCAGCGCGCACGCCGACCAGTCCGGGCTCCTCGCCTACGCGCGGGGCGTCCGGGCGCGGGGCGCGCTCGAGCAGGTGATCCTGGTGCACGGCGAGGAGCCCTCCCAGAACGAGCTCGCCGGCCGCCTGCGCGACGAGGGGTTCGCGCAGGTCGCCATCCCCGCGCCGGGCGACGAGCTCGAGGTCTGAGGCGGGGCGCACGGCGAGCGGATGGCGGTCACGTCTCCTCGGCTCGGCGCGCGCATGGCGCTGGCGGCGATCGGGGTGCTCGGCCTCGCGGTCGTCGCGGCGCAGCTCGTCTTCTACTTCGCGCGGACGGTCGACGACGCGTTCATCTCGCTCCGCTACGCCGAGAACCTCGCGGCAGGGGACGGCTTCGTCTACAACCCCGGCGAGCGGGTCGAGGGCACGAGCAGCCCGCTCTGGGTCGTGCTTCAGCTCGCCGGGGTCGCCGCCGGGGTGAACGGCGTCTGGGTCACGAAGCTCCTGTCGCTCGCGAGCTCGGCGCTGCTCGGCTGCCTCGCCTGGGCGACCGCCCGCCGGCTCGGGGCGGGGAGGCGGCTCGCGGCGCTCGGGCTCGTGGCGCTGGCCGCGTGCTCGTACGTGTCGGCGTGGGCGCTTCTGGGCCTGGAGACGCCGCTCTTCCTCGCGCTGCTGCTCGCTTGGCCGCTCGCGCTCCGCGGACAGCTCCGCGCGCCGTCGGTGGGGCGCGCAGCGCTCGCGTGGCTCGTCGCGCTGGCGCTCGCGACCTCCCGGCCGGAGGGGCCGCTCTGGGTCGCGACCCTCGGCGTCGCGACCGTCGCGAGCTGCGACCCGCGCGTGGGCCTGCGACAGCGCGTGTGGCGCGCCGCGGGCGTCGGTGCCGCGACGCTGTGCTGCGCGGGCGCCCTGTTCGCCCTGCGGCGCTGGTACTTCGGCCTGTGGCTCCCGCACACCTACTACGCGAAGCAGGGGACGGGCGTCTCGCTCGAGAAGCTCGAGGCGCTCTGGGGGCAGGGCGTCCACGCCACGGAGCTCACCGTCCTCGGGGCCGCGGCGCTCGTCGCGGTCGTGCGCCTCGTGCGCCTCGGGGATCTCGTCCCGGCCGCGTACGTCGCGACTGCGCTCGTCTTCGTCGCGTCGGTGCTCGAGGACTGGATGCCGAACCAGCGCCACCTGCTCCCGCTCTGGGTGCTCGCGCCGTTGCTGGTCGTCGGCGCCGTCGGCGTGGCGCTTCGGCGCGCCACGCGCGCGCCGTGGACGGCCGCCGGCGTCGCGCTGCTCGTGCCGCTGATCTGGGCAGGAGTCGTCCAGCTCCAGACGGACAGCCGCTTCTCTCCTCGCGAGGCCGCGACGCACGGCCGGCCGCCGGATCGCTGGCGCCGGTGGAAGACGGCCGAGACCTGGCGCGACGCGTGGGAGCTGCTGCGCCACCGGCGGCCGCGGCACGTCGAGCGGATGCACGTCGACCGGATGGGCATGATCACGCAGCTCTGGTGGGTGCTCGAGGCGTCGACCGAGCCCGAGCGGGAGTCGTGGTTCGTGGGCCGCGACATCGGGCGCGTCGGGTGGCTCTCGCCCGTCCGCGTGTTCGACACCGACGGACTGTTCACCCCCGCCGTCGTCGCGGACGAGGCGTGGCGGCGCACCGGGCGGGTGACCCCCGCGCTCGCCGGGCGCGCGCTCGCGCTGCAGCCGATCGCGACCGATCTGCTCGACGACTGGCCGAACGGCGCCGCGCGCGTCGACCTCGCCGGGTACGACATGCTGCTCGGCTCGAAGCGCTTCCCGAACGCGATGCGGCGCAAGGGCCCGCGCCCGCCGCTGGACGAGGTGGTCGCGCGCTACCGGCGGGTCGCCGCCAAGCTCCCGCGGGGCTTCCATCTGGCGACGCTCTATGGAGAGGGCGTGGGCGCCGCGATCGAGCGGCGGATCGAGCACATCGAGGACCGGGCGGCGCGCAGGCCGCCCGCGCGCTGAGGCGCGGGCCTCGCCGCGCGCGGCGAGGGCCGTCGCTCACCGCTGCAGAACGACCGTCTCGTCGCAGCCTGCGCCACGCAGCCGCGCGGTGGGCCCCGACCAAGTCACGCTCACCGCGCCGGCGTGCTCGCTCACCTCGAGGAGCGCCCTGCCCTGCGCGTCGTACCAGCGCGCGCGGGCGGGTTCGACGAGGCCGAGGCCGGGGCCCGCCTGGCACCCGCTCGACATCGCCAGCTCCGCGTCCGCGCTGGAGTCGACCGGGCACCTCGGCGGGTCGAGCTCGAGCGTGGTGTCCGCCCAGCGAACCCCATTGAAGAACCCCCGACCCTCCACGAGGTCGCCCGTGTTCCAGGCGAATTCGGGCTCGGGGCCGCTGCGTCGCAGGAAGCCACCGGGGACCGCCACGAGCGGTGGCCCGCCCCGTGGATCCACGTAGAGCCGCCCGGCCCCGACGGGCTGGACGAGCAGCGAGAACGACGAGCAGTGTAGGTATCCGGCCGGGATCCGCCAGGGCGCAGGTCCCGCGCAGGCGTCCCCCGGGACGAAGCCGCCCGGCTCGCACGCGCGGCACACCTCGCGGCGCGCGTGCGCCTCGCTCTCGGCCGAGTCGGCCGCGTCTCCGCAGTTCACGAGCTGGCGCGCGGCGAGGACCTCGCTCCAGCGCGTCACGAGCCTCGCGTCCTCGAGCCCCGACGTGGTCCACGTCGCCGTGCACGCCGAGCGACCGGCGAGCTGCTCGCGCGCGACCGGGCTGCCGTGCGCCGCCGCGAGCGCGAGCGCGAGGCGCGCCGCGGCGGCGTCCCCTCGCCGCGTGTGGGCGTCCGCGGTCGAGAGCAGCGCGTCGATCACGAGCGCCGGGTCGCGGGTGAGCGACCGCGCGGCGCGGAGATCGCGTAACGCGTCCTCGGCGCTCGCCGCGAGCCGCACCTGGCCGCGCTCGAGGCGCGCGCGCGCGTCGTACGGGCGCGCGAGGACCGCGTCGTCGTACGCGCGGATCGCCGCCGCTGCCTCGCCGGCCCGCGCGAAGCGGCGCGCCCGCGCGAGGCTCTCCTCGTAACGGGGGCACGGCGTGGCCGCCGCGGTCGGCGCCGGCGCCGACGAGATCGAGGCGGCCGACCGTGGAGCGGACGCCGCCGCGGGCGCCGTGACGGCGGGTGCCGCGCCCGTCTCCGGCGCGGACCGTGGCGCGGTGGGCGCCCGCCCCTCGCCGGCGCCGCACCCGACGACCGCCCAGAGCGCCCAGCGCCACGTGTTCGACGAGGCTCGACCCATGGAGATCCGGAGGTGCCGGCCTCCATCCTCGATCACCGCGCCGCCCTGCGCAACCGTCGCCGCTGCCCCCGGCGTCGGCGGATCCAGGGTGTCGCGTGGCGCGGGCGAGGCGCCACGGTGGGCGCTCCGCTCCCCTCAGCGACGGACCGTGGCCGCGCAGCGGCCGCCGCGGAAGGGGACGCTGCCTTGCAGCTCGCGGTGCACGTTGCGCCACGTCCCGCGGTGCTCGAGCATGGCGGGCGCGACCGAGTACTCGATCGCGCCGCGCTCCAGGTCGACCACCGCGTCGCCGAGGGGCGCGCCCTCGATGCGGAGTCGCGTCCGGTTCGCCGCGTGGGCCGGCGCAAGGAACTGGCTCGCCTCGCCGATCGCCTCGCTGCTCGAGAGCAGCCGGCAATCCTGGCCGGTCTGCGACTCGTCGGAGTCGTACACGACGAACGGGATCGACAGGATCTCCTCCACGAAGCCGCCCTGGTGGGCGATGCCGCCGTGCTCACCAAAGAGCTCGCCGTGGTCAGCCGTGAGGATCAGGCGGAACGGGCGCCCTCGCCGCCGGAGGTGGTCCAGCACCCGGTCGACGGACTCCTCTACGTCCGACAGCCCGGCAAGGTACCCGCGCCGAGCCTCCTCCACCAGCCGACGACCTTCGGCGCTCGAGAAGTCGCACTGCTCCGCGAAGCAGCGCGCCATGAATTCCCCGAGGGTGCTCAGGTAGGGCGCGTCAGCGGCGAGTGCCTTCGGCACGCACGGCGCGTGTAGGTCGAGGAAGTGGAAGTAGACGAAGAGTGGGTGTCGCTCGGCGACCGGATCCCTCGCGAACGTCTCGAACAGCTCGCGGCTGTCGATGTACTTCGCCCGTGGAGTGTCCGCTCCGAGGGAGCCGAGCGCTGAAACGAGCGACGGCGCCGCGTAGCCCTCGAGGAGCGTGCGGTTCTCGCCGGAGAAGTAGCGGTCGAAGCAGAACGCCCCCGCGATGTTGATGAGCTTCCGGCCCAGGTACATCGCGGTCGTGTATCCCTGCGCGCCGAGCCGACCCGGGACCGACTCCGGGCACGGCCGGTCACCCGCGAGGTTGCGGGTGAGGATGACGTACGTCCCGAGGCCACTGGAGAGGACGTGCTCGTAGCGGCGGCCGCGCTCACAGAGGGCGCGGAGGCCGGGGCTCTTCGTGACGCGGCAGCGCGCGTCGAACACGTCCTTGCGGAGCGCGTCGAACGAGATCACCACCACGTCCGGCCGCCCGGAGGCCGAGCTGCGGCGCTCCTGCGCGACGACGTCCTCGCTCGTCGCGAAGATCCAAGCGCCCATGGCGGCAGCCACCGCGGTCGCCGCGAACCCGACGGCTCGGCGCGCCCTCGCCGCCAGGAGCGCGAACGCCCCGAGCGCCAGGCCGGCGATGGCGACCACGGCCACCGTCTCCTTCGCGAGCAAGAAGGCGCGCAGGTTCCCGCCGCGGGTAGCCCACCCGTGGCCGAGGCACTTCAGCGCGTTGAAGCCCACGAGGACCACCGCCGGGTAGACGAGCGTGTCGCGCAGCAGGCGCTGGCCACCGTGCGCGACCCCGAAGAGGGCACAGGACGCGACCACGAACGCCGCCAGCGGCGCCGGGTGGTGCAGGAAGCTCGCATCGATCGCCAGCACCTTGGCGGAGAGCGCGGCGTACACGACGATCGAGAACAGCAAGCTGCGGGCCGTCGCGCTCCGCACCGCGAGCCCGAGCGCGGTCGCAACTGCCGCCCACGCCGCCACGTACGCGAGCGCGACGCGCACGGCGGAGACGCCGAGGGCCGGGAGGAAGGCGCTGTTCTTCCAGACCAAGTGCAGGGTCTCCGAGACGAGCACGAGGAGCACGAGGACCGCGCTCTCTCGCCAGAAGTCGCCCCTCATCGCGAGCCGACTCACCACCGCACGCCCCACCCTCGCCACGGACCCGTCACCCGCCTGTCGCTCGCTCATGCGGCCGACGTTACTCGACTTGACCCGATCCCGTCGGGGCCGGGCCCGGTGGTGGTGGGCCGGGAGCGGCCCCGGCCCCCTCGCTCAGCGCGACAGCGGCGCGGCGATGGCGTCGTCGTCTTCGGGCTCCCACTTGCCCATCGCTGGGGCGAGGAGGCGCTTCGGGCGCTTGTCCCCGTTTTGACAGCGCTCGATGAGCTCGTCGAGGCAGCCGAACGTCAGCGAGTTGTCCCGCCGCTGGTACTTCTCGAGCGCGTGGGCGTAGTCGTCGGTGCGCTCCAGGAAGGCGGAGACGGTGTCGAGGTCGAGCGTCTGCGCCCACGCGCCGTAGCCGAGGTGGGCGAGGTAGCGCGCGTTCAGCTCCTGCTCGTACTGCCGCTCGATGGGGACGCTCAGCATCGGGACGTGCAGCGTCACCGCCTCGCTCATCAGCGTGAAGCCTCCGCCCGAGATCACGGCTCGCGCGGTGCGGAGGTCGTCGACGAAGCCGCGCTCGCTGAACGCGCACAACGTCACGTTGCCCTCGCTCCCCTCCCGGCCCATGCCATACACGCGGAACCGATGTGGGAGCTTGCGCAGCGCGGGGAGGAGCTCCCGGTTGGACTCCGACGTCTGGTAGACGAGCACGTGGTCACCAGGCTCGCGCTTCGCCTCCAGGATCTCGCGGCGCAGGATCGGCGGCACGAGCGTGGTCCGCTTCTTCGCGACCGGCGGATAGAAGAAGCTCGTGACCAGGTAGTGGTACGCCCCGGGCAGCTTCATCTTGACCGCGAGCTCGATGACCTTGGTGTTGAACCCCGTGCCGGCGGTGACGGCAGGGTCGTGCCGGCACCGGTCGAGGATCTGCATGTTGTCGACACTGACGACCGGGATCACGTGGTTGAGCGCGTAGAACGCCGCCCACGACTCGAAGTCGCTGACCACGAGGCGCGGGCGGAAGCCGTCCTCGGCGACCCGCCGATAGACCTCGAGGTTCTTCCGCAGCCCCTTCGGCGCGTCGCGGAGGTTGCGGAACAGGCTGCGCGACTTGTCGAGTCGGTTGTCCGCGTAGGTGAGCGTGATCCCGTGGATCTCCTCGATGGTCACGTTCTTGTAGGCCTGGAGCCGCTCGACGAGGAACCGGTGGGCCCGGCCCGAAACGACCACCCGGACCTCGTGCCCGCTGCGCGCCAGGTGCTCCAGCACCACCCGGCTCCTCGTCGCGTGCCCCATCCCTTCACCGACGACGCCGTAGAGGATCCGCATCGGGGGTGAGGATGCCCGAGTCCGGCGACGGTCGCCAGCGCCGGGGCCGCCGGCTGGGTCGGTCGTCCGCCGCGCGCCCCGCCGCGAGGCACCGGCGCGACGAACGCGCGCCACGGGACGGGCGCCGCGAGGTTCTGCGTGTCGCGCGGCCCGGGACCGGTCTAGGCTGGGCCCGTGGCGCTCGACGGCAAGCAGCGACGGTTCCTCCGGGCTCTCGGCCACCCGCTGGCGCCCGTCCTCCAGATCGGGCGCGGGGGCGCCACGCCGGCGGTCGTCCGCGAGGTCGAGCGCGCGGTCGCGCACCATGAGCTGATCAAGGTGCGCGTGGGGCGCGAGGCGCCCGGCGAGCTCGACGAGATCGGCGCGGCGCTCGCCGGGGCGCTCGGCGCCGAGCTCGCGCAGGTGCTCGGGCGCACGCTCCTCCTCTACCGGCGCCGGGCGCGCGATCCGGTGATCCAGCTCCCGGGCGCGCCCCCGATCCCCGCGAAGCGCGCCCGCGCGCCGGGCGCGTCGAAGCGCCTCCCGTCGACGCGCGCCGCGGCGCCCGCGACCCGCGACCCGCGACCCGCGCCGCCCGCGAAGCGCGCGAAGGCAGGCAGCACTGCGCAGCCGGCGAGCCGGTGGCGCGGGCGCCGCGCTCCCGAGGCTCCCCCTCTCCCCGACGACGAGGACGACGAACGATGACGGTCCAGCGCGCGCAGTCCCCCGGCCACCTCGCGTGGCTCGATCTCGAGATGACCGGACTCGACGCCGAACGCGACGTCATCCTCCAGTGCGCCCTCGTCATCACGAACGCGGAGCTCGTGCCGCTCGAGGAGTGGGTCGTCGACGTCTGGCAGCCCCCCGCGGCGCTCGCCACGATGTCGCCGTTCGTGCGCGAGATGCACACCACGACGGGCCTCCTCGCGCGGGTCGAGGCGTCGACGGTGGATCTCGCCCGCGCCGAGAAGGCCTTGCTCGAGCGGATCTCCGGGTGGTGCCCGTATCCGGCCGTCCTCTGCGGCAACACCATCGGCACGGACCGGCGGTTCGTGGACCGCTGGATGCCCGGTCTCTCCACGTATCTCCACTATCGGAGCGTCGACGTGAGCTCGATCAAGGTGCTGGCGCGGCTCTGGTACGGCGACGCAGCCGTCTTCGACAAGCCCGAGCAGGGCAAGCACGACGCTCTCGTCGACATCCGCAACTCGATCGCCGAGCTGGCGTTCTACCGCCACGCGCTGTTCCGCACCCCGTGAGCCTCGCAGCGCGGGCCCGGCCCGCTGCGGCTTCGCCGCCGCGCTCCTGAGCCGCTCGGGCGAGGCGGCTTGCCGGCGATCGCTCGGCGGACCACGCTCGGCGCATGCTCCTCGCGCGCACCGCGCTCCCCGAGGCGCCCGCCCCGGCGCGGGAGCGGGCGCTGCGCCTGCTGGACCGTCGGCTCGGGGGCTCGAAGGTGCTCTCGGGGCGCGAGGCGTGCGACGCCTACGCGCGGGACGAGTCCGAGGCGATCGGGCGGGTCCCCGACGCGGTGGTGCGGGCCGCGTCGGCGGACGACCTCGCGGTGGCGCTCGCGGTCGCGCGCGAGACGGGCGTGCCGATCACGCCGCGAGGCGGAGGCACGGGGCGGACGGGCGGGGCCGTCCCGCTCGCCGGCGGGATCGTGCTCGACACCTCCTCGCTCGGCCGCATCAAGGAGATCGATCTCCGGGAGCAGCTCGCCGTGGTGGAGCCCGGCGTGGTGCTCGCCGAGCTGCAGGCGCGCGTCGAGGAGGTGGGGCTCTTCTATCCCCCCGACCCGAGCTCCCTCGAGAGCTGTTGCCTTGGGGGGAACGTCGCCGAGAACGCGGGCGGGCCGCGCGCGTTCAAGTACGGCGTCACCCGCGACTGGGTGCTCGGCGTCGAGGCCTTCCTGGTGGGGGGGCAGCGTATCCACGCCGGGCGCCGCACCCGCAAGGGCGTGACGGGCTACGACGTGACGGGCCTGCTCGTGGGCAGTGAGGGCACGCTCGCGGTGCTGGGCGACGTCACGCTGCGCCTGGCGCCGAAGCCGCCGGCCGTCGTGACGCTGCTCGCGCTGTTCGCGGACGTCCGGCGGGCGGCGTGCGCCGTCCAGGAGATCACGGGCGCCGGGCTCATCCCGCGCTGCCTGGAGCTGCTGGACGACGAGACGCTCCGCGCGGTGCGCCGCGCCGGCAACCCCATCGACGAGCGGGCCGGCGCCATGCTCCTCATCGAGCTCGACGGCGACCCCGCGGCGTGCGAGGCGGACGCCGAGCGCACGGGCGAGGCCTGCGTCGCCGCCGCCGCGCTCGACGTGCTCGTGGCGAAGGACTCCGCGCAGCGCGAGCGACTGTGGGCAGCGCGGCGCCGGATGAGCCCCGCCGTTCGGAGCCTGACGCGCTTCAAGCTGAGCGAGGACGTCGTCGTCCCCCGGCAGCGTCTCGTCGAGCTGCTGGAGCGCAACGCCCGGACGTGCGAGCGCGAGCGCGTGCGGACCCTCACCTACGGCCACGCCGGGGACGGCAACCTCCACGTGAACTTCCTCTGGGACGACGACGACGAGCTCCCGCGTGTGAGCGCCGCCATCGAGCAGCTCTTCCGCGACACCGTCGCGCTCGGCGGCACGCTGAGCGGGGAGCACGGGATCGGCGTGCTGAAGGCGCCCTACCTGCCCATCGAGCAGAGCCCGGAGCTCATCGCGCTCCAGCGGGATCTCAAGCGCGTCTTCGATCCGGAGGGGCTGCTGAATCCCGGCAAGATCTTCCCCGCGCTCGGCCACGGCGCGTGTTGAGTCGTCGCGCAGCAGGCCGCTCGCGCAGGGCCGGGGCAGCCGCCTCGCGGCGCGGCGCCGCCGGATCTTGACGTAGGGTCGGCTCGTGTTAGCCCTCCGCCTCCCGGGCCCCTGGTGGCGCGGGTCGGGTCGCCCCGCGGCGGCCTCGGGCCATTAGCTCAATTGGTAGAGCAGCGGACTCTTAATCCGTTGGCTTCAGGTTCAAGTCCTGAATGGCCCACCGAGCTCACGCGAGGGCGCGTCGCAGCTGGGGTCGTCGGTCGTGATCCGCGTGGCGCGCCGGCTCGGGCGCGCCACGCGCGTGGTAGGACGCTCGGGTGGCGCTGACCGCGAGCTTGCTCCGTTTCCGGGTGCAGCTCTCGGATGTCGATCGCGGCGTGTACGAGGCGCTCGACGTCCGGCTCGCGCGGCACCCGTCCGAGTCGGATCGCCACCTGGTGGCGCGGCTGCTCGCGTACGTGTGCTGGTACGAGGAGGGCCTCGCGTTTTCGGGGGGTGGGGTCTCCGCCCCCGATGAGCCCGCGCTCGCGCTCCGAGACGCCGGCGGCGCGGTGCGGCTCTGGATCGAGATCGGGCAGCCGAGCCCCGCCCGGCTCGCCGCGGCGACGCGCCAGAGCCCGCGCGTCGTGGTCGTGGCCCATCGCGACCCGGCGCCGCTGCTGGCGGCGCTGGCGCGAGAGCCGCTCCGGCGCCCGGAGGGCCTAGAGGTCCACGCGCTCGATCCCGCGCTCGTGGACGCGCTCGTCGACGCCGTGGGGGAGCGCGGCGCCGCGCTGGCGGTCACGGTGAGCGACCGAGTGCTCTACGTCGATCTCGGCGGCCGCCAGCTGAGCGGTGAGGTCCACCTCGTCCGCCAGCCGAGGGGCGCGTGAGCGCGCGCGCCCGCCGCTGTCCAGCGCCGCGCGCCCGCCCATCTTCTCCTGCGCGCCCGGGAGGATTCGAACCACCGACTTCCGGTTCCGTAGACCGGCGCTCTATCCAACTGAGCTACGGGCGCAGCGCGCCGGGCCGGGGGGCCCGTCACGCGGGGGCAAGTTACTGGCCCGAGCGGGCGAGACTGTCAACCGGCGGGTGAATCGGCAGGCAGATCGGCTCGCTCCGGGCGGGCCAGCCGGCGCCGGGCCTCACCGGGCAGACCGCGCGGCGGCGCGTCGGCCGACCTCCTCGAGCGCCTCGCGGAGCTCCGCTCGGGTGTAGGGGAGCGCGTCGAGCGCGCGCTCCTCGGCGTCGATCCCGGCCTGGATCTCGCGGCGCGCCTGCTCGCAGCGCTCGATCCACGTAGTGCGCTCGCCCGTGCGCTTCGCCATCGCGAGGGTGTGGTCGATCATGCCGAGCGCCTTGGTGAGGAGGATCGAGTACCGGAGGCGAAGCGCGCCTTCGAACAGCTGCCGGCGCGCGTCCGTGTCCGCGGTCGCGGGTACCGGGACCCTCATCAGATCCTCGTGGAGCTTCTTGTAGAGCTCGCCCACGCGGTACCCGGCCATCGTCGACCAGTGGGCCTCGTAGGCGCGCATGGTGTCCGAGTAGGCGCTCTGCGCGTCGAGCAGCAGCTGCGCGCGGGCCTCGAGCGCGGCCGGGAAGTCCGGGGGCCGGGGGTCGAAGACGATCCGTTCGGCGCGCACCCTGCGGATCTCTCCGAGCGCGAAGTAGACGAGCGCGAGATCGTGGGGGATCCGCCCGGCGGCGTCGTACCCGTGCGCTTCGATCACGTTGCGCCCCTTCTCGACGAAGCGCTCCGCCGCGAGGTCGTCGCCCGTGGCGATCAGCGCGAGCGCCTTGGCTCCCAGCACCACGACGGACTCGAACGGGCGCAGGTCCCGGTACCGCTCGAGGGCGGCGTCGGCGACCTCGCCGGCCCGCTGCCATCGCTCCAGGTAGCAGAGCAGGCGCAGCGCCCGCAGGTGAGCTTCGCGCCCGAGCGCGTGCTCGGGGTGCCGCTGCGCCAGGCGCTCGAAGCGCGCGAGCGAGGCCTCGCGATCGCCGGCCTGCTCGTGCGCGGTCGCGGCGCCGTGCAGCGCCTCGGGCGCGAGCGGGCCGCGCGGGTCCAGTCGGTGCGCGCGATCGAAGGCGGTCGCGGCGCCCGCTGCGTCGCCTCGCTCGGCGAGTGCCCTGGCCGCCTCGACGAGCGAGGGGACGTCGGTGGCCCCGTCCGGCGTCACGATCGTCCGCGCGACCGTCACGGTGGGGCGCGCCGGCGCCGGGCGCGCGCCAGCCGCTGGGCTCGCGCCTCTGCCGCGCTGCGTCGCCGCGCCCCCGCACCCGGCCAGTCCCATCGCGCACCCCGCGCCGAGCGCGGCGGCGGCGAGGCGCGCGCGAGTCCGTGAGCCGACGTGCGTCATCGTGCTTCAGTGTACGGCCGCTCGCGCCGGTTCCGCACCCGCGCCCGGACGGTCCCGGCCGAACCCGGGCGGAGTTGCCCGGCCGCCGGGCCCGCGCCTACGATCCGCCCCACCCAGCGCGCGCGCCCGCGGCGAGCGAGGTCAGCGCGGCCCGTCGACCAGACGCCAGTCGGGAGAACCAGCGGATGAAGCGAGCCCAGACGAAGTCAGCCCACGCCTGGAAGGCCGAGCACGAGCGACTCGCTGACAGCGTGCGCACCCTCGAGCGGCGCGCCTACCTCACGCCGAGCGAGCAGCGCGAGATGGCGGAGCTCAAGAAGAAGAAGCTCCTCGCCAAGACCGAGCTGCTGCGGTTGGGCGAGGAGTGATCGCGCGGCGCTGAGGCCGCGCGTGGCGTGGCCTCAGCGCGCGTAGCGCGTCACAGCGGCACGCACTCGGACGCCTGGCAGACGTTGCCCTCGGGGCAGTCCGCGTTGCTCGAGCAGCCGCCGCCCGCGGGCTTCTCGCCCTCGCCAGGATCTTCCGTCTTCACCTCGGCGGTCGACCGGCTCGTCTCGTCGCGCTTGCCGCCGCGGTGCCAGTCGGCGTTCAGGTCCTCCAGCGCCTCGTCGATGCGCGCCTTCCACTGGGCGTTGAGCCCACCGGGGTGCTCCTTCTCCACGGCCTTCGCGATCGCGAGCCAGTGGCGGGCGTCAGCTCGGAAGGCCGGGCCGAGTCGGTACGCCGTCATCCCGCGGAAGTACGCGTACCGGGCCTGGTCCCCATACGTCAGCGAGTCGAGATCGGCCTCGAGCACACGCCAGATCGCGAGCGCGCGATCGTAGTCGTTGTTCTGGTAGAGCCGCTGACCGCGGTTCAGGTCCTCGCGGTACGTCGCGCAGCCGCCGGCTGCGGCGAGGGACACGGCGAGCAGCAACGAGGCGGCGATTCGCATGGCGACCCGGAGGGTAGTCCGGGCCGGCGCACGTCCGCAACCGCCGTCCCCGGCCTCAGCGACGGCGCCACGCCAGGCGGTGGACCGGCAGGCCGTCCGCCATCGCGCGCCGCTCCCTCGGGCTCCGCGCCGCGACCGGGCTCTCGTCGAGCCAGGCGCCGGAGCCACCCGCGAGGCCGCGCCCCACCCCCACGAGGCGGGGCGCGCCGGCGACGAGCGCCTCGACGGCCCGCGCGCGGTCCTCCACGTCGGTCTGCACGTAGAACAGCCCGCCGGGGAGGAGGACCCGGCTCACGGCCTCCACCAGCCAGGCGTCCAGCACCCGGCGCTTGGCGTGTCTCGCCTTCCACCACGGATCCGGGAAGTGGACGAACACGGCCTCGAAGCTGCCCTCCGGGAAGCGCGGGATCCCGTCCCGGACGTCCTCCGCGAACACCCGGGCGCGCGCCCCGAGCCCCTGGCCGGCGAGGCGCCGGTCGACGAGCGTCGCCCATTTTCGACGGATCTCCAGCCCGATCAGCCGCACCTCGGGGCGCTCCGCGGCGCGCTCGAACAGGAACCCGCCCCGGCCGGGGCCGATCTCGAGCTCTAGCGGACCGAGGCCCGGGAACAGCGTGGCGGGATCGAGGGGCCCCGTGCCGCCAAGGCGCGGGGCGTCGGCGTAGGGGTCGGGAGGGCGCACGGCGGCCTCCTAGCATCGGCCGACGCCGCCGGCGCCGGCGCGGGCGCCGCGCCAGCCAGCGGCTATCGTGCACGCCCGCCATGCCCGAAGACCGATCGCCCGCGCCGGGCGCGCGACGCCTGTGGGCACGAGCGCGCCCTCTCGCGCCCTACGCCGCGGCCGTCGCGGCGGCGGGGGTGCTCGCCCGCCTCGTCCTGGGATCGGTGCTCGCCAAGACCGGGGGCGAGCCTGCGGCGCCGCTCGACGACGCCTACATCCACTTCCAGTACGCGCGCGCCTTCGCGCGCCTCGAGCCGTTCGAGTTCACGGAAGGGAGCGCTCCGGTCGGCGGCGCGACCAGCCTGCTCTGGCCGGCCGTGCTGGCCATCGCGTGGGTCGCCGGGCTGCGCGAGGACCGGATCGTCTGGGCGGCGTGGACGTTCGGCTTCCTGGCGCACGGCCTGCTCGCGCTCGAGACCCACCGACTGGCGCGCGGGCTGGTGTCCCGCGACGCCGCGCTCGGCGCGGCCGCCATGGTGCTGCTGTTCGGCGGGTACGTGTGGTTCGCCGCGAGCGGGATGGAGACGCTCCCGCTCGCGTGGCTGCTCGTGCTCGGAGCGCGTCTCGCCGCCGACCACCACGAGCGGCCGCTCGGCCCTCGCGGTCGGGCCTGCATGGTGGTGGTGGCGTGGGCGGCCCCCCTCGTGCGGCCGGAGGGCGCGCTCGCGACGTCGCTCGTGGTGGTCGCCCTCGCCGCGACCCGCGGCGCGCCGCGCGCGCGCCTGGCGTGGGCGGTGGGCGCGGCCGCCGGCGCGGGGACGACGCCGCTGTTCACCTGGCTCGGGACGGGCTCGATCGCGAGCACCACCGCCCGGGTGAAGTGGCTGCCGTTCAACCCGTACTACGACGCGGCTGCGTTCGAGGCCGCCGTTCGCGCGAACTGCGCGCTCCTGTTCGACACGCTCCTCGACGGGCGGGTGTGGAGCGCGGTGTTCTTGCCGGCGGGCGCGGCGCCCGCGTTCATCGGCGCGCTCGCGGCCCTGGTGTTCGCCGCCGCGCGGGGCCGGCGCCGATTCCGCGCGGCGATGGCGCTGGCCGTCGCGTGCGGGATGTTCCTCCCCACGACCTACGACAGCTTCCTCTGGAACCGGCTGCGCTATCTCTGGCCGTTCTTCGCCGGCTGGGCCGTCGGGCTCGCCGCGCTGGCCGACGCGATCGGCGATCTCACGGCGCACTTCGATCGCCGGCTCGTCCGCGTCCGCGGGCTGCTCGCCGGGCTCTTCGCGGGCGCGTTCGCCAGCTACCTCCCGTTCTCCGTCCGAGACGTGGCGGAGAGCGCCGACGCCATCCGGCGCCAGCAGGTCGCGCTCGGCAAGTGGGCGAAGGCGTCTCTCCCGGCGGACGCGCGCATCGGCGTGAACGACACCGGGGCCGTCGCGTACTTCTCCGATCGGCGCACGTTCGACGTGGTGGGCCTGACCACCGCCGGCGAGGCTCCCTACTGGCTGGCTGGCGCCGGCGCCCGCTTCGAGCGCTACGAGCGGCTCGGGCGGGATCGGCTGCCCACGCATTTCATCGTCTACCCGCACTGGCTCGCGCTGGACGACGTGCTCGGCGAATGGCTCACCGCCCGCTCGGTGCCGGGCGCGACGATCCTCGGCGGCGAGACGATGTCCGCGCACGTCGCCGACTGGACGGTGCTCGGCTCGGGGGCGCTGCCGCACGCGCCGCCGCCGGCGCCGCTGCTCGACGAGGTCGACGTGGCCGATCTCGAGAGTGAGCGCGAACACCACTACGTCCTGCTCCCCGCCGCACAGGCGGACTGCGTCGCGATCGGCGACGGCGCCGGTCGCGTCGACGGCGCGCGCCGCAACCGCGCCAGCGAGGTCTTCCGTCTGCGGTTGACGCCGGGCGGCGTGTTCGTCGCGCGCGTGGCGAGCGATCAACCGCGCGAGCTCGAGCTGATCGTCGCCGGGCGGCCGCTCGGCGTGTTGCAGGTGACCGGCGAGACCTGGGACGAGCCCGGGCTCGATCTGCCTGCCGATCTGCGGGACGGCGTCCACACCGTCGAGCTGCGCGTCGCCGGGGAGGCGCGGTTCGATGCGCTGCACTACTGGTCGTTCGGCGCGCGGTGACGCCCGCGTGCTATGGGCCCGCCGGATGCGACGACGAGCGCTCGGCCGGACGGGCCTGCAGACGACCGAGCTCGGGCTGGGCACCTGGGGCCTCTCCGGGGACGCCTATGGGGCGGTCACTGAGGCCGAGAGCGCGCGCGTCGTGGAGCGCGCGCTCCAGCTCGGCATCTCCCTGTTCGAGACCGCTGACTCCTACGCGCACGGGGAGGTGGAGCGGCGACTCGCCGGGCTGCTCCCGGCGGCCCCGGCCGCGGTGGTGGTCACCAAGGTGGGCACGGATCGCGAGGCGGTGCCGCCGCGCAAGCGCTTCGACGCCGCCTACGTCGCCGCCGCCGTCGAGCGGTCCGCGGAGCGCCTCGGCCGCTCCACGCTCGATGTCGTGCTGCTGCACAACCCCTCCGCGCGGGCGATCGCCAGGGGCGAGGCGACGCGGATCTTGCGCGATCTCGCCGCGACGGGCGCGATCCGGGCGTGGGGAGTCAGCGCCGGGGACGAGGAGACGGGGCGCGCCGCGCTCGCGGAGGGCGCCCCGGTCGTCGAGGTCGCGTACAACGCGTTCCATCGGCGCACGCTTCGCGCGATCCTCCCCGAGGTGAAGGAGCGCGAGGTGGGGATCCTGGCGCGCTCGGTGCTGGCGCACGGGCTGCTCTGTGGCCACTGGGCCGCCGACAAGCGCTTCCCGGAGGGCGATCACCGCGCGGACCGCTGGACGCCGGACGAGCTCCGCCTGCGGATTCGCCACCTCGACGCGCTCCGTCCCGTGGTAGGCAACGCCGTGTTGACCTTGCGCTCCGGAGCCCTGCGTTTCGTCCTCGAGGAGCCCGCCGTGTCGTGCGCGGTGCTCGGCGCGCGATCGGTCGTGCAGCTCGACCAGCTCGTGCGAGAAGCGGGGCGCGAGCCGCCCTACCTCGGGGAGGAGAAGCTCGCGGCGCTGGCGCGGCGGCTCGACGATCTGCGGGTGGAGGCGTGACCGGCCTCGAACGGGCGGGCGCGGGGCCCGGCGTGCTCGACGTCCTGCTCGGGATCGCGCGCGACGCTTCGCGGGTGGTCCTCGAGGTGTACGAGACGGCGTTCCAGGTCGAGTACAAGTCGCCGCGCGACCCCGTCACCCAGGCAGACGCCCGAGCGAACGCGCTCATCGTGGCCGCGCTCGCGAGGGCGTTCCCCGGAGTCCCGTGCGTCGCCGAGGAGAGTCGCCCCGAGGAGTTCGCCGAGTTCCGTCGGTCCGAGCGGGTCTTCTTCGTCGACCCGCTCGACGGCACTCGAGAGTTCGTCGATCGGAACGGCGAGTTCGTCGTGATGATCGGCCTCCTCGAGGGCGACCGCGCGACCCACGGTGTCGTGCTCGCGCCCGTGTCGGGGCTCGCCTACTGCGGCGAGGTCGGGCGGGGCGCGTTCGTGGTCGACGCGGCCGGGGCGCGGACGCCGCTGGTCGTGAGCCCGGCGGACACCCTCGCGCTCGCGCGGCTCGTGGTGTCCCGCTCCCACCGCGACGCCGCGATCGATCGCGTGCTGGCGGCGCTCGGCGTCGCCGAGTGCCGCGCGCTCGGGAGCGCAGGGCTGAAGGGCGCGGAGGTCGCGCGGGGAGCGGCCGAGGGCTACCTGTCGCCTCGCCACGCGGGGAAGCGCTGGGACGTCTGCGCCGTCGATGCCCTCGTCACGGCGGCGGGCGGTCGCGTCACCGACGCCTTCGGTGTCCCCATCGATTACCGTGCCGATTCGCTCGTGAACGACCGTGGGTTGGTCGTGAGCAACGCGCTCCTGCATGAGGGCATGGTCGAGCGTCTCCGCGCGGCGCTTGACCTCCACCCGCTCGAGAAGCAGAGTGGCTAGGATGTCCGCGCACTTCGCCGATGCGCTCCGGAGCCACGGAATCCAGCCGTCCGCCCAGCGGGTCGCCGTCGCGGAGTACCTGCTCGAGACCACGGAGCACCCGTCGGCCGAGGAGGTGTGGGCGCGCGTCCGCGCCAAGTTCCCGATGATCTCGCGCGCCACCGTCTACAACACCGTGAACCTCTTCGTGGAGAAGGGGCTGGTGAAGCCGCTCATCCTCACCGAGGGGCGCGTCGTCTTCGATCCCGACACCCGGCCGCACCACCACTTCGTCGACGACGAGACCGGCATCATCCACGACGTGCCGTGGGAGGCGTTGAAGGTGTCCGGGACGGATCGCCTGGAGGGCTTCGAGCTGCGCGAGTACGCCGTGGTGCTGCACGGTCGCGCGGTCGGTGCCGCGCGCTGCGCCGGTTGAGCCGCCCGCGTACCGGCCGCGGTGCGCTCACCGCTCGCCGAAGACCCAGCTCCCCATCAGCACGACCCGCCACGGCACCGCGTGGTGCTCGGGCGTCCCGCGGGAGCAGGTCTCTGCACCGTCGTTCTCGCGCTCGCAGTGCGTCTGCGTCGCGTGGACGTAGATGAGCCCCTGGAGCCCCAGGCGGACGTCGTCGCTCGCGTACCAGTCGAGCCCGGCGGCGACCGGGTAGACGAACCCGGTGTTCTCGACCTCGAAGCGGCCGCCGCTCGTGTTCTCCGCCCGACCGGAGACGGCGCCGAGCCCGAACCCGAGCTGCACGTAGGGATCGAAGTCGCCCTCGGCGAGGAACCAGTAGCGCGCGTGGGGTGCCAGGTAGAAGGTCGAGAACTCGGTGTCCTCGGCGGGCGGATCGAGCTTGCGCTTCCACGACTCCCGCACCGCGAGCGACCACACCGCGATCTCGCCCCCGAGCTCCCAGCGGGGCGACAGGCGGTAGCCGCCGCCCAGCCCGACCGCGATGCCGCCATCTACCGGGCACTCGTCGACGGGCTTCTTGCGGTCGCAGAGCGCCGCGCCCGGGCCGATCGCGACGTGGACCGCGCCGAGGCGGCGGGCCCTCGGCGCCGCGGCCGGGCCGCCGTCGGCCGCGGCCGCGGCCGAGGTGGTCGTCAGGGCCACGACGGCCCAGCTCACAGTTCGGCCCCTGGCCCGTCCGTTCGAGCGACCGGCGGTCTTCATGCCCGCAGGATACCCCATTCGTTGGTGCCTACTTGCGCGCAACGGAGCGCGCGGAGTACGCCCTGAGCCGGGTCGCGCCATGCCCAGCGATTGGATCCGCCAGAGCGTCGGGGTGGCGATCGCCGCCGCGGGCGCCGCCGCGGCCGTCCACGGGACGGCGGCCCCGCCTCCGGCGCGCGATCTCGCCGGGCTCGCCGGCGCGCTCGGTCGGGCCGCGGGTGGCGTGGTCGAGCCGGGTGACATCCGCTGGGAGCCAGGCGGATCGATGTGGCGCGACCTCGCGCTGGGGCGCCGCGTGGTGTTCCTCGCGGCTGCGAGTCGCGGCGCGCCGAAGGATGTCTTCCGCGCGAGCGTCCGGCTCGCGCCAGACGGTGCGCCGATCCGGGTCGATGGGGTGCGCAACCTGACGGACACCCCGCTCGGCGACGACGTCGGCCTCCAGGTGCGCGGGACGACGGCAGCGTTTGCGACCGTCGCGTACGGCCGCATCCAAGGGATCGGCGTGCTGGAGCTGGACGGCGTCCGCGCCCAAGACCTGCCCGCGAGCCCGCTCGTGCGCGTGCTCTCCGCGGTGACGGCCTACCAGCACACGGCCAGCCCTGAGGGGATCGGGCGCACCGACATCGTGCTCGACGCGCCGGCGCGCGGCGTCGAGCTCGCGCTCGGGGCCGAGGCGCTCACGCTCCGCCTCGACGGCCGGGAGCGCGAGATCGCGTACGATGTCCGGCGGCGCACGGTCGGCGGTGAGCCCGCAGAGCACGGCGTCCGCCCGGTCCCCCGCGTCCACGCGGCCAAGCCGCTCGTGCTCTGGGCGGTGGACACCGTGCGCTACGAGATCGGGCCTGGGCCGATCGCCTGGCTCGAGGACAAGGTCTTCGGGGCGCGGGACACCGTTCGCCGGGCCTGGCACTCCGCCACGGCTTCCTCCCGCGAGACCGCGCTGCGTCAGAACGCCGACGCCGTGGTCGCGGAGACCCGCGCCACGGTGCCCCTCGCGGCTCCCAGCGGCTCGGCGGCGGCTCCAGCGGAGGGCCTGCGGGCCAGCCCCGCCGAGGCGCCGTGGCCTCCCCCGCCGATCCCGTCGCTGTGGCAGGAGGTGACGCCCGGCGAGGGCGAGTGGCGCGCGGTCACGCTCCCGTTCCTGCCCCCGCTCGCGAACGAGGGCGCCGGGCCCACGCCGCCGCCGTACTTCCAACGCACGTTCATCCGCCCGGATCCGAAGCGCAGCTACTCGGAGCTGCACCTGGTCGCCCTGGACATGCGGCAGCTCGCGCTGGGGATGGAGGCGGGGTTCGAGGATCCGGAGCCGCTCACGGGTCCCCCAGGGAGCGGGCGCCTGCCTCGTGACCCGGCGACCGTCGAGCGGGTGGTCGCGACGTTCAACGGCGCGTTCAAGACCACCCACGGCAAGTACGGGATGATGGTCGACCGCCGCGTGCTCCTCCCGCCCGTGCCCGGCGGCGCGACCGTCGCGGTGGCGGAGGACGGCTCGGCCCTGTTCGGCAGCTGGCCGGAGAGCACCGACATCCCCCCCGAGCTCGTCTCGTTCCGGCAGAACCTCGATCCGCTGGTCGAGGACGGCATCGCCAACCCCCGCGGCCGCTTCGTGTGGGGGTGGCAGCTCGCGGGGACGAGCGTGATGACGGAGCGGACCGCGCTCTGTATGACCTCCGCCGGTCACGTCTACTTCGCCTGGGCGAAGGAGATCGACGGACCGACTCTCGGCAAGGGGCTGCGGCAGGCCGGCTGCGCCTACGCCATCCACCTCGACATGAACCCGCGCCACTGCGGCTTCGTGTTCACGAGCCTGGCTGGTCCCGGGAGCCGCGAGGCCGCGCTGGAGAAGCTCCACCCCGACATGGGGATCTCGCCCGACAAGTTCGTGAAGTGGTCCCCGAAGGACTTCTTCTACGTGCTGCTCCGCGATCCGCTCCCCAAGGACGCCTCGGGGCTACGCTGGCTCCCCGACGCCGGCGCGCAGCCGGGTCCGCCCTGGCTGCCGGGGGTATACGCGGCGCGCGTCACGGGCGGCGGGGTCGACGCCGAACTCACGAGCTTCGAGCCCGGGCGGGTGCGGTTCGTCGTGCGCGCGGGCTCGGCCGAGCCGACTCGCGTCGGCGCCCCGCCGAAGCCGACCGAGCTGCTCCCGGGCGAGCGCGGGCAGGTCGTCGCCGCGGTGGGCCTCGGGCACGCGACCGAGTCGTCGCGCGCCGGGATGTCGTTCGGCGCCGTGCCGGCTCTACCGCTCACCAGCGGCTTCGCGACGCTGGTCATCCCCTCCCGTGGCGCGATGCGCGTCGAGCCGCCGGGGCGCGCGCTCGCGCTCCGCGCCGACGATCAGGCGGTGCAGCTCCCGCTCCTCGCGGACGACGGCCGGCTCGTCGAGTCCGCGCGGGACCCGGGCGCGCTGCGCGCCCGGGGCGCGCTCTGCGTGACTCCCGGTGGGAGGCTGTTGATCGCTCGCGGACGCCACGACTCGAGCGACGCGCTGGTCGTGCAGCTCCTCCGCGCGGGGTGTCGTCGCGTCGTGGGGCTCGACCGGGGCTCGCACCATCCCGCGACGCTCCACCGGGCCGGGACGTCGAGTCCGCCGCTCGAGCGGTACGAACCGAGCGTGCTCTACGTCCTCGGGCAGCCGATGATCCCGCCCGTCCGTCGCCTGCCGCCCACGTGGGGCACCCCGGGGTGAGCCGCGCCGCCGCGCTGCGCTCAGCGCGGCGCGGGCGCCGCCGCCGCCCGAGGCCGCGGCGGGGCGGCGGGGGGCGTCGCCCCGCCCGCGGGCTCGACCGGCGGCGCCGCCGCGGGACCCGAGGCGCCGCCCGGGGGCGGAGTAGGATCATCGTGCGGATCGCCTCGCGCTTCGTCGTCGGCCGTCGCCTCGGGAGCCGGCTCCGCGCCGGGACGGGGCGTCGGCTCCTGCGCCATGTCGGCTCCGGGGACCAGGGGCCGCGCCGCCTCCGCCCGCGCCGCCCCGCGCCCGGGGTCGCGGCCGCGTGAGTCCGCGTAGCGAGGCCGCTCTCCAGGGCCGGAGTAGTCAATCCAGTAGGCGCTCGCCTCCCGCACGTCCAGGTGGATGAAGCTCGAGTTCGGGTAGTACCCCACCCCTACACTCGGGAGTGAGCGGCAGAAGTCGCGGACCGTGGTGTTCGGCACACCCTCGACGCTGAAGTCGACGGCGTGGCCGTCGTTGTGGCGGGAGTGCGGCGTGTACTGCGTCGGCGAGTACGGGCGGTACCCGCTCACGACGCGCAGCGGGCGCCCCTCGAAGCGATCGCTCACCCGAACCAGCAGGCGGAGCAGGCGCGGGTGCATCGTGGAGCGCGCGCCCGTCCGCCAGGACGCGAACACCCGCGTGAGCCCCCGCTGAGCCTCGCGGGTCACGCGGCCGTGGCGGTCGAAGATGGGGCCCTCGTAGCTCCCCATGAGCGAGGACAGCCGTACCCAGCCGCGACGCCATCTGCGGACCCCCTTGGCGCCCGCCCGCTTCGTCTCGGCGCGCTCGCCTGCCCGGCTCGTCGCCTTGCCCTCGCCCGCCGCCGGCCGGCCCGGTTCGGTCGCGCGGGAGGGTTGCGTGCGCGCGCTGCTCGCCGGCGCGGCGCCCGCCTCAGGTGCCGGGACCTGTGGCTCCGGCTCGCTCGTGTCCGCCCGCCCGGGGCTGCCGGCAGCGGCCCGCGCCGGCGCGACGCTCGCGGGGCGCGGCTCTCGGCCGGCCGGCGCGGGCGGGGGCGCCTCGCCGGGCACCGGGATCCGCAGCCGCAGCCCCGGCTGGATCGTCCGGCACTTCCGCAAGGCGTTGGCGCGGCAGAGCTCCGCGACGCTCACGCGGTAGCGCTTGGCGATCATCCCGAGCGTCTGGCCCGGGTAGACGACGTGGACCCGCGGGCGCGGCGCCGCCTGGGCGACCCCACCGCCCAGGAGCGCGGTGGCCAGGATCGACGCAGCGAGGAGCAGCTTCATCGGCGGACGGGCGCGGCGCGCTCCAGATGGAAAGCAGAGAACCGAGCGTAGCGCAATTTCCAGCCGGGGCGCCCGCCGTCGCGCCCGCGAGCCCCGGCTTATTTGGCGGTGCCTCACTCAGGATGCCAGACTCCTCGCGCACGTCCCCGTTCCGGGGGCTGACAGCTCGAGGCAGTATGGGCGAAGGCAAGAACCTCGTCGGCGTGGACATCGGCACCAGCTCGATCAAGGTCTGCCAGCTCAAGGAGGCCAGAAAGAGCGTCGGGCTCGTGCGCTTTGGGTACGCGCCGCTCGCGCCTCAGATCATCGCCGACGGCCAGGTCATGGACCGCGGCGCGGTCACCGAGGCGCTCCTCCGGACCTTCGCCGAGGCGAAGATCAAGCAGAAGGAGGTCGCGGTGAGCGTCTCCGGCCAGACGGTCATCATCCGCAAGATCGCGGTGCCGATGATGACGGCGGCTGAGCTCGCCGAGCAGATCCAGTGGGAGGCGGAGCAGCACATCCCGTTCGACATCAAGGACGTCCAGATCGACTACCAGGTGCTACGGCGCCGGCCCGAGGCGAGCCAGATGGACCTGCTCCTGGTCGCCGCCAAGCGGGACCAGATCCAGGACTACACGCAGATTCTGCGCGACGCGAAGCTCAAGCCCCTCGTCTGCGACATCGACGCCTTCACCATCCAGAACCTGTTCGAGCACTCGCGGGGGCTCCCGCCGAACCAGACGGTCGCCATCCTGAACGTCGGGGCCAGCCTGTCCTCACTGAACATCGTCGCCAACGGGATCAGCGCGTTTACGCGCGAGATCGCCAACGGCGGCAACGCGATCACCGAGGAGATCCAGAAGCAGCTCGGCGTCCCGTACGAGCAGGCCGAGGCCTACAAGTGCGGCGGGGATCCCGCGCAGGGCGGGATGGTCCCGAACCAGGTCGTCCAGGTCGTGGAGGCCGTGTGCGACTCGATCGCCGCTGAGATCCAGCGCTCGCTCGACTTCTTCATGGCGACGAGCGGCGAGGGGGAGATCGTCCGCATCTTCCTCACGGGCGGCACCGCGAACCTCGCGCCGCTCGCCCGCGCGATCGAGCGGCGCGCCCGCGCCCCGGTGGAGACGTGGGCGCCCACCGAGGGCATCGGCATCGAGCCGCGTGAGGTGAACGCGCCGCTCGTCCAACAGCGGGCCTCGCAGCTAGCGGTGGCCCTCGGCCTGGCGCTCCGCCACGAGAAGGAGCAGCGGTCGTGATTCGCATCAACCTGCTGCCGCAGAAGCGGCGCGCCGAGACGACCCAGGACCGCCAGATCTGGCTCCTCGTGGTCCTCGCGCTCTTCCTCCTCGAGGTAGGAGGGCTCCTCGTGTTCCACGGCATGAAGGCCGACGAGCTGGAGGCCCAGGAGCGACGGAACAGCGAGCTGACGACCCAGATCGACAAGCTGAAGCAGGCCGTGCAGAACCACGAGGAGGTGAAGGCGAAGCTCGCGTCTCTCCGCGCGCGCGAGGACGCGATCGCCAAGCTCCAGACGGCGCGCTCCGGGCCGACCGCGGTCCTCCTTGAGCTGGCCCGGATCCTGACGGTCGGTCGGGGACCGACGGTCGATCCGGAGCGGCTGGTGCGAGAGCGCCGCGAGAATCCCCTCGCCGTATACAGCCCGGGATGGGACGCGCGACGCCTGTGGATCACGAAGTTCGCCGAGCAGTCGCGCGCCGTCCGCCTCGAGGGGATCGCTCGCGACGGCGAAGACGTGAGCGAGATCGCGCGGCGCCTCGGCCTCTCCAGCTTCTTCTACGACATCCGGCTCCTCCCGGCGCGGAAGCTGAGAGACAGCCGATCGGGCCTCGATCTCGTGCACTTCCAGCTCGAAGCCAAGGTGAGGTACTGAGATGGCGCGCGCACCGCTCAAGCTGCCGCTGATCGCCAAGTTCGGTGTCGGGGCCGGCCTCCTCGCGCTGGTCGGCGTGGCGTACTTCGTCGTGTTCTACGGGGACATCGCCGCGCGCATCGGCGCGGAGCAGAAGAAGGAGCGAGAGCTCCGCACCCAGCTCGAGACGGCCCGCGCCAACGAGTTCGCGTACCAGAAGGACCTCGCCGAGCTGACCGAGCGCCAGCAGCGCCAGCGCGAGCTGAACAAAGTGCTGCCCGCCGCCGCGGAGTACCCTGCGTTCCTGAGCTCACTGCAGAGCGTCGCCAACGTGGCGGGCGTGAGCCTCAGCGCGTGGACGCCGCAGGAGGAGCAGCGAGAGCAGTTCTATGCTCGGGTGCCGATGAAGCTGGCGATCGTGGGCCGGTACCACCAGGTCGCCAAGTTCTTCTTCGGCGTGGGGCAGCTCGACCGCATCATCAACATGGAGAACATCACGATGCACGAGCCCAGCGTCGAAGGAAGCGACGTGATCGTGAAGGTCGAGGCGCTGGCGACGGCCTTCCGCGCGCTCTCCGAGGAAACCCCCGGCGGGCCGGACAAGCGCGGGGGGCGGCGATGAGCGCGCTCGGCCGCACCCGGGTCGGCGCCGCCTTGGCGGTGGGCCTCGCGTGTCTCGGCGTCGCTTGCGAGGAGGAGATCGTCCAGGGGACGGATCCGCCGCCCGCGGACTCGGCCGCCGCGGCGTCCGCCTCGGTGTCGGCGACGGCCAGCGCCACGCCGAAGCTCGAGGTGCAGGAGCAGGAGTTCGCGGAGTCCGATCGGAGCCGCGATCCGTTCCGGTCGTTCGCGGACACCTTCGTCGAGGAGGCGCGAGGGAAGAAGAACCTGCAGCGCCAAGTCGTCCTCGACCAGTACTCGCTGGAGGAGCTCAAGCTCGTCGGGATCGTCACGGGCAACGCCGCCCCGGTCGCGATGCTCGTCGATCCGACGGGCAAGGGGCACGTCATCCGCCGCGGCCAGTTCATCGGCCGCGCGGAGACCGTCCCTTCGCCGAACCAGTCGGGAGCCACCTACGAGATGAACTGGCGCGTGGATCGCATCCGCGACGGCGACGTCGTGCTCATCCGCGAGGACCCGCAGAACCCCGATGTGCCGACGGCGACTCGCGTGATCCCGCTGCGCCCCGAGGGGGCGCTCCTCGAGCCGGGCTGAGGATTCTCGCCCGCGAATTTGTTCGCGCCGTCGCCGCTTCGATACGCTGAGCGAGCAAGTGTCGGTAGGCCGGTTCCACGGCACCGACCCTCGGATCGGAGTCGCACGATGGTAGCTCCTGTGCATGAGCGAGGGACCCGAAGGCAGATGCGGCGCGCTGCGCGCGTCGCGGGCGTCCTGGCCTTCGCGGCCGCCCTCGCGGCGCCGCTCTCCGCGGCGGCGGCCGCCCCCGCACGGAACGCGACGGCGGTCGGCGTCGCCCCGCGAGGCGGTCACGGAGCAGCCGAGGTCCGCGTCACCTTCACCTCGCCTCCAACGTTCAGCGCGCGAGCGGATCGTGGCGGCCGGCGGCTGCTCGTCGATGTGCCCCACGCCGGGGTGAGCGGCGCGCCGCCGAGCACGACCCGCAAGGTGGGGGTCGTCGCGGGCGTGCTCGTGCAGTCCTTCCGCAGCAGCCAGTCGGGTGCGACCACGAGAGTCGTGGTGTCGCTCTCGGAGGAGTCCCAGCACGCGGTGCGCGTCGAGGGGAACGACCTCGTGATCGCGGTGCGGCCCGGCAAGGCCGGCCCCATCGTGGACGCGGGACGGAGCCGTGCGCGTGCGGAGACCCCCGCCGAGGCGGCGGTCGAGCGCGGCCGGGTGACGGACGTGCGGTTCGAGCACGGCTCGGTCGAGCAACGGGTCGTGGTCGAGCTGAGCGGCGCCCCGCGCCAGCTCCGCACGGATCGCAAGGGGCGCAGCGTGCTGCTCCTCGAGGAGGCCGAGCTCCCCGAGGCCCTGGTGCGCGCGCTGGACGTGGGGGCGTTCGGCGGCGACGTATCGCGGGTGTCGTCGTACGTCACTCGCCGAGGCGTCGTGATCGAGGTGGAGCACTCGGACGCCGTGACGAGCCGGATCGGTCGTCGGGGGCGGGCGCTCGTGTGGTCGTTCCACCGGCCCGGCGCGCTGCCCTCGAGCGCCACCGGGGTCGCGCGGGACGGCGGCGCCGCGCGCCGGACGCGCACCGTGCACGTCGAGCCCGGCGTCGACGAAGGCTCCCGGTCGCCGAGCGGGGCGCCCGTGGAGTCGGCGGCCGACGAGGCGGCGGGCGCGTTCGGCCCGGTCGTCGTGGGGCAGGCCCGCTTCACCGGGCGGCGGATCGATCTCGACCTCAAGGACGCCGACATCCACAACGTCCTGCGGCTCCTCGCCGACGTGGGCCGCGTGAACATCGTCACCGCCGACAACGTGTCCGGGTCGGTGACGATCCGGATGCGGAACGTCCCGTGGGATCAGGCGCTGGACATCGTGCTGCAGGCGAAGAGCCTCGGCATGGTGCGCCAGGGGAACATGATCCGCGTCGCCCCGCAGTCGGACCTGGAGAAGGAGCGCGAGATGGCCATCGCGCGCCGCAAGCAGGAGCTCGAGCTCGCGCCGCTGGAGACGCGCATCATCCCGGTGAGCTACGCCCGCGCGTCCGACATCCAGCAGCGCGCCCGCGATCTCCTGTCGCCGCGCGGCACCATCGCGGTGGACGACCGCACGAACGTGCTCATCGTGCGCGACGTGACCGGGAACCTGAACCAGATCGAGGAGCTCACGCGCTCGCTCGACACCCAGACCCCGCAGGTGCTGGTCGAGGCGCGCATCGTCGAGGCGACCAGCCGGTACCTCCGGGAGGTCGGCATCCAGTGGGGAGGCGACACGACCTTCTCGGGAGCGACCGGCAACCCGACGGGCCTAGCGTTCCCGAACAGCGTGGGTGTCGTCGGCGGTGCCAGCGACGACAGCACGCCGACCGCCGGCCTCAGCCCGTTCACCAACCGGGTGGCGACGCCGAACTTCGCCGTCAACCTGCCTGCGGCGGTCGGCACCGGCGCCGGCGGCGCGATCGGGCTCTCCTTCGGCTCGATCGACAACACGATCAACCTCGCCGTGCGGCTCTCTGCGGCGGAGTCGACCGGCATGCTCCGCATCGTCTCGAGCCCCCGCATCCTGACCCTCGACAACCGTGAGGCGCGCATCTCGCAAGGCACCCTGATCCCGTTCTCCCAGGTGAGCGCCCAGGGTGTGCAGACGACCTTCCAGGAGGCCAAGCTCCAGCTCCTCGTGCGACCGCACGTCACGGCCGACGGCAGCGTCTCGATGCACGTGAAGATCAACCGCGACGAGCCGGACTTCAACCAGACGAGCGCGCGCGGGGATCCGACGATCCTGAAGCGCGAGGCGGAGACGGATCTGCTGGTCATGGACGGACACACCGCGGTGATCGGCGGCATCTTCAGCCGCAACACCGGCCGGAACCTGGATCAGGTGCCGTTCTTCGGGGACATCCCGCTCATCGGGCTGCTCTTCCAGCGCCGGCGCTCGAGCGACACGCGCAGCGAGCTCGTGATCTTCCTCACGCCCCGGATCGTGAACCGCGCCGAGGCGCTCGGGCGCTGATCGGACGGCGTCGGCGGAGACCGTGACGGCTCCGCGCCGGTCTCGACCTCCCGCCCGCCGCCCGCCACGCCCCGCCGGCCGGCGCCGCGCTATGCTGGCGCCGTGCTCGTTGGTCTCGTCACCCCGCCCGGGCTCCTGGGCGACTACGTCGGGCGCGCGCTCGGGCCGGCAGGGCACGAGCTGCGCCTCGCGCCGTCGCTCGAGGCCCTCCGCGCGCAGTGCGAAGGCGCCGTCGACGTCGTGCTGTTCGCCCCGGTGGTCGACGGCCAGCCCGCCGAGGACGCCCTGCGAGAGAGCAGCGCCGAGGGCCGAGCGCCCGCGCACGCCGTGTACCTCGGGCTGGACGCGGCGGCGTGCGTCCGCGCCCGTGCGAGCGGGTTCCAGCACGCGCTGGCGCTGCCGTTTCAGGGGGCCGATCTCGTCGCCGCGGTCGAGCGCGCGGCCCGGGGGCAGCTCCGCGTGCTGCTGGCGGACGACAGCGACCTCATCCACCGGCACACCGTCCCGATCCTGACGGAGGAGGGCTACGAGGTCGAGGAGGCCTGGGACGGCGCCGAGGCGCTCGAGCGCGCGCGGGCGTCGCGCCCGGACCTCGTGCTCACGGACGTGGAGATGCCCAAGCTCGACGGCTTCGGCCTGTGTCGCGCGCTCAAGGAGGACGCCGCTACCGAGTCGATCCCGGTCGTGATCTGCTCGTCGCTCGGGGAGGCGAGCGATCTCGAGAGGGGCTTCGATTCAGGCGCCGACGACTACCTGGTGAAGCCGGTGGTGCCCGAGGAGCTGATCGGGCGCCTGCACGCGCTCCTGGCGAGTCGGATGGTCAGCGCGCGCGAGCGGGTACTCGTGGTGGACGACTCCGCCGCGATCCGTCACCTGGTGGCGGACTGCCTGCGCCGGCAAGGGTTCCGCGTCGAGACGGCCGTGGACGGCCAGGACGGCCTGGAGAAGGCGACGCGAGAGGCGCCCGACCTGGTGCTCACCGACTACGACATGCCGCGGATGACGGGCTTCGAGTTGGTCGTGGCGCTCCGCCGCCAGCCGGCGACGCGGGACCTCCCCATCGTGATGCTCACCGCGCGCGACACGCGGCGCGATCAGGCGCAGATGCGCGCCGCGGGGCTCACGAGCTATCTCGTCAAGCCCTTTGGGACCGATAAGTGCATCGCCATCGTCGAGCGGGTGCTCGCCGAGACGCGGCTCGCTCGTTACAAGGAGGCGTCCCGCCTGTACATCAGCGAGGGGGCCGTCCGTGCGGCCGAGGAGCTCTCCCGCGCGGGGACGCTCGGCGAGGTGCGCGCGCGGGAGGTGGACGCGACGCTCCTCTTCTCGGACATCTCCGGCTTCACCGCGATGAGCACGAGGATGAGCCCGGCCGAGGTCGTCGCGGTGCTGAACGCGTCGTTCGACGCCTTGTGCATCGTGATCAAGCAGCACGGTGGCGACATCGACAAGTTCATCGGCGACGCGATCATGGCCGTGTTCGAGGCGCGCCCCGAGCTCGACGAGCCTCACGCGCTCCGCGCGGCGCGGGCGGCGTGGGGGATGCAGCGCGCCCTGGACGACTTCAACGCGGGGCGGGAGAGCCCCCTCGTGATGCGGATCGGGCTCAACTCGGGCCCCATCGTCCGGGGCGACATCGGCTCCCGGTTCGTCCGCCGCGACTACACCTGCATCGGGGACGTGGTGAACCGAGCGCAGCGGCACGAGTCGAAGTGCC
This sequence comes from Polyangiaceae bacterium, assembly GCA_020846005.1. Taxonomy (GTDB): domain Bacteria; phylum Myxococcota_A; class Polyangia; order Polyangiales; family Polyangiaceae; genus JADLEQ01. Next base: position 113,992 of record JADLEQ010000048.1, read on the forward strand.
CGCTCGGGGGCGTCCTGCTCAGCGCCGACACCCATGCCCGGATCGCGGACCACGTCGTCGTCGAGGAGATGACGGGAATCACGCTCAAGGGTATCGATCACCCGGTGAGCGCGTACGTGTTGAGAGGTCTCCGCGAGGAGGGCCCGTCGTGAGGTGGGTCCAGCGCGTCGCGCTGCCGGGCGTGGTGGCGAGCGTGGTCGCCGGGGCGGCCGTCGCCGGGTCGCCGGAGGAGAGCCGCTACCCCTACGATCCGGCCTGCCCGTGGGGACGCGTCGCGAACGGCAAGGGCATGCTGGTGCGCTGCCTGGAGGAGCGCGAGGCGCGCCTCGTGCTCGGCGCCGCGAGCGCTCGTCCCCCGCAGTCCGCGGCGGCGCACTCCGCGTCGTCGTCGTCGCCGCCGGCAGGCTCCGCTCCGCCTGCGACGTCTTCGAGCGCTCCCGCGGATCCCCCGCCGCCCGACCCGCCGAGCGCGGTGCGCGTCGCGACGCTCACGGTGACGGCCGATCAAGGCGGCCTCCCGGCAGCGGAGCGCCATCTGCGCGGAGCCCGCAAGGTCTTCGCGCGCTGCGTCGAGCAGCATGGTGGCGTCGAGGGAGCCTCGGCCGAGATCAGCCTCCGCTTCCTGGTGCGGGCGCGGGGCCGCGCCGAGGGCGTCAGCGTGGCGCGCCGGCGCGGGCTCCGCGCGGAGGCCGCCCGCTGCATCGCCGAGGCGCTCGATCGCCGGTGGGTCGGGCAGCCGGAGGAGCCCATCACCGGCGCGACGCTCGTCCTGGGCTTCGCGAGGGATCGTTGAGCTCACCGATCCGTGTCTTGATCGCGGACGACTCGGCGTTCATGCGCGCGGCGGTCGCGCGGCTGCTCGAACCCGACTCGCGCTTCACGGTCGTCGGGCAGGCGAAGGATGGTCTCGAGGCGGTGCGGCTCGCCGACGACCTCCGCCCCGACGTGGTCACCATGGACTTCAACATGCCGGGACTCGACGGCGCGGAGGCGACGCGGCGAATCGTGGCGCGCGCGCCGACACCGATCGTGATGCTGAGCGCCCACACGCGCGAGGGCGCCGCCGAGACGCTGGCGGCGCTCGCCGCGGGGGCGGTCGACTTCGTGGCGAAGCCGGACGGCGAGGTGACGACCACCCTCGGCGAGGTCCGCGACGAGCTCCTCGGGAAGCTGATCGCCGCCGCGATGGCCAACGTCGCGGGCGTCCCCGCGCCCCAGGCGGGCGCGGCCCAAGCGGCGATCGCCGGAGCCGTCGACACGAGCCGCCGCGGAGCCGTGGCGGCGCGCCCGATGCCGCCGGGGCTCCGCGTCGTCGTCGTCGCGTCCTCGACCGGCGGGCCCCAGGCGCTCGCGCGTGTGCTGCCGCGACTCGGCCTGAGCGGCTCCGCGCTGCTCGTCGTGCAGCACATGCCGGAGGGCTTCACGGCCGCGCTGGCGACCCAGCTCGCCGAGCTGACGCGGTTCGCCGTGCGTGAGGCTGCGGCGGGCGACGTGCTCGCGCCGGGGGTCGCGCTCGTCGCCCCCGGCGGGCGGCACCTCGCGCTCGAGCAAGGCCGCGTCGCGCTCTCGGTCGCGCCGCCCGTGCACGGCGTCCGTCCCGCGGCCGACGTGACGCTCCGCTCGGTCGCGCAGGCGTTCGGCGCGCGGTCGGTGGGCGTCGTCCTCACGGGCATGGGGCGCGACGGTGCGCTGGGCCTCGCGGCCATCAAGGCGGCCGGGGGCCGGACGCTGGCGCAGGACAAGGCCTCGTCCCTCGTGTACGGCATGCCGAAGGCGGCCGCCGAGCTCGGGGTCGTGGACGAGGTCGTGCCCCTGGATCGGATGGGGGACGCGATCGAGCGCGCGGTCCGCTGATGACACCCCACGCAGCCGTCACGGGCGAGGCGCCCCCCCGGGCTCCGGCGACGCCTCTCGAGGAGCTCTACCGTGCCCGGGCGACCCGGTTCGAGGCCGAGGCAGCGCGGCTCGGCGCGCGCTCGCGTGGCGTCTCGCACCTGCGCGGCGCGGCGTTCCTCGTGGCGGGCCTGGGCGGGCTCTGGGGCGTCCTCGGCGGGCCCCGGGGCGCCGCGCTGGCGGTGGTCGCCGCGGGGCTGGTCGCGTTCCTCGGCCTGGTGGTCGCCCACGCGCGCGTGATCGCGCTCGAGGACACCGCTCGGCGGTGGGCGCGCGTGAACGAAGAGGCGCAGCTCCGGTTGTCCGGTCGCTTCTCCGAGCTCCCGCGGGACGGCGCCCGGTTCCTCTCGGCGCGCCACGCGTACGCGAGCGATCTCGATCTGTTCGGGCCCGCCTCGGTGTTCCAGCGCGTCAGCGTGGCGCGCACGCGGTGGGGCGAGGACACGCTCGCCGACTGGCTCCTCGGGCCCGCCGAACCGCAGGCGATCGTTCGCCGCCAGGCCGCCGTGCGCGCGTTCGCGCCCCGCCTCGATCTTCGGCAGGAGATCGAGGCGCTGGGCCTCGAGCTGCGCGAGCTGCGACCGCGCGGGACCTCCGGCGCCGCGCCCGTCGTGGAGCCATCGGATCCAGAGGCGATGCTCGGCTGGGCGGAGGGGAAGCCGGAGCTCGCGGGGCGGCCGCTCCTGCTCGTGGCGGCCCGAGGCTTGCCCTTGTGGACGGTCGCCGTCGCCGTCGCGGTGGGCGTGGCCGACGCGCCGCTCTACGCGCTGCTGGTCCCGCTCGCGCTCGCGATCGGGGTCGACCTCCGCACGCGCGCGGCGACTCATCGGGCGTTCCAGGCCGTCACCGCCGGCGAGGGCGCCCTCGCGCGCCACCAGGCGGCGCTCGCCGCCGTCGAGCGCGCGACGCTCGATCCGGAGATCCACGCGGCCCTCGGCGACCCGCTGGCTGGAGGCGCGGCGCGGCCGTCCGAGGCGCTCCGCGCGCTGCGGCGCGCCGTGGGGTGGCTCGCGCTCCGCGAGAACGCGCTCTTGCACCCGGTCGTCAACGCGTTCCTGCTCTGGGATCTGAACTGGGCGCTGGCGCTCGACGGCTGGCGCGGTCGGTACGGCGCTGCGGCGCGCGGCTGGTTCCGCGCGCTCGGCGAGCTCGAGGCGCTGTCGTCGTTCGCCGCGCTCCACCACGACGAGCCCGAGTGGACGTTCCTGGAGCTCGGCGCCGACGGCGAGCCGCTCGAGGCGCTCGGCGTGTCGCACCCGCTGCTCCCGGGCGGCGCGCGCGTCGGCAACGACGTCTCGCTGTCGGGCCCGGGCACCGCCCTCCTCGTGACCGGGTCGAACATGAGCGGCAAGAGCACGCTCCTCCGCGCCGTGGGGCTCGCCGTGGTGCTCGGGCTGGCGGGGGCTCCGGTGTGCGCGCGACGGCTGCGGCTCGGCCCGGTCGCGCTCCGCACGAGCATGCGAGTCTCCGACTCTCTCGCCCAGGGCGCCAGCCACTTCTACGTCGAGGTGAGCCGACTCGCGTACGTGCTCGCGGGGACCCGGCAGCCGACCCGACTCCTCTTCCTGCTGGACGAGATCCTACACGGCACGAACTCTCGGGAGCGGCAGATCGGCGGGCGCTGGGTCATCGCAGAGCTCGTCCGGCAGGGCGCGCTCGGGCTCGTGTCGACCCACGACATGGGCCTGGTCGAGCTGCCGCCGGAGGTCGCCCCCGCGGTCCGGATCGTCCACTTCCGCGAGGCCGTCACCGACGGCGTGATGACCTTCGACTACCGACTGCGGGACGGTCCGGTGACGGAGGGCAACGCGCTCCGGCTGATGCGCGCGCTCGGCCTCGCCGTCCCGGAGTGAGGCTCGCCGCGGGGCGCTGGGTGCGCTGGCGGCTTGCGACCCGAGGCCCGATCGGCCTAGAGGCGCGCCGTGTCCCGCGCGGAGACCTCACCCAGCGCCGAGGCAGTCCTCACCTTCCTCGAGAGCGCCGGTCATCGCTCGGAGGCGGAGCACTACCTCGAGGTCTTCCGCGATCTCCCCCGCGAGAGCTTCGCCATCATCGGCGTGGAGTCTGCGGTCGTCGGCCACGCGCTCGACTCGATCGGCGAGCAGCTCCGCTTCCTGGCCGAGCTCGGGCTGGTGGCTCCGATCGTCGTCGGGCTGTTCGACCCGGCGGGGTCCGAGCGCGCCGCCCAGCGCCTCGCCCGCCGCCTCCCGCGGCTCGGGGTCGCGATCGAGCGCGTCGAGCCCGTGAGCGCGGCGACGGCGGGCGGCCTCCGGTCGCTCCTCGTCGCCGGTCGCTTCCCGCTCCTCCGCTTCGGTGCGGAGCTGCCCGCCGAGGACCGCTTCGACCGCCTCGCGGAGATCGCGGTCGCGCTCGGGTCGCGCAAGCTCGTGCTGTGCCGCCGGCGCGGAGGCCTGGGGCCGCGCGTCGAGCGGTCGATCGAGCTGCTCCCGGGCCACCTGGTCGACGCGAGCGCCGGCGGACTCTCGGTGATCAACCTGCGAGCCGACCGCGTGGCGCTCGAGGCGTCGCGGCTGCTGCACCGGGAGGACGCGGCGCTCCTCGGCCACCTCGCGCGGTTCCTCGATCGCGCGGCGCCGCGGCCACTGGTCGTCAACGTCGCCGCGCCCTTCGATCTGCTGAAGGAGCTGTTCACCGTCCGAGGCGCCGGGACGCTGGTGAAGGCCGGCGCCGAGATCGAGCGCTGCTCCGGGTGGGCGGCGGTCGACGCGCCGCGCGTCCGCGCGCTCATCGAGGCCAGCTTCGGGCGGCCGCTCCGGTCGGACTACTTCGAGCGCGCGCCGCTCGCCGTCTACCTCGAGCGCGCGTACCGCGGCGTCGCCGTGGTGGAGGAGGGGCGGGTAGCACCCTATCTCGCGAAGTTCGCCGTCGAGCCGTTCGCGCGAGGCGAAGGGCTGGGAGCGGATCTCTGGCTGGCGCTCACGCGGGAGCACCCGACCCTCTTCTGGCGGACGCGCGCCGACAACCCGGTGGCGACCTGGTACCAGTCGGTCTGTCATGGGATGCAGCGGGGGGCGCGCTGGCACGTCTACTGGCGCGGGCTCCCGCCGACGGCCATCGAGCAGGCGATCGAGGAGGCGATCGCGCTCCCCGACGACTTCCTGCTGGCGCCCGGGGCGGCGTGAGGTGACGGAGCCGGGCGCGGGGCCCCCGCGGCGCCAGGCGGCCGCCCGCAGCTACCCGGGCGCGGGGGCAGGCGCGCCCGCCGCGGCGCGGAGGTCGATCCGGAGGGTGACGCGGTCCTCCACCTCGAGCGCGCCGAGCAGCGCCCGGTAGGGGCGGATCCCCCAGCGCGACGGCGTGAGCTCGACGCGCGCTAGCGCTCGCCCATCGAGCACCCGCACGGCGAGCTCCAGCGGGTGTCGCTCGCCGCACAGCGTCAGCTCGCCCGTCACCCGCCCCGGCCCTCGGTCCCACGTGCCCTCGTAGGAGATCCGCGGCCAGCGAGCCGACCCCAGCACGTCACGGTTGAGGTTCTTCTCGATGTCCGCCCGGTCGCGCGCCCCGAGCGCCGCGGTGTCGACACGCTCGGCCGCGTCGATCGCGCCCGTCACCCGGAGGCTCGCCGCGTCCGCGTGCGCGGTGACACGGTCACCCTCCAGGCGGACCTCGAAGGACTCCACCCGGAGCAGGAGATCGTGCCCGACCCGCGCGAGGAGCCCCCGGCGTCGGGTGAGCACCTCAATCCGGCCGTCCGCCGGCCCCACCGTCCAGCTCACAGGTGAGCCCCGGAGGTGGTCCTACCTCGGGCCCACGGCCCGAGGCGCGGGTGTGGAGACCGGACGGCTCGGCTTGCGGGGGCAGCCACGGACCGGTACCTTACCCCGATGCGACCGCCGATGGCCACCGCCAGCGGGTCGGCCAGCTGGCACCGCGTGCTCGGCTCGGTCGGCAGCGGCCGCGTGGCTTGATGCGGTGCGGCGCCCTGGGGTTCTGTGAGCGATTTCGACGAGGAGACGCGCGTCACGCAGGTCGGCCAGCGCCCCCCGGGTGAGACGGAGGCCACCAACGACTGCGTCGTCGTCATCTACGCCAAGGACCAGCGGCTCCTCGGCAAGCGCTTCGTCCTCGATCGCCCGGCGCTGTACATCGGGCGCGGTGCCGACAACCACATCGTCCTCGATGGCGACAGCGTCTCACGCCGCCACGCCCACCTCGAGCGCCGAGGGGGCCACTGGTACACGGTCGACGACGGCTCCACCAACGGCACGTACGTGAACGAGGAGCAGCGCCGCGAGGTCCTCCTGCAGAACGGCGACCAGATCAAGGTCGGCCCCAACATCCTCAAGTTCCTCTCGGGGGCCGACGCCGAGGCGAAGTACCACGAGGAGATCTACCGGATGACCATCATCGATGGTCTCACGCAAGCGGCGAACAAACGCCACCTGCTCGAGGAGCTCGACCGGGAGCTCCTGCGTGCGAGGCGGCATCAGCGGGACCTCTGCGTGCTCATGTTCGACATCGACCACTTCAAGCGCATCAATGATCAGTACGGCCACCTCGCGGGAGACCACGTGCTGCGCGAGAAGTCGCGGGTCGTCCAGGAGCGCATCCGGCCCGGGGATCTCTTCGCGCGGTACGGAGGCGAGGAATTCGCGCTGGTGCTCCCCGAGACGCCGCTGCAGGGGGCGCGGGAGCTCGCGGAGGAGCTCCGCCGTCGGATCGCGGCCCACGCGTTCGTCTTTCAGGGGGAGCGCATCCCCGTCACCGTGAGCATCGGGTGTGCCGCGCTCCAGCCGGCCGATCGGACCCCGGCCGAGCTCATCCAGCGCGCGGACGAGAAGCTGTACGAGGCCAAGCACGGCGGCCGGAACCGCACCTGCTCCTGAGGCCCGCCCCCGAGCGGACGACTCGCCCGACCCCGCGCGCATGACCTTCAGCGAGATCCCGCCTCCTCCGGAGGAGCGCCCCGGTGAGGACCTGCCGTTCCTCCGCGTGCGGCCGCCGGGGCCGCTCAGCCGGACGTGGCGGTTGCGCGCGTCGACCTGCCTGGCGCCGATGGGCGCCGCGCCCTCGGACGACGGCCCGGGCGCCTGTCGCGCCGCCGGGTCGCTGGTCCTGGCGCGCGGCCTCGGCTGCAACGTCGTCGACGTGGACGGCAACCGCTTCGTGGACCTCGCAGCGGGGTTCGGGTCGCTCCTGCTCGGTCACGCGCCTGCGGCGGTGTCCCGCGCCGTCGAGCTGCAGGCGGCGCGGCTCTGGCAGGCGATGGGTGACGTCCACGCGTCCGACGCCAAGATCGGCCTGGCCGCTCGCCTCGCTGAGCTGCACCCCGAGCGCGGCGCGCAGGTGATCCTCGGGCAGTCCGGCGCGGACGCCATCACCGCCGCGATCAAGACGGCGGCGCTCGCCACGGGGCGCCCGGGCGTGCTGGGCTTCGAGGGGAGCTACCACGGGCTCGGCTACGCGCCGCTGGCGGTGAGCTCGTTCCGCCCCGGGTATCGGGCGCCGTTCGCTGCGCAGCTGAGCCCCCACGTGCGCTTCCTGCCGTTCCCGGCCAGCGCCGCCGGCGCCGCGTTCGTCTTGGAGCGCGCGCGCGTCGAGCTCGCGCGAGGCGATGTGGGCGCCATCGTCGTCGAGCCGATCCTCGGGCGGGGCGGCTGCGTCGTGCCGCCGCCGGGGTTCCTGAGCACGCTCGGCGCCGAGGCGCGAGCCGCGGGCGCGCTGGTCATCGCCGACGAGATCTGGACGGGGCTCGGCCGCTCCGGCGCCTGGCTCGCGAGCGTCGACGCCGGGCTCACGCCGGAGCTGGTGTGTCTGGGCAAGGGCCTCGGCGGCGGGCTCCCCATCAGCGCGTGCGTCGGCGCGCCCGGAGTCATGGCGGCGTGGCGCCGCCGGCCCGAGGTGGTGCACACCTCCACGTTTGCCGGCGCTCCCCTGGCGTGCGCGGCGGCGCTCGCGACGCTCGACACGCTCTCTCGCGGGGGCGTGGTCACGCAGGCGCGGGGGCGCGGCGATCACGCGCTCGCGGAGCTCCGGGCGGCCGTGGGCGGCGCCCCGGGGGTCCGAGAGATCCGCGGCGCGGGCTGGATGATCGGCGTGGACCTCGGCGACGTCCCGGGCGCCGCGGCGCGCCTGGCGTCTCGGCTGCTCGAGGCCGGCTATCTCACCTCGACCGGCGGAGGTGAGCGCGAGGTGCTGGTGCTCACGCCGCCGCTGACGCTGCCGGAGGAGCTGTTCTCCGCGTTCGTGCGCGCGCTCGGGGATGCGCTATCCGGCCGCCCGTGAGCCTCCTCGAAGAGTCCGACCTGCTCCACGCGCGAGTGCGGCGCTACCTGGCCGCCGCCGGCGCGGCGGAGCCCTTCGAGACGCTCGCCCTCGCCCTCGCGCGCTTCCAAGCGCGCTGGATCCCGGGCTTCGCTCGGCTCCTGGACGCGCGGAGCGGCTCGCTCGAGGAGCTGGCGAAGGTCCCGGGCGTCCCCACCGACGCGTTCCGCCTGACCCGCGTCGCGGTCCACCCTCCCGAGCTCGACGAGGCTCGCTTCGAGACCAGCGGGACGACGGGCGCGCGCGCCGGCGTACATGCGCTGCGCTCCACCGCGACGTACGCCGCGATCAGCACGTGGGGGGCGAGACGCGCGCTGCTCCCGCCGGGCGTCGCGCGCGCGGTCGTCGTCGGCCTGGCGCCCTGCCCCGGCCCCGCAGGACGCTCGTCGCTCGGCTGGATGATGCGGCGACTCGTCGAGGAGCTGGACGGCCGCGCGCTGCGAGTGGACGCGACCGGCGCCGCGTTCGACGCCGACGACCCCGCGCGGTGGCTCGCGGGCGGCTCCGGCGTCGACGTGGCGGGGCTGGAGCGCGCGGCGCGCGTCGCGCGCGAACGCGCGGAGCCGCTCGTCGTGCTCGCGACCGCCTTCGCGCTCGTCCGACTCGTCGACGATCTCGACGGCCGCCGCGTCGAGCTCCCGCGGGGGAGCGTCGTGATGGAGACCGGCGGCTTCAAGGGGCGGAGCCGAGAGGTCGACCCGGTGGACCTGCGGAGCGCGGTCGAGCGCGCCCTCCGCCTCGCGCCCGGGCACGTCATCGGCGAGTATGGGATGACCGAGCTCACGAGCCAACTCTGGGAGGCGCCGCCCTGGTGCGCGAGCGACTCACCGCGCCTGCGGCGCTTCCGGCCCGTCCCGACGCTCCGGGTCGACCCGGTCGATCCCGTGACGCTGGCGCCTGTTCCCGAGGGGGAGCTCGGTATCGCGCGGATCACCGACCTCGGCAACGTCGACTCGGCGGTGGTCGTGCTCGCGCAGGACCAGGTGCGCCGGGTCGGTGACGAGGTCGAGCTGCTCGGCCGCGCGCCCGGGGCGCCCGCTCGCGGCTGCTCGCTCGCGCTCGAGTCGCTGCTGGGGGGCGCGTGACGGGGCCTCGCGTCGAGGTCGCGGCCCGGTCCCCGGCCGCGTTCGACGAGCCGACCCGCGTCCGGCGCGCGCTCGCGATCCTCGCGGCGGCGGCGCGGATCGCGGATCCGGCGGACCCCCTCGGCCGCCGGGCCCGCGCCGAGCTCCCCCGGACGACCGGGCTCTCGCCGGAGGGCGTCGAGCTCGCGCTCCGCGAGCACCTCGAGGTCGGCCCGACGGACCGCGAGCTCGGCGCGCTCGCTCGACGGACGCCCGTCGTGGCCCGAACGCACCTCGTCCTCGCCTCGACCGTCTTCGTGGCGCCCGCGCGGGCGGTCGCCCTCGCGGTGCTGGAGGCGCCGCGGGTCGCGCTCCGCCCGTCCCGCCGTGAGCCCGCGTTCCCCGCGCTGCTCGTCGCCGCCGCCCCCGACCTCTGCGCGCTCGTCGATGAGATCGACGCAGCTCCCGGCGATCACGTGCACGTCTTCGGCGCGGACGAGGCGCAGCGCGCGCTCCGGCTCGCCCAGCCCCCCGGGGTGCGCTTCCACGCGCACGGGCCCGGGCTCGGCGTCGCCGTCGTCGAGGCGGAGCACTTCCCGGCGCGAGGTCGTGACCACGCGCTCGGTCGCGTCGCCCGCGCGCTGGCGGCGGACGTGGTCCCGTTCGATCAGCGCGGCTGCCTGAGCCCGCGGATGGCGCTCTTCGTCGGCTGCGCCGCCGACGCCGAGCACTTCGCGCGCGCGCTCGCTCGCGCGCTCGCCGAGCTGGAGCAGCGGGTGCCGCGAGGCGAGCTCGCCCCGGCGGAGGCGGCAGAGGCCGCGCGGTTCCGCGACACGATGACCTACGCCGCGCAGCTCTGGCCGGCGGGGCGAGGGGCGGTGTCGCTCGCGACGGCGCGCGATCCTCTGCCGATCGTGCCGCCCGTCGGGCGGTACCTCCACGTCACGGTGTGCGGCGCCGGGCTCGAGCCGCTCGCGCCGCTCCGGCCGCTCGTGACCAGCGTGGGGGTCGCCGCCGGGCTCGAGCTCCGCGCCCGACTCGCGCGGGAGCTGCCGAGCGCGCGCGTCGTCCCTCTCGGCACCATGCAGCGGCCACCGCTCGACGGACACGTCGATCGCCGCGTGCGCCCGGAGACGCTCTGAGCGCAGCGGAGCGCCGCGCGCGCCGCTGCGTCATCCGCAGACGTTGCCCGCGAGGCAGCGCTGGCCCGCGGTGCAGGTCGTCGACCCGCACACACACTGGCCGCTCGCGTTGCACGTCCCGGCGCCGCCGGCCGAGCAGTCCGCCGCCGCGTCGCAGCGGCACGCCGCGGACTGACAGACGAAGCCGCTCGGGCAAGCGTGGCCACAGGCGCCGCAGTTCGCGGCGTCCGTGTTCGGGTCGCGACACCCCGCCGGGCTCTGGCAGCAGATCTGGCTGCCGCTGCACGCGGCCCCTCCGTTGCAGGTGCACTCGCTGAAGACGCCGTCCTTCTTGCAGCGCTCCCCCGCACGGCACTGCACCCCGGACCCGATGGAGCACCGGCAGAAGCCGGTGCCGCTGTCACACGCCGCGACGGCGTCGGAGTCGTACTTGCACGCGCCGTCGTTGCCGTTGCAGCCGCACCGGTTGTCGGCGGCCGGGTTGTCGCCGCAGGTCAGGCTCTGCGAGCTGCACGAATTGGAGCACCCACCGCAGTTCGTGTCGTTCTCCCGGACGTCCAGCTCGCAGCCGTTGTCCGCCGTCGGCGCCGCAGGGCGCGTGCAGTTGGCGCGCCCCAGCACGCAGGTCGAGACGCAGAGCCCCGCCGAGCACTCCCGGCTCGCGACGTTCGACGTGCTGCACGCCCGGTTGCAGCCGCCGCAGTGCGCGACGTCGGTGTCGACGTTGCGCTCACAGCCGTTCGCGGCCTGCCCGTCGCAGTCGGCGTACCCGCTGACGCAGCCGCACGTGCTCGAGGCGCACGCCTGGTTCGCGCCGCAGGGCGCCCCGCACCCGCCGCAGTGGGCTGCCGTGCCGGTCGTGTCGACCTCGCAGCCGTTCGACGGGTTGCCGTCACAGTCGCCCCAGCCGCCGTCGCACGAGAGCACGCAGTTCGTCCCCGAGCACGCCGCGGCGCCGTGGTGCGATCCACCCGGGATGCACACCTCGCCGCTCGACCCGCACTTGCAGACCCCGCTGACGCAGGCCGCGCCCGTCCCGCAGATGTTGCCGCAGCCTCCGCAGTTCAGGGGATCGCTCGCGAGGTCCGCCTCGCAGCCGTCCACGCTGGCGCCGTTGCAGTCCGCGGCGCCCACGTTGCAGGTGTACTGGCAGTCGGTCCCCGAGCAGGACGCGAACGCGTAGCCCGCCCCCGACTCGGTGCAGTACTCGCCGGTGCCGCCGCAGCGGCAGGCGGAGTTCGCGCAGCTCGCCCCCCCGGCGCAGGCGACCCCGCACGCGCCGCAATTGGCTGCGTTCGTGGTCGTCGAGGTCTCGCAGCCGTTCGACGGGTTGCCGTCGCAGCTCGCATAGCCCGCGTTGCACCAGCAGGCGCTCGCGTCGCAGTAAGCCTGAGCGCCGCACGACGCGAAGCAAACGCCGCAGTGCAGCGCGTTGGTCGCCAGGTTCGCCTCGCAGCCGTTCGACCAGGCGCCGTCGCAATTGGCGAAGCCCGGGCTGCAGCCGCAGGCTCCGCCCGAGCACGACGCGCTCGCGCCACAGGGGCTCCCGCAGGCGCCGCAGTGCTGGCCGGAGGTCGCGAGGTTCGCCTCGCAGCCGTTGGTCGCGTTGCCGTCGCAGTCCCCATACCCGACATTGCACTGGCAGCTGCCCGTCGTGCACGTCTGGTTGGCGCCGCAGGGGCTGCCGCACGCCCCGCAGTGGGACTCGGAGGTGGCGAGGTTGGCCTCGCAGCCGTTGGCGGAGTTGCCGTCGCAGTTGCCGAACCCCGGGTCGCACTGGCACGCCCCGGCCACGCACGACCGGTTGGCGCCGCACGCGATCCCGCAGCCGCCACAGTGGGAGTCCGAGGTGGCGAGGTTGGCCTCGCAGCCGTTGGCGGAGTTGCCGTCGCAGTTGCCGAACCCCGTCCCGCACTGGCAGGCGCCGCCGCTGCAGATCTGATTGGCGCTGCAGGCCGCACCGCAGGCGTTGCAGTGCGAGGCGCTGGTCTGCAGGTTCGCCTCACAGCCGTTGGCGGCGTTCCCGTCGCAGTCGCCGAAGCCGGGCGAGCACGCGCAGGAGCCGCCCCCGCACTGCTCGTTGGCCTGACAGGGGCTCCCACAGCCCCCACAGTGGGCGCTGCTCGTCTGCAGGTTCGCCTCGCAGCCATTGGCGGAGCTGCCGTCGCAGCTCGCGTACCCGGAGGTGCACTGGCACGTGCCGCTCGCGCAGGACGCGTTGGCGCCGCAAGCGTTGCCGCACGCTCCGCAGTGACCGGAGCTCGTCTGGAGGTTGGTCTCGCAGCCGTTGCCGGCGAGGCCGTCACAGTCGGCGAGCCCCCCGCCGCACTGACACGACGCGCCCGTGCAGGTCGAGCCGCCGCCGCACGTCACCCCGCACCCGCCGCAGTTGGAGGGATCGGAGGTCACCGGCGTCTCGCAGCCGTTCGCGACGTTGCCGTCGCAGCTCGCGAACCCGGTGGAGCAAATGCAGCTGCCCGCGGCGCAGGTCTGGTTCGCCGCGCAGGGGACGCCGCACGCCCCGCAGTGGGCCTCGCTCGTGAGGAGGTCGATCTCGCAGCCGTCCGCCATCGAGACGTTGCAGTTGCCCGTCCCCACCGCGCAGCTGCACGCGCTCCCAGCGCACGTGCCGTTGGCGCCGCAGCTCACCCCGCAGCCTCCGCAGTGGAGCGGATCGGTCGTGGTCTGCTGCTCGCAGCCGTTGGAGGCGAGACCATCGCAATTGGCGAAGCCGGTCGCGCACTGGCACGAGCCGCCGCTGCACACCTGGTTCGCCGCGCACGCCACGCCGCACCCGCCGCAGTGCGTCGCGCTCGAGAGCACGTTCGTCTCGCACCCATCGGCGGTGCTGCCATTGCAGTCCCCGCGCCCGGCGTCGCAGACGCACGCGCCGGAGCTGCAGCTCGAGCTCGCACCGCAGGTGACCGAGCAGCTCCCGCAGGTCGCGCTCGACGACAGGGTCGCCTCGCACCCGGTGGCCCAGCTCCCGTCGCAGTTGGCCCGCCCCGAGCTGCACTGGCAGGCGCCGGCGTCGCACGACGCGGCGGCCCCGCACGAGTTGCCGCACGCGCCGCAGTTCGCCGCGTCCGTCGCCAACTCGGCCTCGCAGCCGTTGGCGGCGCTGCCGTCGCAGCTGCGGAAGCCGGGCAGGCACTGGCACGCGCCGGAGGTGCACGTGGTGTTGGCGCCGCAGACGGTGCCGCACGTGCCGCAGTTCGCCGCGTCCGTCGCCAGCGCCGACTCGCAGCCGTTGGCGGCGCTGCCATCGCAGCTCGCGTACCCGGTGTCACACTGGCACGAGCCCGAGAGGCAGCTCGTGTTCGACGAGCACGCCCCGCCGCACGAGCCGCAGTGCTGGTCGCTGGTAGCGAGCTGCGCCTCGCAGCCGTCGGCGGTCGATCCGTTGCATTCCGCGTAGCCCGCCGCGCACTCGCACTGGCCGGCCGAACAGACCTGGTTCGCCCCGCAGACGTTGCCGCAGGCCCCGCAGCTCGTCGTGCCGGTGAGGCTCGTCTCGCAGCCGTCGTCCACGTCGCCGGCCTGCGGCCCGTTGCAGTCGGCGAAGCCGGGCGTGCAGACGTACGTACACGCGCCCGCGACGCAGCTTCGCGCCGAGTTGTTGATCGCCGAGCACGTCCCGCCGCAAACGCCGCAATTCACCGTGCTGGTCCCCGTGGCGACCTCGCAGCCGTTGGCGTCGTTCGAGTCGCAGTCCGTGAAGCCAGGGTCGCACGAGCCGATGAGGCAGGCGTCGTTGACGCAGGCGGCGGTCGCGTTCGCGAGCGAGCAGGCGTTCCCGCAGAACCGGCAGTCGGAGCTGGTCCCGAGCGGGGTCTCGCAGCCGTTGAGCGGGTCGCCGTCGCACTCGCCGAACCCGGTCGGGCAGGTCGTCTCCACGCACGCGCCCGCCGTGCAGACCCAGTTCCCGACGAGCACGGTGCAGTCGGTCGTGCAGTCGCCGCAGCTGGTCGGATCGGCGGTCACGTCGCGCTCGCACCCGTCGAGCACGTTGCCGTTGCAGTTCCGGAAGCCCGGGCTGCAGGTGCCCACCGCGCACGCGCCACCGACGCAAGCGGCCGCGGCGTTCGGCACGACGCAGATCTCGCCGCAGTCGCCGCAGTTCGAAGGGTCGTTCGCCGTGTCGACCTCGCACCCCGTCGCCTCGTCGGCGTCGCAGTTGGCGAACCCGGTCGAGCACGCGAGGATCGTGCACGCTCCCGCCACCGAGCAGGTCGCGCTCGCGTGGGCGAACGAGCAGGGGCTGCAGTCCACGCCCGCGCAGCCGAAGGCCGCGCTCGACGCGGACACGCAGCTCCCACAGTCCTTCGATCCCGGCGGGCAGCCAGTGCCGCCATCCCCGCTGCCGCCCCCGCTCCCCGCCAGCCCGCCCGATCCGGCGATGCCCCCCGCGCCGGAGCTCCCGGACGCGCCCGAGGTCCCTCCCCCGCCGCCCGGGGCGTCCGCCGACGCGTCGCCGCCGGTGCCGCCCCCGCCCGTCCCGCCCCCGCCGCCCCCGCCCGTCCCGCCGGTGACTCCGCCCCCCGCGCCGGAGGTGCCTCCGTCGCCGCCGGCGCCGCCGATCGCGCCGCCATCCCCCGCGCCGCCGCCGGAGGCGGCGTCCGGCGACCCGCCGGGCGCGCCGCTGCGCACCTCGAACGCGTCGAAATCGTTCGTGCACCCGAGTGGCGCCGCCGCCACCACCAGCGCGCCGGCGACCGTCCGTGCCGCGGCGCGGGCGAGCAACCGAACGGGGATGGGCCAGCCCGTGCGCACGCGCTCATCGTAGCAGACCTCGGCGCCCGGTCGCGATGTGTGCCCATGTGGGGGCCGTCACCTCGCCGCGCGGGGCGCCGGCGCCCGCGCGGCACGCTATGCTCGGCCGCCGAATGGGCCGCCTCCACGACCTCGCCGACACCGTACTTTCCTGGCCCCGGGGGCTGGCCGATCCGGCGCTCCGCGGCGTGATCACCGCGGAGGCGTCGCTCGTGCCCCCGGCCGTGGCCAAGGCGCTCCCCTGGCTCCTTCGCGCGCGGGTGGACGGCGACGTGAGCGTCCTCCGGCTCGCGCTGGAGAACGCGCGGCGCGACCCCGCGGGGCTCGCTTTCGAGATGCACGACCGCCGCCTCACCTGGCGCGACGTGGACGACCGCACGTCTCGCGTGGCCCACGTCCTCGCTGCCCGCGGCGTGCGCCGGGGCGATGTCGTCGCGCTGGTGGGCCACAACTCTCCCGAGTATCTGGCGTGGCTGCTCGGGATCTCGCGGGTGGGCGCGGTGGCAGCGCTGGTGAACCACCACCTCGAGGGAGGCCCGCTCTCGCACGCCGTGCGGAGCAGCGGGGCCCGCGTGGCGCTGGTCGAGGCGGGGCTCGCGCCGGCGCTCCGCGCGCGCGACGATCTCCGCGAGCAGCTCCATCACCTCGTGTCCTACGGGGACGGCGAGCTCGAGGCGCTGGTCGACCACGCGCCCGCCGCGGCGTTTCCTCGCGTGATCGTGCCGGCCGGCGACGACTACGTCTACATTTACACCTCGGGCACGACCGGTATGCCCAAGCCCTGCCGCGTGAGCCACGCCCGCGCCGTGCTGGCCGGCGTCGCGGCGGGGAACCTCCTCTTCGGCTACCAGCCTGGGGACAAGCTCTACTCCGTCCTCCCGCTCTACCACTCCAGCGCGATGCTCATCGGCGTCGGCTCGTGCGTGGCGACGCGCACTCCGATGGCGCTCCGCGAGTCGTTCAGCGCGTCACACTTCTGGTCGGACGTTCGCCGATACGGCGCGACCTGCATGCTCTACATCGGCGAGCTCTGCCGCTACCTGCTGAACACGCCGCCGAGCGAGGAGGAGCGCGACCGGCGGATCCGGCTCGCGCTCGGCAACGGCCTGCGAGGCGACGTGTGGCGGCCGTTCGTCGAGCGGTTCGGGGTGCGCACCGTGCGGGAGTTCTACGGCGCGACGGAGGCGCCTGCGGCCATCTTCAACCTGCACGACCGGGTCGGCAGCGTAGGGCGGGTTCCGCTCCGTCGGTTGTCCAAGCTCCGCGT
The DNA here is from genome assembly GCA_020846005.1 of Polyangiaceae bacterium. Classification (GTDB taxonomy): domain Bacteria; phylum Myxococcota_A; class Polyangia; order Polyangiales; family Polyangiaceae; genus JADLEQ01. The sequence goes on from JADLEQ010000048.1 coordinate 130,416, forward strand.
CGTGCGGTACGACGTGGATCGTGACGAGCTCGTGCGCGACGCCCGCGGGTGGTGCGTCCCGTGCGGGCCCAACGAGCCCGGTCAGCTGATCGTCCGGCTCGAGGATCGCCCCGCCAACCGGTTCGCCGAGTTCAAGGGGTACACCGACCCCGAGGCGACGCGCCGCAAGATCCTGAGCGGCGCGTTCGAGCCCGGCGATCGCTGGTTCCTGTCCGGCGATCTGATGCGCTTCGACGACGAGGGGTTCTTCTACTTCGTCGACCGCATCGGGGACACGTACCGCTGGAAGGGCGAGAACGTCTCGACGGCAGAGGTCGCCGAGATCGTCGGCGCCGCGCCGGGCGTGCGCGAAGCGACCGTCACCGGGATCGCCGTGCCCGGCATGGAGGGCCAGTGTGGGCTCGCCGCCGTCGTCGTCGAGGGTGAGCTCGACCTCGCCGCGTTCCGCGCCACCGTGGAGGACCTGCCCAGCTACGCTCAGCCTCGGTTCGTGCGGATCCTGCGCCGGCTCGACACGACCGGGACGTTCAAGATCCAGAAGATGCACCTGAAGCGAGACGGCGTGGATCCGACGCGACTGAGCGATCCGCTCTTCGTGCGTACGGAGGAGGGGTACGTACCGCTCGACGCCGAGGCGTGGCGGCGAGTCGTGGGCGGCGAGATCCGTCTGTGACGTCGGGAGGGGCGGCCACGCGGCGGCCGGGGCGACCTGCCGCGCTCGCCGCCGTGTTGCTGTTCGCCGGCTGCCGGTGCGCAGACGGCGGTCCCGTTGCCGCGGCGCCTCCCGCGTCGGCGTCGGCGTCGGCGTCGGCGTCGGCGTCGGCGCCCGTGGTGCTCCCGCCGCTCGCCGGCCCGGCGCTCCAGGAGCTACCCCTCGGCGCCGGTCGCGCCGAGCTGTCCGTGCCGGTCGGCGCGACCTCCGCCAGCCCGCTGGTCGTCGTCCTCCAGGGGGCGCGCGAGGACGCGCTCGACCGCGCCGTCGCCTGGCGGGACATCGCTGGGCCCGCGCCGTTCGTCCTCGCGGTGCCGCGCCCCGCCGGGCCGAGCCCGCTGGACGCCGGCGATCCGGCCTCCGCGGCCAGCGAGGGCGTCGAGCGCGCGCTTCGGTCCGCGCTCGCCGCCCTCAAGCGGACACACACGGCGCACGTGGGAGCGGGCCCGATCGTGCTGGTCGGCGTCCGCGAGTCGGCCCCCGACGCGATCCGGATCGCGCGGCAGGAGCCCGCGTTCTTCGCGCGGCTCGTCCTGGTCGAGGGCGGCGCCGACGCGTGGGGCGCCGGGGTCGCCGCGGTGCACGCCCGCGGCGGCGGGAAGGGCGTGGTCTTCGTGTGTCGGAGCCCGCGGTGCGAGGCGGCGGCCAGGCTCCACCTTCACCCCGCCGGGGTGGCGGGTCTCGACGCCGGGGTGCTCGTCGCGGGCAGCGGCGACGCGGAGGTGGAGCTGTCCCGGCGTCTGCGCGCGTGGTGGCCGGGGTGGCTGGCGGGGCGCGCGGCCGCCTCCTCGGCGGCGCCGCCCGGCGCCAGCGCTGCCGCGCCGAGCGCGCGCCCTCCCGAGCGCTGAGCGCTCGCGGCGCCTCCGGCGTCAACTCATCCCGAGCTGACGGAGCTTCTTGTGCAGCCCCTCGCGCGTGATCCCGAGCGCGCGGGCCGCGCTCGTCTTGTTACCGCCGTGCTCGCGCAGGGACTCCGCGACCAGGTGGCGCTCGACTTGCTCCACCATTTCGCGGAGCGTCCCCTTGGTGACGCCCGCCGCGCCGACCACACCCTCCACGCGGCGGATCCCGGCGCTCAGGAGCTCCGGCGTCAGCAGCGCGCCGGGCTCCGCCTGGAGCAACAGCCGCTGGATCTCGTTCTCCAGCTCGCGGACGTTCCCGGGCCACTCGTAGGCGCGGAGGAGCTCCAGCGTCTGCTGGGCGAACCCTCCTACCCCTTTTCCGAACTCCCTCGAGTACCGCGCGAGGAAGTGCGCGGCGAGCAGCGGCACATCCTCCGTGCGCTCGCGCAGCGGGGGGACGCGCAGCGGGAACACGCGCAGCCGGTAGAAGAGATCCTCGCGGAACCTCCCCGCGCGCACCTCGCCCTCCAGCTCGCGGTTGCACGCGGCCACGATCCGCACGTCGACGGTCCGCGCCGCCGTCGCTCCGAGAGGCCGGATCTCGCCCTCCTGCAGCACGCGCAGCAGCTTCGCCTGGAGCGCGAGCGGCATCTCGGTGACCTCGTCGAGGAAGAGCGTCCCGCCGTCGGCGACCTCGAAGAGCCCCTTCTTGTCCTCGGTCGCGCCGGTGAACGCGCCTCGGCGGTGCCCGAAGAGCTCGCTCTCGAGGAGGTTGTCGGGGAGCGCGGCGCAGTTCTGCGCCACGAACAGCTTGCCCCGTCGCCGCGAGCGGTGGTGGATGGCGCTCGCGACCAGCTCCTTGCCGGTGCCCGTCTCGCCCTCGACCAGCACCGTCACCCGGGTGTCGACGACGCGGTCGATCTGCGAGAGCAGCGCCCGCATCGCCGCGCTCGTGCCCACGATCTCCGCGCCCCCCGTCCGCGCCCGCTCCCGCTGCTTGAGGAACGCATTCTCGCGCTCGAGTCGCAGCTCCGCTGCCTGGAGGCCCTGGATCAGGCGCGCGTTGGCCACGGCCAGCGACGCGTGCGCGGCGAGGACGCCGAGCACCTCGACCTCCACGTCGCCGAACATCGCGGGAGCGTCGCGGTTGTCTACCTGGAGGACGCCCAGGATGTCCTCTCCGCGCCACAGCGGGACGCCGATCGTGCTGCGGATGCTCGCACCGAGCAGGGACTCCGTCTCCAGCCCCTCGCCGGCCGCGTCCGCCGCGAGCACCGCGCCCCGCTCGCGGACGACCCGGCGGACGACGCTCCGCGTGAGACGCACGGCGGCGTCCGGCGGGTGCGCCCTGCCGTCCGCGGAGCGAACCCGGGTCACGACGGGCACCCAGTCCCCGGGGCCGCCGCCGTCGCTCGGCTCGGCGCGGAGCACCACGGTCGCGTGCGTCGCGCGCGGGACGAGCTCCAGCGCCGCGCTCGCGACCGCCGCCACGACTCCGTCGAGCCCCTCCGCGAGGGCGATGTCGCGCTGGACGCTGCCGATGACCCGCAGCAGCTCGCCCGCCCGGTCGCTCCCCCGCGGAGCCGCCGTCAGCTCGCCGAGCGGCGTGAACCCGAGCACCGCCGTCCGGTCCTCGATCGGCGCCACCTGGACCCGGAGCCGCGCGCCGCTCGGGGGCCCGCCGGCCAGCACGATCTCGTCGCCCGCGAGGAGCGGCACGCCGCCCTCGCGGGTCGGATCCACGGCGAGCGTCGCGCCGTCACGCACGATCGCGGTGCCGTGGGCGCTCGCGGTGTCGTGGAGGGTAGCGCCCTCGCCGCCCACGACCAGGAGCGCGTGGTGCTCCGAGACGAGCGGTGCCGCGAGCGCCACGTCGGCGCTGCGCGCGCTACCGATGCGGACGCGATCGGAGTCGAGCTCGACGACCGTGCCCGCCTGCTCGCCCGTCAGAATTTCGATGCGGAACGTCCTCATGGCACGCGCGCTGTTCGCTCTCCACCGCGTCGCCGCGCCGGGTGCACCGCCGCGGACCGCGCCCAGCGCTCCGCTCCGGCCGCGGGAGCCGGCCCCGGGCGCGCGCCGCCACTGGAGCGGCGGGTCACCCCGCCCGCGAGCGGATGCGCACGGAGACCTGCCGGAGCGAGTTGTCCCCCGCGATCTTGTTCGCGTCGCCGGTGGCGCGGTTCTTCTTCAGGATCTCGTCGAGCTTGTCGGCGGCCTCCTTGCTGCCCTTGGGCGACAAGAAGTCGATGATGCCGGCCGCCACGTGGCGGAGCGCGGCCTGCTCCAGGCCGGAGAGCGCGCCGATGAGCTGATCGCGCACCTGATCGTTGCCGTAGATGGCGACCATGTACCCAGCCTTGATCGCCACGAACTGGTTCTTCTGCTCCTGATTCTCGCTCTTCTCCATCGCGGACAGGTAACAGGCGGCGCGCTCGCCGCACTCCTTCAGGAGCTTCTCTGCCTGCGCGTAGAGGCCCGCCTCGAACTGGGTGCTGCCCTTCTCCTTCGCCTCCATCGAGTCGAGGAAGGCCTTGATCTTCGGCAGCTGGTCCGGCTTCGCCAGCTTGAGCGCCGTGACCAGGATCGCGCCCTGGAGGGCCTTCAGCGCCTCGCCCTCGCCCTTCGTCTTCTCCGCGCGCTCGAGGAGCCAGTCGATCATGCCGGCGTCGTAGAAGGCGGCCGCGGACTCGGCGAGCAGCTGGAGGGCGTTGTACCCGGGCGGGATGTTCGACTCGCTCGAGATCACCTCGAACGCGGCCTTGAACGCGGCCTTCGAGTCGGCGGTCGCGGGGATCTTGGTGAGCTCGCGCGCGATCACGGTGCGGGTCACGTCCTTGTCGGCCTTCTTCAGGGCCTCGACCATCGCGGGGATCGCCTCGCCTCGGCCGATCGTGCCGACCACGAGCGCCGCGGTGGCGATGTGGAGGTTGTCCTTCGGCAGGTCCTTCGAGCCCGTCGCCTTCTGGGTCTTCTGCGCCCAGAACACGGCGAGCGGGTCCTCCGGCGACGCCAGGAGCTTGAGCGCGCGATCCTGCGCGGGCTTGCCGATCTTCACGAGCGCGACCACCGCCGTGGCGGCGACGTCGGCCTTCTGCGGGTCGAGCAGGGCCTTGAGCAGGGGCTCGACGGCGCTCTCCTCCCGGAGCTCGCCCAGGATCTCCGCTGCGCCCGTCTGCCAGAGCTGCTGGTCACGGTAGCGGTCGATCATCTCCGGGTCGTCCTTGCCGTCGACCTTCTTGGGGACCTCGATGTCCGCTTGGAGGAGCGTCTTCAGCGGCTCCGCCCAGGACTTCTGCGGCATCTGCCGCAGCGCCTCCAGGTAGTCCTTGTAGGTGACGCCGCCCAGCATCGAGCTGGCGCGCAGCTTGCCGAAGGCCTGGATCAGGAGGTCCGCCATCGAGGCGAGCTTGAGGTCGCCGACCGCCATCGCCACCCACTTCACGTCGGAGTCGTCCTTGCTGGTCGCCGGCTTCTTGATGAACTCCTCGAACGCCTTCTTGAACGCCGGCTCGGCGCGCGGATCCCGGAACGTGCAGATCAGCTTGATCAGCGTGACCCGCGACTTCTGGTCGAGCTCATCGTACTTCTCGACGTACGCCTGCGTCAGCGGCGCGATGATCTTGTCGACGAGCGCCTTCACCTCGGGGGCGTCCGACTTCTTGCCGGCTTTGTTGTAGGCGTCGTCGTAGAACTGCTCGAGCCGCTTGATCGCGCTCGCCTGCCACTGCTTCTCGGCGAGCTTCTCCACCCAGTACTCGGGCTGGCTCTCGTCCTTGCAGCCGACGAGCGCGCTGGAGGCGAGCACGAGGGCCGTGGTGCCGGCCGTGCCGATCATGAGGTGGCGGACGAGCGAAACGACGGAGCGCTGGGCGCGGAGCATGCTGACCCTCCAGGGCGGTGGCTGCACGTTGGGGTGTGGTCGACTGGGGCTCGCCGCCGAGGCGCATGGCGCCTTGGGGGGCGGGGACCCGGTGAGCCGCACGGTAAGCCGTCGACTCGGCCAGTGTCAACGACGCCGCCCGCGGCTGGCGCGACGCGTCAGCCGATGATCATCCCCTCCGGCGCCGCCTCGCCACGCTCGAATCGTGAGAGCGCCCAGCGGTCGAGGAGGGATCCGCCGCCCGCGCCCGCGATCGCCGCCGCGAGCAGGCGCCCCACGACGGGCGCCATCATGAACCCGTGCCCGGTGAAGCCGCTGCAAAGGTACAGGCCACGCGGTCGCGCGACCGGACCCACGATGGGCGCGCCGTCGGGGCTGAGATCGTACAGGCCGGCCCACTGGCGCAGGATCTTCACGCCGCCCAGGCTCGGGCAGGCCCGCAGGAGCGCAGCGGCGTAGCGACGCAGGAACGCCACCGACGAGCCCGCGTCGTCGCCCGGCGGGACGTCCGGGTTCGAGACGCCGCCGACGAGCTCGCCGCGGGTCGACTGCGAGAAGTAGAGGCCGTCGTCCAGGCAGGCGACCAGCGGCTGGAGGAACGGCACGAGCGGCTCGCTCGCGCAGATCTCGTGGCGGTGGGGGTGGGTCGGCAACGCGACGCCCGCCCACGCCGCCACCTCGGGCGAGTGCGCGCCGCACGCCACGACCACGATCGGCGCCGCCACCGGGCCCAGGCTCGTCTGCACGCCGCGCACCTCGCCCGCCTGCACGTCGACGCCCGTCACCTTCACGAAGTCGCAGACGGTCACGCCGAGCGCGCGCGCCCCCTCCGCGTAGCCCCAGACGAAGGGCCAGGGGAAGACGACGGCGTCGTCCGGGTTGAACGTCGCGAGGACGATCCCGCTCGGGTCGAGCTGCGGCACGAGCGCGACGGCCTCCCGGGGCGCGAGGACGCGCGTGGCGAGCCCACAGCGCCGCTGCAGCTCGACGCTCGCCGCCAGGGCGTCCGCTCGCCCCCGGCTCCGCGCGAGGAAGAGATAGCCCCCCTGGCGGAACCACGTGTGGATCCGGTGTTCGCGCGCGAACTGCCGGAACATGCCGAGGCTCTCCTGCATCAGCCGGACGTTGGCCTCGGTCGACCACTGGGCGCGCACGCCGCCCCCGTTGCGCCCGCTCGCGCCGCTGCATAGGTAGCTCCGCTCCAGGACCAGGACCCGCGTCACGCGGCGCTCGCGCGCGAGGTGGTACGCGATGGACAACCCGGTGATCCCGCCGCCGACGACGACGACGTCCACCGCCCGGGGGAGCGCGGCGCGCTGCATTACGGCACCCCCCGCGCCGGCTCGGCCGCCGGCTCCTCGCGCCGTGGTCGAGCGCCCGGCGGCGGCGCGGGCGTCGGGTCGGATACCGCCGGCAGTACGACCCGAAACGTCGAGCCCGCCCCTTCGCGCGAGGAGACCTCGATCCGCCCGCCCATGTCGGTGACCATGCGCTGGCTGATCGCGAGCCCGAGTCCCGTCCCGCGCTCCTTGGTGCTGAAGAAGGGCACGAACAGGTGCTCGCGGACCTCCGGCGCGATCCCGGGGCCCTCGTCGCTCACCGCCACGTCGATCCGATCCGCCCCGGACTGCCCCCCGGGCCAGGCGCGCGTGCTCACCGTGACCCGCCCGCCGGGTGGCGTCGCCTGCACGGCGTTCAGCACGAGATTGATGAGCACCTGGCGGAGCTTCTCGGCGTCCGCGCGGACGAGCGGCAGCGCGGCGTCGAGCTCCGTCCTCAGCTCGACGCCCTCGTGGCGGTCGGGCGCGAGGACCTGGAGCGTCCTCCGGACGACGGCGTTCGCGTCGACGGCGCCCGGCTCGCCGCGCGAGGGCCGGGCGTAGTCGAGGACGGAGCCGACGACGCGGTCGAGCCGCGCGACCTCCTCGAGGATGATGGTCACGAACTCCTGCGCGCCGGGCTCGAGCTGCGTCCCCTCCGGCTCCCGCAGCAGCTGCGCGGCGCCCTTGATCGCGCCGAGCGGGTTCTTCACCTCGTGTGCCAGGCCGGCGGCCATCTGGCCGAGCGCGGCGAGGCGCCCCTGCTCCTGGAGCCGCCCATGCTGGCGGGAGTTCTCGAACACGACGCCCATCTGCGAGGCGAGCGACTCGAACAGCGCGACCTCCTCGGAGCTGTACGCGTCCTTCACCCGATCGTCGGTGATCGCGAGGAGCCCGACGAGCGCGCCGTCGTCGCCCCGGATCGCCACCACCACGCTCTCTCGGTGCGGCCCGAGGAGCTCCGCGGCGGCGAGCACCCGGTGCTCGGCCTCGAGCTCGCGCGCGCTCAGCTCCTCGCGCCGCTCCACGGCGTCGCGCGCCATCGTCTCCAGCACGAGCGACCCTCGCTCGGTCAGGCGCTCGAGGAGCGGCCGCGCCGTCGCGCCGTCGATGCGCGGAGGCGGATCGGCGCCGAGGCTCGCGCCGAGGACGAGATCCGTGGACCCGGCCTCGCGCGACCACACGGCGAAGCCCGTCGCGCGGCGGGTGGCGGCGATGGCGCTGGTCACGACCTGCATCATGGTGTCGATCTCGAGCACATGAAGGAGCTCGCGGCGGGCGTGCTGCACGGCGCGCTCCACCTCGACCCGCTCGCGGAAGAGCGCGCGGTTGGTGTACGCTTGGACACGATCGCGCAGCGGCTCGAAGAGCACCAGGATGACGATCGCCGCGAGCACGGCGTTCAGGTACATGGTGTTGAATCCGCCGACCAGCACGACGAACACGTAGAAGATCCCCGCGAGGCAGAACGCGAGCGCCGTCGACACCAGCAACTGCCCGAGGATGTCGTAGAGGTCGACCAGCCGCTTGCGGACCAGGGACTCCGCCAGCAAGAACAAGAACACGATGCTCAGCACCGCCCCGACGGGCGGGAGCGGCGCGCCGATGAACCAGAGGAAGTCCGCCAGGCTGAAGGCGGTCGCCAGGGCGCCGACGATCGCCAGGAAGCGGACGCGCCGCTGGGTCTCGCGCGACGGGCTCCGCTCCCCCCGCGACCAGAGCGTCCACAGCCCGGCCGCGATCAGCCCGAAGACGTAGAGGAAGATCGCTCCGCGGACGAGCGGGTGCATGTTCTTCGGAGAGAGCACCAGCACGAGCATCGGCACGACGAGCACCCCCGCGACGCGCAGGAGCGTCGAGGTGCGCCCGCGGGCCGGCACGACCGCCTCGAACAGGTGGAGCGCGAACTGCGGGAGCAGCACCGCGAGGAGCGCGGTGAACACGGCCCACACCTCGGAGCGGACGAAGTGGTAGAGCCACTGCGCGAGGTACCAGAGGCCGATGTCGGCGGCGAACGCCGCGAACAGGAGCTGCGCCCGCCGCGCGCGCCCGCGCAGCAGGATGGAGGCCGCGATCGCGAGCGCGAGCGCGCCGCAGAACAGCGACGTTCGCGTCCGCAGGTCCACGCGCGCGAGCCTAGCGGGGCGCGCGCCGGCGAGCCACGCGCGCGGGGCTCGCGCCGCGGGGCGGGCGTGCGCGGCTCACCCGACGCGCTCGAGCACCCGCCGCGCCGCCCGTGGGCGCCCGGGGGCGACGCGAAACGCGGCGGCGACCGCCCCCGCGACCGCGCCCGCGTCGCTCCGCGTCCGGGCGTGGATCTTCGCCAGCGGCGCGCCCCGGGCGACCTCGACGCCACGGGGCGCGCACAGCTCGATCCCGACCGCCGGGTCGACCACGTCCTCGGCGCGACGGCGCCCGGCCCCGAGCGCCATCGCCGCGAGGCCGAGCGCCATCGGGTCGAGGTCGTGGACGTGACCGCTCCGCGCAGCGGAGACCTCCACCACCACGGGCGCGCGCGGCAGGCGGTCCGGCTCGGCCACGACCCGCGCGTCGCCGCCGTGCGCCCGGATCATCCGAGCGAACACCTCGGCGCCGGCGCCGGACTCGGCGAGGCGCGCCAGGCGATCCCGGCCGCGCGCCGCGTCGCGCTCGATCCCCGCCACCGCCAGCATCTCGGCGCCGAGCGCGAACGTCACCGCGCGGAGATCGGGCGGCCCACCCCCGTGGAGCACGGCGATCGCCTCCTTCGTCTCCAGCGCGTTGCCGATGGTGAGCCCGAGCGGGGTGTCCATGTCCGTCAACAGCGCCGTCGTCGGCAGCCCGGAGGCGCCGCCGACTCGGGTGAGCGCGGTCGCCAGCGCTCGGGCGCGGGCTCGCGTCTTCATGAACGCGCCGCGGCCGCACTTCACGTCGAGCACCAGCCCGCCCAAACCAGCGGCGAGCTTCTTCGACAGGATGCTCGCCACGATGAGCGGGATCGACTCCACCGTCCCGGTGACGTCCCGCAGCGCGTAGATGCGGCGGTCGGCCGGGGCCAGGCGATCCGTCTGGCCGATCAGGGAGCAGCCCACGTCGCGCACGATCTGCTCGAAGCGCGCGGCGTCCAACGCGACGCGGTAGCCCGGGATCGCCTCCAGCTTGTCGAGCGTGCCGCCGGTGTGCCCGAGGCCTCGCCCCGAGATCATCGGCACGGCGGCCCCGGCCGCCGCGACCAGCGGCGCGAGGCACAGGCTCACCTTGTCCCCGACCCCACCGGTCGAGTGCTTGTCCACCTTCGGCCGGCGCACGCTCCGTAGCTCAAGGACGTCGCCGGAGCGGAGCATGGCGCGCGTCAGCGCGACCGTCTCCTCGGCGTCGAGGCCACGGAGGAACGCCGCCATGAGGAACGCGGCCATCTGGTAGTCCGCCACGTCGCCGCGCAGGAAGCCGGCGACCAGCCCGTCGAGCTCCGCGGCCGTCAACGCGCCGCCGTCGCGCTTGCGGGCGATCAGCAGCGCCGCCGCGGGCCCGGGGGCAGGTCGAGGGATCGAGCGGGGCGGGGTGGCGCCGCGCCGCCGGTGACGCGGCGCGGCGTCGACTCGGCGGGCGCGCGGCACGGCACGACTCTACCTGCCCGGGCGGGGCGCGCCACGCCGGGGGCGCTCGCGCGCCGGGACCTCGCCTAGGGTCGCCTTCCCGCCGGTTGCCCCGCGGGCCCCGGAACGGTACGTTCCCGCCATGGTACCGGCGCGGGTCGACGCCGCTGCGGTCGCGGAGGATCCCTTCTGCGCGCTCGACGCGCGGCTGCTCGCGCCGCGCGCGCGCGGGCTCGTCGTCGCGCGCCTGGCGGCGTTCGGCGACGCGGACGCGCTCGCTCGACACGTCGAGCGCCGCGCGCGGATCGCTGGGCGCCGGGTGGTGCGCGGATCCGCGGCGGTGACGGGCGGCGCGTTCGCCGAGCTCGCCCTCCGGCTGGGCGTGCGGTCCCTCCCGGCGGAGCCCGACGCGGCGGCGCTCGCGCTCCTCGACGCGGCGGCGGACGCGGTGCTCGTGGTGCCCGTCGTCGAGGCGTCCGGCGTCGACGGCCTGGTCGTCGAGGCGCTGGCTGCCGCGCTGGACACCGCCCGCGGCCCCACGCTGGTGGTCGTCATCGAGCCGCAAGCGGGCGACCGATTGCCCCACGGGGCGACGCTGTTCGAGCTCGAGGCCACGCTGGATCCCGGCGCCGTCGAGCGGGTGCACGCGGCGTGGGGCGCGTGGCGCCTCGCGTCCACCGCGCCGAGCCTGGCGGCGCTCGATCGCGCGCTGGCCGTGGCCGATCGCGTCGCCGCCGCGGCGCCGCGCCCCGGCCCCGCGGCGCTCCGGCTGGGCTCCCGGCTGGCGCTCTGCGAGCGGTCGTGGCCGCGCCGCGCGCTCGGGCGCCTCGGCAGCGAGGAGGCGCTGAGTGAGCTCGAGGAGCGCGGGCTCGCCGAGGTCCGTGACCACCTGGTCGAGGTGACCGGAGCTGGCGTCTTCAGCGCCACCGCAGAGGATCGCCGCGAGGTGGCCGCCGCGCTCTGCGCGGAGCTGCCCGCGGACGGCGCCGCGCGAGCGCGCGCGGGCGGGCTGCTCGCGGAGGCGGGCGACCTGGCTCGTGGCGCCGTCGAGCTGGAGCGGGGGCTCGCGCTCTGCCGGTACGCTGCCGATCGCCCTCGGCTCTGGAGGCGGCTGGCCGCGGTGGTCGCCGCGATGCCGGAGTCGGAGGCCGCCCAGCGTCGCGTGGCGAGCGCCGAGCTCGCCCTGTCGCTCGGCGACATCGACGTGGCGCGCGAGTGGTCCGCCCAGCCGACCTCGGAGGCGGTGCGCGCGCGCGCGGCGCTGGTCCTCGGGCGTGCGCTCCTCGCGCGAGCCGACCTGGTGAGCGCGCGCTCCGCGCTGGAGCGCGCCCGGGCGAGCGCGACCGACGCCGCGACCCGCGGCGAGGCCCACGTCGAGCTCGCCGAAGAGGCGTTCGCGGCCGGCGAGCTCGACCGCGCCGCGCGCCTCCTCGACGAGCTGCCGGCCGCGGGAGCCACCCCGCGCGTCCGGCTCACCGCGAGCAACCTGCGCGGCAAGCTCCACCTCGCCGCGGCGCGCTGGGAGGCGGCGGCGGCGCACTTCGCGCGGGACGCGTGCGAGGCGGCGATGGAAGGGGACGAGCTCGGCGAGCTGCGCGCCACCCTGAACCGCGCCATCGCGCTGCTCTCGCGTGGGAGCCCCGAAGAGGCGCGGCAGCTGCTCGAGAGCGTGCTCGAGCGGGCGGAGGCCAGCGGCCAGCCGAAGGCGGTCGGCTTCGCGCTGAGCAACCTCGCGGTGCTCTCCATCGATCGCCACGAGTACGCGCGCGCCATCGGCCTGTCCGAGCGCGCGCTCCTCGTCCGGCGTCGGCTCGGCGATCGGCTCGGGTACGCGCGCGACGTGGTGAACCTGGTCGAGCTCCGGCTCCGGGTCGGGCTGCACGCGGAGGCGGAGCAAGCGCTCCGGTTCGGCCGTCAGGCGCTCGGTCCCGGCGCGCCGGCCTCGCGCCACGCCGAGCTCGCGCTGGCGACCGCCCGTGTCCACCTCGTGCACGGCCGCACGATCGACGCCGAGCGCGAGGTGCGCGTCGCGCTCCGTACGGCGACGCGCGCGAGCGACGGCGACAAGCTAGGCGACGCCCACCGCCTCGCGGCGCGGATCGCCCTCGAGGATGGACTGGTGGCGCGCGCCGCCGCAGAGGTGGACGCCGCGCGCGCCCACGCGTCGAGCCCGGACGCTGCGGCGGAGACGGCGCTGCTCTCTGCGCTGGTCGCGCGCGCCGGCGGGAGCCCCAGCCGGGAGGCCGCGGCGGCCGCGGTGGCGGCGTGTCGGGAGGCGGGCGACGAAGAGCTCGCGCGCGAGGCACACGTCCTCGCGGCCGAGATCGCGCTCGCCGGCGCCGACGCCGCGCTGGCCGCCGAGCACGCCGCGGCCGCCGCTGCATTGCGCGATGAGGTGCTCCGTGGCCTCGGGGACGCCCACCGCGAGGCGTACCTCGGGCGCCGCGACCTGCGCCGCCTCGCGAGGCTCGAGGTCGCCGTCCGGGACGAGCCTTCGCCCGAGCACGATCAGGAGCCGCTGAGCGTCGCGCCGCGGAGTCAGCCGCCGAGGTCGAGCTCGCGCGAGTACCTGGGGCGCCACCCGAGCGTGCGCTCGCTCCTCGCCGCGACCCGTCGCGTCGCGCGCACCGGCGCCACGGTGCTCGTGCACGGCGAGAGCGGCACCGGCAAGGAGCTGGTCGCCGAGGGCCTCCACTCCGCGAGCCCGCGGGCGAGCGGGCCTCTGGTCAAGGTGAACTGCGCGGCGCTGGTCGAGTCGCTCCTCCTCTCCGAGCTCTTCGGGCACGAGCGCGGCGCGTTCACCGGCGCCGCCGGGCGCCGCCGCGGCCGGTTCGAGCGGGCGAGCGGCGGCACGCTCTTCCTCGACGAGATCGGCGACATCTCGCCCCGGACTCAGGTGGCGCTGCTCCGGGTGCTCGAGTCGCGGGTGATCGAGCGCGTCGGCGGGACGACGCCGATCCCCGTCGACGTCCGCATCGTCTGCGCGACGCACCGCGACCTGCCGGCGATGGTGGCCCGCGGCGAGTTCCGCGAAGATCTCTACTACCGGCTCGCGGGGATCGTGCTCGAGGTGCCGCCGCTCCGAGCGCGGCTCTCCGATTTGCCGCTGCTGGCGGACGCCGTCCTGGCCCGGGTGGCCGAGGAGCGTTCCGAGGCGCCCAAGCGGCTCACGCCGGAGGCCCTGGATCGGCTGGCCCAGCACCGCTGGCCCGGGAACGTGCGCGAGCTCGAGAACGTCCTCCGGGCGGCGTCGCTGTTCGTGGATGGAGCGGAGATCGGCGCCGACGCGCTGGCCGAGCACCTCCCGGCCGTCGCGCGCCCCGCCGTGCCCGTCGAGCTGCCGTCGCTCGCACCGCCCCCGTCGGAGCGCGGCGTCGAGGCGGACGACGACACGCCGGGCGACCTCCCCGGGGGCGTCGCCAGCGCCGCGTACCAGGCCATCCACGGGGGCACCTCGCTCGCGCGGCTGAAGCGCGGGCTCGAGCGCGAGTGCATCGCCCGCGCGCTCGAGGAGACGAGCGGGAACATCACGCGGGCGGCGGCGGTTCTGGGCATGAAGCGCCCGCGCCTCAGCCAGCTCGTGAAGCAGTACGGCCTGTTGGCCTCCGAAGAGGACTCCGCATGAAGAACGGTGCGAGGATCGTGCTCGTCGGGGCGCTGCTTGGCGTCGGCGCCTCCGCATGCGCCTGGGAGGTCGGCGCCGACGACAGCGAGGCCGTGTCCGCGCAAAGCTCGCAGGAGCTGCACGGCCTGACGCCCATCCAGGCCGTCCCGGAGGAGCTCGAGACGCCCACCGGGCCGACCCCGGATCCCTGGCGTGCCTCGGAGGCCGGCGGCACGGTGAGCAAGCCGACGCCGGATCCCTGGCGGGATCCCGCGCCGTCCAAGGAGCCCGGCGTCCGCGGCGAGGGCACGGGCGCGAACGCGGAGCAGGAGCGGTAGACCGAGCGTCGCGGCCTCGCCGCCCGCTGCCGCGCGACCTCCGCCTCACCGCACGCGGAGGCCGGGCGCCGCGCCGTCGTCTGGCGCCAGCAGGAAGACCTGCCGCTCGTCCGCCTTCCCGGGCGGGCCAGCCGCCACGACCATGCCCTCACTGGTGCCGAACCGCATGGCGCGCGGGGCGAGGTTCGCCACGACGATCACCAGGCGCCCCACGAGCCGCTCGGGCGGGTAGGAGCCCTTGATCCCTGCGAAGACCGTGCGCGTCCCCGCCGCGCCCACGTCGAGCGTCAGCTCGACCAGCTTCTTCGCCCCGGCGACCGCCGCCGCCGCCGTGACGCGAGCCACCCGGAGATCGAGCCGCTCGAAATCCTCGATCGAGCACGTCGGCGCGACGGGCTCGTCGATGGGGGCGGGGGTCTCCCTCGCCGGCCCCGGAGGATCCGCCGGGGGCGGGCTCCCAGGGAGGCTCGCTCGACTCGCCTCGATCATCGCGGCCACCCGCTTCGCGTCCACGCGATCGAGGAGTCGCTCGAACGGCGCGACGGTCACGCCGACCAGCGGCTCGGTCGCCTCGGCGAGCCGCTCGATCGGTCGCCCGAGGAGCGCGGCCGTCTTCCCCGCGAGCTCCGGGAGGATCGGCGACAGGTACACCACGAGCTGCCGGTACACCGAGAGCGCGACCGCGCACGCCGCCACCAGCTCGTCGCGGCGCGCCGGGTCCTTCGCCAGCGCCCACGGCTCCGTGCGCGCGACCCACTCGTTGGCGCGGTCGGCGAGCCCCATCACGAGGCGCGTCACCCGCGCGAAGTCGAACGCCTCGTACGCCGCCACGATCTCGTCGTGAGCGGCGGCGCCCTCGGCGAAGAGGCCGCCGTCCTCGGGGTACGTCGCCGGGAGCGCCTGGCCCGTGACGAACCGCGCCGTTCGGCTCGCCAGGTTGACGAGCTTGCCGACCAGGTCGGCGTTCACCCGCGCCACGAAGTCGTCGAGGTCGAGATCGAGGTCGTCCGCGCGCGGGCCGAGCTTGGTCGCGTAGTAGTAGCGCAGATGGGTCGGGTCGAGCCCCGCCTCGAGGTAGGTGCGCGCGAGCACGAACGTGCCTCGGCTTTTGCTCATCTTCTCGCCGTTCACCGTGAGGAAGCCGTGCACCTGCACGCGGGAGGGCAGTGACCACCCGGCCACGTGCAGCATCGCCGGCCAGAACAACGTGTGGAAATAGACGATGTCCTTCCCGATCACGTGGACGATCCGCGTCGACGCCGAACGCCACCAGTCCTCGAGCGACTCGCCGTGTCGCTCGCACCACTCCGCCGTCGCGCCGATGTACCCGAGGGGCGCGTCGAACCACACGTACCAGTAGTCGCCCGGTGAGTCCGGGATCTCGAAGCCGAAGTAGGGCGCCGGCCGCGAGACGTCCCAGTCGCGCAGCGGGCCCGAGAGGAAGAAGCCGGTGAGGTAGTTCGCGATCTCGGGCTGGAGGGTCCCGTCCGCTCGGACCCAGGTGTCGAGGAAGCCGTGGAGGCGCTCGACCTCGACCAGGAGGTGATGGGCGCTCCGCACCACCGGCTGCGCGCCGCTCAGCGTGCTCACCGGGTCGACGAGCTCCATCGGCGTGTAGGTGGACAGGCACTTCTCGCAGCTGTCCCCCCACTGCTGCGTGGCGCCGCAGCGCGGGCACGTGCCCTGGACGAAGCGGTCGGCGAGGAACACCCCCTCGACGGGGTCGAAGAGCTGCGTCACCTCTTGCGTCCGGACGTAGCCGCCCGCGCGCAGGGCCTCCCAGGTGCGCGCGCAGGCGGCGCGGTTGGCCTCGGAGTGGGTGCTTCCGTAGTGGTCGAACCGGATGTGGAACGCCGCGAAATCACGCTGGTGCGCGGCGCTCATCTCGGCGATCAGCTCGAGCTCGCTCCGCCGCTCCTGGCGGGCGCGGATCATGATCGAGGTTCCGTGGGTGTCGTCCGCGCACACGTAGACGCAGCGGCGGCCGGAGGCGCGCTGGGATCGAGCCCAGATGTCGGTCATCAGGTACTCGACCAGGTGACCGAGGTGGATGTGGCCGTTCGCGTACGGCAGCGCGCTGGTGACGAGGATCCGGTCGCTCATGGGGGCGCCGAGCGTAGCGCACGGCGCCTGGGTTGCCCCTCCCTTGCGGGGCGCGCGGCCCGCTGGTACCGACGCGCTGCGCGTGGGCGCGGTCGAGGAGAACCTCCATGGGTTTGATGAGCGGTAAGGTCGTGATCGTCACGGGCGCTGGCAACGGCATCGGGAGGGCGACGGCCCTGCTCCTCGCCAGCGAGGGGGCCGAGGTGGTGGTGAACGATGTCGGGGGCGCGCGGGACGGCACGGGCGTCGACGCGAGCGCCGCCGAGCGCGTGGTCGAGGAGATCCGCGCGGCGGGGGGGCGAGCGCTCGCCAACCACGACACGGTCGTCACGCCGGAAGGGGTGGCGGGGATGGTCCGGACGGCCGTCGAGGGCTTCGGGCGCCTCGACGCGTGGATCGCGAACGCGGGGATCCTCCGCGACAAGACCTTGCTGAAGCTGGATCTCGACATGTGGCGCGCCGTGATCGAGGTCCACCTGCAGGGCACCTTCCTCTGCGTCCAGGCGGCTGCGCGCCAGTTTCGCGCACAGAACGGGCCCGGGCGCATCGTCACCACGACGAGCGTCTCCGGCATGATGGGGAATTTCGGCCAGACGAACTACTCCGCGGCGAAGGCGGGGATCTACGGGATCACCCGCACGGCGGCGATCGAGCTGCAGCGGCACGGCATCACGGTGAACGCGGTCGCGCCGATCGCCCTCACCCGGATGACGGAGGATCTCCCGATGTTCCAGAAGGCGGAGACGCTCACGCCGGCGCACATCGCGCCCGCCCACCTGTTCCTCGCGAGCGACCTCTGCGGGGACCGGACGGGCCACGTCCTGAGCGTCGCGGGCTCGAAGATGGCCCTCTACAAGGTCGTCGAGAGCGCCGGGCGGACGAAGGCGGATCAGGCCCCCTGGACGGCCCAGGAGATCGCCGACCACTGGGACGCGATCGCGAGGCTCTGATCACGGGGAGCCGCCCCGGGGCGGCTCCCGGGCCGCCCGTTGCCGCTCTGCGGCTCGGGTGGTAGGCAATCCACCCGAGGCGGTGCCTCGCAGGGTCGTCCAATGCGGTCGCCGCGTGCCCCCGAGATCCCGCTCTTCCTCTGGGTGGCCACCGCCGTCGTCGCGCACGCGCTGTGGGGGGGAGGCGCCGACCAGGTGGCGTCGCGTCTCGAGGAGTCGCTCGACATGCGGCGGTTCGCGGCGTCGGTTCGCCGGGAGGTCCGGCGCGGCCCCGAGTCCGTCGAGGTCGCGCTGTTGGAGGAGGAGGACCCGACTCCAGCGGCCGTCGAGCCCGCCCAGCGGACGCGGCCCGAGGCCGATCCCGCCGCCGTGCCCGAAGAGCAGGACCCGGAGCGGGCGGACCAGGCCTCGGACGAAGAGACGAGCCGCCGGCCGCCCGTGGACGACACCGCCACCCCGCCGAGCGAGCGTACTCTTGAGCCGCCGAAGCCCGAGCTCCGCGTCGAGCCGCCGGTCGCGCCGCCGCCCGCGCCGAAGCCAGCACCCACGGAGCAGCGAGCGGAGCCGGAGCCACCGCCAGCGCAGGCGCTGCCGCGCGCGAGCGGGCGGATCGCCGTACGACAGCACGTGGAGAAGAAAGACCAGGCGGACGACCCGAACGCCCCGTTCATCGCCGACGAGTCCAATCGCGTCGCCGAGCAGTCGCAGGCCCGGACGACCGCCACCGATCAAGACGACCCGAACCCGACGCCCGGCGGGCAGCACACGGGGCCGGACCAGAACCCCGGCAACGCCGACGAGACCCGGGTCGCCCAGTCGGAGGACCGCCCGGGCGAGCCGGGGCGCGCGCCAGACTCCGAGTCCGAGTCCGAGCAGCGCCGCGCGGCCCGGGCGACGCCGCCTCCGAGCGAAGGTGCCTCTGGCGCGCCAGCGGAGGCGCGCGAAGGCGCGCGCGGCACCGAGGGCGGCCGTGAGGGTGCGAGCGCGGGGTCGACCGCGCCGGAGCAGCGCGGGCAGCGGGCGCAGCAGTCCCGTGAGGCGCGGGAGGAGGCCCCCGCCGCCGTCACCGCCGAGGGCGGTGCCGCGTCGATCGCTCCCGAGGAGGCAGCGCGAGCCGCGACCCGGGCGAAGAAGGCCCGCCGCAAGCGGCTCCCCCCGGCGAGGGGTCGAGGTGACGGCGCGCTCGGGCTGCTCGGGCTCGGGGCGAGCGGCCGCACCGCGGGTGGCCTGAGCCTGAACCTCACGCCGCGCCAGGCGTTGTCCGCGGTCGGCAAGGACGCCCTGGAGCGCGAGCGGCGCGCGGCAGCGGAGCGTCGCCGGAGCACGCACCGTGGATCGTGGCGGGCCGTCGGCCTGGAGAAGTGGCGCCCAGCGATCGAGAACTACGTCCCCATGGTGAAGCCCGGCAACCAGACGGCGCTCAACACCGCGCGGGTCCCGTTCGCGAGCTACCTGAACGTCGTCCACAACCGGCTGCATCCGATCTTCGCGGACTCGTTCCTCGCGTCGCTCGATGGACTGCCGGGCACCCACCCCATGAACGAGCCCGAGCTCAGCACGAACCTCGAGATCATCCTCGACCGCGAGGACGGCAGCGTGGTCGGGATGGGCGTCACCAAGACGAGCGGCGTCACCGCGTTCGATGTGGCCGCGCTCGAGGCCGTGAGCCGCGCAGCGCCCTTCGGGACGCCCCCGCGCGAGATCGTCTCCCCGGATGGTCGCGTCTACTTCCACTGGGAATTCTATCGGAACCCGTACTACGCGTGCTCGACGTACTTCGCTCGGCCGTTCTTGCTGAAGGTGAAGCCTCGCAGCGCGCCCCCCAAGGTCACCCCACCGGACGAACACCCGCGCGAGGGCGCGAGGCCGGGCGGGAGGCGGGATCGCTACGCGGCGACGAGCCCCCGGTAGCCCGATCCGCGACCTCCCCATGCAGCTAGCCGACTCCCCCGTGCCGCCGGGGCCCGTCGAGGGCCCGGCCTCCGCCCGCGCGGACGCCGAGCTCGGTCCGTGGGTGCGGAGCGTCGCGCTGCTCGCCATCGCCGCCACGCTCGCTGGGCGCGCCGTCGCACCGGCGCTCCCGGGGAGCCGCGCCGGGATCGCGGTCGCGATCGAGGTCACGGAGCGGATCGCCGCGTGGCTCTCGCAGGCCGCGCTCCTCGTCTTGTTCGCGCTGGGGACGTGGCTCCTCTGGCGGACCCTCCGTAGCCGTCGCCTCGGCGTCGCCCTCCGCCTCGTGGCCGTCCCCATCGGGGCCGGCGCGCTCACGCTCGGGCTCCTCGCGTCGCGGCTGAGGCTCGAGTCGCCCATCACGCTGGTGTTGGGGATCGGCGTGCTCACGGCGGCGCTCGCGTGCGCCCCGGGCGCGCTCGCCTCCGCGCGCACGCGCGCGGCCGGCCTCGTGCTGCTCCTGGGCGCCACCGCCGGCGGAGCGCACCTGGCGTCGAGGGTCGTCGCGGCGCAGGCCGCCGCGGTCAGCGACGCCGCGCGCTACGCGATCGCGCGCGGCCTGGCCACCGCCGGATCGCTAGGTGATCTCCTCGTGCTCGCCCTCGTCGGCGCGTGGCTGCTCGCGCGGCGCCGGGCCACCGGGGCGGTGGTCGCGCTCGGCGTGACGGTCGGATCGATCGGGGTGGCCGTGGTCGCCGTGCGCGGCGCGCTGCCGGACGCCTCGTTCGCCGCGGTGCTCGTGGCTCGCGCGGCGGCCGCGCTGACGCGGCCGCCCGCGCCGTGGCTCCCCGGGCTGGCGGCGATGACGCTCGACGTGCTCGCGCTGCTCGCGGCGCTCCTGGTCGCGGTGGGGCGCGCCGGCGCCGGGCGCAGCCACGCGCTCCACGCGGCGGTCGCCCTGGTGCTCCTCTCGCGCGCCGCCGCCGACGTTCCCCTCGTCGGGCTCGCGATGCTGGTCGGGGCGCTGTTGCTCCGGCACGCCGAGCCAGCCTGACGCCCAGCGCGACCGGCGCCGCCCCGCCGCGCTCCCGCCGCGCTACACTCCGGCCGCTTGGCCCACCTCGCCGCTCCAAGGTCCTCCGCTCGGTTCGCGCGTCTCGCGCGTGCGATCACGACGATGCTCGGCGCCGCCGCGCTCGTCCCCGCTTGTCAGGGTGAGGCCGACGCTCCCGGACCCTCGGGCGGCGCGGGCGCGCGCGACGGCGGTACCGACGCCCCCACCGGAGGCCGGGACGCCGGCGGCGGCGGCGGCACCTCCGGGTCGGGGGGCGGAGGTCTCGGCGGCGCGGGCGGCGCCACCCCGGACGCCGCCGCTGGCGCCGACGCGGGCACCGCGGACGCGCGAGCGGACGGCCCCGACCCTTGCGCCCGCGTCCTCTGCAACCAGCCGCCAACGAACGAGTGCGCGAGCGCGAGCGACCTCCGCGTCTACTCGCTGCTCGGCGCCTGCGACGACGGTGGGTGCTCGTATGCGTCGGCCCTCGTGCCCTGCGAGTTCGGGTGCGCAGCGGGCGCCTGCGGCGGCGACCCGTGCCTCGGCGTCACCTGCCAGAGCCCGCCCGCGAACCTCTGCAGCGACGCCACGCACCTCACCGTGTACGACGTGCCGGGCGCCTGCGCCGGCGGCTCGTGCACCTACTCCTCCCACGAGGAGTACTGCGCGGCTGGCTGCGCGAGCGGGGTGTGCAACGGGGACCCGTGCATCGGGATGCAGTGCACGAGCCCGCCGGCGAGCTACTGTCAGGACACGAGCACGCTGGTCGTCCACGACACGCCGGGCGCCTGCGTCGGTGGAGCGTGCCAGTACGTGTCGCGCACCGAACACTGCGCGTTCGGGTGCTCCGCCGGGATCTGCTCGGGCGACCCGTGCGTCGGCGTGAGCTGCGCCGCGCCCCCGGGGAACTATTGCGTCGGGCCGAACACGCTGCGCGTCTCCTCGAGCCCCGGCGCTTGCGCGGGCGGGCTCTGCACGTACCCCTCGACCGACGTGACCTGCCCGTACGGTTGCGCGAACGGGGTGTGCCAGAGCTGCGCCACCTCCGTCGACTGCGGTGCCGGCAGCTGGTGCGACGCCGGGACGTGTCGCACCTGCGACTCCACCGCTCATTGCGGCTCCGCGTGCACCGACTGCGCCGCCGCCGGGCGGATCTGCAACGCGGCCGGGACGGCCTGCACCGACTGCGCCGTCGACGCCGACTGTGGCAGCGGGCGGTGGTGCAACGCGGGGGCCTGCGAGAACTGCAACCTGCCGGCCCACTGCGGGCCGTCGTGCGTCGCGTGCAGCGGCGTGACGCCGCTCTGCGGCGTCGGCGCGTGCATGTGCTCGCCCAGCTCGTGCGCGACGAACCAACAGTGCGTCTCGGGCGCATGTTCCGTATGCAAGTCGGACACCGCGTGCGGCTCGAGCTGCACCGCCTGTGGCGGCTCCACGCCGCGCTGCCTCGACCAGGGCGCGACGAGCACGTGCGTCGCGTGCGTGGCCGACACCGACTGCACGGGCGGCTTCGTCTGCGGCACGAACCATACGTGTGTAGCGCCCGGCTGCCCCCCGCCGGCCGAATCCTGCACGACGGGCACCCAGAGCCGCGACCGCTGCACGGGCGCTCGCGTCATCGGCCGGGTCGCGGCGGCCACCACTGCGGGCTACTCGATCTCGGACGACACCTGCTACGCGAACGACCGCTTCGACGACAGCAGCGGCTGCTGGGACGCCAACAACGACCATGCGTACCGCATCTACCTCCGCAAGAACGAGTCGGCGGCCATCACGCTGACGACGAGCTGGCCGTGCCCCTCCAGTAGCTACTCGTACTGGTACGCGACGCTCCAGGTGTTCTCCAACGCCGGCTGCTCGGACACGACGTGCGCGACGAAGATCCATTGCGACTACAACGACGACCAACACGACTACACCCTCGTCGCGCCGCAAGACGGCTGGTACGTCATCGTCGTGGACGGCAGCAGCGCCTTCGACGACTACGGGGACTACACGCTCAAGGTGAAGCTCACCTGCGCCCAGGCGGGCTGCGAGTGCTGAGCGCCGGCGAGCGGGGCGGGGGGGCCGAGCTCCGAACGGCCAGGACGCCCCGCTCACGGCCCGCGGCGCGCCCCGAGGGATTCGAACCCCCGACCCTCGGATCCGAAGTCCGACGCTCTATCCAGCTGAGCTAGGGGCGCGTGCCGCACGCGCGGCGCACCCACCGTGGCGGCGCCGCGCGCGCGCGTCAAGGGGGCGCACGCGCGGCGGCGTGGCGTGACGGGCGTGTCCGGCGCGCGCCCGGTGGTAGCTTGGCGCAGGCGATGCCGTCGGCCCCGTCCCTCCCGCCTGCCGCTGACGTCCTCCCGGACGAGGACGCTTGGGAGCCGGACGTGTGGCTCGTCGGGGCCGCCTGGGTCGTGGTCGTCGCTTCGGTCGCGCTCCTGCTCACCTACCCGTTCGGGCGTGATCAGGCGATCTACGCGGTCGTCGGCGAGGCCATCGCAGCGGGGCGCCTGCCGTACCGCGACGCTTGGGACTTCAAGCCCCCTGGGATCCACCTCGTGCACGCGCTCGCGGCGCTCCTGCCGGGCCGATCGATGGCGGCCGCTCGCGTCCTCGAGGCCGCCGGGCTGCTGGCGCTGGTGCTGGCGTACCGATCCGTCGGTCGCCGTTGCTTCGGGCTGCGGCGGGTCGGGCTGGTCGCCGGCGCGCTCGCGGCGCTCGTCCACGTGCAGCTCGACTTCTGGCACACGGGGCAGCCCGAGAGCTTCGCGGCCTTCCTGACTGCCTTCGCGATCGCCTTGGCGGCCTCGGAGCCTCACCGTGATCGCCGCCGGTGGGTGTGGGTCGCGATCGGCGGGCTGTTCGCGCTGTGCGGCATGCTCAAGCCGCCGCTGGGGGCGGCCGGGGTAGCGGTCGCGCCGTTCCTGGTGCGCCGTGAGCGGCGAGGCGGGATCGGCGGCGCGCGCGCTCTCCTCCCGCTCGCGTGGCTCGCGGCGGGCGCGGCGCTCCCCGCGATCGCCGTGTACGCGTGGCTCCGCCTCGGTGGGGCGTGGCCGGCCACTGCCTGGACGTTCCTCGAGTTCGCGCCTGGCTATACGGCGCTCGGGCACTCGTCCTGGTCCTCCGCGGAGCTCCTCTACTATGGCGTCGCGGACGCGGTCGCGTGGCGCTCGGCGCCGCTCGCCGTCGGCCTGGTCGCGGCGGTCGCGCTGCCCCCGATCGATGTGCGCGAGCGCGAGTGCGTGTGGCTCGTCACCGGCGTCGCCGGCCTCCAGCTCGCCGGCGTGGCGCTCCAGGCGAAGTTCTTCCCGTACCACTACGGCGCCACGCTGCCGCTCCTCGCGCTCGTCGGCGGGCTCGGCCTCTACAAGCTCTGGCGGCGGAGCCTCGCCGCGGGCGCGGCCGGCGCGGTCGGGTTCGCGGCCGTGCTGGTCGTGGTCGCCACCATGCGTGTGCCGGTCCTCGATCTGCCGGGGACGTTCTGGTCGCGCTCCGCGGCGCGCCTCCGCTGGGTACTCGGCGGCCTCACGGGCGCGGAGCGCGAGCGCCTCGATCGAGACCTCCACCGGGCCGCCGACTACTCGCTGGAGGAGACCCGTGCCGCCGCGCGCGCCGTCGCGGAGCTCACGCAGGCGGACGACTCCGTCTTCGTGTGGGGCTTCGAGCCGGCGATCTACTGGCTGAGCGCGCGGCGCCCAGCGTCTCGGTTCGTCTACGACGTGCCCCAGCGCGTGAGCTGGGCCCGGGAGCGCTCGCGGCGCGACCTGCTGGGTGAGCTCGAGCGGGATCCGCCGCGCGTCATCGTCGTGCAGCGGGGCGATCAATTCTGGTGGGTCACCGGGGATCAGCTCGACTCCGCGCAGGCGCTCGAGACGTTCCCCGAGCTCGAGGCGCGGCTCGCGGCCGACTACGAGCTCAAGCGGCGCGTGGGCGACTTCGATCTGCACGTCCGCGTCGCCGCGCGTTAGTCTGCGGCGGGCGGCTCGGCGGTCTCTGCGTCGGATTCGACCGCTGGGCGCCGGCCCCCCAGCCCCAGCGCGAGCATGAACGGGAGGCCGACGAGCGCGAACAGCCAGATCGCGACGACCGAGTAGCCCAGCGTCGCCGCAGCCAGCTCGGCCTCCGAGACCGCGCCTCCGTCCGCACGCACCAGGAAGAGGAACGCAGCGTCGCGCGTGCCCATCCCTGCCAGCGTGACGGGCGCGAGCCCGGCCAGCACCGCGAGCGGCCAGTGCAAGAGGGTCTGCTGCCAGGAGACCTCCGCGCCGACGGCGACGAGCAGCAGGTGCACGGTCGCCACCGAGCCCACGCGGATGGTCAGCGAGGCTCCCGCGACGCCAGCGACGGCGCGCGCCGAGCGCACGACCGCCCCGATGCCCTCCACCGCCGCCGCCACCGCCGCGCGGCGCGAGCGGATCCACGGCAGCCCCAGCCAACGCTCGCGCGAGCGCAGCAGGATCGCGACGGCGCCGAACAGCGCCGCGGTGCCCCCGCCGGCCAGCCCCGCCAGCCACCACGCGCGCTCCGCGACGGCGACGCCCACGCACAGGATCAGCAGCACCGCGAGGTCGACGATCTTCTCGGCCACGACGCTCGCTGTCCCTGCGGCGACCGGCACCTCGGGGCGGAGCGCGAGCGGTCGCAGCAGCTCGTTGGCGCGGGAGGGCGTGACGACGGTCGGGGGCCAGGTGGCGAGCACGACCGCGAGCGAGCGCGCGTAGGAGATCCGGTGGCCGAGCGCCGCGAGCGAGAACCGCCATCGCTGCGCCCCGACCAGTACGCAGCCCGTGGCGGCGGCCACCGCGGCGGCGACCCACCCTGGGTTGGCGCGCCGGGCAGCGCGGGCCAGCGCCTCGGTCCCCGCGAGATCACGGACGAGCACCACCAGCACCGCGAGCGTCAGCGCCAGGATGACCAGGGGGCGGAGCGAGCGCGCGAGGTCGCGAGGGCGTGCGAGCGGCCAGCGGGAGCGCATCCGGGGCGAGTCTGGTCGAGCCCGCCGACTGGCGAAAGACGCCCTCGTTTTCGCGTCGCGGCCGGGCTGCTAGGGTGCCGCGCCGGTGACCACCGCCTCCATCGACGGCTCGTCGCACGTCGCGGCCGAGCGGCGCGTGGAGCGCATCGCGCGGGCGATCGCGGCGCTCTCCTGCGCGTTCATGGCGGTGGCGGGCGGCTGGGAGCTCGCCGGGCCCGTGACGGCCGGGCACTACGCGATCGTGGGTTCGCGCGGGATCATGGCGGAGAACATGCTCACGTGGGGCATCTGGGGGCCCGTCCGCACGTACACCCTCGAGCGCCCGCCGCCGACGATGCACTACGCCAACCACCCGTGGGGGATGTTCTGGCTCGTCGCGGCGTCGTTCGCCGCGTTCGGGCGGCACGAGTGGGCGTGCCGGCTGGTCCCGCTGGCGATGAGCGTGGCGACCCCCGCGTTGCTCTTCGGCGTCGGGCGTGCGCTGTGGGGGCCGGTGGGCGGCGCGCTCGCCGCGGCGGGCTTCGTGGTGCTGCCGATCACGCTGTCGTTCGCCGCGTTCCCCGGGTTCGAGGTGCCGGTCACCTTCGGCTGCGCGCTGGCGCTCTGGGGCTACGTGCACCTCGCGCGCACGTGGTCGCTGCGCTGGATGCTCGTGTCACTGCTCGGGTTCTTCGTCTGCTACCACGCCGACTGGATCGCGTATCTCTTCGCGGCGCTCGTGCTCGGTGGGCTCGGCGCGGTCGTGCTCGTCGTGCCGCGGCGCTGGATCCCGGCGGTGGATCTGCGCCGGTTCCTCACCTGGTGGGCCGCGGCGGTGGCGCTCGCTGGGGCGTCGCTCGCGCTCTACGCGTACCTCTTCCAGCAGGGCGGGCACCTCGACCACCTCTCCAGCCAGGCGAAGATGCGCAGCACCGGCAATCACCTGCCGCTCGAGCAGGTGCTCCAGGCCCGGCGCCACTGGATCGAGATCATGTTCACGCCGCTCGCCATCCTCGTGGGCAAGGCCACCGTCCCGCTGGTGGCGGCGCGCGCGATCCTGCTCCGCCGGCCGACCGAGGCGCTGCCGCTGGCGGTCCTCGCGATGGCCCTCTTCCACTACGTGTACTTCAAGAACGGCGCGGACGTCCACATCTTCTGGCCGTATCCGTTCGCGGCGTGGTTCGCGCTCGGGTTGGGCGCGCTCGGCGGCACGATCGAGCGCGCCCTGCAGATGGCGCGCGCCCGGTGGTTGCCTCGGCTGCCCGCCGAGCCGCTCGCCTGCGGGGCGCTCGCCGTGGTCGGGCTGATCCCCCTCGCGATCGTGCCGGATGGCCTGCGCGCCCTCCGCTGGGCTCACGCCACGGGAGGTCGCCTCAACGACGACGGTCACCTGAACCAGCAGGACGTGGACAAGGCGGTCGTCGCGGGATGGGTCGGTGAGCAAGCGCCGCCGCCCGCGGTGATCGGCCTGCACTCCAGCATGCGGAGCCACTGGGGCCTCGAGTACGCCCTGCACCGCCCCATCGAGGTGATCGCTCGGCCGCGCACGACGAAGGACCCGGTGCGTCGCTGGTTCCTCGCCGACTCGCGCTTCGCCAGCAGCGGCGATCTCTCGGCGCTGGCCGCCGCGCACGCCGTGCGCGTGGTGGGCCCGTTCTGGGTGGTCGACTCCCACGCGGGGCCGGCGCCGCTCGAGGGGCTCACGTTCGAGGAGCGCGAGCCGAGCTGGCTCGAGGCCTACTTCGTCCAGGGCAACGACCCGCTCCGAACGATCCGGCCGGACGCCTACGTGACCTGGGAGCTGCGGCACCTGTTCGGGCAAGAGCCGAACCCACCCCCGACGGAGCCGCCGCGCACGCGCGACCAGCGCCGGATCGCCCACAACCTCGCGGTCGCGGCGGGCGACGCGGCCGCCGCGCGCGAGCATCTCGCCGGGGTCCTCGCGGAGCTCCGCGACACGACGCCCGTCGAGTACACCGGGGGCACGAAGATGGTCGGCAGGACGCTCGATCCCGGCGTGGCGCCCAAGCTCACATTGGTCTTCATGGCCGGCGATCTCCCGGCCGGAGAGCTCCAGTACGACGTGCGCTCGATGCTCGACGAAGACGCCGCGTGGTCGCTCGTCCCCCGCGACGACAAGGAGAAGCAGCACGGCACGTTCTTCGCTCTCCCGCCCGCGAGCTGGAAGAAGGGCCACGTCTACTTCTACGAGACCGAGCTCCGCAGGCGGCCGGGTCGCGAGCGGTTCTACGGCTTCTGGTTCTCGCGCGGCGGCGGCGCCGCCCCGCCCGTGCCGACGGCGGGCCCGCCGCAGACCACGCTGCTCGTCCTGCCGCCCTGAGCGCGGCCCGCGCGGGCCCCCCGCCGCTCGAGCTTCCGCGCCTCGCCGACTCCTGCTAGCGACGCCACGCCATGGTCCGCGGTCGTGAGCGCGCGTGGACGGCGGCGCTCGCCGGCCTCGTGCTGGCCGTGCTGGCCTGGACGACCAGCTACCGCGCGCTCTCGGCGCCGAACGAGCGCTCGAGGCTCTACCTCGCGGTGGCGGTCGTCGATGACGCGACGTTCGCGATCGACGGCTCGATCCAGCGCTTCGGCCCCATCCTCGACGTCGCGGGCCACGCCGGGCGCACGTATTCCGACAAGGCGCCGGGCTCGAGCCTCCCGGCGGCCGCGGTGTACTGGGTCGCCAGCCAGGTCGCGCCCGCCTCCACGTGGTCGATCGAGGAGCTCGTCGCGCTCACGCGCCGGGTGGTGATGATCCCGTTCGGCGTCGCCGGGTTCCTCGCCCTGCGGGCGCTGCTGCGGCGGTCGCGGGTGTCGGCGGGGCCGCGCGACGTGGTCGCGCTCGGGTGGATCCTCGGCTCGAGCGCCTTCCACTACTCGACCGCCGTGTACGGGCACCAGCTCGTCGCCGTCGCGCTCGTCTTCGCGCTGCTGTTCGTCCTGCGCGCCGAGGGCGCGACGCGCGCGCTCGATCGTGCCGTCGCCGCCGCGCTGGCCGGCGCCTCGGCCGGTTTCGCGGGGCTCACGGAGTACCAGGCGGGGATCCCGGCCGCGCTCCTCGCGCTGTACGTCCTCTCCGGGCCGCTGCGCCGATCCGCCTCGGGGCTGCTCGGGTTCGTCGCCGGCAGCCTGCCGTTCCTCCTCGCGCTCGGGGCCTACAACCGCTGGTGCTTCGGCGGGGTGCTCGAGCTGTCCTACCACCACCTCGCCAACCCGGGCCTGGCGAACCTCCACGGGCAGGGGGTAGGGGGGATCACCCAGCCCCAGTGGACCTCGTTCCAGGGCGGGATCCTCAGCCTGCACCGCGGCCTGGTGCCGACGTCGCCCTTCTTCCTGCTGGCGCTGCCCGGCGTGTGGGTGCTGTGGGCGCGCGGGCGTCGGCGCCTCGCGGCGCTGCTCGGGGGCGCGTGCCTCTACTTCCTGCTCTTCATCTCGAGCTCGAACATGTGGGTCGCGGGGTGGGGCTTCGGGCCGAGGCTGCTCGTCCCGTGCATGGGGTGGGGCGCGGTCCTCGTCGCGCACGGCCTGCAGGCGCTCGGCCGGCGAGGGTGGGCCGACGGCCTCTGTCGTGGCCTGTTCGTCGCCGGGGTGCTCTACCACCAGGTCGTCCACGCCTTCTTCACGGAGCCCTGGGATCCTGCGCGAAATCCCCTGCTCGATGTGGTGCTGCCCCTCTGGCGCCTCCGCCTCGTGTCCCCGAACGTCGGGGAGCGCGTCGGGCTCTCTGGCCTCGCGTCCCTCGCGCCGCTCGCGGTGCTGGTGGCGGTGGCGGTCGCCGTGCTCCTGCTCCGCGGCGTACGCAGCCGGAGGCTCGCGGTGGCGGCGTGGGTCCCGATCGCGGCGATCGTCCCCGTGGCGGCGCTCGCCCTCGTCGCGGTCACGCTCGGTCCGACGGGCACTGACGCGTCGGTGCGCGTGTTCCATGACATGGTCCGCACCATGAGCGCCCAGGAGCGCGGGGCGCCAGCGGTCGCCCCGGGGCGCTGAGGTGGGCGGGACCCTCCCCTTGCGCTGCCTGCGCCCCGCTGCGATCCTCCTCGCCCGATGGCGACGGTGTCTGCGGCGATCCCCACCTCCTGGGTCGGTCGCGCGAGCGAGTGGTTCTTGCTCCGCGGCGCGGAGGCGCGGGCTCGTAGCTACGCGCCGGAGCAGGCGGAGGTCGTCGCCCGGCTGCACCGCGCGGCCGCTGGGCGGCTGCTGACGGCCCGTGATCTGCGTGACGCGACGGCGCTCCCGGCGGCCGCCGCGATCCTCCGGGAGGCGGGGGCGCTGGCCGCGATGGCGCTGCTCGTCGCCCGCGATCCGCGGGTGCAGGTCCTCGACCTCGACCCGGCCGAGGTGTGGGATCGGCTGATGGCCTCGATCGAAGGCGATCCCGCGCTCGGCGCCTCGGTCGCGCGGCTCGGCCCACGGCTCGGCCCGGCTCGCGGCCTCATCCTCTCCCGCCGTCCCCTCGAGGTGGACGCGCTCCCCCCAGCCGAGGCGCTCGCGCTCCTCGAGGGCGCCGAGGCCGTCGCGGACTGGATGCTCGCGCTGGCGGAGCCGCGGTCGGTGCGCCGGCTCCGGGTGGCGCGCGTCTCGCGGCTCGCGCTCGTCGCCGGCGGGCTCGTCGCCGGCGCGGCGTTCGTGGCGGTGCGCTCGATCCAACCCTCGAACGTGGCGCGCGGCAAGCCGGTCGAGGCCAGCGGGTACTGGGCGGGCAGCGCGCCCGCCGACGCGCTCGTGAACGGCCAGCGCGAGATCCCGTGGGCTTCGGGCACGGCGCGCGGCAAGGAGAACTGGTTCGCCGTCGACCTCGGCCAGCCGCACGTGCTGCAGCGGGTCGTCATCGTGAACCGCGAAGACAAGTACGCGAAGGAGACCTTCCCGCTCGTGCTCGAGATCTCCGAGGACGGGCAGGCGTGGGAGGAGGTCGCGCAGTTCGACCACGCGACGGCAGGGCGCGAGCTCATCTGGGCGGCGAGCGGTCGCGTCGCGCGGCGCCTCCGCGTCCGGCACGCGACGTTCGCCAAAAACATCGCGCTCAGCGAGATCGAAGCGTACGGGAGACCGCGCTGAGGCGCGTCCGCGGGTTGCCTTGTCCCGGTCTCCGGTCGCCGCGCTCGTGGCCCGCGCCTCGACGGCGCTGACGCGCTCGGTGGGGCTGCTCGTCGTCCCGATCGTGCTCGCGCTCGAGCTCGCGAGCACCGCGTGGGGGGCGCCGGTCGCCGCCACGCTCCTCCTCCTGGCGGGCTTCGCCTGCGCGTTCTTCGCCGCGGCGCCGGAGTCGGAGCCCCACGCCGGTGCGCCGGCCGCCGCGCGACAGCGAGCCGACGCCTTCGCGCCGCGCGCCGCGGGCGCGGCGCTCGCCGCCGTCGGCTTCGTGATCTGCGTCCCTAGCTGGCGCGCGCTGCTCGGGCACGTCCGTGGCGAGGTGATGGCCCTCGCTCCTCACCTCGCGCGTCCCGAGTGGGGCGTGATGCTGCCGGTGCTGGGTGCGACGGCGCTGGTGACCGGCTGCGCGCTCGCGCGAGGCCGCGCCCCCGGGGGCCGCGACGCGGAGCGCCTCGGGCTCCTGGTCGCGCTGCTCTTCGTGGCGATGCTGGCGGCGGGCGTCCGTGTCCAGGGGCTCCCCGTGCTCCCCGCCGCCCAGGCGCGCGGGCCCGCCGTCCTCGGCGCGGCGGTGGCGCTCGCCGCCGCGGTCGGGTTGCCGCGCCTGCCGTTCGGCCTCCGCCTCGCGAGCGTGGTCGCGGCCGCGGTGGCCGTGCGCTCCGTGGGGCTCGGGACCTGGCGGCTCGACCCGGTGACCCGGGACATGCTCCCGCTCGCGCAGAGCGCGACGGACGCATGGCTCGCAGGTGAGCCGCCGTACGCCCTCCACCAGATGCAGCGCGGCAGCGAGGTCCCGCTCACCTATCTCCCCGGGATGTGGCTCCTGCACGCCGCGCCCCGCGCCGTGGGACTCGACCCACGCTGGACGGGCGTCGCCGCCGACGTGGCGATCGTCGCCGCGGCCGTGTGGGCGGCCGGCGGCGCGCCCGCCGCGGCACGCGCGTCCGCCCGGGGACTGGCGCTCGGGCTCGGCGCGGCTTGGCTCTTCTCGCCGAGCGTCCACTGGAACGGCGTGTACGCCGAGCCGCACCCGTGGTGGGCCGTGCTCGCGTGGCTCGCCGCGACCGTCGCGCGCGGGCGGCTCTGGGCCGCCGCGTTGCTGCTCGGGCTCGCGGTCTTCACGCGTCACTTCGCGCTGGTCGTCGCGCCGTTCGTCGCGCTCGCCATGGCGGCGCGCGCCGGTTGGCGCGGCACCGCCCTCCGGCTGTCGGTGGCGGGCGCCCTCTTCGCGCCGGCGCTCGCCGCCTTCGTGGCGCGGGATCCGGACGCCTTCTGGTTCGGGACCTGGCGTTGGCTCGTCGAGTATGGTCCCGCGCACCAGGCCTGGTTCCGCGAGAAGTATGGCTTCAGCGGGACGCTGTACGCCGCGGGGCTCACGGACTGGCTCTACCGCGGCCAGCTCCTCGGCGTCGCTGGCTGCCTGGCGCTCGCGGCGATCCTCCGCGGGGCCCGCGCTCGGTTCGCCGCGGGAGCGCTCGCGCTGGTCGTGTTCATCACCTTCAACCGCATCGTCTGGGACAGCTTCTTCCTCGACGGCGTCGTGCTGGCGATGGTCCTCGCGACCGGCGCGGTCGCCCCGGCGTCGTCGCCGCGCGCGCTCGGGCGGGTCGCGCTCGCCGGCGGCGCCGGAGCTGCGGTGACCGCGCTGGCCGCCGCGGGCTGGCTCGCGGCGTCGCTCGCGCGCTCCGTCGACCGCTCGGGCCGCGACGAGCTCCGCGCGAGCGTCGAGCGGGGGCTGTCGCCCGCGACCGTCGTGATCGACCGGAGCGACGTGCGACTCGGACCGGTACGGGGGGAACCCTTGCTCCCCGCGCTCGGCGGGCGCGTCTGGCCCGATCTCGTCCAGCTCGGTGCCCAGGGCTTCACGCTGCCGGCCGCGGACCACGTCGTGTGGGCGGGGCGCGTGGATCGCGATGACGCCGCGCACGAGGCGCTGCTGCGGCTCGGGGGCGTGACCGCGCCCCGCGTGGAGGGGCGCTACCGCTGGCTCGCGCTGTCCGGCTTCGCTGGGTGGCGCAGCCTCGCGCGGGCGTCCCCGCCCGACGGCGCCGGCGAGTGCCGGGTGGGGCGCCCGCCGCGACGCCACCTCGGCGTGTCGACGGGCGCCGCGCTACGGTGGGAGCGGGTCACCGTCGCGCGTCCGCTGGTGGTCGCGGCGCGGATGGACGACGCGCACGTCGTGTGGCGGGGGGCCGACGCCCACGTCGACGTGGAGGTCGACGGCGCGCGCCGCGCGACGCTCCACGTGCCGAACCGCCCCGGGCCGTCGTGGACGGTCCTCGATCCGGGCGCCGGAGAGCGCTCGGTGGTCGTGCGCGCCCGCGAGGGGAAGCACGGCCCCGGGATCGTGTGCGTCGATCTCCTCGCGTGGTGACGGCCGCCTGCCGATCTGCGCCGCGCGCGTCAGCGCGGCGGGGGCAGCCCGAGCACCTGCCAGACCTCGGCGACGGTCGCGTCGACGAGCCCCTTCGTGAACGCCGGCAGGCTCAGGGACACCTCGAGCCGGGCGCGGTCCTCGGCGGTCGCGGTGCGCGGCGGCGCGGGCGCGCCCTGGAGGGCGAGCAGCCGTCCGGTCGGGCTCTCGGCGAGGTCGCCCCAGACCCCGCCGAGCCGCGCCGCGGCGCCGCCCACGCCGTCGGCGAAGTCGCCGGCGATCTCGGCGACCAGCTCGAGCCGCTCACCGCGTGGCGTGAGGGCGAGCCCGAACGCGAACGCCTCCGCGATGAGGCCGCGCGCGCCCCGGGTGCCGAGGTAGTCGAACGGCCCCGCTGCGAACGCCGCGAGCGGCGCCTCGGCGAGGCTCGGCGTCAGCGAGGAGAGCGCGGCGCCGCGCAGCGCCACCGGCGCCCGGAGGCGGCCTGTCGCGTAGGCGGCGACGATCTTGGCGGGCGTCGGGTCGTCGAAAGCGACGCCGATCACGCGGCGCTCTACCACCACCAGCGACCGCACGGCCGCCCCCGCGACGCCCGTCTGGACACGGATGGTGGGGCTCAGCTCGATGAGCCGCGGCGGGCCGAGGAGCGTCGCGCGGAAGCGTCGCTCGATCTCGGCGGTCGCGCCCGCGTACTCGACCGCGTAGAGCGTCCCGTAGTCGA
Source organism: Polyangiaceae bacterium (assembly GCA_020846005.1). Classification (GTDB taxonomy): domain Bacteria; phylum Myxococcota_A; class Polyangia; order Polyangiales; family Polyangiaceae; genus JADLEQ01. The sequence continues at coordinate 163,817 of JADLEQ010000048.1, forward strand.
ACCCGGCGACGACCGCCGCGGGCGTCTCTCGCAGCTCGATCCCCGTCCGCTCGGCGAGGTCGTCGAGCCGCGCGGGAGGCAACAGGGGTGCGAGCGCGTCGACCAGATCGCGGTCGCGGAACAGGTCGCGCAGGCGCGCGGTGACGAGCCAGCGGAGCCCCGCGGCCGGGAGGTGCTCGAGCAGCGCCCTCGGGACGGCGCGCGCGGGCGCCGGGCGGCTCGACTCTGCGGGCCTGCCGCCGGCGCGCGCCGGCGGGCGAGTCGCGCAGGCCGTAGCGACCGCGCCGACGAGCCCACTCAGGACCGCGCGGCGGCGCGTGAGAGCGGCGTGACGCGCGCTCAAGCCCTCACGGCGATCACGATCCGACACGGAAACGCCGGAAGCGTCGGTTCTTCGAGCCGACCCGGACCACGTACTCGCCGGGGCCGAGCTCGAGCCACTCGTCCGTGACTCGAGCGCCGTCGAGCTCGACGCCCCCTTGCGTGATCTGGCGGCGCGCGTCGCTGTTGGACGCGCAGAGCCCCGCCTGGGCGAGCGCGCGGGCGAGCACGACGGGGGCCGTCCCGATCTCGACCAGCTCGAGCTCCGTCGGGATCCCGATCCCGAGGTAGGTCCCGCGGAACTCCGCCGCCGCGGCCTCGGCCGCCGCCGCGCCGTGGTATCGCCCGACGAGCTCGGCCGCGAGCGCGTGCTTCGCCGCCAGCGGATCGCCCGCGGCGAAGAGCTCGTCGATCGCGCGCGTGGGGAGTCGCGACAGCAGGTCGAACCAACGTCGCACGACGCGGTCGTCGACCTGCATGCACTTGCGGTAGATGGCGACCGGGGGTTCGTCGATGCCGACGTAGTTGTCCGCCGATTTGCTCATCTTCTTGCCGACGACGCGGCCGTCTGCCACCTTCGCGTCGAGCCCCTCGAGGAGGGGCGTGGTCATCACGATCTGTGGTCGTTGCCCGCTCGATCGCATCAGGTCGCGACCCACCATGAGGTTGAACAGCTGGTCGGTGCCGCCGAGCTCCACGTCGCACTCCAGCGCGACGGAGTCGTACCCCTGCAGGAGTGGATAGAGCAGCTCGTGGAGGTGGATGTCGCGCTCGGCGTCGAACCGCTCGCGGAAGTCCCGCCGCTCCAGCGTCCGCGCGAGGGTGCGCTTGGCGGCGAGCTCCACCACCTCGACCAGGGACAGCCGCTCCAACCACTCCCCGTTGTAGCGGACGGTCGTCCTCGCCCGGTCGAGCACCTTGAACGCCTGCTCCTGATACGTCGCGGCCGCGGCCATCACCTGCTCTCGGGTCAGGCGCGGCCGCTGCTCGTTCTGGCCGGTCGGATCGCCGACGCGCGCCGTGAAGTCGCCGATCAAGAACACGACCTCGTGGCCGAGCTCCTGGAACGCCCGCAGCTTCTCCAGCAGGACGGTGTGCCCGAGGTGCAGGTCCGGTCGAGTCGGATCGAACCCGGCCTTCACCCGGAGCGGCCGCCCGGTCCCGAGGCGCTCCTCGAGATCCTCGCGGCTCACCACGTCGACGGCTCCTCGCGTCAGCTCCGCCAGCGCTTCCGGTACCGACATCGAGGCGTACCTAGCATCCCGCGCGCGGCGCGGCGGTGACCCGGCGCCTCCCCGGCGCGGGTCAGCCGTCGTCCTCGTCGTCCCCGCCGCTGATCGCGCGGTCCCGGCTGCCGTCGACCAGCTCGCGGAGCTCCTTCCCCACTTTGAAGAACGGGAGGCGCTTCGCCGCCACGGGGACGGGCTGGCCCGTCCGAGGGTTCCGCCCGGAGTACGGCTTGTAGGGGCGGATCGAGAAGCTGCCGAAGCCGCGGATCTCGATGCCCTCGCCGCGCTGCATCGCCTCGACCATCGTGTCGAAGATGCAGCTCACGACCAGCTCGGCGCGCGCCTTCGTGAGCTCGCCCCGCGCTGCAATGGCTTCGATCAGCTCGCTCTTCGTCATCTCCCCGGAGCCGCCGGTCTGGCGACCATGCCGCCTAAGCACCCGAAGGTCAAGGGAATTCCGCCCCCGCCGCGGCTGGGTGCCGGCGTCACGGACGCTCGGGGCGGCGGCTCGTCGCGAGCGCGGTCGGCGCACGGAAAGTCGCTTGCCGGGCGGCGCCTACGGCGCTCTACTAGCCGCCCCCCGGCTCCTTGGATCGCTCTAGAATGCGTTGGTTCGTTGAGGTCGCAGCCGTCGGCGAGTCGACGGAGATCGAGCGTTACTGCCTCGAGGCGCGCCAGTGGCAGACCGCGCTGCAGGAGGCGCGCAAGCTGCGCGGGGACGCCGGGCCGCTCAGCAAGCTCTCCATCGAGATGATGGCCGAGGGGTATCGCGCGATCGATCCGAAGCTCCGCTTGCGGTACCTCGTGCTCCGCGCGCCGGGGGACTCGCCGCTCGGGATCGTGAACGGCGGGGGCGCGAAGTCCGGCGCGGCCGCGCCCGCCGCGGCCGCGCCCGCCGCGGGCGTGCCCGCCCCGCTTGCGTCGGCCGACGCCGCGCCCGACACGACGGCGCCCGCTCCGCCCGCGTCCACGGAGACCGCTCCGCCGACGGAGGCGATGTCCTCGCCGCCGGTGCAGTCCTCGGGGCCGGCGCCACGCGCGGCGGCGGCGGCGCCCCCCGCCGCGTCGGCGGCGGGAGCGCCCGCGGCGGAGCGCTCGGCGAGCCGGGCGCCCACCTCGGCCCGCCCCACCCAGGTGAGCGCAGAGACGCCCGACGCGCCGGCGTTCACCGTCGTCCGAAAGCGCGAAGAGGAGCCGACGGCGAGCCAGCCGATCACGTACCGCGAGTACGCGTACGCGGTCGATCCAGCGACCCCGCTGGACGCCGCGCGGGTGCTGCTCTGGGCCAGGTTCCGCGAGGTGGAGGCGGCCATCGCGGCGAAGCCGAGCGGGAAATTCGTGCAGCTCGCGGTCTTCGATCACGTCTTCGAGCGCAAGCCGCAGCGAGCCCCGCTCATCACGCTCGCCTGGAAGGACTGGCGCGGCGAGCCGGTGGTGCAGGTGCCGTCGATGGGGCGCTCCGAGCCGCCGCCGTCCTCCACCGACTTCGGCGCGCCGCCGTCGGCGCCCTTCCAGCCGCCGCCGTCGGCGCCGCACGCCGCCCCTCCCCCCGCGCCGGAGAGCCTCCGGTCGCCCGCGATCGAGGTGACGGAGGAGGCGCCCGTCTCCGAGGCGACGGCGCGGCTACTCGAGGCGCCGAGCCAGCCGCCAGCCGCAGCGCCGGCCTCGGAGCGGGGGTCGCAGCGGCCGTCGGCGCGCATGGCGGCGGTGCGGAAGGGCAAGCGTCGCCACGGCGAGGGCGAGGATCTCATCGGCGAGCTGTTCGAGACGATGCACGAGCTGCACTTCGTCCCGGACGTCGTCTCGGGCGCGGAGTTCGTGCTCCGGATCCTCGAGAGCACGCTCCCGAGCGAGGTCGCGATCGTCCACGTCTTCGACATCAACGCGCGCGAGTTCGTCGTCGTGCGCGCGAGCGGCGCCGTCCGTCACTCGGTCCTCCTCGTTCGCACGCGGGACGACGTGGCGCCGTTGCGGCAGGCGATGCGGCGCCAGCACGCGCTGGCGGTCGAGCCCTCCGCAGCAGACGAGCGGTTCTCGGGTGGGCGGTGGTCTCACGTCACGGCGCGACCGCAGCACCTGCTCTACGGGCCGGTCAACCAGGGCGGGCGCTACCTCGGCCTCATCGAGCTGGCCAACCCGGAAGGGGGGGGGCCGTACCACCAGAACGAGCTGAACGCGCTCGACTACATCTGCGAGCAGTTCGCCGAGCTGCTGGCGGCCCGACCGATCGTGATCGACGCGGAGGTCGTCCTCGCAGAGCCGGCCCCGCCGCAGAAGCCCAAGAAGGCCCGGCGCTGACGCTCCCCCGGGCCGGCGCCGCGCGAGCGACTCCCAGGTGCGGCGGGCGCCGGCCCCGCCCGGCGCTAGGCTAGCCGCGTGGCTGGTCGCTCGGGTGAACGCTGGCTCACGCTGCTCGTGCTCCCCGCGCTGGTCGTGGGCGTGCTCGTGCTGACGGGCGTGACGGTCCGCAACAGCTTCCAGCTCGAAGAGCTGCGCGAGCGGAGCGTGCTCGAGGCGACCCACCTGCTCGCGCTCGAGAAGGCGGACCGCATCGACAAGCGCATCGTCGAGCAGGACGACATCATCGCCGCGAGCGTCGACCCGGCCGCCTGGAGCGACACCACGGACGAGTGGCTGCGCACCGCGAGCCTCCGCACGCCCACCGTCCGCGCCGTGCTCGTCCTCGACCTCTCGACCCCCGACCGGGAGGTCGTCGCGTTCGCGTCACGGAGCACCAACGGCCGCGACGACGAGCGCTTCCGCCGCGTGCTCGTCGGCACCTTCCTCGAGGAGCTCCGCCTGGAGGCCGCGCCGCGGCGGGAGCTCAGGCACCTGCACCGCAATCACGCCGACCAGAGCCACCTCGTCAGCTACTGGGAGCGCCAGGTGGGGGACCGCCGCTACTTGGTCGTCGCCTGGCACGACGTGGGGAGGATCGTCCACGAGCTCTTCCCGCCGCTGGCGGAGCGAGGCGACCAGCAGAGCCGCGTGAACGTCGTCGACGAGCAGGGTCGCATCGTGTTCGGCCCGCCCTCGAGCCGAGATCGCCTGACCGTCGGCCGCCAGTTCGCCACCACGCTCTACAAGTGGACGCTGAACGTCTCCATGTCGAGCGCGGCCGAGCTCGCCCGAGCCGTCGAGCGGCGGCGCCTGCTCGAGATGGTGATGGTCGGGCTCTCCGCGCTGGTCGTCTTGGCCGGGATGGCGCTCATCCTGATCGCCGCAGCGCGCGAGCGGCGGCTCGCCGCGCTGAAGAGCGACTTCGTCGCCAACGTGTCGCACGAGCTCAAGACCCCGCTCTCGCTCGTGCGCATGTTTGCCGAGCTGCTGGACTCGGGGCGGGTCGACAGCGAGGCGAAGCGGAAGCAGTACCTCGCCATCATCGTCTCCGAGAGCGAGCGGCTGGGCGCGTTGATTGAGAACGTGCTCGACTTCGCGAAGGTCGAGCGTGGGCGCGCGGCCTACCACTTCGAGGAGGCGAGCGTCCCGGACGTGGTCGCGCGCGCGGTCGAGGTCTGCCGGCCGAGGTTCGAGCGCGACGGGAAGCTCCTGGAGCTCACGGTGGCGCCCGGGCTGCCGCGATCTCGCGTGGACGAGCGCGCGCTGGAGATCGCGGTCATCAACCTGCTCGACAATGCGCTCAAGTACGCGCCGGACGGCCGCATCGTCCGGATCGACGTCTCCGCCGCAGGCGACGTGGCGGCGATCCGCGTCACGGACGAGGGCCCCGGGCTCGCGCTCGAGGACACCAAGCGCATCTTCGAGCGGTTCGTCCGCGGTCGCGCGGTCGCGGGGCGCAAGGTCCGCGGGAGCGGGATCGGTCTCGCCTTGGTGAAGCACATCGCCGAGGCCCACGGTGGCGCCGCGCGGGTCGAGCGTACGGGCCCCGAGGGTTCGACCTTCCTGCTCACGCTCCGGCTCGCCGCCTCCGTGGAGACCTCCTCCGAGGCGACGCGCGCGGCGGCGAGCGCCGGTGCCGCCGCGACCGGGGACTGACGCGCGGGCGTGGGCGCCGCGCGCGTCAGTCGATCTCGCCGTCGTCCGTGGACCCCTGGGCTCGGAGGAGGTCCTCGTCCGTCAGGTGGACGGCCGCGCCCGTCGCGCCCGTCTGCGGCGCGGGCGGGCTCGGGCTCGGAGGCGCGCGCCCGGGCTCGGGCTCGGTCGCCGCGCCGCCCGGGTCCGGGGGCTCCTCCGGCGCCGCGGGGCGCGCCTCCGCCGGCGCGCGGTCCGCCGGAGGCGGCAGCGGCGGCGGAGGCGGGAGCTCGGCGAGCAGCGCGTCGTAGTGCGCGCGGAGCTTCGCGAACGCGTCTTGCTCCGACTTGGGCAGCACCCGCATCTGTCGATCGAAGCCCAGCGACTCCGGATCGATCCACTCGCCTCGCCGCTTCACACCGAGGTGCAGGTGCGGCCCCGTCGAGCGGCCTGTCGAGCCCACGTAGCCGATCAGGCCGAGGCGCTTCACCCGGTCGCCGACCTTCAGGCCCTCGGCGAAGCGTGAGAGGTGGCAGTAGATCGACTCCACCTCACCCGCGTGCTCGATCTGCACGGCGTTGCCGCACGCGCCCTGCCAGCCGACCGACGTGACGCGTCCGAACGAGATGGCCCCCACCGGAGTGCCCGTCGCCGAGCCGAAATCGGTCCCGTTGTGTGGCATGACCTTCTTCAACACGGGGTTCAGCCGTTTCGGATTGAAGCGCGAGGTGATCGGGGCGTCCGGGATCGGCTTGCGCCAGCCTCCCTCGTAGGGGGCGCGCGCGTTCGCGTCGAACCAGCCCTGCTCCTTCTCGCCGGCGTACCAGTAGACGATCACCGGCTCGCCGCCGCCGGCGGGCCGCACCTCGACGGCCTCGACCCCGGAGTAGCGCGAGAATTCCCCGAGGACGGCGACCTCTTGCACCACGAGCCGGACCACGTCGCCCCGCGCGAGGCCCTCGAGGTCCACGTGGCCGTCGAGCGCCTTGCCGAGCGCCGCGGTGAGGCCCGGCTCGAAACCCGCGCGCTCGGCCGCCCGCGCGAAGCCGTCCTCCCGGATCTGGATGACGCCCTTCAGCTGGGTCCTCTCCACGGCGAGGTCGAGCCGGCGGCCGACCAGGCGGCCGTCAGCGTCCGCGCGCGCCTGGTGGATCTCCTCCTTGTTGGCTACGTACTCGAACGCCTCGAGGCGACCCTCGGCGCGGTCGAGGAGCGCGACGAACTCGTGCGAGCGCTCGCAGCGGTCCAGGTTGCGCAGCCCCTTGAGCGCCGCGTGAGCGCGGTACGCCTCGCGCGCCGGGACGCCGGCCTGGGTCAGCGCGGAGAGGAACGCGTCGCGCCCGAACGTCCCCTTCACGATCTTCACTCCGGCGCGGCTCGCGTCGTCGGCGATGCGCCATGGGCCCGGGATCTTCTGCCGAGCGCGGCGCGCGACGGTCGCCTCGGGCGCGGGAGCGGCGGCCCCGGGGGCGGGCGGCGGCGGCGCAGCGCTCGCGGCGGGCGAGGGTGCGCGCGAGTCGATACGGCTCGCGACCGCCACGCAGCCAAGGACCGTCGCGACGCCGAGCGCCGCGGCGACCGCCGCCCCCCACGGCGGCGGCAGCGCCGCCCGAGGCGGCTGCCTGCCCGCTGGGGAGGCGCGCTCGGCCGCCGAGACGCGCTCGAGCTCGAACTCGAGCGCGTCCGCGGGGGGCGCCGCGTCCTCGCTCAGCTCGGATAAGGCGTCGCCGACTCCCGCCGGCGTGCGCCCGGCGCGCTCGAGGAGCCGCGCCCGGACCGCGCTGCCGCGCGTGGGCGTATGCGCCCGCGGCGCGAGCTCGGCGACCGTCACCGCGTGGGGCGGCGCGGGCTCGAAGAGCGGCTCGGCCTCCGGCGAACCGGCGTCGTCGAGCCCCAACGGGTCGACGACGCGGCCCACGTGCCGCGGCTCCGGGCGCTCCGGGATCGACGCCACGGGCCAGCGGCTAGCAGTCAGGGTGCATCACGGCAAGCCGGGTGTCGGGGGGCCTTCGCGCGACGGCGACCCGGACGCGCCCGGCGCGCCGGCACGGGGCGCCCCACGCCCGGGCTCCCGCCCTCGACGCCCGCGCCAGGCCGGACGACACTCGCCGCCATGGACGACCACCTGAAGCAGACGCTCCTGCTCGGCCGAGAGCACTACCAGAAGGGGGAGCTCGACAAGGCGGAGTACCTGCTCCGGCAGGTGCTCGCCGCGACGGACCGGTTCGCGGACGTGCACCACATGCTGGGCGTCATCGCCCACGGCCGGGGCGACTTCAGCCAGGCGGAGCAGTGCTTCGCGACGGCTGTCGCCCTCAACCCGAACTACACCGAGGCCGCGCTCAACCTGATGGTCACCTACAACGATCTCGGGAAGTACGACGCCGCGCGCGCGCTGTTCGCCCAGCTCAAAGGCCGATCGGGGCCCGCCTCGGCGCCCCGCGCCGACCCCTTCGCCAAGGGGCGGATCGCGAACATGCACGCCGAGACGAGCCAGGCGTACTTCGACGTGGGGATGACCGTCGACGCGATCCGAGAGCTCGAGCGGGCGGTCGCGCTCTGCCCCGCGTTCGCCGATCTACGCACGCGCCTCGCCGTCCTCTACCGCGACAGCGGCGACGCGGTGCGCGCGCGCGAGCAGCTCGACGCGGCGAAGGAGGCGAACCCTCGTTTCGTCCAGGCGCGCATCCTCCTCGCGGTCATGCACCTGAGCGCCGGGGAGAACGCCGCCGCCGCCGAGGAGCTCCGCGCCGTGCTCGAGCTCGAGCCGGATCACAAGAGCGCCCAGATGTACCTGCGGCTCGCCAAGACGGACGCGCGCAGCTCCCCGCCGCCCGCGCCCTGAGTCGCCCCGGCGGTCGCGCCGGGCGCGGGCCCGCCGAGGCGGCCGGACCGCGCCGACGGCGCCGGGCCTCACACCGGGGGTACGAGGTGCTTCCGCGCGACGCGCGGCTGCTGCTTGCCTCGCGAGCGCGCGAGGCGCGCCGCGACCTCGCCGCGGAGGCGATCGAACGGGATCACGTCATCGACGACGAGCTCGCTCGCCAGCTTGCCGAGGTCGATGTCCTGTCGGTACTCGTCGCGGAGCCGCGCCACCAGCGCCTCCCGCTCCGGGCCCGCGGGGACCTCCTGGATCTTGTTGAAGTACACCGCGTTGACCGCGGCCTGCGGTCCCATCACCGCGATGCTCGCGGTGGGGAGCGCGATGCACGCGTCGGGCTCGAAGGCGGGCCCGCACATCGCGTAGAGCCCCGCGCCGTACGCCTTGCGGACGACCACGCAGACCTTCGGGACCGTGGCCTCGCTCACCGCCGCGATCATCTTGGCGCCGGCGCGGATGATCCCTTGCCGCTCGACCTTCGTCCCGATCATGAACCCGGGGACATCTGCCAGGTAGACGAGCGGGACGTTGAAGGCGTCACACAGCCAGATGAACCGCGCGGCCTTGTCGGCGCTGTCGACGAACAGCACGCCCCCGAGGTGCTTCGGCTGGTTGGCGACGATCCCGACCGTCTGCCCCTCGATGCGGGCGAAGCCGGTGATGATCTCCTTGGCGAAGCGGCGCTTGATCTCGACGAAGCTGCCGTCGTCGATCAGATGGTCGACGACGTCGTACATGTCGAACGACTTCGTCTCGTCGGCCACCACGACCTCGGCCAGCGGCCGGAGCCCGGCTCGCGGCGCCGCGGGGGCGACGGCCGGCGGCGCCTCCTCGAAGCTCGCAGGGAGCAGCGCGAAGTAGCGCTTGGCCCACTCGATCGCCTCGGCCTCCGTCTTCACGAGGACGTCTCCGCAGCCCGAGACGCTCGTGTGCATCTTGGCGCCGCCCATCTCCTCGAGCGTGACCTTCTCGCCGATCACCATCTCCGCCATGCGCGGCGAGCCGAGGTACATGCTGGCGTTGCCGTCGACCATCACGACCACGTCGCAGAAGGCGGGGATGTACGCGCCGCCCGCCGCGCTCGGGCCGAAGAGGAGACAGATCTGGGGGACCTGCCCGCTCAGCTGGACCTGGTTGTAGAAGATGCGCCCCGCCCCGCGCCGGCCCGGGAACATCTCGATCTGGTCCGTGATGCGCGCTCCCGCGGAGTCGACCAGGTAGAAGAGCGGGCAGCGGCGCCGCGTCGCCGTCTCCTGGATGCGCAAGATCTTCTCCACGGTGCGTCGGCCCCAGCTGCCGGCCTTCACGGTCGAGTCGTTGGCCAAGATCGCGACCACGCGTCCACCGACCGTCGCCAGGCCGGTCACGACGCCGTCCGCCGCGAGATCGCCCGCGAGCGCATTCGCGAGCAGGCCGTCCTCCACGAAGCTGCCGGCGTCGACCAGCCGCCCGATGCGATCTCGGGCGAACAGCTTGCCCTGCTCGGCGTTCTTCTCGTGGTAGCGCGGGGCGCCGCCGGCGGCGCTCTGCTGGCGGAGTCGTTCGAGGTCGTCGTGACGCATGGCGCGTCGTTAGTGGAACCTCGCGCACGCGGGAAGGCCGGGCGCGCGAGAGGCCCGTGCCCCGGCCGGCGCCGCGGCCGGGGCGGGGTCGGGGCGCGCCGAGCCGGCCGCGACGCCGGCCGCTCACTCGGCGAGGAGCCGATCGAGGAGCCGGCGCGCCTCGGCCAGCCGGGCCTCGTCGTAACCGACGATCACGTCGCGCACCGTACCTCGCCGGTCGATCACGAACACCATCGGCAGCGAGTACGCGCTGTACGCCTCGGTCGTAGCGCCGGTCGGATCGGCGGCGACGCCGTACTCGACGCCGAAGCGCCGCGACGCCGCGTCAGCGACCTGGAACGGCTCGTTCGCGACCCCGAGGATGCTCACCCCGAGCGGGCCGAGCTCCTGGCGCCACCCGTTCAGCACCGGCACGAGCGCGCGGCAGTACACGCACCAGCTCGCCCAGAACTCCAGCACGACCACCTTGCCGCGGAGAGCCTCCAAGGACGACGGCGCCTCGACCGAGACCGGCTGCACGCCGGTCAGCGGCGGCGCCGCGGCGCCGACGTAATTGGCGTGGAGGAGCTCGTCACGAGCCGGGAAGCGCTCCAGCGTAACGCCGACCAGGCGGAGGCTGCCCGCCCGGTCGACCCCGAGCGCGACCCGCTCGCCGGGCCGGCGGCGCCGCACCGCCTCGACCAGCTCTCGCGGCGCGGCGACCGTCCGCCCATCGATCGACCTTACGAGGTCGCCTGCGCGGAGCCCCGCTCGCGCCGCGGGCGAGCCCCGCGTGACCCCGCGCACCTGCACGCCGGCGGTGCCCCGCTCGCCGTCGCCGAGCTCTACGCCGAGCCAGCCGTGGCCCTCGCGCGCCGCGTCGTCGAGCGGGCCGAGCGGGCGCGGGGGCGTCGGCGCCGACAGGGCGCCTGCCGGCGGCTCGGCGGGGGCCAGCCCGGCGCGGCTCGGCGCCCCGGCGCAGCCGGCCAACAGCAGGGCGCCGACCGGGACCGTGCGCATGCCGTCATGGTAGCATCCGACCTCACGTGCGCGCCGCTGCGCTGCTGAGCTCGGTCGTGGCGGCGGCCTCGTGCGCCGTCGCGACTCCCCGTGGCGACGCGCCGCGGTCGCGACCGCGCGCGGGCGCCGCGCCGTCGTCGCGGCCGCGCCCTCCGGAGCGATGGCCGCGCGCCGGCGAGCTCGCGGGATGGACGCTCGCGGCTCCGCCGTTCCGGAGCGCGGGCCACCATGCCGGTGCGGTCGACGTCGAGATACGTCTCCCGGCAGAGCTGATCGACGCGTACCGTCGGCTCCCGCCGGGCAGGCGCCTCCCAGACGGCGCGACGGCCGCGGCGATCCACCGCGCCCCCGGGGGCGCGGTCGACGTCTACGTGATCGAACTCGGCGCCGACGGCTGGCGCTTCCTCGTCCTCGCGCCCGACGCCACGATCCGGCGGCAGGGGCGGCTCGGCGACTGCCTCCGCTGCCACGCGGAGGCGCCTCGCGGGGGCCTGTTTGGCCTGCCGAGCACCGCCGGCGGCTCGGAGACCTCCCCCCCATGACACCGGTGCCAGGGGGCCACGCCGGAGGGCTGAGCGCTCGCGCCACGAAGATCGCGGGAATCATGCGGGATCTGCGCCGCGGTGGGGTGTGGCACGGAAGCTGCTCTCAGGGCGGGCAGGCGCGGATGGCGCCCTACCTTGCTCGGGCCTCGGCCCACGCTTGCTTAACGTTCTTTCTCCTTCCTTAGTCGACTTGACCTGCGACCCGAGCCGGGGGAACCCGCTCGGGTCGAGGCGTCTCTGGGGTCCGGGCGGGTCTCACGGAGCGAGCGCGGCGCGGAGCGCGGCGTCCATGCTGGCGAGCGGCGCCGGCGCGCCAGTATAGAGCTCGAACTGCCCCGCCGCCTGGTGGAGGAGCATGCGGCCGCCATGTACGACCGGCGCGCCGAGGTGTCGCGCCGCAGCGACGAGCGGCGTCTCGGTCGGGTCGTACACCGCGTCCATCACCACGAGCGACGGCCGCAGGCGCGCTGCGTCCACCGGCAGCCCGAGCCCCTGCGCCGTCATCCCGACCGACGTCGCGTTCACGAGCGCGTCGGCCGTCGCGAGGGCCGTCCCCCCGCCGGCGGCCTCCGCCTCGACCCGACGCCCCGTGGCGGCGCTCGCCGCCGCTGCCAGCGCGGACGCGCGCGCGTCATCGCGGTTGACGACCGTCACGCGCGCGTCCGCGAGCGCGAGCCCGACCACGATCGCGCGCGCCGCGCCGCCCGCGCCGAGCACGACGATCCGCGTCCCCCTCGGTTCCATCACCTCCCGGAGCGCCGCGAGCGCGCCCGGCGCGTCGGTGTTGTATCCAGTCAAGCGCCCGCCGTCGTTCACCACCGTGTTGCACGCGCCGATCCTGGCGGCGTCCGCGTCGAGCGCGTCGAGCAGCGGCAGGACCTCCAGCTTGAACGGCATGGACACGCCGAGCCCGCGCACGCCGAGCGCGCGCATCGCCTCGAGCGCCGCCGGCAGGCGAGCGCTCGAGATCCCGAACGGGACGTAGGCGTAGTCCAGCCCGAGCGCGGCATAGCCCGCGCGGTGCATCGCCGCCCCGAGGCCGACCGGATGGAGCGAGAGGGAGCCGCAGAGTCGCGTCACCGGGGCCGGTCCTAGCCCGGGGCGAGGGCGTCGTCGCGACCAGCTTGACGGTCGGCGCGAAGGGCGCTAAGCGGCCGCGTCCGCCCGGGCGCGTCGCCCCACGTGTCGGCTTCGGCCGGGCTCCCGGGCGCGGAGCGAGCTGGTGTAGCTCAACCGGTAGAGCTCCTGTTTTGTAAACAGGGGGTTAGGGGTTCGAGTCCCCTCGCCAGCCCCAGCGGATTTCACCGAGCCCCGAACCCAGCCCAACTCGAGACGGACGCGCACCAGAGAAGAATACTCCAATAATTTCGGAGGGTTGCCCGAGCGGCCAAAGGGAGCAGGCTGTAAACCTGCCGGCATTGCCTACGCTGGTTCGAATCCAGCACCCTCCACCGGCCTCACGGCCGAAGCTCGCCCCGCCCGCTCCCGTGAAGGGGCTGGCGCGGCGGCCCGCCTCTTGCTAAGAAGCCGCCCCCTTCGCCCGCGGGAGTAGCTCAGTTGGTAGAGCGTCAGCCTTCCAAGCTGAACGTCGCGGGTTCGAGTCCCGTCTCCCGCTCCGCACGACCCGCCTCTCTCCCGTCCCTCCGAGCCTCGCACCGAGTGACCCGCCCTTCGCCCACGTAGCTCAGTTGGTAGAGCGCGTCCTTGGTAAGGACGAGGTCACCAGTTCAATCCTGGTCGTGGGCTCGACGCACCGCCCCCCTCTTCACCTACAGCAGCAAACAGGAACCCGATCATGGCAAAGGGCAAGTTCGTACGCACGAAGCCGCACGTGAACGTCGGCACGATTGGGCACATCGACCACGGCAAGACGACGCTGACGGCGGCGTTGGTCAAGGTGCAGAGCAAGAAGGGCAAGGCGC
>JADLEQ010000049.1 GCA_020846005.1 Polyangiaceae bacterium
CTCGCGAAGCGCCGCGGTGGTCGCGCGCGTTCGGGTTGGATACCGTAGGCACCGTGATGCCTGATACCGTGGTCGAGCGTGAACGGAGCCGCGCGATGCGGCTGGGCGGCCTCGGGCTGCTGCTCGCCCTGATGTCGGGGTGTGGCGACGCCGGAGGCACGTCCGGCGCACCGGCGCGTGACGCCGGCGCCTACGACGGCGCGACCGACGCCGCCGCGTCGCGGGACGCCGTCGGGTCGCAGGACGCCGCGTGGGACGCTCCCGAGCCCGACGCGGTCACGACGGACGCGGAGTTCGACGGCGGTTCGCTACCCGCCCCCACCGATGAGCACCTGACCGACATCGCGCAGGCTCCCGACCGCGTCCATTTCCGCACCAACCTCCGCTCGTTCAACAGCCGCTACTACGCGGTGGTCGCCAACCGCGAGATCTACATCCGGGCCAACGCGGAGCGCACCGGGCTGCAGAGCAACTGGGAGCGCGTTGTCAACCTGCCCGCCGGGCTCGCTGGCGACGTGGTGGGCATCGCCCTCGACGATCGGTTCCTCATGGCCGTCAACTCCGCACGTAAGCTCTACGAGATGGCAGGCGCTCTGGGAGATCCTTCCGGCTTCAGGTGGCAGGAGTATCGCGGGTTCCCGTTCGCGAGCGGGGCGCAGAACTACCTCCCGATCGACTCGATCAAGTGGGACAAGTCGGTCGCCTCCGCCGAAGAGGACGAGAACTACACCGATCCGGCCGGCCACCTGTTCCCAGTTGGCTCCAGCACATGCGCTCATGTCGTGGTCCTGCGGGGTGGCGGGCAGCAGATCGCGTTCAATGACGCGTGGCTGCCGGCCGACTTCGGCTCGGAGGTTTGCGGCCCCAGGCGCGGCCGCTTCCGCGCGCGCGCGATGAGCACGAGCGGGTCGACGACCGCAGTCATGAACAAGTACGGCGACATCTACACCCGCCACTGGGACTTCGACATCGGCGGTTCGAACACGCTCTTCTGGAGCTACTCGTACTACGATCAATCCTCCGTGCCGAACCCGGTGGTCCAACTGCCTTCAGCCGCGTGGGTCCAGCAGCCGAAGGTCGACGGACGAATCACCGACACGCTCAGCATCCACAAGACCGGCAAGAACTGCGTGCATCGCATCCTCCGGGTCGAGGGGCTCGACGCGAACGGGCAGACGGGCTACTTCGAGCGTGACATCGCTGATCCTGCCACTGCGGGATGGGTGTTCCACGTCACCTCGCTTCCGATCCTCGGCCACTTCATCGAGAGCCCGGCCGGTGACACCAGTGATCGAGACCTGGGCGCGTCCGATGATCTCTCGTTCGGCTGGAACCTGGGGCAACTCCCACAACTCGACGGCGCCGTGCCCAGCGGCGGCGTCTCTACCGCGGATTTTGCCGCCGAACTGCTCGACTACAACCTCTACTGCTCGCCGGCCGCGCTGCGAGTGCACCTGACCGCCACCGACTACATCGACCTCGTGCTCCACTCCACCGAACCCATCCGGTTGACGGAGATCCACACCCGTGGGCTCACGGAGCAGGCGCGAGCGCGCAACGGCGCGCTGGAAGTGCCCCGAAGCGTGCTCGACGACCTTCCGTCCCTGTCGCCGAAGGCCCGCGCCTTCGTCTCACGCTACTTCGCCGATCAGCAATTCACTAACGTCAACATCCAGGCGGACCTGCACACCGTACGCCTCGACGGTGGCGCAATCCAGTGGTCGCTGACGCGGTGAGCCGCCGGGACCGCGCCGTTCGCGGGCCGCGAGTCGGGCCCCGCGGCGGATGGCGTGAGCCCCCCCCAAACCCAACTCAGAGCGCCGCGACGAATTCCCGCCCGAGCTCGAGCGGGTGGGGGCGCGCGGCCGGATCGATCGCCGTAGCCGCTCGGAGAACGCGCGCCACGCCGGCGGGGAAGGCGCGGAGACGCTCCGGGTCCTCGAAAGGATCGGTGCGCATGTGCGCGATGATCCGGTCCCGTGGGTTCTCGATCTCGTCGAAGAACGCGCGGCCGGTGGTGACGTTGTAGATCGTGCCGGCGAGCGCGTAGACATCCGCGCGCGGGTCGAGCTCGACCGGATCGAGCACCTGCTCAGGCGCGATGTAGCCCGCCGTCCCCGCCACGAAGCGGCCGCCCACCTCCGGCGGCACGCGGATCGCGCGCACCATGCCGAAGTCGATCACCACGGAAGAGAGCGGCGGCACGACCGCCGGATCTCGGTGCTTGTGCGGGTCGAAGCGCTCCCCGCCCGCGAGCGGGAGGCGGAGCCAGATGTTGGCGGGCTTGATGTCCCGATGCACGAGGCCGGCGCCATGCAGCGCGGCCAGCCCCGCGCACGACTCGAGCACCACCTGGCGCAGCTCAAAGAGCGTCATCAGCTTCGCCGAGGAGTACTGCTTGAGGTCGGCGCCGATCAGGTACTCGAGGACGAGGTACGGCATGCCCTCCGAGACGCCCCGATCGATGATGTTGGCGACGTTTGGGTGGTAGAGGCCCGCGAGCGCCTTGGCCTCCTCGACGAAGGAGGCGATGATGCCCTCGCGCTCCACGTCGGTGGCGCTGGCGAGCGCGTCGGCCTTCGGGATCTTCAGCACGAATAGCCGATCGGCGCCCGGCTTGCGGACGAGCCACACCGAGCCGATCCCGCCCTCGCCGAGCGCCTTGACGAGCTCGTAGCCCTCGATGAGCTTGGCCTCGCGCTTGCGCGCCCCAGGCGGCGGCGGCGGTGTCCGGCGCAGCGCTCCGCTCAGGGCCTCCTCCACCAGGCCGGAGGTGACCGGCCCGAGGGATGCGAGCCACACGTCCACCATCGCCAGATCGCGCCCGCGGACGGCGCGCGCGACCAGGCCCGCGACGCGCGGGGCGTTCACGCTCGCGACGCGGGACGGCGGGTCGTCCGCGTCCGCACCGGCGGGATGGAGCGCCTTCACTGGATCGGCGAGCGCGGCGTGGAGACGATCGGCCGCGTGCACGAGCAGGACGCAGAGCGCGTCCAGCTCCGGCTTGGGACCCGCCGCCAGCGAGAACTCGGCGAGCGCCGACGCGAGCCCCGCGAGCGCGACCGAGAGCTCGGTCTTGTCTGCGTGGAGGGACGCGAGCGCGGCCGCGGCGTCGTCGCCCCACGCGCCATCCGGCTCCCCGGAGGCGACCACGGTGCGCAGCACCTCGGCCCGATCGCAGCAGGTGGTGAGCGCCGCCGGCGACATCATGGGGAGCGCCGTCGTGAGCTTGGTGAGCACCGCGGGTCGATCGATGACGAGGGCCCACCACGCCGCGAACGGCCCGAGCCACTCCACGTCGTCCACCTCGCCGAGCGCCGTACCTCGCGTGGTGTCGACCACCCGCCAGAAGAGGGACGACAGCGCGCCCTCGAGCGCCGGCGGCAGCTCGCGCGAGCCGTCGACCAGGCCGTCCAGCTTGCGCAGCCAGAGGCAGGTGTCGTGCGCGGTCGGCCCGCGGCCGGGGCCCAGATCCGTGGCGGCGCCGCACGCGTCGAGCGCGTAGCCGCCGAGGCGGATGGCGAGGGACTCGAGCTGCACGTCGGCGGCGGGGTCCTCGCTCCCCGCGGCGCGCCGCTGGTTGACGAGATCGAGGATCTCGGCGGGCACGCGCGAGACCGTCTTCCACGTCTCCTCGAGGCTCGGCTCGGCGAGCGGGGAGCCGTGGGGGCGGGTCGCGAGCAGCGGCGCCCAGAGCCGGAGCGCGAGCGAGCGCGCGCACCCCTCGAGCGCGTTCATCGCCGCGGCGCGCTCGCGGAGCCGCCCGTCGCCGATCGCCAGCCGGCGCGCCTCCCCGAGCGCCGTGGACAGGCCCGCCGCGAAGCGCGCCGCCCGCGCGTCCGCCTCCTCGTCGTCGTACTGCGCGGCGACCCGCACCAGGTTCTCGAGGCCGAGCTCGAGATCGAGCGGGTCGCGCTCGGCGCCGTCCACCGGGTCCGTGGTGGCGATCACCTCGATCCAACGGCGGGCGTCCTCGACGGACGCGGGCTCGGCGCGCCGCGCCATCTCGCGCAGGGCGCGGAACGGCCCCTCGATCTCCTCGCGGCCGTAGCCACGGCGAAAGAGCGCCGCGAGCCCTCGGGCGAGCGCGCGCGCGGCGACGGCTCCGCCTCCACCAGCGAGCACGCGGGACGCGAGCATGTCCCAGATCGGGCGGCGCTCGAAATAGAGATAGGGGGTCGCCGCCGCGATCGCCGCCAGGGCCCAGTGCTCGTCGTCGCGCGACTTCAGGATCTGCACGAGCTGGCCGCCGAGCATCCCGAGACGTGAGGCCGGCAGCGACGCGAAGGCGGTGACCGCCCGCTGCCGCAGCACGAACGAGTCGCCGAGCGCCCAGTCGAGCAGGTTCCCCTCGAGCTGCTCGAGCTGCCCGGTGAGGCGCCCGAGGGCGCGCGCGGCGTGCACCCAGACGAGCGGCTCGGGATGCAGGAGCAGCGGCTGCAGCACCTGGAGCGTGTCGCCCACGATCTGCGGGTCTGCCGTGGGCGGGAGGCTGCCGACGCTGATCTCGAGACAGCGCGCCGCGAGCACGCGGCCCCGGAGCGCCCCACGCGACGGCGTGCGGATCAGGGCGTCGAACGTCGACGGCGAGGAGAACACCCAATTGCCGAACCCGGGGACCTCGAGCGCGCTCGCGCCCGCCTCCCAGATCAGAATCTCGAGGCGCGCGCGCGCCGTCGAGTTCTCGGGGTAGGAGAGCGCCACGCCGTCGCCGAGCAGGGGAGCGCAAGGGAGCGCGTCGTGTAGGGGACCGCTGACCACCCGCTCGTGGGCCGCCGCGACCACCCTCGAGTGCCACTGCGGATAGGCCGCCGCGATCGCCAGCGCGGGCGTGACGTGGATGTCGCGCCGGCCTGCGGTCGCCGCGAGCCAGATGAGCGCCGGAGCGCCCTCGGGGAGCGCGAAAACCCGGCCGAGCGCGGCGACCACGTCCTCGGCCTGAGTGACGGCCGGGAGCTCGCGCCGGAGTCGCTCGGCCGCGGCTCGGCGCTCGCCGCCGAGCGACTCGCCGAGGTGGGTCTGGGCGGCGTGTGGCCCCGCCTGCCAGTAGGCGAAGAGCGCGCTCTCGAAGTCGGGTTCGGCGTCGAGCGCCTCGGTGAGGAGCGAGAGCGCGTCTTCGGCTTCAGGCGACAGCATGACCCGGGGTCCATCGTACGCCCAACTCGCCCGCGCGGGCCAAAGGGTGCGCGAAGCCGACCGGCGCGGCGCTGAACAGGCGCTCGGGTGCGTGCCAGGTCGCGCGGGCCGGGGCGCGGCGAGCGCCGCGGGCGGGCGCTAGCGGGCGCGGCGACCTACTCGGGGATCGTCTCGGTGGCGCAGCCGAAGAGCACGTTGACGTTGCCCGTCGCGACGGCCTTGATCTGCGTGCAGCTCTGGGGGCAGGCGATGACTCGTGTCGGCGTGGTGTTGTCGTCGTAGTACCAGCCGCCGAGGACCGGATCACACGACGCCGCGTCGCTGACCTTGTAGAACTTCGTCTGGATCCCGTTCGTCGTGTCGATCAGCTCGACGTTCACCTTGCCGGGGTCGAGCTGTTGGCCGGCGGGCGGCACCGGGATGGTCCACTCGCAGTCGAGCGCCTGCGCGCCCTCGACGATCTTGGTCGCGAGCTGGTTCGTGATTTGCTGGAACTGGGTGGCGCACCCCTGCGGCGTCGTGCAGCCGCAGATGTCCGTCGCGACGCCGCCCGTCTGCTGGATCGCGTTGGCCCAGGTCGTCCCGACGTTGGCGGCGTTCGCGCACATCGTGAACGCGTAGACCCCGCTCATCGACCACGCGGGCTGCCCGGAGGCCCCCTGCAGGATCGGATCGAGCGCCGTGAACTGCTGGACGAAGTTCGCGCCGGTCACGCCGGGCGGGAAGTCGCCCGCCTCGTCGTCGGTGACGATGACGACGTACTTGAGCGAATTGGCGCGCAGGTGCGGGCGGTAGTTCGGGAACTGGTTGTAGAGCACCTTCATGCCATCGGTGCTCTGCACGCCGGGGAGCGCCTGGTGGAAGTAGCCGGGGAGGTTGGTGTCGTTGGGGCACGGCTGGCCGGTGCCGAGCGGCGGCGCGACGCTGATCCCGGGCAAGATCCAGAACGGACACGTCGCGAGCATGATGACGTGCACGTCGATCCCGCTCGCCACGATCTGCTGGGCGAACCCGTTCAGGTTCTGCTGCACGGCGGCGGCCTCCTCGACCATGCTGCCCGAGGTGTCGACCGCCCAGATGATGTCCGCCGGCTTCAGCGTGGGCTTCGCCACCTGCCCCACGCTGGAGCACTGGGCGTCTGGCTCCACGCCGCCCCCGCCGCCCCCGGCGTCGAGGAGGATCGAACCGCCCGAGCCACCGCTCGGCGGGACACCGCCTCCGCCGCCCGCAGCGACGCCTCCGCCCCCCGCCGTGCCCCCCGCGTTCCCCGCGTTGCCTACCCCTCCCTGGTTCCCGAACCCGCCCGTCCCGCCGCCTCCGCTCGCGGACGAACAGCTCCCCGTGGCCGCGGCGATTACCGCCACGAGGGCGAGCCCCCAACGAGCCAAACCACGACCTCGCTCCCGGCGCTCCATGGCAGGGAGTCTACCGGCGCGCGCCCGCTCCGCAACGGTCGTGAGGCTCGCCTGCGTGGCGCCGAGCGCGATGGCGCTCCGCGTCGAGCATGACGACTCGCGGCGACGGACTTTTCGAGTGCTGGCGCAGCCCGCCTCGGGCGCGGGAGACGCGCGGCCGCGCCGAGCGCACGAGCTCAGCCTGGGAACGGCTCGCGCAGCAGCACGAGAGCGCTCCGGGCAGCGTGGATCACCATCCCGGGCAGGAGGCTCCCGATGCCGCGGCGAGGCCAACCGAGGGCCGAGCCGCCAACGAAGCGGCTCGGAACCAGCGAGCGACCCCCGGCGACCCGCGCGCGGCGTGCGGCTCGAAGTGCCCGCTCGGCACCAGGAGCCACGCCGAGCCGGCGACGAGCGCCCGGCCCCAGGCGCGCCAGCGGAGGCCGGTTCGACGTAGCCCGGAGAGCACGTCCTCGCGGGAGGCGACGCCGAACGCGGCCACGACAGGGCACACCGCGCGGGCGCGTCTCCGGGCACTCCACCCAGGGCAGCCGGTCGCTCGAGCCAGGGGCGCTGCTGGGCAAGTGACCGCTCGATCCCGCGCGCGGCGAGCGCCGAACGGAGCCCCTGGACGAGCGCGACGACGGCGATCACCTCGATGAAGCGTCCTTCGACGGGCGTCACGGGGTCGACGATGAACGACGCGGCGCTCACGGCGACGAAGACGGCCAGCGCGCCGATGATGGCGAGGAGGGGCCGGCGCTCCCCCAGAGGAGGAGAGCCCCGCCATCGCGGCGGCGACGGCCAGGTTCAGACCCAGCACGAGGTAGGGCTCGAGCTCGAGCACCTGCCGGAGCTCACCGACCGTGAGCTGACGGCCTTCGATCGCGGTAGGGCGCACCGCGTCTCGTCGCATGCCGATGAGCTGGCTGCTCTCGAACGCGGCCTTCTCCCGGGTGAGGCAGAACGCGATGACCCCGCCGACGAGGGACGACACGGAGAGCACCAGGGTCACGGCCCGCGCGCCGCGGACGGGTCTCCGGTGGGCGCGTGCCTCCGAGCTGAACGCCTCGATGCGCTCCCACAGCGCGTCTCGCCGATCCTCGCTCACCCGCGCGCCGCAGCCCTCACAGGAATCGTCGCCGAAGTGGACGGGCTTGCCGCGGCGCTGCAGGAGACGTTCTCGTCCACCATGACCCGAGGGGTGGACGATGGTTGATCTACGGCGGGGCAGCACCGCCCCCGGCGCCGCGACGCTCATGCCAGCGCCACGTCCGCCGTTCGCGGGCCGTGGCTCCTCACCCGGACGGGGCGGTCGAGCGCGTCCTCCAGGTGGGCGAGGAGCGCGGCGCGGCGACGGGTGGGGTCGGCAGGGAGGCCCACCTCACCCGACGAGGCGACGACGCGCCACGGCAGCGGGCGGTCGAGCGCGTCCAGGTGGGTGCAGGCGACGGTGTCCAGGCGCGGGAGCGCGGCCCGCGCCGCGCCGAGGAGCCCGAGGTCGAGCCAGCCGCGGCGGAAGCGCCCCTGCCAGGGTCCCGCTGCGTTGTGGGGCTCCTCGAGGCACCCGAGGGCGTCCGTCTCCGTGGGCAGCGGCCCCGCGCCGTGCCGCACGTGGTAGGCGCGGTGCACGCCGATCACCTCGACGTCACGGGCGTCGCCCCACTCGGCCAGGAGCGCGAGCGCTCGGGCCGGGGTGCAGTCCCCCCAAGTGGTATGGGGTGGGAAGCCGAAGCGCTCGTCGAGCAGGAGCCCCTGGGCTCCCTCGAACACCAGCGGGCCGTCTGCGGCGCCCGGGGGCCGCTCGCCCGGCTGGGCGACGCGCACGGGCGCGAGGGCGGCGACGGCGGCCTCGAGCCAGCGCTCCGTCACTCCTGGATCGTCGAGCACGCGTCGCTCGAGCGCGAGCGCTCCGCCGGGCGCCCCCGCGAGCGGGAGCGCCGCGGCCTCGGCGCGCTTGCGCTCGCGGACCCGCGCGAGCACCCGCGCGGCCTGCGTGCGATCCCGCAGCCGCGCGGGGGTGAGCACCTCGTCGGGGTGGGCGAGCGAGTCGACGACGACCTCGCCGATCCCGACGCCGCAGCTCCCATGGCGGGCTGCCCCGCGCGCCAGCTCCCGGAGGCGGTTCAGCGCCTGGTGAAAGGGCGTCACGAGCCGGCAGCGCGCGTCGATCGAGAGGCGGTCGAGCGCGTCGAGGACCCCGGTCGCCGCGAGCGCGCGCGCCTCCGCGGCGAGCGCCGTCGGGTGCACGACGACCTCGGGCCCGAGGTGCGCGCGGACACCGGGCACGAACGTCCCCGCCCCGAGCTGGGAGAAGGTGTGCGCGCGACCGTCGTCGAGCACCACGGTGTGCCCCGCCTGCGCGCCCCCGTTGAAGCGCACGACGAGCCCGGCCCGAGCGCGCCGCACGAGCCAGTCGACGACGTGCCCCTTGCCGGCGTCGCCGAACCCGAGATCGACGACCGCGAACGCCGCGGGAGCGCTCACCGCGCGGGGGGCGGCGGGGCGCCATCCCGGTCGAGCGATGCCGCGTACGGCCCGAGCGTACGCACGACCCGCGCCGTGCGCTCTCGCGTCGCGCCAGCCGCCTCGAGCAACCGCGCCAGCGCGTCGAGATCGCGCGCTACGCCCTCGCCCAGCGCGACGGCGCCTCCCGCCACGTAGCAGGTGTCCTCGGGCGTCTCCATGCAGATCACGGCGTCGCCCAGCAGATCGCGCCACACGCGCTCGCAGCCGCGCCGGCCCGGATCGGGGATGAGGAAGAACGGATGGAAGGTCCGGCGGAGCTCCGCCACGACCTCGAGGGTCGGCACGTCCGCGTCGAGCCGCTCTCCGAGCACCGCCTCCACGTGCTCCTTGGGCAGGGCGGGCCACGGGGGCTCGTCGCCCGTGACGAAGAGGTAGCCCCTGTGCTTTCGCTTCACCCAGCAGTCCATCTCGGTGTGCGTCGCGAAGAAGTAGAGCGCGAGCTCGTACGACTCGTACTCGTTGCCGCCCCCACCCTCGAGGTAGATCGAGGTGAGCCAGCGATCCATCAGATCGGCGGTCGACTCGAATTGCCCGACCTGCAGCGGCGCGCGATCCCAGCCCGCGTTGCCGATGGCGGCGAAGAGCACCTGGGGATCGGGGACCTTGCAGCTCTCGAGCACCTTCATGAAGGAGGGGAGCTCGCGGCTGGCGAGCAGGCGCGGGATCTCGCCCATCGATCCAGACACGTCGAGCGCGAACACGACGCCGAGCGAGCGCGGGTGGTCCGGCGAGTCCCGCGACTCGCGTGCCCGCACGCCCTTCGGGTTCATCAACGGATGGCACGCATCCTGGACGAAGACCTCCGCGCCCTTCGCCGCGCGCTGCGTGACCAGCGCGACGTGCGCCTCGTGACTGTAATCGCCGAATCCCATGACGCTCTCCTCTCGACGGCTGCTCTCAACCCCACCCCGGCATGGGGAAGGGCACGAACCGGGGGGGGCCGAAGCACGCGCGGGCGACCTCGCCCACGCGCTCGCGCAGCGCCCACGCGTCGGCGTGCTCGGCCGGGTGGCGCACCACCTCAGTGACGAGCGCGGCCATCGCCGCGGGCACCTCGGCCCCGTCCATCACCTGCGCGACCGCCAGCGCGGCCGCCCGCGCGTCCGCCGCGCGCGCCTCGGGGGTCGCGGGGGCCGCGGCCCCCCACGCGACCGGCAGCACCCCATGATCCTTCGCGTGCACGAGCAGGTGCGCCGCCTCGAGGGCGCCATGCGCCCAGCCGGCTGCGTGCGCGAACGCGAGCGACTCCAGGACCCGGCGCCACATCCACGCCACGTGCTCGGCGAGGACGCCTCCCGGGTAGTGCTCCCGCACGTCGACGAGGGTGTGGACGAAGCCCGCGCACCAGCGCAGGACGAGCGCGCTGCGGCCCTCGAGCGGTGACGCCGCGCCCGCCACGACGCCGGCACCGACGACGGCGGGGAGCCGGCGGGCGTGGTGGTGCGCGCCGGGCGCCTCCGACGCGACGAGCGCCTCGAGCACTCGCTGTTCGTGCTGGAGGCGCTGGGCCGCGACCGCGTCCGCGCCGGCCGCGAGCACCTTCACCACCACCCGCTCGGTGGGATCTCGCGCGAGCGTCGCCGCCCACACCTCACAGCGGCGCCCGACCCCGATCCGCCGGCCGATCGCCCACGGCCGGTCCGCGATCCAGACGCAGCGCTCCGCCCCGTGGGCGCGCGTCGCGCCCTCGTCCCACGCGCGGAGCGCCCGAGCGAACCGAGCGCGCGGCACCGCCGCCTCGTCGACGAAGACCGTCGCCCCGCAGTGGTCGCACACCGCCTCGCGCTGGAAGCGCGTGACGGTGAGGGGCGCCCCGCACCGGCTGCACTCGGCCGTGAACGTACGCCGGGGCGCGGCGTCGCCCTGCGGGTGTTGCTCTCCGTCGTCCGCGCTTCCCAAACGACTCCTTCGCGGAGCCCACCCTACGCCGGACGCCGCGAGCGGCGCAACGGGCCTGGGAGAACCGACGTGCGCGCTGGCCTCGGGCCGCCGCGCGCCGCCTGCGCCCGCTCGCCGTCCGCCGCCTCACCGCGCCGGCGCGTCGAGCGCCGCGAGCTCCGGGATGGCTCGGCAGGCGAGCGCGAAGTACTCGGGATCGAGCTCGAGGCCGATGCTCGCGTAGCCGAGGTGCTCCGCCGCCGCGACGGTGGAGCCGCCTCCCAGGAACGGATCCAGGACCACGCCCTCGCCGAAAGGGAGGGCCGCGCGCACGAGGCGGCGCACGAACGCCTGCGGCTTGAGCGACGGATGGTCCGCCAGGCGCCGCTCTGCCGGGCGCGTCGGGCCGCACGGGATCACGTCGGTGAACGGGCGCGCGGGCGACTCGCGCCGGAGGCCGCCCGTGCCCCACCGATGCAGGTTGTCGCGCACGGTCCCCTGGCAGGGCTTACGGAAGAGCCCCCAAGGTTCCCACGCGGAGCGCGGCATCACCGTCACGTCGGCCAGCTCTTGGTGCGCGTTCTTCGGGCGGTCGCCGCCGCGCAGCGTCTGCACGAGGCGGACGATCTCGCCCCGCTTCTCGAACCCGGCCTCGACGAGCGGGACCTGCACCAGGTGCGAGACGAGCGGGTTGCCCGCCACGAAGACGTGCGCGCCCGGCACGAGGACGCGCAGGAGCCGGCGAGCCCACTCGGCGAAATGCTCGGCCATCGCGCGGCGCTCGGCGGGCGTGAGCGTCGTGAACCGCGGGACGGGGCGGCGCACGTGCCCGCCGAGCGCCGGCGGGATGCGCCACACCCCCCCGCGCCCCGCCCGGAGCTTGCCGAGCTCGCGCTCACCGTACTCCCGCACGCCGTACGGGGGGTCGGTCACGACGGCGTGGATCGAGCACGGCTCGCGCGCCGCCAGCCAGTCGAGGCAGTCGACCTGCACGAGCTCGGCGCGCCCGACCCGCACGCTCCGAGGCGCACCGCCGCGAGCGCGCGCGGCCGGAGCGGGGGCGTCACGGCTCGTCATGGGTGTGGAGCGTACTCGCGCTTCTGCCCACCCTCCGACCACGGCTCCGGCTCAGCTCGCCTTCTCCGCGCGGGCGCTCACTGGCAGCGGTACGCGGTGCCCGTGATGGTGACGCTCGTCGTGGTGCCGTCGCCCTGGCCGAGGGTCGGGGGGTCGTGCTGGATGAGGGTCGCGCCGAGCTCCGCCGCCTGGTTCCGCAGGTCGTTCAGCGCGTACTCGATGAGATCCTCGTTCGACACCCACGCTCCGCCGAACGTCCCGCCGCCCTTGCCGGTGAGGTAGCCGAGCGACTGGCAGCCCGGGGGCGGCGGGTTGCGGCTCGCCGCGACCTTCGCCCCGGCGTCCGTCAGGCTGGCCGTCTTGCAGCCGGCCGGCAGCGTCCCCAGCGTCAGCGCGACCGCCACCGTGAGCGTGGTCTTCGTCATTCGAGCCTCCTGCTTCCGCCCTCGCAGATACCTGCGTCGAGCCTCGCGCGTCAAGGCGCGCATCCGGTTACCGCCTGGCGGCGCCGCGGCACACCGCCTCGGGCAGGCGCCCCGGGGCCGGGGTTCTTCGATCGCGGCGGTCCACTGCTCCCCGGCTACGCTCCGCCGGCCCCGGAGCTTCCCGCGGGCGGGTGCGCGAACGGCGACGCCGCTCGCGCCACGTGCTCGGTGACGGCGGCGCGCTCTCGCTGGCAGAAGTCCGCGACCGCCGCGGCGAGGCGACGGTCCCGCAGGTGGTGTGCGCTCCGCGTCACGGTCGCCTCGAAGCCGCGCGGGCCCTTGTGCTCGCCGCCCGCGCCCGGCTCGAACACGCGCAGGCCGCGCTCGATCGCGTGGCGGACCCCCTCGTAGTAACAGACCACGAAGTGGAGGAACGGCCGCTCCTCGCGCGCGCCCCAGTAGCGCCCGTAGAGCCCGCCTCCACCGACGAGCGAGAACGCCATGGCGATGGGGCGCTCGCTCGCCCGGTCGCGCGCGAGCACCACCAGCACCGACTCGGGCATCGTCTGGCACACCACCTCGAAGAACCGGCGCGTGAGGTACTGCCGCCCCCACGGAAACTTCTCCACGGTCGCGAGGTAGAGCTCGAACACCACGCCGGCGAGCCCCTCGCGCAGCACCGCAGCGCCGTCCAGCCGCTCGAGCCGCGTCGTGCGCTCGGCCTCGGCGAGCTCCCGCTTGAGCTGTACGCGCCTCTTGGAGGAGAACCGCGCGAGGAACTCGTCGAAGGTGCGATACCCCTCGTTGCGCCAGTGGAGCTGGACCCCGTGGCGCTCGATCAGTCCGGCGCCCGCGAGCGCGCGCTGGTCCTCGACGGTGGTGAAGAGCACGTGCGCGCCCGACGCCCCGAGCGACTCCGTGAGCGGCGGCAGCGCGCGAGCGAGCGCGGCTCGGAGCAGCTCCGGATCCTCTCCGGGAGCGACCAGCAGCCGCTCGCTCGTCGCCGGGGTGAAGGGCACCGCGAGGAGGAGCTTCGGGTAGTAATCGATGCGGAGGCGATCCTCGGCGAACCGCGCCCAGCCGTGGTCGAACACGAACTCGCCGTCCGAGTTGCCCTTCAGGTACGCGGGCGCGAACCCGAGGACGCAGTCTCCGCGGCGGAGCACGAGGTGGGCCGGCAGCCACCCGAGATCCGGCACCGCGCAGCCCGTCTGCTCGAGGGCGTCGAGCCACTCGTAGCGGAGGAACGGCGACGGATCGCCCCCCGCGAGGCGGCGGTACGGCTCGGCGCCGAGCCCGCGGACGGCGTCGAGCACCGCGACGGTGACGACGCCATCGGGTGCGAGCGGCGAGCTCCGGGGCGCCTGGGGAGGGCTCACCGCGGGATCACGCCCAGGTGCTTCTCGAGGAAGAGGATGGCGAGGAGCGAGAAGGTGTCGCGGTTCTCCTTCTTCGTGAAGCCGTGCCCCTCGTTGCGCGCCAGCATGTACCAGACCTCCTGGCCGGCGCCGCGCACCGCGGCCACGATCTGCTCCGCCTCGGAGGCCGGGACGCGAGGGTCGTTCTGCCCGTGCGCCACGAAGAGCGGCCGCCGGATGCGCGCGGCGTTTGTGGCGGGCGAGATCCGCGTGAGGTGCTCGCGCATCGCCGGGTCGCGCTCGTCACCATACTCGGCGCGGCGCAGGTCGCGGCGGTACGCGCTCGTGTTCTCGAGGAAGGTGACGAAGTGGGCGATGCCGACCACGTCGACGCCCGCGGCGAGCCGCTCGCCGAAGTGGACGAGCGACGCCAGCACCATGTACCCACCGTACGAGCCCCCGATCACCGCGACGCGCTTCGCGTCGAGCTCCGGACGAGTCGCCACCCAGTCGAGGAGGGCGCCGATGTCCTTCACGCTGTCCTCACGCCTCACCCCGTCGTCCGCTTGGAGATAGGTCTTGCCGTAGCCGTCCGAGCCGCGCACGTTGGGGACGAGCACGCTGATGCCGCTCTCGGCGACCAGGTACTGGATGAGCGCGGAGAGCTCGGGGCGGGCCTGCGCCTCCGGGCCACCGTGGATCCACACCACGACCGGGCGCGGGCCGGCGCCCTTCGCCGCGTAGTAGAAGGCGGGGATGGATCGGCCGTCGAAGCTCGGGAAGCGCACGAGCGTCGGCTCGGCGAAGCGCTCGCGCGGCAGGCCGCCGAGCTCGCTCTCCGTCCACCGCTCGACGCGGCCGCGCCCGAGGTCGTACGTGTAGGCGTCGCCTGGCGTGGTGGCGCTGGAGAAGGTGAAGCCGAGCACGCTCGCCCGACGCGCGAACCGGAGCCCCGAGATCACGCCTCGCGGGACCCCGGCGACGACACGATCGCGCCGGCTCGCGGTGTCGAGGATCCGGAGCACGGAGTAGCCGTCCTCGTTCGTGGTGAAGGCGAGCGAGCGGGCGTCCGGCGAGAGCGCCACCGCCTCGACGTTCCAGCTCACGTGACGGGAGAGCGGACGCCACGGCGCCTCCGGCCTCGAGAGGTCGACCTCGTAGAGTTCGTTGAACTCGCCCGCGCGATCGCTGGTGAGCCACAGGCGCTGGCCGCTCGGATCGAGGGCGGCGGCGCGGTGCGCCGCGACGGGAGCCTCGGGCGTGATCCGCGTAACGGCGCCCGTCTCGGTGTCCGCGAGGAAGATGCGAGAGTCGTTGATCGAGACGTACTCCTGCAGGAGCAGGCGCTTGCCGTCCCTCGACAGCTCGAGGGGCGTCCAGTGCCCGCTGCGCTCGAGGAACAGCCGCGAGGCGGACGCCGACTTGCCGTCGCTCCACCACACGTCCATGTCGCGCCCGTTGCGGGCGTTGCTCGAGTAGGCGAGCCGCGAGCCGTCCCACGCCCAGGCGTAGGACTCATTGCGGCTCCTGCCGTCCGTGAGCAGCCGGACCTCGCCGGTCGCGAGGTCCTGCCGATGAAGCTGGAACTGCTCGTTGCCCCCCGCGTCCGTGGCGAACACGATGGCGTCGGCGCGGCCCGGCACGAACGACGCGCGCGACGCGGGCTCCCCACCGAAGGTGAGCTGGGTCCGGGCGCCGAGCGGCGCGCGGACGAGGTGCGTCTGCGCCGTCTGGCCGAAGCGCGTCGTCACGAGCACCGCGCGCCCGTCGTCCGAGAGCGACGCGAGCGGCGCGGCGCGGGTCTCAAGGTAGCGCCCGAGGCGATCGCGGAGGGCGGCCGGGACGGCGGGCGTCCCATCGAGGACCAGCGCGGCGGGCGGCGCGGCGCTGACCGGCGCGTCGCTCGCGGCTGCGGGCGGCGCCGCGCTCGGCGGGCACGGGGCCGCCGCGGTCGCAACGGGCGGCGCGGCGGCCCGAGCGCGCGGCGGCGGAGCGGGCGAGCAGTGGGCGAGGAGCCACACCCCGAGGGCCCCGTAAATGGCGCGTGTGTGCATCGGGGGGGACCTAGCATCGAGATCGGGGCGCGGGGAGCCGGGTGGGCGCCCGGGATCGGCGCGGTCCGGGCCTCGCGCGCGTCGCGGCGGTCGCCCGGCGCGGGTACGCTGCTCGTCCGATGCTCACGCCTTTCGTCCACGTCGTGCGCCCGCGTTACGCCGAGGTCGACGCGCAGCGCGTGGTCTTCAACGCACACTGGCTCACGTACTTCGACGACGCGACGACCCGCTTCTACGAGGCGCTCGGCTTCGATCCGAAGACTGCGTTCTTCGACCGCCCGGTGTTCGACGTGATGGTCGTGCGCGCCGTGCTCGAGTGGCGGGGGCCGGCGAGCTTCGACGACGAGGTCCGGATCGAGGTCGCGACGGAGCACCTCGGCAACAAGTCCTTCTCGCTGTCGTTCCGCGCCAGTGTGGAAGGGAGGCCCGCGTGCGCCGCGACCGTGACCTATGTCTCCGTGGTGCCCGGCACCCACGAGTCGACGCCCGTACCCCCAGCGCTGCGCGAGGCCCTCGAGCGCGCGCGCCGCGCCCCCGGCGCCGACGGTGAGGCCGGACCGTCAGCCTGAGGGGACGCGCGGGCCGAGGTACTGCACCGCGCCCTCCAGCGTCGCGAGGCGCGCGTAGTCCCGCTCGGGGATGTCCACACCCGTCGCGCGGTGGAGCGCGACCACGAAGGAGAGGAAGTCCATCGAGTCGAGGTCGAGCGTCTCGCGCAGATCCGCGTCGTCCGCGAGTCGAGCCGGGTCGCTCTCGGGCGCCACGGAGCGAAGGGCCGCGTCGATCGCGGCGCGCAGAGCCTCTCGGGTCATCGAATCGTCTCCGGTTGCTTGAGACCCCGCGCGATCTCGGTGAGGAACAGCCCGCCGCGGTGCCCGTCGCTCGCGCGGTGGTCGGCCGCGAGCGTGATCGTGAGGACGGGGCGGACGCAGAGCCCGCCGGCTTCGTCCACCCACGGCCGCGGCGCGACGCGGCCGAAGCCGACGAGGGCGACCTGGGGCGGGTAGACCAGCCCCGCGACGGCGTCGACGCCGCGCTCCCCGAGGCTCGTCACCGTCAGCGTGCCGCGCGAGAGGTCGCCGCTCCGGAGCTCGCCCGACCGAGCGCGCCGGGTCAGGTCGGCGAGCGCCTCCATCGTCGCGTCGAGCCCGAGGCGGTCGGCGTGCTCGATCGCCGGCACGAGGAGCCCGCCGTCTCGCAGCGCGATCGCGACGCCGAGGTGCACCTCCGCCGCGGGGACGACCCGGCCGTCCTCCCAGCGCGCGTTCATCTCCGGGAAGCGGCGGAGCGCCGCCGCCACCGCCCGCAGCAGCAGCGCGCCGACCACCAGCCGCCGCTCGATCGGCCGGGACTCGTTCTCCCGGGCGACGAGCTCGGTGGCGGCGCGCGCGTCGATCGTGAGCGACACATGATAGTGCGGGACCTCGCGGCTCGAGCGTTCCATAGCGGCCGCGATGGCGCGGCGCATGCGCTCCCCAGGCGTGGGGCTCGCGCCGGGCGGCGGCGCGGCGGGCGGTACCCTCGCGGGGGCGGGCGGCGTGGCGCCAGGCGCACCGTCGCGGCGCACCGCGGCGACGTCGTCGTGCGTGATCACGCCCCCCGGCCCCGTGCCGCGCACGGCGCCGAGGTCGACGCCGAGCTCTCGCGCGAGCCGCCGCGCTGCCGGCGACGACCGCGGCGCGGCGGCAGCGGACGGCGCGGCGGCAGCGGACGGCGCGGCGGCAGGGGACGGCGCGCCGGCAACGGACGGCGCGCCGGCAACGGACGGCGCGGCGGCGCCGGGCGGCGGCGGCGCGCCGGGCGGCGGCGGCGCGCCGGGCGCCTGGATGCGCGCCAGCGGCGTCCCCACGGGGACCCGCTCACCTTCGGCGACGAGCAGCGTCTCGATCACGCCGTCGTGGAACGACTCCACCTCGATGACCCCCTTGTCGGTGTCGAGCTCGGCGACGATCTCACCGCGGGTGACCCGCTCACCGGGCCGCTTGCGCCACGCGACGAGCGTCCCCGCCTCCATGTCGGCGCCGAGCGACGGCATCACGAACTCAGCCACGGACCACCCCACGCCCCGCTGCGACGATCCGCTCCACGCTCGGCAGGGCCGCGGCCTCGAGGTGCGCGGCGTACGGGATCGGCACCTCGCGGCTGCACACCCGCGCCGGCGGCGCGTCGAGGTCGAAGAACACCGTCTCGACCACCTGCGCGACGATCTCGCCGGCGAGGCTCCCCGTCTTCCACCCCTCGTCGACGACGAGCAGGCGCCGCGTCGCGCGCACGGACGCGCCGATCGCCTCGAGGTCGAGCGGACGGAGCGTCCGCAGGTCGATCACCGCGGCGTCGACGCCCTCCGCTGCCAGCGCCTCCGCCGCGGCGAGCGCCTTCGGCAGCGAGCCGCCCCACGCGACGATCGTGAGCTGAGTCCCCGCGCGGCGCACGATGGCCCGCCCGAGCGGCGCGGCGCCCGACGTCTCGTCGACCTCCCCCTCGAGGGGATACGAGAGGACGTGCTCGAATACGAACACCGGGTTCGGGTCGGCGTACGCGGCGAGCAGGAGATCCCGCGCGTCCTGGGGTGTGGCCGGCGCGACGACCTTGACCCCGGGCACGTGGGCGTACCAGTTCTCGAGGCTGTGGCTGTGCTGCGCCG
The DNA here is from genome assembly GCA_020846005.1 of Polyangiaceae bacterium. GTDB lineage: Bacteria > Myxococcota_A > Polyangia > Polyangiales > Polyangiaceae > JADLEQ01. The sequence continues at coordinate 18,496 of JADLEQ010000049.1, forward strand.
CGAGCTGGCGCCCAGCGCCGGTCGCCATGCGCACGACGAGCGGAACGGCCACCTGCCCGCCGGACATGTGCCGCAACGTCGCCGCGTTGTTCACGATCTGGTCGAGGGCGAGGAGGCTGAAGTTCACCGTCATCACCTCGACGATGGGGCGCGCGCCCCCGATCGCCGCGCCGATCCCCGCGCCGACGAACGTGGACTCGCAGAGCGGCGTGTCCCGCACCTTCGCCGGCCCGAGCTCGGCGAGGAGCCCCTTGCTCACGGCGTAGGCTCCCCCGTACTTCCCGACGTCCTCCCCGAGGAGGAAGGCGCGGGGATCGCTCGCCAGGATCTGGCGGAGCGCGCCCCTCACGGCCTCGCGGTACGTCAGTCGCGTCACGCGAGCACATCCCTCTCCAGGTCCTCGACGGGCTCGAGCGGGCCGGCCTCGGCCTCGGCGACCGCGTCCCGCACGAGCTGCTCGACGCCGCGCTCGAGCGCTGCGCGGGCGTCGGCGTCCAGCCAGCCGCGGCGGCGGAGGTCGTCGTCCAGGAGCCGGATCGGATCGCGCTCCTCGGCCCAGCGCTTGACCTCCGCCTTGTCGCGGTAGAGCTCGGCGTCGTACATCGAGTGCGCCCGGAACCGGTACGTCCGGACCTCGAGGAAGGCGGGGCCGGGCGTGGCGCGCATCCGCTCGACGGCCCGGCGGGCGGCGTCCTCCACGGCCAGCACGTCCATGCCGTCGACCCGCTCGGTCGGGATACCGTACGTGGGCGGCTTCGCGGCGAGGTCCGGGACGGCCTGGTGCCGCTCGAGCGCCGTGCCCATCGCGTAGAGGTTGTTCTCGCAGACGAACAGCACGGGCAGGCGCCAGAGCGCCGCGAGGTTGAGCGACTCGTGGAACTCGCCCTCGGCCGTCGCCCCGTCTCCGAAGAAGCAGGCGGTGACGCCGGCGCGCCCGAGGTGGGTGTCCGCGAGCGCCAGCCCGACGGCGACGGGCAGCCCGCCGCCGACGATGGCGTGGCCGCCGTGGAAGCGTCGCTCGACATCGAAGAGGTGCATCGAGCCACCGCGACCGCGCGAGCAGCCGTTGGCGCGGCCGAACATCTCGGCCATCACCGCGCCGGGCGGGACACCACGGAGGAGCGCCTGGCCATGCTCCCGGTACGTCGCGAGGACGTTGTCGTCCGGGCCGAGCGCGGCGAGCACGCCGGCCGCGACCGCCTCCTCGCCGACGTAGAGGTGCAAGAAGCCGCGGATCTTGCCCAGACCGTAGAGCTCCGCGCACTTCTCCTCGAAGCGACGCACGAGCACCATCTGCCGGAGGAGCTCGACCGCGTGTTCACGCGCCGGGCTCACCCCGCCCCCGTCTCCAGCGTCGAGGTGTCTCCCTCCGGGAGGCCCAGCTCTCGCGCCTTGAGCAGGCGCCGCAGGATCTTGCCGCTGCGGGTCCGCGGGAGCTCGGGGAGGAAGGCGATCTCGCGTGGCGCGACGGCGGGGCCGAGCCGCTTGCGCGCGAAGCCGACGAGCTCCCGCGCGAGATCGTCGGAGGGCTCGAAGCCGGGACGGAGCGCGACGAACGCCTTCACGATCTCGAGCGCCAGCGGATCGGGCTTGCCGATGACGCCCGCCTCGACCACTGCCGGGTGTTCGAGCAGCGCGCTCTCGACCTCGAACGGTCCGATGAGGTGCCCCGCGCTCTTGATCACGTCGTCGGCGCGACCGACGAACCAGAAGTAGCCGTCCGCGTCGCGCGTGGCGAGATCGCCGGAGAGGTACCAGCCGTCAGCGAAGCACTGGGCGTAGCGCTCCGCCTGGCCGAGGTAGCCGCGGAACATGCTCGGCCACCCGGCGCGGATCGCCAGCTCGCCGCGCTCGCCGGGGGCGGTGACGACCTCGACGCCCGCCTCGGTGCGGCGCACGATGCCGGCCTCCACGCCCGGGAGCGGCCGCCCCATGGAGCCCGGGCGCACGTCCATCGACGCGTAGTTGGCGATCAGGATGCCGCCGGTCTCCGTCTGCCACCAGTTGTCGTGGAACGGCATCCCGAACGCCTCCTGGCTCCACACGACGGCCTCCGGGTTCAGCGGCTCGCCGACGCTCGCGAGGAAGCGCAGCGCGCCGAGATCACGCGCGCGAACGGGCTCCGCCCCCGAGCGCATCAGCATCCGGATCGCCGTGGGCGCCGTGTACCAGACGTTCACGCGCTCGCGCTGGAGCAGGTCGTACCAGCGCTCCACGTCGAGGTCGCCCTCGTCCACGATCGTGGTGACCCCGTTGGTGAGCGGCGCCAGGATACCGTACGAGGTACCTGTCACCCAGCCCGGATCGGCGGTGCACCAGTACACGTCGCCGGGGCGGAGGTCGAGCACGAGGCGACCGGTCGTGTGATGCATGACGGCCGCGTCATGCACGTGCATCGCGCCCTTGGGGGCGCCCGTCGTGCCGCTGGTGAAGTGGAGGAGCGCGAAATCCTCTGGCTGCGTGGGCGGCACGACGAACCGATCACTCGCGGCGGTCATCGTGGAGTCCCAGGAGAGCGTCCGCTGGGGCGCGTCGCCGCCGACGAGGAGCACGTGGCGGAGCCCAGGGAGCGAGTCGCGATACGGCGCCACCTTGCGCTCGTAGAGCGCGGGGGTCGTGACGAGCACGCGCGCGTCGCCGAGCGCGAGGCGCTGGCGGGTCGGCTCGGGGCCGAACGCGCTGAAGAGGGGGCAGTAGACGGCGCGCGCCGCCAGCGCGCCGAGCGCGCTCACGTAGAGCTCGGGGACCCGGCCGAGGAGGGTGTAGACCCGCTCGCCGGGCTGCACGCCGAGGTGCCCGAGGACGTTGGCGAAGCGACCGACGGAGCGCCAGAGCTCGGCGTAGGTGAGGTCGCGGCGATCGCCGCGCTTGCCGAGCCAGCGCAGGGCCACGCGCGACGCGGCCGTCGACCCGGCGTGCCGCCCGACGGCCTCCCACGCGAGGTTCAGCCCGCGCCCGTCGGGGAGGCCGTCGAGGTGCCGCCGGGCGTCGTCCCAGGAGAACGAGGCTCGCGCGGCGGCCCAGTCCGCGAGGTTGGGGGGCTCGCGGAGCTGTTTGCGGAGGGAGGTCGGCATCGGCGGGCGGCATGGTGCACCGCGCGTGCCAGCCCGAGATCGCTCGGACGGGCGGCGGGCGGCGCGCCAGAAGTGCGAGGCGTCAGCCGCGCGCCGCACAATCTTCGGGGCGGGGCGCGGGGGTTCGGGGCGGCGGCGCGCGCGCCGGGTCGGGACCCCCGGCGGGGCCCCGGTCCGCCTAGCCGCGGCGGACGCGGCGCGCGGCCGGGGGGGCCGCCGCTACGGCGTTGCGCTCGTGGAGGATGCGCAGGCCGTCCAGCGTGAGGTGCTCGTCGACGCTCTCGACCGATCGCGTGTGGCGGACGATGAGGGGGGCGAGGCCGCCGGTCGCGAGGACCCGGCACGGGTAGTCCGCCTCGGCGGCGAGCTTCTCCACGAGGCCGTCGACGAGCGACGCGTAGCCGTGGATGATGCCGCTCTGGAGCGCGTGCGTGGTGTTGCGCCCGAGGACGCGGGGCGGCTCCGCGAGCTCGATGCGCGTGAGCTTCGCTGCCCGACCGAAGAGGCCGTCCAGGCTGACCTGGACTCCGGGGACGATCACGCCGCCCAGGTACTCGCCCTTCGGGGAGATGCAGTCGAACGTGGTCGCCGTGCCGAAGTCGACGACGATCACGCCCGACTTCACCTTCTCGAAGGCGGCCACCGCGTTCACGATCCGATCGGCGCCGACCTCGCGCGGGTTCTCGTAGAGGACGGAGATGCCGGTCTTCAGCCCGGGCCCGACGATGAGCGGCTCGCGGGCGCAGGCCGCGCGAATGGCGTCGCTCATCACGTCGGTGAGCGGCGGCACGACGCTGGCGATGATCGCCGCCCGCACGTCGTGCGTCGAGATCCCGCGCAGCTCGAACATCTGCCGGAGGAGCACCCCGTATTCGTCGGCCGTGCGGGTGCGGTCGGTGGACGCGCGGAACGTCTGGCGCAGGGTGGCGCCGTCGTACAGGCCGAGGACCACGTTCGTGTTGCCGATGTCGACCGCGAGGAGCATCCGCGCGGCACGCTAGCAGGCGCGCCGAACGCGAGGGAGGTGGCTCGGCGGCCGGGCCCCGCGCTCAGCGCTCGCGCACGCTCACCCTGCGGAGCACGTCCCCGACGGCCAGGCGCTCCCAACCCGGCTCGGCCCGGCCCACCTGGGTGTACTCGCCGTCCAGGTGGGGGAACCACCCGAGGGTCACGAAGAGCTGGCTCGACCCGGTGTCGCGCCCGGCGAGCGCCACGCCCACGCGCAGCGCCTCGTAGGGGAGCGGGGAGGTCTCGCAGCGCAGGGGCGCGCGGCCGGCGCCTCCGTAGCCGTCTCCGCCCGGGTCGCCGAATTGCACGACGAACCCGGGGGCCACGCGGTGCACGGCGGTACCGTCGTAGAACCCCGCGCGCGCCAGCTCCGCCACGCGGGACACGGCGGCGGGCGCGGCGGCGGGGTCGAGGAGGAGCACGAGCGGACCGGCGTCGCTGTCGACCTCCAGGCGGAGCTCGCCCTGCGGGACGCTCGCGAGCTCGGGCGGCGGGGTCGGGTCCGGCTCGTAGATGCGGCACTCTCGTCGTCGCTCGCCGAGCGCTCGCAGGCCGCGCTCCGCGCGCTCGCGCAGGACCGGCCACGAGCTCTTGCACGCGGCCTCGAGCGCCGGGCGGGCGCTCAACACGCCGAGCGCGGCGACGGCGTCGAGGAGCGCGGCGCGCGTCTCGACGGCGTCGCCGGGTCGCTCGCGCGCCAGCGCCGCGCCGAGCGCCTCGACGACGGCGCGGGCCGGAGCGGGCGCGGGCACGGCGGCGTCGTCGCGGGCGGGGCGGTCGTGTCCACCGGGCTCCGACGCGAGGTCCGGGTGGGCCGCGAGGAGCTGCGCCGCGGTGGCCACGGTGCCCGCCTCGGGGGCGGCGAGCGCCTCCGCGAGGAGCCGATCGGCGCGGACCCCCGCCCCGGCGACGGGGAGCGCGTCGAGCGCCGCCTGGCGGACGACCGCGATCGGGTGGCGAGCCAGCTCCTCGAGGCGCCGCGCGTCGCCGCGCCGGGCGCGCGCTCGCGCCAGGACCCCCACCTCCGCGAGCAGCCCCTCGCGCCCGCCCTCCGGATCGCACGCGCGCAGCGTGGCGTCACGCGCGGAGGGCGCGAGGAGCGCGGCGGCGCGGCAGCGGAGCGCGATCTGCCGCCGGCGCACCCGGGGCTCCGCGCCGACGGGGAGCGCAGCGAGGCGCTCGAGCGCGGCCCGGGCGCCCTGCGCGTGCCGCTCGGGCGGCGTGAGCGCCTCGAGCGCGGCCCGCACGACGCCGTGGAGCGGGCCGAGCAGCGGGGCGGCATCGGCGGGCTCCGCGAGCGCGACGAGCGCGGGCAGCGCGTCGTGGAGCGCCGCCTGCCCGGCCGCCCCCACGCGCCCGAGCGCGATCGCGGCGTCCGCGCGCTCGGACGGATCGCGCGCGGCGTCCGTCAGCAGCCTGGCGAGCGGCGCGGCTGCGCCGGCGCCCGCGCGACCGAGCGCGCGGATCGCGAGCGCGCGGCGCCGCGGGCCGCCGCCCAGCGCCTCGACCGCGAGGTCGAGGAGGCGCGCCTGGACGGCCTCGCGCTGCGGCGGGAGGCGGGTGAACGCGAGGAGCGCGGAGTCGAGCGGCTCCTCGGCGCGGCCCGCGGCGTCGAGCAGCGCGACCAGCGACGTGTCGTCGAGGCGCTGGCGGCGCGAGGCGAGGCGCCCGAGCGCGAGCGCCGCCGACTCCGCCTGCGGGCGGGGCGTCGAGAGCCAGGCCGTCAGCGTCCGCTCGCCCTCCGCGTGCGCGCAGCGGCCGATCGCGTCGGCGATCGCGTCGATCGCCGACGTGACGGCCTCCGGCGCCGGCGGCTGGGCGGCCAGCGACGCGGCCCGCAGCGCGAGCGCCCGCGTGGTCGTCCCCTCGCGCCCGCGGCACGCCCAGCCGAGCCCGTAGGCCGCCCACGCGATCACCTGCGGATCCTCGTCGGCCAGCGCGCGGGCGAGCTCGGCGGCCGCCGCCTCGTCCGCGACGCGGGCGAGCGCGCGGGCCGCGGCGCGCCGGACGGTCACGTCGCGGTGCGTGAGGTCCACCTCGAGGACGGCGCGCGCGTCGCGGCGGTGCTCGATCGCGCTGAGCTCGGCGACGCGCGCCGGCGGCGGAGCGGCGGGGCCGGCGCTCGCGGTGATGGCGGGCGTCGCGGGCGCCGTCACGGAGGCCGCGCTCCCGGCTGGGGCGGGCGCCGGGCCGCGGCAGGAGGCGAGCGGGAGCGCGGCGAGCAGGGCCGCCGCGAACCGGACCCGCTCGGACGCGCGCCTCACCGGAGCCCTCGCCTGGCCACGGCCGACCGCGCCAGCTCGAGGAGCTCGGACGCTCGCTCGCGGGGCCAGCGCAAGGCGGCGCGCCCGGGCGGCGAGGGCGCGCCGGCCCCGACCGCGGCGAACCCCGCCGCGCGGAAGCAGCGGACGGCCCGCGGGAGGTGCCAGTCGCAGGTCACCACGACCACCGAGCGGAGCCCCAGGCCATGAGCGAGAGCGGCTGTGTAGCGCGCGTTCTCGGCGGTCGATACCGACCACCGCTCCCGCAGGATGGCCTCCGGCGGGACGCCGCCAGCGATGAGCGCGTCGGCGAGCGCGTCCGCCTCGGGGACGCCGTCCCAGCGCCGCCCGCCGCACGCGACGACGCGGGGCGCCACGCCGGCGCGGTACGCCTCGATCGCGCGCCGGACGCGGCGGCCAGCGGCGCCGCCGAGGACGCCCCCCGAAGGTCGCACCCGGCACCCGAGGACGGCGATCGCGTCAGCCACCGCCCCACGATGCCGCGCCGGCCGGCGCGTCGGCAACCGGCGGGGCGCCGGGCCCCCGGAGAGGTGCCGGCCACCGTGCGGGACGCGCGGCACTTTGTTATGTAGTTTCCAATAGTTACGTCCGAAAGGTGGTGACCGGAGCCGCTCGCTGCTAGGGTTTTTCCACAGGTCGCCGATCTCGGGCGCCAGAACCTCTTCCCCCGATGGGGCGCCCCACGTCACACGATCCTACACTCCCCGCCGAGCTCCCCGAAGGACCCACCAACGCCAGAGGACGCGGCCGCAGAGGGCGACGCTCCTCGAACGGCGCGACGGAGGTCGTCCGGGAGGGCGATCTGGTCGCCCGGGTTACCGTGTCGGACGCCGAGGCGCCGCCGTCCAGCGCGCCACCCCGTTCGCGCCGCCACCCGGTCCCCCCGGCCGAGCACGGCATCGATCTGGACGACGGCCGCCTCGATGAGGACGCCGCGCGGGTCGTGCGGCGTCTGGCGCGCCTCGGTCACGAGGCGTACCTGGTCGGTGGGTGTGTGCGCGACCTGCTCCTCGGGGCGACGCCCAAGGACTTCGACGTGGCGACCAGCGCCCGGCCGGAGGAGGTCCGCCGCGCGTTCCGCAACTCCCGGATCATCGGCCGGCGCTTCCGGCTCGTGCACGTGGTGTTCGGCGGCGGGAAGGTGATCGAGACCGCCACCTTCCGCCGCGATCCTCACGAGGGTGAGGACCGCAGCGGAGACGACCTGCTCATCCGCAACGACAACGTCTTCGGGGACGCCAACGAGGACGCGGAGCGACGTGATTTCACCATCAACGGGCTGTTCTACGACGTAGAGCGCCGCTGCGTCCTCGACTGGGTCGACGGGATGCCAGACATCGAGCGGAGGACGGTCCGCACGATCGGGGATCCCGTGAAGCGGTTCCGCGAGGATCCCGTCCGGGTGCTCCGCGCCATCAAGTTCAGCGCGCGGCTCGACTGCGCGATCCACCCCGACGTGTACGACGCGATGGTGCTCTGCCGCGGGGCGCTGGCGATGGCGGCGCGCCCGCGCGTGTTCGAGGAGCTGTTGCGCCTGATGCGAGGCGGCGCGTCGCACCGCTCGATGTGGCTGGCGTGGGAGCTCGGCGTCCTCGACATCTTGCTGCCGGAGCTGGCGGCGTGGCTCTCCGACCAGGCCGAGGACGACTCGTCGTTCTGGCGCGCGCTCGACACCGTCGACCGCATCACGCTGGAGCAGGGGCCGCTCGACGACACCGTGCTGCTGGCCGTGCTGCTGCACGGGCCCATCCGCGAGGGGTGCTCCGGCGCGCGCGATCGCATCGAGGCGGCGCGCGAGGCGTTCGAGCCGATCGTCGAGCGTCTCAACGTCCCACGGCGCATCGTGGACGGCATCGCGCGGATCGAGGCGGCGCTGCCCAAGCTGACGGCGGGCGCGGGCTCGAGGTTCGCTCGGTCGCCGCTCGGCGCCGCCGCGTCGCAGGTGCGCGAAGCGTGGGAGGGCGAACCGCCCGAGGCGGAGGTGGACGAGGCGGAGGTGGAGTCGGAGGCCGCCTCCGAGCCAGACGCGAGCGGCGAGCCCCTGGTGGCGCGCCGCAAGCGGCGCCGCCGCCCGCGCCGGCGCCCGGGCGCTGCGGCGCCGCCGGCCTGAGCGCGCCCCGGCGGCGCTCAGTTCGAGTTGAGCTCCACGCGCAGCAGCTTCTTGCCGACGAAGAGGTAGTCGCCGTGGGTGAGCGGCTGCTCGGCCTTGATGCGGACGTACGTCCCGTTGCGGCTGTCGTGATCGGTCAGGACGAACCGCCCCTCGCGCTCCTCGACCGTGCAGTGGCGGGCCGACATGTACACGTCCCCGGGGAAGTTCAGGTCGCCGTCCTCCCTGCCGATGTTCAGCGAGGTCCCGAGCGCGCACACGGTCATCCCGAGCGACCCGCCGTCGAGGATCTGGTTGAGCCGGAAGCTCGACGGGTACTTGGGCGATGAATAGAAGAACGTGCCATCGGAGTCCGCGCTGTCCGACGCGCGCGGCGTCGGGTCCACGCGGAAGAGTTGCTCCCCGGCGACGAAGCAGTCGCCCGCCGACAGCTCGACGGCGCCGCGGACGCGGACGAACACGCCGTTCAACGACCCCTCGTCCCGGACGACCAGGCGCCCGTCGCGGTAGAACAGGTTGGCGTGCCGAGGGGAGATGAACGGATCGTCGGGGAACTCGATCTCGCCCTCGCGCCCGATGGCGTGCTCCTCGGCCTTGAGGTGGTAGCTGACGCCCTCCATGCCGTCGCCCCGGATCAGGATCAGCCGCGCGCGCGCCGGATCCTGCATGTCGCCGTAGAAGTAGACGTTCATGTGGAGAACGTCGTCGGGGACCGGCATGCCGCAGCGCCCGCAGAACTTGTGCCCGCTCGGGACGGGGGTCATGCACCCGGGGCGATCCGGCGTGCCGACGCAGACGTAGTACTTCGCTTGGTCCATCTGATCCTCCGAGGCGCTCGGCTCCGCGGGTGGCGGCGAGCCGGCGAATCTTGGACCATTTCCGGGGGGCTTGGGAAGGCCCTCTCCTGCGCCGGCCGCGGCGGGGCGCGCCGGCGGCGGCTCGAGGGCCAGCCCCTGGGCGCACCGCGGGCAGGCTGAGGTGCCGAGCGGCGCGAAGGCGTCGCAGCGACCGCAGACGACGCCGATCTCGAGCGCCGCCTCAGGCATCGCGTCGTCCTCCGGCCGAGGCACTGGGCGCCGGTCGCCTCATGATCACCGGAGGGTCGTGAACCGGGTCGCCACGTCCCCGAGCCCCTGGACGCCCATCACCCGGAAGAAGACGTGCTCCTTGCAGGTCTCTCGCGGCACGGTGCCGAAGTCACGAGAATCATACGGATATTTGCGATTGTCGCTGACCAGGTAGACCTTGCCCTTCGGCACCCGCAGGTTGGCGCGGACGTGGGGCTGAGCGACGGCGCCCCGGGCCACTCCGCGCTTGTGGGTCCCGCTCGCCAGCGCCTCCTCGTCGCAGCTCATGGTGTCGAGGCTGCCGCTGTTCGGGTCCGCGACGGTGAAGGTGGCCGGATCGCAGGCGCGCTCGTTGGGGATCTTCCGATCGTCGAGGTAGATGTGCTCGCCCTCGACGCGGACGTCCTGCCCCTCTTCGGCGGCGATGCGCCCGATCACGACGCGGGCCGGGGCGCCGGGCTCGGGGCACAGCACGAGATCCCCGAACTTCGGCGCGGTGGCGCGCCAGAGGAGGATCCAGTCACCCGGCGAGAGCGTCGGAGAGACGCTCGCCTCGAGGAAGGGATCGTCGGTCGGCACCTGCCACCAGCGCAGCGCCAGCGCGCGCAGGCCGCCGACGATCAGCGCGACGACCAGCAGGACCCAGGCGAGCCCCCGGAGAAGGTTTCGCACGCGGCAGAGTGTAACCCGCCGCGCGCGGCTCGGGTATTCCGTGGCGGAGCCCGGCGGCCAGACCGCCCGCCGCCACCCTGCCCGCGCTCCCGGCCCCGATCGGGCAGGCCCGGCGCGGCGCGACTCAGCCGCCGCAGCCGGCGATCGGCGGGAGCTCCGCGGGCGAGGCGCCGTCCGCCACGAGCTGCGACGCGGCGAACACGGGTCGCCAGCGATCGAGGCGCGTGAGCTCGGAGAGCGCGCGCGTGCGCTCGTCGCCATCCATCACGGACGCGGACACGATCCCGACGATCTCGCCGCCGGCCTCGTCGAGGACCGGTCCGCCCGAGTCGCCGGGGCAGATGGACGCGGGGACGCGCACTCGGGTGCGGTGGACCGAGGCGATCCGGCCGCCCACCCGGGCCTTGCGCCGGATGCCGTCGTGAGAGAGCGCGCAGCGGCCGAAGCCGAGCGGCTCGACCAGCTCCCCGACCACGGGAGGCGACCCCAGCCGGACGGGCGGGCCGTCGAGGCCGGCGAGCTCCCGATCGAGGACGAGGATCGCGATGTCGCCCGTCCCGCCCGCGTGCCCGCACGGCGGGGCGACGATCGCGCGCACACCGACCTCTCCCCAGGGCAGATGCGCGCCCCCGAGCTCGATCCGCACGCTGGCCGGCGCCACGTCCTGGGCGACGTACTCTCCGTGCCGGTCCCGCTCGCTCACGCAATGGTGCGCCGTGAGCACGCGAGCGTCGTCGATGAGGGCGCCAGTGCACGACACGTCCCCCACGACGACGCGCACGACCCAGTCGTCCTCGACGGCGACGGCGAGCGGCGTCGCGCGCACGTCGAGCGGACCGGCGCCCTCTCGCGCGGCGGGGGTCGCCGGGGCCGCGCGGACGGGCGCGGCGTCGAAGAGCGCGCAGCCGGAGAGGCCGGCGCCCAGCGCACCCGCGACGACCACCGCGCCGGCGAGCCGCCGGACGCGCGACACCGCGGGAGTCCCCCCGCGGGCGCCTCGCGCCGCCGGCGGCTCAGCGCGCATCGGCTCGCTCTCCGGCGAGGATCGGAGCTCCGGCCGCTGGCGGCAGCTCGAGTCGAGCGAGGCGCAGCTCGGGCGCCCGGGAGGGGACCTCGCCGGACCCCCGCAGGGCGCTGGCGAGCCAGGTCGCGCGCAGCTCCGCCCGCGCCGCGAGCGCCGCACCGCAGCGCGTCGCCTCGCACGCCGCGACCGCGCGGCGCTCGGCGGCGTGCGCACCACGGAGATCACCGGCCGCGAGGTGGACGGACGCCAGCGCATGCAGCGCCCGCGGCTCGGCGACCGCGACCGCGGGCGCACGCGCGAAGGCGGCGTAGGCGACCCCGGCGAGGCCGCTCGCCGCGTGGCGCTCCGCGAGCTGAGCGAGCGCCGTGGCATCGCCAGGCTCCCGCGCCACGCGCGCCTCGAGCGCGCGGAGCTCCGGATCGAAGCGCCCGGCGAGCGCCTCCACCCGCAGCGGAGACGCCTCGGCGATGACCGCCGCCGCCAGCGCAGAGACCGTGAGAGCCGACCGCCACATGAGAGCCCGCGACACCACCGAGTACGAAAGGTTCCGACTCTCGTACGCGAGGAGAGCTTGGATCGATCCCGCGCAGCGAGCACGCGCCGCGCGGGCGCCTTCGCACCCACCTCCCCCTACAGGCGACGCGGCCGCGAGTCGCGCGCTCCCTCAGGCGCCAAGCACGAGGTCGTCGCGGTGCACGACGACCACGTCGTCGGCGGACCTCCCGAGCACGAGCTCCAGCGCCGAGCCCTTCTTCCCGGCGGCCCGCGCGACGTCGAGCGCGCCGAGCCGCGCGAGGCCCCGACCGACCTCCGCGCCGTCCGGCCCGACGACGAGGACGCCGTCGCCCGGCCCGAACTCGCCACGCACGCCCAGCACCCCGATCGGCAGCAGGCTCGACTTTCCGCTCGCCAGCGCGCGCGCGGCGCCCTCGTCCACCAGGACCGTCCCGCGGGGGCGCAGCGTGTAGGCGATCCAGTGCTTGCGGGCCCGCAGCACCTCGCCGACGGGCGGGAACAGCGTGCCCACGTCGGCGCCGGCGAGGACCGCGCCGAGCACTCCGTCGCGACCCGCGGGCGCAATGACGGCGGTCGCCCCCGCGCGCGCGGCTTTGCGCGCAGCGTCGAGCTTGCTCTCCATGCCGCCGCGCCCGACGACCGCGCCGGCCGTGACGACCTTCCCCACCTCCGAGCGCTCGTCGAAGATCGGGATGCGGTCTCCTCGCGGGTCGAGGACTCCCTCCACGTCGGTGAGCAGCACGAGGAGCTCAGCGGCCACGAGGGGCGCCACCATCGACGCGAGCTGATCGTTGTCGCCGAACCGGATCTCGTCGGTCGCGACGGTGTCGTTCTCGTTGACGACGGGCACCGCGCCGGCCTCGAGCAGCGCGCCGAGCGCGTCGCGGGCGTTGTTTAGGCGCTCGCGATCGGCCAGGTCCGCGTGGGTCAAGAGCACCTGGGCCGAGGTCAAGCCGACGGCGCCGAACGCCTCGTCCCAGCGGCGCATCAGCGCGCTCTGCCCAGCGGCCGCGGCGGCCTGGAGCGCGCCCATGTCCGACGGCCGCTTGCGATACCCGAGGCGCTCGCAGCCGAGCGCGATCGCGCCGCTCGACACCACCACGAACGCCCGGGCGTCGCCTCGCGCGGCCGCGCGCGCGGCGGCGATCTCGCGCGCGAGCCGGTCGGGGAAGCCGGCGTCCCGCGCGAGCGCGCGCGAGCCGACCTTCACGACGACGCGACGCGCCTTGCCGAGCCTCGAGCGGGCGGGAGCCATGGGCGGCGTAGCCTACCGAAAACTCGCGGCGGCGGGCGCGACCTGGAGCGCCCCCGGGGCGCCCTCGAGCGGGCGGAGCTCGTAGAGCGGCGCCTCGGCCTCGACGGACGCCTCGGCGAGGTCGCGCTCGTCCCGCCCCTCACCCAGCGTGACGACCAGCCGCGCGAGGCCGTCGACCACGGCCAGGGCCGACGGCGCCTCCGCCACCGTCGCGCCGCGCCGGACGAGCGCCTCGCGCAGGCGGCCGCTCGCGTCGGGCGCGACGAGGACGTAGCCGGGAGCCGGCGCGTCGGCACGCGCGGGCGGCGCGAGCACGGCGCCATCGACCAGGTCGACGAGCTCGCCGCGCCCCGCGAGGCTCGCGACCGCCGGCTGCCAGTCCGCGCGCGCCGCCCCCCAGACGAGCGCGTGCCCGCTCGACAGCCGCTCCAGCACGCCGGCGAGCCACTCGGCGGACGGCGGATCGAGGCCCGCGAACGGCTCCTCGAACGCGAGCGCCGCGGGCCCTCCCCCCGGGAGCCGGAGCGCCGCGCACGCCACCGCGACCGCCCGGCGCTCGAGCAGGTTCAGCGTCACGCATCGCCGCCCCCCGAGCTGCTCGACGCCGAGCAGGGCGAGCGACTCGCGCGCGCACGCCCGCGCCTCGCGCCGGCTCCACCCCGCCAGGTGCCCGCTCGCCTCCACCACCTCGGCCGCGGTCCACCTCGCCGGCAGCTCCGCGGCGCGCGGCGCCAGCCCGACGACGCCGCTCGCGGTCGCCTCCCCCAGCGCGACCCCCGCGAGCGCCGCCGCTCCGCGCGCGACGACCGCCTCGCGCCGCAGCGCGAGGAACAGCGGGCTCGCGTCGCCGCGGAGGGCCACGCGGGGACCGGCGACGGTGAGCGTCAGGTCGGGCGCGAGCGGGACGCCGGCCAGGTCGATCCTCGCGTGCTCGAGCTCGAGGAGCGGCACCGCGCGTGGCGCCAGCGCCACCGGGGGCGTCGACTCCGGGGCGCCTCGCTCCCCCACGCGCTAGTCCTCGATCTTGATCCCGCCGCCTGCGGGCGCCGGCGCCTCGCCGGCAGCGGGCGCTGGGGGCCCGAAGAGGTCGCTCGGCACGACGGCGGCCCCGGGCGCGACCGCCGGCGCGCCGCCCGCTCGCGACGCCATGGCCGCGAACCACTGTTGGCAGCTCGGCTGCGAGTGCCCCGGCGGACACACGCCGACGAACATCTCGCCGGCCGCGTTCACGGCGAAGCTGCCGTCCGGGCAGTCCATCTGCCGGATGGTGGCGGTGGCGTTCGTCACCCGACAGCCCGCGACCGCGGCGGAGGCCACCACGCGATCCGCCCGCGCGACGGCGTCGGCGACGCCTTGCTCCACGAAGGTGACGTACGCGCCGGGATCCGACTTCGCCCCCATCCCCGGCGTCGCGGCCGCGCCGCACGCACCGAGGCCGACGGCCCACACGGCGACGCAACCGGCGGCGCGCGTCACGGGCCGACCAGCGCCTGGACCGAGCGGCTGAAGTCGTCGGCGATCTTCTCCGTGATCTTGGTCCGGCGCTCGGCCTCGGTGTCGTGCCGGCGAGTCGTCCGATCGACGTACTCGTCGCTGACCGCCCCACCCGGGGCCGGCACGGCGGCCGCAGCGGGCGCCTCCGCCTGGCGGGGCTGCGACCGGCAGAGCACGGCCTCGACGGGCTCGTAGCTCACCGTGCCCTGCGCGGCGCGCGCGCGGTCGTTCGCCTGGCCCATGGATCGGTTGCCGAGCACCAGCATGACGATCCCGCCCGCGGCGACGACCGCCCCGGCGGTGGTCAGCTTGCCCCCGAGGCTCGTCGCGTCGGGATCGTCGGCCTGACCGAGCCCGAGGCCCAGGGCGAGGACCCCAGCGCCGATCCCGGTGAAGGCGCCTCCCCAGGCCGCGAGGGTACTGATCTGCCCCGGAGCGTGCTCGGCCGGCGCGGGGAGGGCCGTCCCCCGGGCGTCGTAGAGCAGGTCCGCGCGGCGCTTCTGTTGCGCGTCGTCGAGGTCGACGATCGACTTCTGGTAGTACCAGACCGCTCGCCCGCTCCCGACCTGCACCGCCTTGGCGGAGAGCACGCCCTCGTAGCCGAGCCCAGCCATGTTCGCCTTCGCCTGTTGCGCCGCAGCCACGGCCACGCCCCGGCACTGCTCGCGGACCTGAGGCGAGGCCCGATGGGCTGGAGCTGGCCGTTCCGGACCGCGAAGTAGCTGAGCTTCACCGAGAGCTCGCTGTCCCGCTCGATCTTGCCGGCGCTGAATTGATCGATCTCGAACAGCACCTCCACGCCCTGCGTGCGCGCTCGATCGATCCCCGACTGTCCGTCGCCCGGCTTCAGCGCCTGCCACGAGACCACCTGGTACCCTGCCTGCGCTAGCCGTACCTCGAGGCTGGACATCAGGACTCCGCAGTTCATCCTGATGAGATCGGACTGCGCGTCCGACACGCCGGCCTTGGTCGTCAGGCAGTTGTCGGGCGGCAGGATCCCGACGCGCGTCCCGCGCCGAAGCACGGTCTTGGCGTCCGCCGCGAGCGCCTCGGCGCGATCCGGGAGCCCCGGGACGTACTCCTGGGCGTTGAGCTCGATCCCGAGCGCGTAGCTCTGCGGGGCCGGCGGCGGCGGGACGACGGGAGGCACGTACCCGACGCACGAGATCGCGGCGGCGGCGGTCGAGAGCGAGGCGAGGTGTCGGAGGCGCATGATGCTCCTGGATTTGGAGCCGTCCTAGCAGCCTGTGGCGGCGGCTGTCCAGCGCTCACCGGACGGAGATCACGTCCGTCAGCGCGAGCGGCGTGTCGCTCCGATACACGGCGAACGGCGCGAGCGCGCGGGCCAGCTCGAGCAGCGCGGGCGGGACGACGGGCGCCGACTCGATCTGGACTCCCTCCAGGCCGAGGAGCGCGCCGACCAGCGTCGTCTCGGGTCGCGGCAGCTCGTCGATCGGCGCGTCGCGCGGGAGCTCCGCGAGCCGCCGGGCGTGGGCGAGCGCCTGGCGGAGCCCGCCCAGCTCGTCGACGAGGCCGCGCTCGACCGCCTGGCGGCCCGTCCACACGCGCCCCTGCCCGATCGCGTCCACCGCGGCCTTCGTCATCCGCCGGCCCTCGGCGACGCGGGAGAGGAACACGCCGTAGAACTGCCCGACCTTGCGCGCGAGCTCGCGGCGCTCGTCGTCCGTGTACGGCCGGTAGAGGCTCTCGGCGTCCGCGCGGGGCGCCGTGCGGTAGGTCTCGACCGAGACCCCGACGCGGCGGAGGAGCTCGGCCACGTCGGCCTTTCCGTAGAAGATCCCGATGCTGCCGGTGATCGTGAGCGGGTTGGCGAAGATCCGGGTCGCCGGCGCCGCGACGTAGTACCCGCCGCTGGCGGCGGCGCCCCCCATGCTCACCACGACGGGCATCGCCTCCGCCGTCAGCTTCACCTCGCGCCACATCACGTCGCTCGCCATGGCCGAGCCGCCGCCGGAGTCGATCCGCAGCACGACCGCCCCGTAGCGAGGATCCTCCCGGACGTCCTTCAAGGTGTCGCGGATGGTGTACGAGCCCACCATGCGCGTGCCGAACAGCGGCACCACCTGGCTGCGGCCGTCGACGATGTTGCCGTCCACGTGGACCAGCGCGACGCGCCGCCCGCGCCCGAAGCGAGTCGGCGCCCGCGGCGCCGGCGCGTCGTCGACGACCGGCGTCTCGCGCCCGACGAGCTCGTCCACGCGAGCGTCGAGCTCGTCGTCGAAGGCCGTGCCGTCGACCAGCCCCGCCTGCTTCGCCTCGCTCGCGATGAACGGGCCGCCCGCGATGCGGCGGCGGAGCGCCGCGACCGCGAGCTGGCGGCCGCCGGCCACCGCGCCCGCCACCTCGCGCTCGTACTCCTGGAGGAGCTCGATCTTGTCGGCGCGGGCCGTCTCGCTCGCGCCCGTGCGCGTGAGCTGCTCCGGCGCGCTCTTGTGGTCGCCGATGCGCACGAACTCGGCCTTCACGCCGAGGTTCGCGAGCAGGCCCTGATAGTATGTGTGCTGCGACTTCAGCCCGGCGAAGCGGAGGCCGCCCGCGGGGTGGACGAGCACCTGGTTCGCCGCCGCGCAGACGAACAGCTCCTGCGCGCCAGCGTCCTCCAGGTGGCAGAGCACGCGCTTGCCGTGCCGGCGCAGGTGGTAGATGGCGTCGCGCAGCTCCTGAGCGGTCGCGAAGCCGTCCGCGGGGGCCGTACGGAGCTCGAGCAGGACCGCGTCGAGCGCGGGTTCGTCCTCCGCGAGGGACCAGAGCTGGCGCAGGAACGCGACGTGCTCGCGGCCGCTGCGCGTCGACTCGACCCGGACCCGGGCGGCCCAGCGCGGCGCGTCGACGCCGGCCGCGTCGCGGTGCGCGCGGAACGCGACCTCGGCCCGGAGGTTCCGGTCGGCGTGCAGCTCGCGGCCCGCCCCGAGCGCCGTCCCGAGCAGCGCGCCGGCCTCGACCTCGGACGAGCCGACGGGCGAAGAGCTGACGAAGGCGAGGCTGACCGTCGCGAGCCAGCTCTCGCTCGGCCGCCCGGCGTCGAGCCAGGCGCCGTCCGCGCGCAGCCTCCCGAACGGCAGATCGAGGCCGAGCACGGCGCGGGGCGCCCACGCGTCGGTGTCGGTCGAGTAGCTCGCCTCGAGGCCGAGCTCGACCTCGCGACGCCCGGTGGGCCGGATCGCGAGCGCGAGATCGTACGCCGGCCCGACGCGCACGCGCCCGTTGTCGGCGACGGTGAAGCCGCGCGCCACCGCCGCGAGGCCAACCGCGTCGAACGGCCGCTCCGTCCACCCGAACGACCACGACGAGAGGCCGTGCCGGGCCGCGGCCGGCGAGTACGACCGCTGCCACGAGAACCCGAAAGCGGTCGCCTCGGAGGGCGCGAACCCGAGGCCCCACGTGAGGACCTGATACCTACCCCCCGCACGGGGTAGCAGGCCGGGAGCGTAGGCGCTCCGACCCACGGCCGGAGGATCGACGAGATCGAGCCGCAGGCCCGTCCCGAGCGAGAGCAGCGACACCGGGGCCGCGAACGAGAACGCGTGCCCCTGCCACGCCTGCTCCGCGGCCTCCTCCAGGTAGATCGAGCTCCAGCGGAGCTCGGCGCCCGGCAGCAGCGCGAGGTTCGCCGGGTTGAGCGTGAGCGTGGTGGCGTCGTCCACGGACGCGGTGGACCGACCGAACGCCGGGAGCTGCTGGGCGTCACTGGTCGCGCTGACGGCGAGCCCGGCGGCGAGGACGCCCGCGGCCGCGGCGCGGCGCGAGAGCGAGGGCCGGTCGAGCCGGGCGAGCGCGCGGGGCATGCCGGCCGAGGCTACACCGCCGCCGCGCCCGCGCCACGGCCCTCGGGATCAGCGCTCGAACCAGACGGACGCGGCGGTCGCCAGCAGGACGACCGCCCAGACGGGCCAGGTGGCGCGCCAGAAACCGCGGGCGTCGCGGCCGAGCGCGCGGGCGGCGCGGCGGCGCGCCGCGCTCCGGCCGACACGCCGCACCTCGGCGTCCGCCAGCGCGGCGCGCTCCCCGTCGTCCAGCGGGTCGGCGCCCTCGAGGTAGCCGACGTGGTGCTCGAGCTCGTGGCGGAGCGTCTCGGCGATCTCGGCGCGGACGTCGAACGGCTCGAGGGCGTGCTCGTCCTGGAACGTGCGGTGGTAGAGCCGGATCACGCCGGGCCCGGCGACGCCGTCCGGATCGGGGGGCGTGTAGGAGCCGAGGAGGGCGACCCCTTCGTCGTCGCAGTGCGCCGGGCCGGCGATCACCTCGACGGCGACGTCGCGCGGCCCGCGGTCGCCCCAGCGCTCGCGCACGATCTCGCCGACGAGGCGCTCGAACTGGTCGGCGTCGGGGAAGTCCTTGGCCTCGCCGCGCCCGACGGAGAGCACGCGCCCGAGCTCGCGCTGGATCGGCAGCGCGACCCACTCCACGGCGTCGCAGGACGGGCACGGGTGGGGCGCCTCGAGCCGCCGCGCGTAGTGGTGCGCCTCGTAGCTGTCGGCGAGCGCGTCGAAGTCGTCGCCGGAGAGGCGCTGGAGCTTGCGGGCGATCCGGCGCGCATCGCGGTCCCCATCCAGCTCGACCAGCCCGAGCGCGCGGACGAACGCGCTGTCGAGCCGGAGCGGCGACCCAGGGCGCGCGAGCGCGGCCGCGCGCTCCAGCGTGGTCGCCTCGAACCGCGCGCGGTGCACGTCGTCCGGGCCGATCGAGCACGGCTCGAGGAACGGGAGCGTCGTGTCCAGCTCCGGATCGTCGAGCTCGCCGTCCCGATACGGGCCGAGCTCGAGCGTAGACGCCGGCCGGACCGCCCAGCGCGCGTCGCAGTTCGCGCATACGAGCTCGGCGAGCGCGTCCTCGAGCCGCCCGAGGCGCCGCGCGAGGGCGCGCGCGGCGTGATAGTCGGCGAGCGGGAGCGCGGCGAGCGGCCGCTCCGTGCCGTCGCGCCCGACCACTCGCAGCTCGACGTTCGCGAGCTCCTCCGCCCAGTGGGCGGCGGCGGGCCGGGCGGCGGCCGGCGCGAACGTGATCCGCACCCCGCTCGGCAGGTGGAACGACTCCTTCACGCGCTGGCGCTCACCGGCCGATCGCGTAGCGCGCGCGCGCGCCGAGCGCTCGCCGCGCCGCTCAGGCGGCCCGCGGGGCCCGCCCCGGGCCCTTGCGCCGAGCGGATCGCGGGGCGACGCGGATCGTCGCGGCGTGGCGCGCCGGCGCGCGGCCGGCCTCGAGGAGCCGGGCGGCGGCGAGCGCGATCGCGTCGGCGCTCTGGTCGACGCCGATCGCGCGGCGCCCGAGGCGCGCCGCCACCGCCAGGGTCGTTCCGCTGCCAGCGTAGGGGTCGATCACCACGTCGCCGGGCGCGGTGCACGCGAGGAGCAGCCGCTCGAGCAGCGCCTCGGGCTTCTGCGTGGGCCAGCCGGTCCGCTCCCGCGCGACGGGCGCCACGATCCCGATCTCCCAGACGTCGCCGAGCGGCGCCCCCGGCGTCGCGGCCTCGGTCACCGACGACCTCGCGCGGCGGCCGCGCTCGTCGACCACCGCGCGCTGTCGGCGCGCCCCCCAGGTGGCGAGCGTGGACGGCGCGAGCGGCTCGTAGAGCTGGTGGAAGCGAGGCACGACCTGCGGATCGCGCACCCACCGCAGGAGCGTGTCGTGGACGCGCTGGAAGTTGCGCGTCTTCGCCGGCCAGCGGCGATAGCGCCACACGATCTCGCTCGCGAACGCCTGCACCCCGAAGATCTCGTCTCCCAAGACTCGGACGTAGTGGCTGGTGCGCGGGTCGACGTGGACGACGAGGCAGCCCTCCGGCGCCAGCAGCGCCCGCGCGGCGGCCATCCGCGCGCCGAGCTCGTCCAGGTACTCGGCCAGCCCCGACCAGCGGTCGTCGAAGGCGGGCAGGGATCTCCGCGACGGGCGACCGTCCTCGTCGCGGGCGCGGATGATCCGCTCGTGCGCGCGCCCGGTGAGGAACGGCGGGTCGAAGTACGCGAGGGCGACCGCGCCGCGCAGCTCTTCGGCGAGCGCCGACATCGCCGCCAGGTTGTCGCCGTGGACGAGGCGCACGTCCGCCTCGCCGGCGTGCGTCACGACGAGGTCGGCGGCCGGGAGCGGGCGGCGGGGCGCGCGCCCGGGCCACGAGAGCACGACAGGGTCCGACTCGCGGGGCATCGACGCGGGCGATCGTACCGGCGCGGGGTGTCCGCCGGCCAAGTTCGCGTCGCCCCGTCTCGGCGCCTCGCTTGCGCCACCGAGGTCGGTTCGCTAGCCGTTCCGGGGTGACCTCCCCAGGACGGATCTTCTCGGGCATGCAGCCGACGGGCGGCCTCCACATCGGCAACTGGCTCGGCGCGCTCCGGACGTGGGTCGGCCTGCTGGAGTCGGGCAAGGACGCCCTCTTCTGCGTGGTGGACGCCCACGCCACCACGGTGGACTACGAGCCCTCGGAGATGCGGGGCCGCATCCGCGAGGTCGCGCTCGCGTACGTCGCCGCCGGGCTCGACCCGGCGCGCTGCACGCTGTTCGTGCAGAGCGACGTGAACGAACACATGGAGCTCGCGTGGTACCTCGCGACGGTGACGCCGATGGGGGAGCTGCACCGGATGACGCAATTCAAGGAGAAGAGCGACCAGCACAAGCAGAACGTGAACGCGGGGCTCTTCACCTACCCCATCCTGATGGCCGCGGACGTCCTCCTCTACAAGACCACGCTGGTCCCCGTCGGGGACGATCAGGTCCAGCACCTGGAGCTCGCGCGCGAGGTCTGCCGCAGGTTCAACGCGCGCTACGGCGAGGTGTTTCCCGAGCCCATCCCGTCGTTGTCGGAGACACCGCGGCTCCTCGGGCTCGACGGGAAGTCGAAGATGAGCAAGACGCGCGGCAATGACATCGGGCTGTTCGAGGAGCCCGCGAGCCTCGAGCGCAAGCTCCGGGGCGCGTTCACCGACCCGGAGAAGCTCCGCAAGGGCGACCCGGGCCACCCGGAACGGTGCAACGTCTTCACGCTGCACAAAGCCGTGAACACGCCGTCGCGGGTGGCGGAGATCGACCGAGATTGCCGGTCGGGCGTGCTCGGCTGCGGGGACTGCAAGCGCGAGTGCGCCGCGGTGTTGAACGCGGCGCTGGCGCCCATCCGTGAGCGGGGGGAGGCCCTGCGCGGCGCGCCGGAGCAGCTGGACGCCATCCTCGCCGACGGCGCGAGCCGTGCACGCGCGATCGCTCGCGCCACCATGCGCGAGGTGAAGGACGCGATGGGGCTCGGGGTGGGGGGCCCTTGAGCCCGCGGTGGGCGGCGTGTCTCGTGGTGCTGGTCGTCGCCGGGTGCGAGCGCCGGCCCGTCGACGACGATCCGGAGCGCGTGGTGGCCGAGCTGATCGCGCGATTGCAGCGTGTGCACGGCGATCCGGCCGCCGCGCGCCGGGCCTACGATCTACTCTGGGCACCTGCGCAACAGAACCTCGCCGAGCGCGCCAAGCGCACGAGCGCGCTCACCGGGCGCAAGGTCGCGCCGGAGGAGATGCTCGCACCCTCGAGCTTCTACTTGC
Source organism: Polyangiaceae bacterium (assembly GCA_020846005.1). Classification (GTDB taxonomy): domain Bacteria; phylum Myxococcota_A; class Polyangia; order Polyangiales; family Polyangiaceae; genus JADLEQ01. The sequence goes on from JADLEQ010000049.1 coordinate 40,533, forward strand.
GCTTCACGCCGGTGCGGTACGCCGCGCGCGTCGAGGCCGAGTGGGCCGAGGTGACCGTCTTCGGCGAGGACTCCGCCACCCACCGTGAGCAGGTCCGGTGCGTGCTCGAGGACGGCCGTTGGCGAGTCGCGCTGTCGCTGCCCGAGCCGGCCCCCATCCAGGTCCGCGAGGCGGCGCCCGGCAGCCCGCGAGAGTGAGGCGGGTCCGCGAGACGCACGAAGGGCGGGTCGGACCGCGATCGCGTTCCGCCCGCCCCGTGCAGGAGCCGCCCGCCAGGGCGCTCCCTTCGCCGACCTCAGTTGGCGAAGAAGATCGCCTCGATCTCGGTCTTCACTTCGTCCTCGGTCTGCGCGCGAGCGATCGCGATCTCCTTCACGATGAGGGACCGCGCGGTGTCGAGCATGCGGCGCTCACCGAAGGAGAGCTGCTTGCTCGCCTTCAAGCGGTACAGATCACGGAGGACCTCGGCGACATCGTAGATCGAGCCCGTCTTGATCTTGTCCATGAACCCGCGGTAGCGGCGGTTCCACGTCTGCGTGTCGAAGCCGATGGTGCGCTCGCGCAGGATGTCGAAGATCTCACGGATCTCGGTGTCGCTGATGACCTGACGGAGGCCGACCGCGTTCGCGTTCGACACGGGGACCATGATCTTGCGGTCGGTATCGAGGATGCGGAGCACGTAGAAGCGCTGGCGGCTCCCGGCGATGTCCTTCTCGTCGATGCTGATGACCTCGGCCACCCCCTGTGCGGGGTAGACTGCCTTGTCACCAACCTTGAACTCGACCTCGTGGCTTCCCTGCATGACGTCTCCTTCTGCGTCTGCGGCTCCCCGCACTCCGCCCGGCCATGTGCCGAGGCGAAGGGCGGAGTCTCTCGAAGCTAGCTGGCGGACCCTGCGCCCGAGCGCAGGGCGACCTCCAGCGGCAAGACACTGCCGCGGGGCCGTCGAGCCTGCGGCGCGCGTGGAGCGGGCCGGCCAAGCTGGAACGCCCGCGGACGGGTGTTCGACGGTGCGCGGGGCGAAAGCATCAGTGACGGGCGGGGCCCTCGCCGGGCCGAAGCCCTCGAAGGGTGATGGAACTACGCGGTAATGTTCGCAGGGCCGAGCTGCTCTGGAATTCAGCGCAGCTTTCCGCCAGGCGCCGCACCTTAGCCCAGCAGGCCGCGCGCGTCAACGGATTGTCGCTCTCCCGCCGCACGGGGCAGGGCCGGACAGGGCAGGACAGGACGGGACACGGCAGCGCGGGGCAGGAAGGGGGCAGGAACGGGGCCGGACGGGGCCGGACGGGGCCGCGCGGGGCAGGACTCGACGCCGGGGCGGGTCATTCGGATCAGATACCCGGGCGAAACCCGGGCCCCAGGCGGTTCATTCCCGGGGATCTGCGCGGCGTGCGCCGCGGGCACGGCGCCGGCGCCCGCGCCGGCCTGAGCGCCTGGCGCGCGCCTCGGCGGCGGCCGCGCCCAGCGACGGCTCGTCCCCGGCGGCGCGCCTCCGCCGCGGGCGCCCGGGCGGAGCCGCTCAGCGGGTGAGCGCGCGGAGGACCAGGCCCCAGCGGACGCCACCATCCGAGACGACCAGCTCCCGGGCGCCGGCCCAGCCCATCACGCCCTCGACGAGCGTGGCGCCGGCCGCGATCACGTCCGCGCGCCGCGGATCGAGCCCCGTGAGCTCCCGGCGCCCCGCGATCGTCAGCGCGCGCAGGCGGCTCGCCTGGTCGGTGACGGTGACGGCGCTCAGCGCGGCTCCGTGGATGCGCGACGGATCGTAGTCGCGGAGGCCGAGCGCGAGCGCCGCGAGCGAGGTGACCGTCCCGGCGACGCCCACGAGCGGGCCGCGGGGCGGCGGCGCCGATCGCAACGCGGCCGTGACGTCGGCGCGCAGGCGCGCCACCTCGTCGGGAGATGGTGGATCCGACGCGAAGTGGCGCTCGTGCAGGCGCACCGAGCCGAGCTGCAGGCTGCACGCCGCGCTCGGCGCGCGCCCCACGGCGCCCACGACGATCTCGGTGCTCCCGCCCCCTACGTCGAACACGGTGGCGTCGCCTTCGAGCCCGAGCCCGCGCAGCGCCCCGGAGAACGTGAGCGCCGCCTCCTCCTCCCCGGAGATGACCCGCGGCGTGACGCCGAGGAGCGCGCCCGCCTCGGCCGCGAACTCCCGCCCGCCTCGGGCGTCTCGCATCGCGCTCGTGCCGACCACCTCGAGCCGATCGACCCGCGCCCTGGCGAGCCGCCCCGCGTAGCTCTCAAGGCACGCGAGCGTGCGCGCGCGCGCGGCGGCGGTGAGCGCCCCGCTCGCGCCCACCCCCTCGCCGAGCCGCGTGATGGTCGCCACGTCCTCGACCGTGACGAGCCGGTCGCCGCGTCGCTCGACGACGAGCAGCAGCACCGAGTTCGTGCCGATGTCGATGGCGGCGACGCGATCGAGCGACACCGTGGCGATCTCGTGCCGATCCGCGCGCCGCGAGGCGAGCGCGGATGCTCAGCGGGTCAAGCTGTTCAGGTTGAGCATCTCCTCCACGTTCGGGAGGACGACGAGCTCGACGCGCCGGTTGCGTTGGCGCCCCTCGTCGGTGTCGTTGCTCGCGACCGGATCGGTGTCCGCGTAGCCGGCCGCGCTCCAGTTGCGAGCATCCAGGCCGCCACCCTCCGGCAGCGCCTTGACCAGGAACACCAGCACCGAGCGCGCCCGCATCGTCGAGAGCCCCCAGTTGTCCTTGAAGAGGCCGCCGGCGAGCGGCTTGCTGTCCGTGTGACCCGCGACCTGGAACTCGCGCTTGGCGAGGTCGGAGTCACCGCGGATCGCCTCCGCCACCTGCCCGAGGATGTCGGTCCCCTCCCTGCGCAGCGTGTCCTTCCCAGAGTCGAAGAGGACATCCCCCGGGAGCGCGATGAGCATGCGGTTGTCCCGGACCTCGACCTTCAACCCGAGCTTGGTGAGCTTCTCGAGCTTCGCCCGCAGCTCCTCGAAGCGCTTGCGCAGCTGATCGAGCTGCTCGGCGCGGCGCTTGTACTCCTCGAGCGCCTTCGTCGCCTCGGCCAGCGTGGTGCTGAGGTTCTCGGCGCTCACGCCGCTGTCCTTCAGCTTGGTGCGGAGGTCGTCGACCTCGTGCAGCGCGTCCGCGAGATCGGCCTCGCACTTCTTCGTCGCCTGGCGCTGTGCGCTCAGCTGGTTGCGGAGCGCGTCGTTCTCGCGCGTCTTCTGATCCCACTCTTCCTTCGAGTAGCCGCAGGCGACGACGGCGACGGCGAGGAGGGGCGCAGCGATCCGAAAAATCCGGTTCATGGCGGGGGCACCTGGTGCTGGGAGCGGAGGACACGCCCGCGAATTCGTGCGGCCCTGGGGGCGCCCGCGTACCCGCCGCAATTCGAAGCGTCAAGTGCCGGCAGTTACGAAGGAAATCGAAGATGCACCGGGGCCACCACGCCGGCGCCACCACCTGGACGGGCGCTCCGGTGCGTAACTATTGCATAGCAAGAGGGGCGCCGCCTTGGCTCCGGCCCGTCCCCGCCTGAACTTTTTTCGTTGACACACCACATTAGGTGGCAATATACGTCGTGCAACCTACCGCGAATGGGCGTCATGTACGTCCACCGTGGTGCATGAGGAGGCAACCGATGGCTGCGAAGAAGACGAAGACGAAGACCGCACGTAAGCCCGCCGCGAAGAAGGCCCCCAAGGTCGCGAAGAAGCGCGCGACCAAGAAGAAGGCCCGCAAGGCAGCGAAGAAGACGGCGAAGAAGGCGCCCGCGAAGCGCCCGGCCCGCCGCAAGAAGGCCGCCAAGAAGGCCGCCAAGAAGGCCTGAGCCGCCCGGGAAGCGGAATCCAGAGGCCCGGCGCGTCGAACGGCCGCGTCCGGGCCCCCGGAATTCCCGCTCCCTGGCGTCCAGCCACCGAGCGGCGCCCACGGGCGTCGCACCAGAGCCCGCCTCGAGCGGGCTCTGTCGTCTCTGGGGCAGGGGCCACCGAGCCGCCGCGGGCTCAGGTGGCGCCGTGTGGCTCCCGATCGCCGAGGTAGAGCCTGAGCGCGCCTGCGGCGGCGCGACGATCGAACGGCACGCCCTCCAGCACGTCGCGCCGGGAGATGTCCTCGAAGAGCTGCAGCAAGTAGCCGTGGAACGCGACACACTCGTCGATCGCGCGCTCGAGGCGAGCGGGGTCGACGAGATCGGTGTCCTCGAGCCGGCCCATCGCGGCGAGGAAGCCGTCGAACCTCGGGTAGTCGGCCGCGCGGAGCAGCGGGTACCCCATGGCGCGGAAGTACGCGAGGAACTCGCGGACGAACTGGAAGCTCTGCGCGCCGGCCCACCGGTCCTCGGACGGCGAGTGCTGCGCCTTCGCGGCGAAGGCGCGGACGATCTGGGCGAACATCCACACGTCGCGACGTAGGCGCTCGCTCGTCTCTCGCCGCGCGGCGTGGTCGTCGAAGACGCCTCCCTCCTCCAGGCGGACGCCGAGCGCGTTGCCGAGGAAGAGCACCGCGTTGCGGAGCGCCGGCCGAAGGTTCGCGACGGTCGCGAGCACCGCGGCGCGCACCTCGGAGTCGGTCGCTCCGGCGTCGACGGGCGGCAGATCGTGCTGGAACGCGCGCCGGAGCTCGAGCCGCGAGTTGCCCGCGATCGCCTCGAGCGCGCTGCGGATCGCGAGGAACCGGTAGGCGGCACCACGGAGCGAGTCGGCGCGACCCACGAGCTCACCGGCCGGCGCGGCCAGCACCTCGCGCCCGAAGCTCTCCGCGAGCAGCTCTCCGGCGCGCCGGCGCAGGTGGTCGCCGAGCGCGCGGGCGTCGGATCGGAGGACCGCGAGCACGAGGTACGCCCGCCCCGCGATCCGGCGACGCCGGCCGCTCTCGGTGGCGATCCGCCCGAGGAGGCGGAGGTAGCGCAGCATGCGAAACAGCGACAGGAACGCCAGGGCGACCAGCCGCTGGGCGACGCCGCCGGGGACGCTGCGGATCAGCTCGAGCACCTGCGCGCTGCGGATGCGATCGAACTCGGGCCGAAACTCCAGGGCGCTCAGCGGGTTGAAGTAGGCGTTGTGCCCCACCTCCCGCTGGACACCGGCGAGCAGCGCGTAAAACAGCCGAAACGGCACGCGCGGCGCCCGGAGCACGCCGTCGAGCACCTCGATGGTGCTCGTGAGCCCGTGCCGGAGCGCGAGCAGACCGTCCTCCGGGGTCGCCTGCGCCGTGCCCTCGCGCGACAGCTTGGAGCGCAGCTGGTCCTCGGGCAGCACCGTCTCCAGGTACCGGTGGAAGACGAACGCGCGATCCCGTGAGCCGAGGAGCTGGCGGCAGAGCACGACGCTGCGCGAGAGCCCCTCGCGGAAGCACAGGGTCGCGTCACGGAAGTCCTGCGCCACGACCGGCGCGCGGCGCGGGGGCCCGGGGTGATTGCGCGGGTTGGCGAAACACGCGCTCGCCTTGAGCAGCACCTCGAGCTCGAACAGCGCGTCGTCCTTCGCGTCGATCGTGAGCGCGCCGAACCAGGCGTCGCGCGCCGCGCGCTGCTCGCCGCGCAGACCCCGGGTGCGGAGGAGCAGCTCCGAGTAGACCTCGTCGTCACCGCTCGGGGCTCGCGCCAGGGCTCGCACGGGGCCGGGAGCCTACCACCGGGCTGCCCGGCCCGCGCGACCCGGGGGCCGCTCGGTCAGAGGCGCGCCCGCCGGCGCTGCCAGCGGCCCACGCTGTAAATGACGGCCGGGAGCACGAGCATCGCCGTGATCTGCGTGCTGGCCTCGCCGAGCGCGGCGGCCTGCCCGAACGAGCGCACCGCCCCGTTCACGCTGAAGAGCAGCGCGAGGTAGCCGAGCAGCGTCACCAGCGAGCAGGCGATCACGGCCCCGCCCGTCTCGACGAAGACGCGCTCGAGCGCCTCGTCGCCCTCGATCTCGCGCCGCGCCATGATGTTGATGCCGTAGTCCGCCCCGACGCCGATGCTGATGGGGAGCGCGACGAAGTTGAGGAAGTTCATCTTCACGTCGAGGAGGGCGAGGGCGCCGACCATCCACATCACCCCGAGCGCGAGCGTCGCCAGGGCCGCGAACCCCGACCGGCGGAAACGGAACGCGATCAGGATCACGAGGACGGTGCCGAGGAAGCTCGCCAGCGCGACGCGAGGCGCGTCCTCGCCGATGTTGAGCAGCATGTCGCTGTAGACGACGGCGTCCCCGGTACCGCGGATGACGTCGCCGTTCGGCAGCCGCACCTCACGGAAGGCGTCCGCCCACGTCATGAGATATCGGGCGTCCGAGAGGCTCTTCCCCGGCGTCGGCGCGACGTAGACGATGCGGCCCCGCGAACCGTCGCGCTCGGAGAAGGGCTGGGCCGCCAGCGACGGCAGATCGTCGATCCCGATCGGATCGAGCGACTTCGGCAGGTGGGGCTGGAGCTGCTCCCACTCCTCGTCGGAGACGAAGCCGCGCTTCCTGGCGCGCTCGAGCTGATCGACCAGCTCCTCTAGCAGCTCGATCTTCTCGTCTTGGTCCTTCGGGACGAGCGAGAAGATGCTCACCACCTTGCCGAAGGGTTTGGCGTCCGGGGGGGCGGCCTCCCGCCTGCGCTCGAGCTCCGCCACCAGGGGCTCGACCTGGTCGAGGCGGTCCGTCAGCACGGCGCGCCCGCTCTGGCTCATCCGGCCGACGACTCGATTCACGCGCACCGCGAGCTCCCCCGCGGCGGTCACCTTCTGCTCGTTCTGGATGTTGTGGAGGTCGTACTCCATCGGGTCGCCCGCGAAGTAGCGGATCGTCAGCGCGCACGTGGCGAACGCGGACAGCACGCCGACGACCGCGATCGGGAGCGAGAACCTCCGCGAGAGCCACGCGAACGGCTTGCCGTAGAGCCCGCTCAGGCGATCCCGAAAGGTCGGCGTCTCGGGGAGCGGGCGCAGGCGCTCGCTCACGACCAGCAGCGCCGGCAGCACCGCGAACGTCGCCACCCAGCACAGGAACATCCCGGCGCCGCCGATCACGCCGAAGTGGCGGAACCCGCGGAAGTCGGTGGTCATGAGCGCCCCGTAGCTGACCATCGCGACCCCGGAGACGGCGAGCGTCGGCGCGTGGGTGTCGCGGGTCGCGGCGCGCAGCGCGTCTTCGACGGATCTGCGCTCGACCCGCCGGGCCTCGAGGTAGCGGGCCATGTAGATGATGGAGAAGTTCATGCCGTTGCCGGCGATGATGCTCACCAGGAATCCGGTCGCCGTGTTCAGGTGCCCGATGGCGAGCTCGGCGAGGGCGAACGCCCAGGTGCAGCCGATCCCGATCGTCGTCCCGAGCGCGAGGAGCACGCGGACCCGCAGGAAGAAGAGGAACACGACCCCGAGGATCATCGCGACGCCCGCGGCCCCGATGCTCTGGAGATCCTCCTTGACGGCCCGATACTGCTCGGCGCTCGTGATGAGGGACCCGGTGAACGAGTGGCGGAAGCTCGGGTCGCGCCGCTCGAAGCCGAGCTCGGTGACGAGGGCAGACACGCGCTGCTTCAGCTCGAACGCGCGCAGATCGGCGCTGGCGAGCGGCGTCCGCACCACGACCGCGATGAGCCGCCCGTTCTCCCCCAGGTAGTAGCCACCCGCGCCCGGCTCCGTCTCTTTGGTGTCCGTGACCTTGCGCGCGAAGCGCTGCTGGAGCGTCGCGGCGTCGACGCGCGGCGGCTCCTCGTCGTCGTCCAGGTTGGTGCCCGCTTTGCGGCCGACCTCCCAGTCGTAGCGGGCAGTCACGTCCTCGTGCAGCTTCTCGATCTCCGAGAGCTCGGCGTAGAGGTGCTTGTGCAGCTCGAAGAACGCCTGCGCTTCGCGGGGGCCGTCATCGACGCCGGAGACCCACTCCCGCGGCAGCTGCCGCAGGCGGGGCGCGACCGCGTCCACGAACTCCCGGAGCAGCGCAGGGTCGTCCGCCTCGGCGACGAGCACGAGCGTCGACATCCCCTCGAGGCGCTCGCGGACGCGCTGCAGCTCGATCACGCTGGGCTTGTCGTCCGGGAGCAGCTCGCTCAAGCTGCTCCTGAGCTCGAGCTGCCTCGCGAGCCAAATCGAGGGGAAGAGCGTCGTCGCGACGACCGCGATCACGACCCACGGCGACCGGAGCTGGACGGTCGCGAGCCGATCGAGCAGCCGCGCGAGCCACGTGGGCGGCCGGGCGGCGGGCGGCGGGACCGAGCTCACGCGCGCGACGCCTGCGGAGAGACGAACCTGAGCCGCTGCTGGCTCACGGCTTGAAGTCGAACGGATAGACGACCGTCGTGTCCATCCCGCGTGACGAGGGCGGGAACGGGAGCTTCCGGATCTCGGCGAGCACGCAGTCGACAGCCTTCGGGAGCCGGATGTCGCTCTTGTCGGCCACGAGCTCCGCTGTCTTCACCTTGCCCTCCGCGTCCAGCACGAAGCGGACGACGAGCGCGCCGCGCAGGTTGGGCGTCCCCTCGCGGGCCGCGTCGAAGCAGGCCCGGATCGGCTTCCGGTGGTCCTGCACGATCTTCTGCAGCACGGCGGTGGTGCGCGTCTCCGTTTGATCGCTGCCCGGCGGCGTCGCCGCCGCGCCGGCGGAGGCGGACGCGGCCGGGGGCGCCGCCGAAGCGGGCGCCGCCGGTGAGGCCGACGCCTCGACGGGCGGCGCCTCGTCGCGGTCCGGGTCACGCTCCGCGCGCGGCGCGGCGGACGCAGTCGGCGGGTCACCGCCGGCCCCGGGCGCGGCCGGCGCCGGCCCGCCGCCGCACGCCGCGGCTACGGGCAGAACCATCGGGACGAGGATGCGGGGAAGTGTCTTCATGCAGGACCTCGGGGCGCTCCGCCGCCCGGGAAGCGAACGCGGGCGGCCCCCGGAGACTACCCGCGCTTCGGCGCGAGCGGGCGCCTCTCGGCGGCTCCAAGGGGCGCGATGGCGCCGAGCGCCGGTCCGGGCCCGGGCGCTCACGACGACGCGCGCCCGGGAGCGGAGCCTCGACCTGGCGCCGGCCCTGGGCTATCCCTCGCCCGCTTCTCGCCACGGCTCGGCGGGGAAGGCCGACCGGCGATCGAATGTCCCTCGTGTCCCTGCTGCGACCCTGCGTGCGCGCGCTGGCGCCGGGCCTCACCGTGGCTGCGCTGGCGACGGCGTGCGGCCCGGTCGCCGAGGGGGCTCGACCGGTCGAGATGCCGGCGCTGGCGAAGAAATGGTTCGAGCGCGCCCAGGCGAGCTACCGCTCGACCGACATCGAGGACGCCCAGTCCGCCATCGAGAACGCGCTCAGGGTCGCGCCGGAGCACCCGGAGGTCCGGCTCCTCGCGGCGGAGATCGCGCTGGCGCAGCTCGAGTTCGCGCGAGCGGTCCAGGTGTTGGAGGGGGTCGAGGGCACGCGCGCCGGGGGCGTCCGGGGCCGCGCGCTCTGGTACTCGGGTCAGATCGAGAAGGCCGCCGACGAGCTCGAGCAACTGCTCGAGGATCCCGAGGTGCGCGACCCCTGGGCGAAGGAGGTGAGCAAGCTCGCTCGCCGTGGGAGCGGGCGGCGCCCCTTCGAGCTCTCCGGCGGGCTGCTGGCGGTGATGGAGATGCCCATGGTGGCGTCCACCTGGATGATCGTCCCCCTGGAGATCAACGGCGAGCCAGCGCTCGGGGCCATCGCGACGGGCACGCCCGAGACGCTGATCGACTCGAGCGGCGGCGGCGCCGAGGCCTCGTGGGTGAGCCTGCGATTCGGCGACCGCGTAGAGGTGCGCGACGTGCCGGCGCTCCCCAAAGACCTCTCCGGCATCTCGCGCCAGCTCGACGCCCCGATCAAGGTGCTCCTCGGCGTGAACCTGCTGCGTCACCTGCACCCGACGCTCGACTTCGGTGGCGGTCAGTTCGTGGTCCGCACGTTCGATCCCCCGCCCCCGCCCGCCGCGACGACGGTCCAGCTGAGCTACATCCGCGGCGGCGGGATGGCGCTTCAATGCGGGTTCGGCGCGGCGGACTCCGCGCCGACCGGCGCGTTGCTGATCGACACGTCGATGACGTTCCCCCTCGCGCTGGACGCAGGCGGCTGGAAGAAGGCCGGCGTGCCGGAGTCCAGGCTCAAGCCAGTCCCGAGCGCCGGGAAGCTGAAGAGCGGGACGCTGCCCATGCTGCGCCTGGGCGCGTTCGAGATCCCGAAGGTGCCGGGCGTCCTCGGCGCGCCGATCGAGCAGCTCGAGGAGGAGATCGGCGTGGATCTCGACGGCCTCCTCGGCTCCGGCATGCTCGCGGCGTTCCGCGTCACCTTGGTGGACCGCGGGCGCACGATGTGGCTGGAGGATCTCCCGAGCGAGTCGCTGAGCGGCGACCCGCGGCGGCCGCCGCCGCCCGAGGAGCCCGGCGACGCGGAGCCCGCCCCCGCGCCGGAGCCGCGCCCAGCCGCGAGCGGAGCCCCCGCCCCAGCCGCGAGCGGAGCCCCCGCCCCGGCCACGAGCGGAGCCCCCGCCCCAGCCACGAGCGGAGCGCCGCCCCCATGAGCGCGAACCACCTCGTCATCTACGCGGGCAGCTTCGACCCGCCCACGTACGGCCACCTCGACCTCGTCGATCGGTGCTCGAAGCTCTTTCCCCGGACGATCGTCGCGCTCGGGCGCCACCCTTCGCGCCACCCGCTGTTCACGGTGGACGAGCGCCTCGAGCTGCTGCGCGAGGTGTGCGCGCCCTACCCGAACGTCACCGTCGACTCGTTCGACGGCTTGCTCATCGACTACGGCACGAGGGTCGGTGCGCGCGTGATCGTGCGCGGGCTGCGCGCCGGGACGGACTTCGAGTACGAGCTCCAGATCGCGCACGCCAACGCGGATCTCGGCCCCGAGATCGACACCGTGTTCTTGCCGACGCGCGCGCACAACTCCTTCATCAGCGCGTCCCTGGTGCGCGAGATCGCGAGCCACGGCGGAGACGTGAGCCGCTACGCGCCCCCGGCGGTGTGCGCCGCGCTCGGGCGCAAGTTCGATCGGTGAGCCGGCACGCTCGCCGGGCGGCGGGGCCGGCGCGTCAGGGGGCGGGGCGTACGCTCGCCCCGACCGGGGGGAACGCGGGCCAGCGTTCGAGCTCTGGGAGCCCGCGCAGCGCCATCGGCGTCGGCATGAACAGCGCGACGAAGCCGACCAGGCACCCGATCGCGACGCGGCGCCGCACCGGGGACAGCTCGCCCGGCTCCGTCGGTGGGTGGGCGGCCCCGCCCACGCGCTGCATCAGAGTGAGCATGGCGAACCACATCAGCCAGAAGAGGCTGTTCTCCACCACGCGCGAAGGCGTCATCGTCCCGCGCCCCTGCAGCACGGGAACCCCCAGCACGACGAGGTTCATCGCGAACAGGCCGAGGAGGGCGGGCCGCACCCAGCGCGCGTAGCGATCCTGCGCGGTGCCGAACAGCGCGTACGCGACGTGGCCTCCGTCGAGCTGTCCCCAGGGCACGAGGTTGATCATGGTGACGAGGAGGCCGGCCCAGCCGGCGAGCGCCGTCGGGTGGAGCATCACGTCGTGTCCCGCGGGGATGGGGCCAACCGTGGCGCGCTTGAGCGCCCAGTAGAGGAGGCTCTGGCCCTCCTGCACGTACACGCCGCCGCCGAGCGGCTCGACCGGCGACAGCGAGAGCCCGACCCAGAGCACGGGCAGCGCGACGACCATCCCCGCGATCGGACCCGCGGCGCCGATGTCGAGCAGCGCGTCGCGGGAGCGGATGCGCCCCCGCATGGCGATGATCGCGCCGGCCGTGCCGAACGGGCTCAAGAACGGGAGGGGGATGAAGTAGGGCAGCGAGGCGGGCACCCGGTGGATCTTCGCCGCCACGAAGTGGCCGAGCTCGTGCGAGACGAGGATCGCGAGGAGCGGGACGGCGAACTGCCAGCCGCGCCATAGGCCGAACAACAGCTCGCGCGTGCCGCCCGCCAGCGCCGGCGCGCCGTACGCGCCCGCGTGGGCTAGCCCGGTGAGGAAGACGCTCAGCACCGTGAGCACGAACAGCACGGCGTGCACACCCCAGCGCGGCGGCACCGGCGCCTCGGGCTCGAGCGTGGGCCGCTCTTCGTGCGCCTCGATCGGGGCCCCCCGCGGCGCGTCCCAGCGCGGGACGAGCGCGGGATCCACCGGGGGGAAGCTCGGCGGATCGCCGCCGGAGGGAGGGCTCGCGCTCACGGGGCGGGCTCACCGCCGAGCGCCGCCCGGAGCGCAGAGGCCAGCCGCGCGAGCTGCGGCGCGAGCTCGCCGTCGATCACGCCGACGTCCGTCTCGAGGCGCACGGAGCCGCGCTCGCGAGCCGCGCTCGCGACGATCTCGATGGCGCCGCCAGGCACGCCCAGCCGCGCGACGTCGCCGGAGAGGAGCGCTGCGTCTTCCGGGTGCGCCACGACACGGACGCGCTGCGCGCCTCGCGCCTCGGTCAGCGCCTGGCGCGCGAGCGCCGTCACGCGACGCGGCTCGACGGCGAGGGCCTCGCCGAGGAGCCGCTCGGCGAGCAGCGTCGCGAGCTCCACGACCCGATCGAGCGCGCCGGCGTCCGCGCGCGCCACGCGAGCGGCGAGCTCGATCTCGCGCGCGGCGAGGGACGCCACTCCCTCCGCGCGGCCCTCCTCCGCCGCGCGCTGGCGCACGTCGCCGCTCGCCGCGCGGGCGGCTTCGACGCACGCGTGGGCCTCGGCGCGCGCCGCCGCGAGCAGCCGCTGCGCAGCGGCGTGCGCGTCGACGACCGGCGCGGCGATGGTCGCGCCGCGCGGAACGACGCGAGGCTCGGGCGCGCCAAGGGCCGGGAGCGCCGATGCGTCCGCGACGCGCTCCGCCGGCACCACACGCCCGCGGGCGAGCGTCACGACGCCTCCCACTCCTCCAGCGCGCGAGCGACCCGACCGAGCTCGGCCGCGAGCGCGGCGGCCCGCGCCCCCCGATCGACGTGACCGAGCCGCGCGACGAGCTCCAGGACCTGCGGCTCCGGCGCCTCGAGCGGCCTCACGAGCTCCGGCCCGCGCCCGCCGAGCAGGTAGCTCACGGCGACGAAGGCTCGCTCACGACGACAGGACGGCATCGCGGCGACCCTAGCAGCTCGCCGGGCGCGCGGGCCGGTGGCGGCCGTCCGGCGCGAGGGTCGCGCGGCCATCCGCGACGAGCTCCTCGAGGTGCGCGCGCAGGCTGAGCTCGGCGAGCGGCCAGAGCTCCCGGGGCGTGTCGTCGTAGGCGTTCGCGACGAGCTCGTGGGCGTGCGCGCCCTCGGCGTGCGCGAGGAGCGCGCGCACCACCTTCGCCTCCCGCGCGAGCCGGTGCTGCACATAGTGCGCGAACACCGCGCTCGGCTGGTGGATGGGCTGCCCGTGCGCGGGGAGCGCCACCTCCGCGCGGAGCGCGGCGAGCCGCTCGAGCTGACGCCGGTACTCGCGCATGTCGCCGTCGCCCGGCGCGATGAGGATGGTACCGGTGCTCGCGACCATGTCGCCCACCACGAGCTGACCGGCGGCGGCCTGATGGAGGCAGACATGCCCCGGGGCGTGCCCGGGCGTGTGCAGCACCTCCCACGCCGACGGCTCGGGCCCCTCGAGCACGAGGCGCTCTCCGTCGCCGAGCGCCCGGTCGACGGCGACGCCCTCGAGACGATCGGCGGTCGCCTCGTGCGCCCACAGCGGCAGCCCGAGCTCGCCGGCGAGGAACCCGGCGCCGCCGACGTGATCCGGGTGGTGGTGCGTCACGACGAGCGCGACCAGGCGCCGCCCGCGCGAGGCGAGCGACCGCGCCCAGGCGAGCCACTCGCGCCGCTCGTCGTCGTAGGGCGTCGCGGGCTCGACGAGCAGCACGTCCCGCGCGCCGATCGCGTAGGCGTTGGTGTGCGTCGCCGGGGGCAGCGTGGGCGTGCGCGCCGCGAACGCCTCGACGCCCGGCGCCACGTCGACGGGCCGGAGCGTCACGCTCGCTCGACCACCACCGCGACGGCCTCGCCGCCGCCGATGCACAGCGTCGCCAGGCCGCGCCGCGCGCCGCGGTCGCGCATCGCGTGCAGGAGCGTCACCAGGATGCGCGCGCCCGACGCGCCGATCGGGTGCCCGAGCGCGACCGCGCCCCCGCGGACGTTCACGCGCTCGGGATCGAGCCCCGCGAGGCGCGTGCACGCCAGGGTGACACAGGAGAACGCCTCGTTGATCTCCCAGAGGTCGATGTCCGCGACGCCCAGGCCGACCTTCGCCAGGGTGCGCTCGATGGCCTTCGCGGGCGCCGTCGTGAACCACTCCGGAGCCTGCGCCGCGCCCCCCCACCCCACGACGCGCGCCAGCGGCTGGAGCCCGAGCTCGCCGACCGCGCGCTCCGTCGCGAGCACGAGCGCGGCGGCGCCGTCGTCGATACTGGAGGCGTTGGCCGCCGTGATCGTGCCGTCCTTCTGGAACGCGGGCTTCAGCTTGTCGAGCTTGCCCGGGTCGCCCTTCTTGGGCTCCTCGTCCTCCTCGACACGCAGCGGATCGCCGCGGCGCTGCGGCACCTCCACGGCGACGATCTCGGCGCGGAACGCCCCCTCGGTCTGCGCGGCGAGCGCGCGGCGGTAGCTCTCGCGCGCGAAGGCGTCCTGCGCCTCTCGACCCAGGGAGTACTCCTTCGCGCAGAGCTCCCCCGCCATCCCCATGTGGTAGTCCTGGTAGGGGTCCCAGAGGCCGTCGAGGATCATGCCGTCCTCGAGCTTCCCGTCCCCCATCCGGTACCCGGTACGCGCCTGGCGCAGGTAGTAGGGGACGTTCGACATCGACTCCATGCCGCCCGCCACCACGACGCTCGCGTCGCCGAGCGCGAGCTGCCGCGCCGCGAGCACCACGGCCTGCAGCCCCGAGCCGCAGACCTTGCTCACCGTCGTGCACGGCGCCGCGTCGGGCACGCCCGCGTAGAGCGCCGCTTGACGCGCCGGCGCCTGCCCGATGCCCGCGGAGAGCACGTTGCCCATATAGACCTCGTCGACGCGGGCGGGCTCGATCCCGGCGCGCGCGATGGCCTCTCGGATCGCGACCGCGCCGAGCCGCGGCGCGGGGAGGGCGCTCAGCGCGCCAAGGTAGGCGCCGATGGGGGTGCGGGCGGCGCTGGCGATGAAGACGGGCTGGGTCATGACGGCTCCTGAGGGGCGCGCACGGTGGGTGCGCGGCTGGGTCACGCGCGGCGGTCGGCTGCCGGGCGGGCGACCCGCGTGCTGTAGCCCGCCGGGCCAGCGCCCGCTAGTCTCGGGGCGAGGGCCTCACCATGCATCAGATCACCGTCCAGCACGCCGCGCTCGCCATCGTCCAGCGCAAGGAGCTCGCGGAGCTCGTCGGGTTCGAGTCCCGGAACAAGTACGCGATCGAGACCACGGACGGCCAGCCGCTCTGGTTCGCCGCCGAGCAGGGAAAGGGGCTGCTCTCCACGGTGTTCCGCCAGCTCCTCGGACACTGGCGGACGTTCGAGATCCACGTGTTCGACACCGCGCGGCAGCTCGTCTTGCGCGCGATCCACCCGTTCACGCTCTTCTTCCAGCGGCTCGAGGTCTACAGCGCCGACGGCCGCCCGCTCGGCCGGCTCCAGCAACGCTTCTCCATCCTGTCGAAGCGCTTCGACGTGCAGGACGCGCGCGGCGCGACGGTGCTGTCCGTCCGTTCCCCCCTCTGGAAGCCGTGGACCTTCTCGTTCCAGCGCGATGGCCGCGAGCTCGCGGTGGTGAAGAAGCAGTGGGGCGGCGCCGTCCGGGAGCTCCTGACGGACGCCGACCGGTTCCGCGTCGACTTCCTCGCGCCCGAGCTCGGGCCGGACGAGCGCGCCCTGCTGGTGTGCGCGGGGATCTTCATCGATCTCCAGTATTTCGAGAAGCAGGCCTGAGGGTCTCGGGGCGCGCGGAGGGCTACGCCGCAGTGCGTCGCGAGGCGAGGCGCGCCTCGCGGCCTTCCCCGCTGACGGTTTGGGCTATGACTCGGCCGCCCGCCGCGAGAGGTACCGAGTGAAAGTCGCGATCCCGAAGGAAGTCCGCCCTGGTGAGCGGCGCGTCGCCGCAACCCCGGAGACAGCCGCGCGGCTCGCCAAGCTCGGGTTCTCGGTGCACGTGGAGTCCGGCGCCGGCGAGGGCGCCTCGTTCACCGACGACGCCTACCGGGCCGCGGGAGCGGAGGTCCACGACGACGTGGAGGAGCTGTGGGCCCAGGCCGAGCTCGTGCTCAAGCTCCAGCCGCCGGACCTCAACGCCCGCGTGGGGCGCCACGAGGCGGACCTCCTCCCCGAGGGCGCGACGCTCGTCTCGTTCATCTGGCCCGCCAAGAACCGCGAGCTCGTCGATCGGTTGGCCGCGCGCCGCGCGACCGTCCTCGCGATGGACCAGGTGCCACGGATCACGCGCGCCCAGAAGATGGACGCCCTCTCGTCGATGGCGAACATCGCCGGGTATCGCTCCGTCATCGAGGCGGCGAGCTTCTTCGGCCGCTTCTTCACCGGCCAGATGACGGCCGCGGGGAAGGTCCCGCCCGCGAAGGTGCTGGTGATCGGCGCCGGGGTGGCGGGGCTGGCCGCGATCGGCGCGGCGCGAGGCCTCGGCGCGATCGTGCGCGCGTTCGATACTCGCCCGGCGGTGCGGGAGCAGATCGAGAGCATGGGCGCCGAGTTCCTCGAGCTCCGCGTGGCGGACGAGGACGGCACCGGTGAGGGCGGCTATGCCAAGGAGATGAGCCCGGCGTTCATCGCCGCCGAGCTCGCGCTCTTCGAGGCGCAGGCCCGCGACGTCGACATCATCATCACGACCGCGCTCATCCCCGGGCGGCCAGCGCCCGTGCTGCTCACCGAGCGCGCGGTCGAGGCGATGAAGCCCGGCAGCGTGATCGTGGACCTCGCCGCGGAGAACGGCGGCAACTGCGCGCTCACCCGCCCGGGTGAGGTCGTCTCCCACGGGGGCGTCACCATCGTGGGCTACGTGGATCTGCCGAGCCGGCTCGCCCCCACGGCGAGCTCGCTCTACGGCAACAACCTCGCGCACCTCCTCGCCGACATGGGCGGCGCCAAGAGCTGGCACATCGACCTCGAGGACGAGGTCGTCCGCGGCGCGATCGTCCTGCACCGAGGCGAGCTGCTCTGGCCGCCGCCTCGCCGGGAGGCGCCTCCCCCCGACGCACTCAAGCGCACGCGCAAGAGCGTGCCGCCCCTGGCGCCCGCCCCCGAGAAGCCGAAGGCACGCCCGGAGCGCGGGATCGTGGCGCTCGCCATCGCGGGCATCGCTCTGCTCGGGCTCGGGCTGGTCGCCCCGAAGGAGTTCGTCGGGCACCTCACCGTGTTCGTCTTGAGCTGCTTCATCGGCTGGCAGGTCGTCTGGAACGTGACGCCCGCGCTCCACACGCCGCTGATGAGCGTCACCAACGCGATCAGCGGCATCATCCTGGTGGGCGGGATGCTGCAGATCTCCGGCCCGCCGACGGCGCCGGCCACGGTCCTCGGCGCGCTCGCCATCCTGCTCGCGATGATCAACGTCGCCGGGGGCTTCCTCGTGACGCAGCGCATGCTGCGGATGTTCCAGCGTTGAGTCCCCGATGACCGAGAGTCCCCTCACCGTCGCGTACCTCCTCGCCGGGGTGCTGTTCATCCTCAGCCTCGGGGGGCTCAGCGCGCAGGAGACCGCGCGGCGCGGGAACGTGCTCGGGATCACCGGGATGCTGCTGGCGATGGGCGTCACGGCCGCGAGCCCGGCGGTGACGGGCTACCCGGTGCTCGCGGGGGCGCTCGGCGTGGGCACGCTCATCGGCGCCGTCCTGGCGGCCCGCGTGGCGATGACGAGCATGCCAGAGCTGGTGGCGGTGCTGCACAGCTTCGTCGGCGCCGCGGCGGTGCTCGTCGGGATCAGCGGGTACCTCGCGCCGCCGACCGAGCTGCACGGCGTCGCGCGCACGATCCACGACGTGGAGACGTTCCTCGGCGTGTTCATCGGGGCGGTGACGTTCACCGGGTCGATCGTCGCGTTCGGCAAGCTGCGCGGCACGCTGGCGAGCCGTCCGCTCCTGCTCCCGGCGCGACACTGGGCCAACCTCGGCATCGTCGCCGGTTGCGTGGTGGTCGGCGCGTACTTCCTGCGCGACCAGCCGCCGGAGGCCGGGCTCCGCCCGCTGCTGGCGATGACGGCCCTCGCCGGCCTGCTCGGCATCCACCTGGTGATGGCGATCGGCGGCGCGGACATGCCGGTGGTCGTGTCGATGCTGAACAGCTACTCGGGGTGGGCCGCCGCGTCCGCGGGGTTCATGCTCGGGAACGATCTGCTCATCATCACCGGGGCGCTGGTCGGATCGAGCGGCCTGATCCTGAGCATCATCATGTGCCGCGCCATGAACCGATCGATCACGAACGTCATCTTCGGCGGGTTCGGCGCGGAGGCGGGCGCGGCGCCCGCGCGCGCGGCGAGCGCCGAGCAGGGCGAGGTCGTGAGCGTCGACGCTCCAGGCACGGCGACGCTCATGCGCGAGGCCCGGCGCATCGTCATCGTGCCCGGCTACGGCATGGCCGTCGCGCAGGCGCAGTACCCGCTCTGGGAGTGCGCCCGGCTCCTCAAGGCCGGCGGCGCGACCGTGCGCTTCGCGATCCACCCCGTCGCAGGGCGCCTCCCGGGCCATATGAACGTGCTGCTCGCCGAGGCCAAGGTGCCGTACGACATCGTGCTCGAGATGGACGAGATCAACGAGGACTTCCCGGAGACGGACGTGGTGCTCGTCATCGGCGCCAACGACATCGTGAACCCCGGCGCTCTCGACGACCCCTCCAGCCCCATCTACGGCATGCCGGTGCTCGAGGTGTGGAAGGCGAAGGCGGTCGTCGTGATGAAGCGCAGCATGGCGAGCGGCTACGCGGGCGTCGACAACCCGCTCTTCTACGGCGAGAACACCAAGATGCTGTTCGGCGACGCGAAGAAGAACGTCGACGCGATCCTCGCCGCGCTGCAGCAGCCGGCGCCCGCGGGCGAGCGCGCGGCGGCCTGAGGGCGGTCGGCGGCGGGCGCGGAGAGGATCGCGCCCGCGCTGCCCTCGCGGGGCGCGTCCGTCACTGCGGACGCGGGGGCGGTGCGGGCGGGGCGCCAGGCGGCGGGCCTCCAGCGCCAGGCGGCGGCCCGCCGGGGTGACCGGGGTGGCCGGGCGGGAGCGCGCCGGGGTGACCCGGGGGGAGCCCCGGCGGAGTGAGGATGGAGCCCGAGGCGGGCGGCATCGCCAGGCGCCGGAGGGCGTCCTCCACGCGGCGCTTCACGTGGGCGTCGTCGCCCTTGTCCGCCTTCTCGTACTTCTTCAGGAGGCGCTCGAACACGGCCTTCGGCGCGCCGAGCTCCTTCATCACGTCGACGGCGCCGGTGCGCGCCATCCAGTTCGCCTTCGGGTCGGTGACCAGGTCCTCGAGGACCTTGAGGAGGCGGTCCCGCTTGTACCAGGGCTTCACCTTCTCGAACCACTCCGTCCCGAACTTGTCGTTCGGGCGGAACTCCGTCTGCGCGGCTCGCAGGTTCGCGAGGCCGCTCCACGACGGCCGCTCGCCCGTCCGCGGCTTGGCCTCGAGGATCGAGAGCGTGAGCTCGTAGCCCTTCTTGCTCGGGTTCGACGGCCGCGGGAAGCCCGTCCACGACTTGATGAGGCCGCTCCAGCAGCCGTCGTACACCTGCTTCGGCGTCTCCTTGTCTTTCAGCAGCTTCTCGAAGACGGGGAGCGCGCGCTCGTCGCCGCTGCCGTACAGACGATCGCAGAGGAAGGCTCGGACGGTCACGCTCGGGTCCTTCTCCATGCGCTCGAGCACCTTCTCGAACGTCCCCGGGACGCCCTCGCCGAAGCTCGTCAGGAACCAGCTCAGCGCCTCTTTGCGCACGGTCTCGTCGGCGTGGTCCGCCATCTGCAAGAGGAGCGCCTTCACGTCCTCAGCCTGCTTGTGCCGCGAGCCGACGACCCGCAGCATGGCCGCGAGCACGGCCGGCTCGGTCTCCTTCTTCCCCGCCTCGACGACCGCGCCCTGCGCAGACGCGTCCACCCCGAAGGCCGACTGCAGGAGCTGGGCGGCCTGGAGGCGGACCGCCGCGCTCGCGTGACCGATGTGCTTGCGGCCGACGTTGGCGTTCAGCGTGCCGAGGTTCTTCTGCGCCGCGGCGCGGCTCCTCGCCCTGCGGAACCGATCGTAGCCGGCGCATTTCGGGTCGACCGCGGGGCCGACGAGCGTGCACTCGGCCATCCCGGCGACGAGGCGGTCGTAGAGCTCCTCGCTGAGCTCGGCCTTCGGATCGCGGAGGAACGCCTCGACATCGTCGGCGGGCGCGGCGGAGGCCGCTGCGGACGCGGAGGCGCTCCCGGCCGGCGCGGTGTCCCCTCCCTTGGCACAGGCGGCGAGCGCGGCGCAGGTGGTGACGACGGCGAAGGATCGGGGAAGCTTCATGGGGTCTCCTGGTCCGGGGACGGCCGAGCCGCCCCGCCACGGGGGCGGAGTCTACACGTCGTCGGGCCGCCTGCCATGGGCTCGCGCCGCGCGGAGGCCGCGCGCGCGGCCCCCGCGCGGCCGGCCCGAATTCGGGCTAGGCAGCCCGCATGCCCGAGTTCATCTACACGATGCAGGACGTGTCCCGGGTGCACCCCCCGGACAAGAAGGTCCTCAGCAACATCACGCTGGCGTTCTTCCCGGGCGCCAAGATCGGCGTCATCGGGAGCAACGGCTCCGGGAAGAGCTCGCTCCTCCGGATCCTGGCGGGGGTGGACCAGGACTTCCTCGGCGAGGCGCGGCCGCACCCGGGCACGCGCATCGGGTACTTCGCGCAGGAGCCGGACCTGGGCGCGGCGCAGACGGTCCGCGAGGCGGTCGAGCAGGCGGTGAAGCAGCAGCGCGCCATCCTGGACGAGTTCGAGCAGGTGAGCGCGCGCCTCGGCGAGCCGCTGAGCGACGCCGACATGAACGCCGCGCTGGAGCGCCAGGCCGCCCTGCAGGACCAGATCGACGCGGCCGATCTGTGGAACCTGGACAGCCACGTCGACGTCGCGATGGACGCCCTGCGCGTCCCGCCGGGGGACGCCGAGATCGCCCGGCTGTCCGGCGGCGAGAAGCGACGGGTCGCGCTGTGCCGGATCCTGCTCGAGCGACCCGACCTGCTCCTGCTCGACGAGCCGACCAATCACCTCGACGCCGAGAGCGTCGCCTGGCTCGAGCGCTTCCTGAAGGACTACCCGGGGACGGTCATCGCGGTCACGCACGACCGCTACTTCCTCGACGACGTGGCCGAGTGGATCCTCGAGCTCGACCGGGGGCACGGCTACCCGTTCAAGGGGAACTACTCCGGCTGGCTCGAGCAGAAGAGCGCCCGCCTCCGCCAGGAGGAGAAGCAGGAGAGCGCGCGCCAGCGCAAGCTCAAGCAGGAGCTCGACTGGGTGCGCGCCTCGCCCCGCGCCCGGCAGGCCAAGAGCAAGGCGCGCCTGGCGGCGTACGACGAGCTGGTCGCCCAGTCGAGCAAGGGCCCCAGCGACCCGACGGAGATCTCCATCCCGCCGGGGCCGCGCCTGGGCGACGTGGTGATCGAGGCGGACGCCCTGACGAAGGCGTTCGGCGACCGCCTGCTGTTCGAGGGGCTCAGCTTCCGCCTGCCGCGCTCGGGCATCGTCGGGGTGATCGGACCAAACGGCGCCGGGAAGACGACGCTCTTCCGCATGCTCGTCGGGGAAGAGCAGCCGGACTCCGGCGCGCTCCGCGTGGGTGACACGGTGAAGATCGCGTACGTCGATCAGAGCCGCGAGTCCCTCGCGGGCGACCAGAACGTGTGGCAGGAGATCTCACGCGGCGAGGACAAGATCGTCCTCGGCAAGCGGGAGGTGGCTTCCCGGGCATACTGCTCGTGGTTCGGCTTCAAGGGGAGCGACCAGCAGAAGCTGGTGAAGAGCCTGTCCGGCGGCGAGCGCAACCGCGTGCACCTGGCGAAGCTCCTTCAGGCGGGCGGGAACCTGCTCCTCCTCGACGAGCCGACCAACGACCTCGACGTGGACACGCTCCGGGCGCTGGAGGAGGCGCTGCTCGGCTTCGCCGGGTGCGCGGTCGTAATTTCGCACGACCGGTGGTTCCTCGACCGGATCGCCACCCACATGCTCGCCTTCGAGGGCGACAGCAAGGCCGTGTGGTTCGAGGGCAACTATCAGGCGTACGAGGAGGACCGCCGGCGCCGCGTGGGCGCCGACGCCGATCAGCCGCACCGCCTCAAGTACCGCAAGCTCACGCGCTGATCCGCCGCGACGTGCGCGCGCGACCCGAGGGCGCTCAGCGCACCTCCGGGTAGCACGAGCCCGCCTTGCAGACCTCGTTGCCCGTGCAGTCGGTGTCCGCGTTGCACGGCTTGCGCAGCACGGAGGTCACCCACTGCGCGATGTGGTTGCCGCCCTTCTTCTGGTAGGGGAACCAGTAGGCCGGCGTGCTCGCGTCCTGCCCCGTCGCGGCGCGGTCGGGATCGAACGCCGACATCCAGAGCTGCACGCGCTGCTCCTCGTACAGGCGGAGCCCGAAGGCGCGGCCGGCGCTGAACGTGAAGAACATCGCCCGCCGGTTGCCGTCGTACGTGTAGATGCCGGGCGCCCACTTGGGCCAACTGGTCCACTTGCCGCCCGTCGCCGCGACGAGGTGGACGGCCTGACCTCCGTTGGCGTTCACGTACCAGAGCTCGCCGTCCTGCTGCGCGACGCCGGCGTCCGGATCGGGCGGCGCGCCGTTCGACATCGAGTTGTTGTTGAGCGCCGAGCGGTTGAAGATGACCCAGTCCTCGATGGGCGCGAACGACGGGTAGTAGTTGTTCGCGCCCGTGAACGGCACGATCAGCTTGTGGTTGGACCACGTTCCGCCGACGTAGTCCGCCGTGCCGATCGCGGCCGAGCTCACCCCCGCGCCGAGGCCGAACGCCGGCCCCGACGGGTTCGCGTACACGACCTTGGCGCCGCTGGGCGACCAGTCCGGCTGCGACGCGTTCGGCACCACGCCTTGCACGATCACCCCCGTCGAGAGGTCCTGCTGGTCGATGCGGTTTCCGCTCGCGAGCAGCATCTGCGAGCCCTCGGGGGAGAACGAATAGAACGCGTAGCCGTTGCCGGTGAGCGGCGTGCCGGTCGGCGTGTTCAGCTGCTGGCGCGTCTGCACCGAGAACACGCTGTAGGGAGACAGCCCGGGGAAGTCCCTCCCGAACGAGATCTTGGCGCCGTCCCGCGACAGCGCGTGACACCCGATGCACATCGCCGCGCCGGCGGTGAACGGGACCAGGAAGTCCTCGCCCTCCTGGACGGGGTAGCCGAAGTCGAAGCGGATGATCGCGCCGCCCGTGTTCCAGTAATAGAGGCCACCCGTGATCGGCTCCCGGGTGATCCAGAACGTGCGCTGCTCGCTCTCGCCGACGGCGCCCGGCGTCGCGCCGTTCACGCCGCGGATCGTCCACTCGACGGCGGGGCCGCCAGCGGCCGCCAGCCCGAGCTCCGTCCAGAACGCCGGATCCGGCGTGTGGGAGCAGCCGCCGTTCAGGGACTCGGGGCACCCCACGTACTCGATGAGCTTCAGCGTCGCCGACTGGTACGTGATCTCGAAGAGCGTCTGCCCGGGCGCCGGGATCCAGTGGATCTCGAGCTTGTTCATGTTCCGCGGCAGGATGATCCCGCTCGGCGGGTACTCGATCGCGACGGCGGCGCCCGGATCGACGTTACCGCCGAACTTCGTCCCGGCGTTCTGATCGGCGCCGGGCCCCACGATCGTGAGCACGTCGCCGGGCTTGTACGGGGAGTCCTCGAGGAGCCCACCACCGCCGCCGGTGCCCCCCACGTTCACGACACCGCCGCCCCCGCCCGTCCCCGCCACGCCGCCTCCGCCGCCGGACGCGCCGGTGCCCGCTCCGCCCTTCGGCGCCGAGTCGTTGGCGGAGCACGCGCCGAAGGCCGCGGACGCGCCCACCGCGATCGCGAGGAGGACCGGAGACCAGGCGGTCTCGAGCTGGGAGGCGAGGCGTCGGATCTTCGAGGTCATGTCAGCTCCAGGCTGGTGGCCCGGCCAGTATGGCACGGCGGAGCCGCGCCCGTGGACCGCTGCGCACGACCTGCGTGACGTGTGCCTACGCCGCGGTGCGTCGTCGGCTCGCGTCCCGGAGGAGCGCGGCGTGATCCGCAGCCGCGCTGCACTCTTCCGCGGTCACGGCAGGACGGCCGGGTCGAGCGCCGGCGGCGGCGCGCCCCGCGACGCGCCCGCCCCTTCGGCGGGCGGGTCGCGGCCCGGCCCCGTGACCTCGAGCAATGCCCTCCCCCCTTCCCCAAAGAGGCGGACGCGAGCAGCGCGGTGGGGGCGCGGGGCGCCGAACACCGCCTGGACGAGCTCGCTCACCTTGGCGGCGCCCGCCTGCGTGATGGCCATGCGCGCGCAGAGGACGACACCCGGCGCGGGCACTCCTGCCGCGTCGAGCGCGGCGAGCGCGGCGTCATCGCCGAGGGTCAGTCGCTCGACGTACGCGCGCACGTCGACCGACTTCCTTCGGTCGGCCACCACGCGCTCGACCACCGCCTCCGAGCGCGCCAGGAACGCCTCCACCCGGCGGGCCGCGGGCACGGGGTCCCCCGCGACGGGCTCGACCGCGACCACGTACTCCGCGCCGCGCACCACCCGCGAGATCCCGGCATCCTGGGGCCCGAGGCGCGCCGCCGCGAGGAACCTGAGCCCCGGCGCCGCGGCGCCCGCCAGGCGCGCCAGCACCTCGTCGACGCCGGGCGCGTCGAGCAGGCGCGCGTCGACGTGCTCGTCGAGGCTGGCGATGCCGAGCGACAGCGCGGGACCGAACGAGAGATCCGCCTTCGGGTGGTACCCCTGGGTGTACGCGATCCGGAGCCCCGCGCGGCGCAGCGTGCGGCCGAGCTCGCGGCCCAGGTCGAGGTGACCGAGGAGCGCGGCCGGCCCCGTCTTCTCGAAGCGCAGACGGAAGCGCTCGGCGGTGCCGGCGCGCGCGGGGCGCGCGGCCTCGGGCGCGGCGCGCCGCGGCGCGGGCGGCCGCGCGGGCGCCCCCTCGGCGAGGACCGGGAGCCGCCGCGGCTCGTGCGCGCCCATGCGCTCGAGCGCCACGATCCGATCCTCGCGCATGCGATCGAGGTCGCAGGCGACGCCGCAGTCGTAGCAGACGAGCCGCCGGGTGCTGGCGCGCGCGTCGGCGGCGTTCGTCGCGTGGACGGCCTGGCCCGCCACCTTGCCGCACGGGGGAGACGCGCGACCGGCGAGCGCGCGCCGGTACTCGCGCTGGAGGAAGCCCGGCTCGAGCCCCACGTCGAGGTGACTCCAGGGGAGCCTCGCGTCGATGGGTAGCGTCCCGAGGTAGGCCTCCTGACGGATCCCGACGCTCGCGAACGCGTCGTTCCACGCGTCGAGGCGCAGGCGATCCGTCCAGGTGTCGAACCACGCGCCCGCGTGGTAGGCGGCCTCGATCGCGTCGGCTACGGCGCGATCTCCTCGCGCGAGCACGCCCTCGAGCACGCTCGAGGCGTCGTGGTGGAGGCGGAGCTGGAGGCCGCGCACCGCGCGGGCCGCGTCCCGCAGGACGCCCTGCTTGCGGGTTAGCTCCTCCGCGGGGTCCATCGCGCACCACTGGAACGGGGTGTGGGGCTTCGGGATGTGGACGCTCACGCTCACCGTCACCGCCGGGCGCCTACCGAGGCGGCGACCGACCGCGAGGGTACGCGCTCCGAGCGCGACGATGCCGCGCAGGTCGTCGTCGTCCTCCGTCGGTAGCCCGGAGATGAAATAGAGCTTCATGCGGTCGAACCCGCGCGAGAACGCGCGCTCGGCCGTCTCGGTGAGCTGCTCCTCGGTGACGTTCTTGTTGATGACGTCGCGCAGCCGCTGGGTGCCGGCCTCGGGCGCGAAGGTCAGGCCGCTGGCGCGCACCGCGCCCAGCGCGTCGAGCACGTCCTCGCCGAGCCCGTAGGCGCGGAGCGACGCGACGCCGAGGCTCACGCGCTCCGGCGCGGTGCGCGCGACCAGCTCGTGTACGAGCGGGGCGATGCACGAGACGTCCGCCGTGGACAGCGCCGTCAGGCTCACCTCGTCGTGCCCGGAGCGCTCGACGGCCCGCATCACCGTGTCCACCACGTCGCGCGGATCCCGCTCGCGGACCGGCCGGTAGATCATGCCGGCCTGGCAGAACCGGCACCCCTCGGTGCAGCCCCTCGCGATCTCGATGCTCATGCGATCGAAGATCGCCTCGGGCCCGCCGACGGGGCCATCGTCCGGGAACGGGAAGCGCGAGAGATCGGCGACGACGCGGCGCTTCACGGGGAAGGGCACGCGCCCCGCGAGCCCCTCGCGCGGCCCCGTCACGACGAGCAGGCCCGTCGACGCCTCCCGCTCGACCTCGTAGAGAGACGGCACATACACCCCCGGGAGCTGCGCGAGCGCGACCAGGCGCTCCTCCCGGGAGAGCCCCGCGCGCCGGCCCCGCACCCAGGAGAGCGCGATCTCGCCCGCGGCCTCCTCGCCGTCCCCGATGAGGATGGCGTCGAAGAACGGCGCCACGGGCTCCGGGTGCGTCGCGACGGGCCCTCCCGCCACGACCAGCGGATCCGCGTCCGACCGGCGATCGGCCCGGAGCGGGACGCCGCCGAGGTCCAGCATCCGGAGCACGTTCGTGTAGCCGAGCTCGTACTGGAGGCTGAAGCCCACGACGTCGAAGTCCGCGAGCGGGCGCGCGCTCTCGAGCGAGACGAGGAGCCTGCCGTGGCGGACGAGCTCGCGGTCGAGGTCGACCCAGGGCGCGTAGCAGCGCTCGGCGAGCGTCCGCGGGTCGTCGTTCAGGATCCGGTAGAGGATCCGGAAGCCGAGGTGGCTCATCCCGATGTCGTAGATCTCGGGGAAGGCGAGGCAGATCCGCGCCGCGACCTGGCCCCAGTCCTTGCGCCGCGCCCCGTGCTCGGCCCCGGTGTAGCGGGTCGGCTTCTCGACGCCCGCGAGGAAGGGCTCGTATGGGTGGACGGTGCGCATGCTCGGGCCCGAGCGCCGGGGGAGGCCGCGCGCGGGGCGGGAAGGTAGCGCCAGCCGCACGGCGCGCCCAGCCTCCCCGGGGAGCGCCCGGGGGTCCGCTCGAACGGCGCGGGACGGCGTGCTACGAGACAGGTCTGCGGCCGGGCGGCCGCGACACGAGGTGAGCACGATGCGAAGCTTGAGCTGGCTGGCTTTCGGAGTGTGTGGTCTGGCGTTGGCTTGCACGACGGGCAGCAGCACCGGCGGCTTCCCGCTGGACGGCGGCCCGGACGGCTCCTCCGGCGGGTCGGGCGGCAGCGCCGCAGGGAGCTCGGGAGGCAGCGGCGGCACGAGCGCGACGGGCGGCGCGAGCGGGAGCGGCGGCGCGAGCGGCTCGGGGGGCTACTCCGGGACGAGCGGGGCGAGCGGGACGGGCGGGACGGGAGGCACCGGCGGCGCGTGCAAGATGGGGGGCGAGAGCTGCGCCTCGTACACCGAGTGCTGCAGCGGCACCTGCGCCGGGACGCAGTGCACGAGCTGCGCCGCCGGGGGCGAGGACTGCTACTCCTCCAGCGAGTGCTGCTCCGGGGGCACCTGTTACAACGGCAAGTGCGGGCTGTGCGAGAGCGACTACTCGTACTGCGACCTCTCCAGCGACTGCTGCTCGGGGATCTGCCGCCAGGGGTCGTGTCAGCCGTGCGGGCAGCAGGGCGCGTCGTGTGCGAGCTCCAACGAGTGCTGCACGGGCATCCCGTGCACCGACGGCCAGTGCTGCGTACCGCCCCAGGGGGCGTGCAGCGGCGGCTACTACGAGTGCTGCAACGGCGGCACGTGCGACTCCGGGACGTGCTGCATGGAGGAGGGTTACACGTGCTCGGTCGACGAGGACTGCTGCGGCGATCTCGTCTGCAACGGCGGGACGTGCGCCCCGTCGTGCCTCTCCGAGTATGACTCCTGCACGACCGGCGGCGGCGGGACGCCGTGCTGCGCGGGGCTCGGGTGCGTTGGCTCGTACTGCCAGAGCTGCTTGTCCGACGGCAGCTACTGCGGCTCGAGCGGCAACTGCTGCCCGGGGACGAAGTGCGCGAGCTCGTACTGCACGACCTGCGTCGATGCGGGTGATTCCTGCTCCCTGAACTCGGACTGCTGCCAGGGCGTGTGCTTCGGCGGCCTCTGCGGCGCGTGCCGGAGCTACGGCCAGTCGTGCAGCAGCTCCGCCCAGTGCTGCTCGAGCTACGTCTGCTCCGGCGGCTACTGCTACTGACGCGCGGGCGCGCTCACGTCCAGTCGAGCAGGCGCGCGGCCGCGAGCCGGGCGTTCTGCTCGAGCAGCGCGACGTCGGTCTGACGGAAGGCGTGGCCGGCGCGGCCGAGCTCGATCATCGCGACGAGCTGCTGCCCCGAGACGACGGGCACCATGGCGACGCCCGCCACGCCGAACAGACCGCTGGCGAGCCGGAGCGCGAGCCCCCGGTGGACGGCGGTGTCCGCCGGCCCGCCGACGACCGTCCGCCGCGCGCGGGCGGCGCCGAGCGCGAGATCGCTCACCGGCAGCGGCCGCCCGAGCAGGCCGTGCGTCAGCAGCCCGAGCGCGCAGCGCGTGACGGGCGGGTTCCATGGGTGCTGGAACCGGTGCACCAGCCCGAACGACGCCGCCGTGTCCTCCACGCACGCGAGCATCGCGAGGTGGAGCACCTCGCCGGGATCCCCGGCCCGGGCGAGCAGCCGCGGCGCGGCCCCGACCGGCGGGTGAGCGAACGGGCGGACGTCCTCGACCCAGCCGTCGCGGGCGAGGGCCACGCCGAGCGCGCGCACCTCGCGGATCTGGAACAGCGGGCGGAAGTCGCGCCAGTGCAGCTCGCGCACCAGGCAGGAGTCGGGGATGCGTTGGTGCCGGACGCCGCGCAGCAGCAGGTCGGTGCGAACGGGGCCGACGGTGGTCTCCCCGTCGGTCACGAACCAGAGCGGGGGCGGGCGGCGAGGCGTCGGCAGGGGGGGCAGCGGCTGCATGGGAGGTGCTCCGGGGTGTCGGGTGCGAGAATTGTCGGGCGGATCGCCGGGCCGCGGCCAACTTCGCGGCCGCTGGCGCCGGGTCGCGCGGCCGGCGCGGTGGTATGGCCGCGCGCGTGCCGCCCGAACGTGATCTCGCCCCACTGCAGGCGCTGACCCCCGCGCGGCTGCGAGAGCGCGTCCCGGAGATCACCGAGGCCGAAGCGCGCCGCCTCCTCTCCGCGTTGCACAGGGAGCTCGGCCCCGGGGCGCAGCTCCGCAACGTCCGGCGGTCGGCGCGCGAGGCGGTCGCGCGGGTGAGCCACGTGCCCGAGCTGCGGGTCGTCGCGCGCGCGGCGAGCGAGCTCGATCCGTTCGTGAAGCTGCTGTTCGAGGGCGCGGACGGCGCCCGGTTCGAGGCGGTGCGGATCCCGCTCGAGCGCCCGGGGCGCTTCAGCGTGTGCGTGAGCTCCCAGGTCGGCTGCGCGCTCGGCTGCACGTTCTGCGAGACGGGGCGCCTCGGCCTGCGACGGAACCTCGAGACGTGGGAGATCGTCGAGCAGGTCCGGGCGGTGCGCCGCACGCTCGACGCCGCTGCGGGGCAGCGTGTCCACGGGGTCGTGTTCCAAGGGATGGGCGAGCCGCTCTCCAACGCCGATCGAGTGATCGAGGCGCTCCACGTGCTCTCGAACCCGAGCACCCTGGCGATCGACGCCCGCGCGATCACCGTGTGCACCGCGGGCCTGCCCGCCGGCATTCGCCGACTGGCGGCGGAGGCACCGAACGTCCGCCTGGCGGTCTCCCTCGGGAGCGCCCGGCCGGAGACGCGCCGACGGCTGATGCCCATCACGGCGGCCCACCCGCTGGACGAGGTGCTGGCCGCCGCTGCGGAGCACGCCCTCGCGACGGGCCACTCCCCGTTGTTCGCCTACATCCCCCTCGCCGGCCAGACGGACACGCCCGCCGACGCGGAGGCGCTCGCCCGGCTCCTGCACGATTTCACGGCCCGCGCCGGGCGCCGCCCCCGCCTCTCGCTGGTCCCCTACAACCCGGGGCGCAGCGACTCGGAGCACCGCCGCAGCGACGCGCCGAGCGAGGCCGGCTTCCGCGCCCTGCTGGCCGAATACGGCGTCTCGGCGCACCGCCGCTACAGCGGGGGCAGCGATGTCGCGGCCGCCTGCGGCCAGCTCGCCGCCACCGCGTGACGGGCCCGCTCTCTGGCGCGCGCCCCGCCCATCGCGGCCGCGCTCAGTCGCCTCCGCGGCCGCTCCGGGACCGCTTCCGCGCCGCGACGGCCCGCTTCTCGTCGAGCCGCCGCGTCACCGAGGCCTTCGTCGGCCGGGTCGCGCGCCGCACGCGGGGCGCCGGCAGCGCCTCCGCGATCACCCGGCGCACCCGCTCCCGCGCGTCCTCGAGGTTGCGCGGCTGGTCCCTCGTGAGCTGGCTCACCATCAGGAGGCGCCCGTCCGCGCAGAGCCGCCCGCGCGTCGCCGCGGCCAGTCGCCCCCGCTGTGCCATCGTGAGCCCCGAGACGCGGGCGAGATCGACGTAGAGCTCGACCTTCGACGACACCTTGTTGACGTTCTGCCCGCCCGGGCCGCCGGCGCGCACGGCCCGCACCTCGAGCGCAGCGGCGGGGACCTCGACGCCCGGCGCGACCAAGATGGGCTCCGCCATGACGCCGGCCCCCTAGCGCCGATCGCCGCCCGGAGCACGCCGCGCTTGACTCTCTGGTCCCGCGGGCGGAGTCGCAGCGGCGCCATGACCGCGCCCTCGCCCCTACGCCTCGCCGTGCTCACGACCGGCGGCACCATCGAGAAGACCTACGACGAGACGGACGGCTCCCTCCGCAACGTGCGCTCGGTCCTGGACGAGATCCTCCGCGGCCTGCGCCTGCCGGACCTCACGATCGACCACGTGCCGGTGATGTCGAAGGACTCGCTCGACATGACGCCGAGCGACCGCGCCAGGATCGTGGAGGCGGTCCGCGCGGCGCTCGTCGACCACGACGGCGTCGTCGTGGTGCACGGGACGGACACGCTCGCGGAGACGGGCGCCGCGCTCCACGAGGCCCTGGGCGGTCCGCGACGACCCGTCGTCCTCACCGGCGCGTTCCGCCCGTTCGAGTTCCGCGACACCGACGCCACGCAGAACGTGACGGAGGCGCTGTTCGCCGCGCGCACGCTGGCGCCCGGCGTGTACGCGGTGCTGCACGGCCGACCCCTCGCCTTCCCGGGCGTGTCGAAGGACCGGAGCCGGGGCACGTTCGTACACCGGAGCGACGCGGGGTAGGCGCCAGGGGCTTTCCGCGCAGCCCGCCCGCGGCTAGGGGACGTGGCTGCCCATGTCCACCGACTCGATCCCCGCTCGCCTCCTGCGCCAGGCCATCGCCCGTCCCGACCAGCCCGCCTACGCGGTGAAGGTCGGGGGGGCGTTCCGCACCACCTCGTGGGCCGACTACGTGGCGGAGGTCCGCCGCGCCGCGCGCGCGATGATCGCGCTCGGGCTGGGGCCGGGCTCCTGCGTCTCCATCCTGGGCACCAACCGCCCGGAGTGGACGATCTTCGATCTCGCCTGCATGTGCGTCGGCGGCGCGCCCGCGGGGATCTATACGACGTGCTCGCCGAGCGAGGTCGCGTACATCGTCCGCCACTCCGAGTCGCCGCTCGTGCTGGTCGAGAACGAGGCGCAGTGGAAGAAGGTGCAGGAGAAGCGGGACGAGCTCCCGAACCTGAAGCACGTGATCACGATGCGCGGAGCGCCGCGCGTCGACGACCCGCTCGTCCTCGGCTGGGAGGAGTTCCTGGCGAAGGGCAATGACGTGGCCGACGCGGCAGTCGACGACCGCGTCGCCGCGCTGGAGCCAGGTGGGCTGGCCACGCTCATCTACACCAGCGGGACGACCGGCCCGCCCAAGGGCGTGATGCTGTCGCACGACAACCTGGCGTGGACGGCGAACCTCGCCCGCGACCTCACGGGGACGAGCTCGCACGACTTGGCGCTCTCCTACCTGCCGCTCTCGCACATCGCAGAGCAGATGTTCTCGATCCACGCCGCGGTCACCGCGGGCTACACGGTGTACTTCGCCGAGAGCGTCGAGAAGCTGGCGGAGGACCTCAAGCTCGCCCAGCCGACGGTCTTCTTCGGCGTCCCGCGCGTCTGGGAGAAGCTGCACGCCGGCATCAGCGCCAAGCTGGTCGAGGCGGCGGGCGTGAAGAAGCACCTGGTCGCGTGGGCGCGTGGCGTCGCGACGCGGGTCCACGAGCTGAAGAACCGCGGCGAGGCCCCGGCGGGGCTGCTCGCGGCGCAGTACGGGCTGGCCGACAAGCTCATCTACTCGAAGCTCAAGGCCGCGCTCGGCCTGGGGCGCGCCCGGGTGTGTGTCAGCGGCGCGGCGCCCATCTCCCCCGAGGTGATCGCGTTCTTCTTCTCGCTCGACCTCCCAATCCGCGAGGTCTACGGCCAGTCCGAGGGGAGCGGCCCGACGAGCTTCAACCTGGCCGGGCGGACGAAGGTCGGGAGCGTAGGCCCCGCCCTCGAGGGGGTGACGGTGAAGATCGCCGACGACGGGGAGATCCTGGTCCGGGGCCGCAACGTCTTCCTCGGGTACTACAAGGAGCCGGACGCGACGGCCGAGACGCTCGTGGATGGCTGGCTCTGCTCGGGGGACCTCGGCGCCATCGACGCTCAGGGCTTCCTGTCGATCACTGGCCGGAAGAAGGAGATCATCATCACGGCCGGCGGCAAGAACATCACGCCGAAGAACATCGAGGCCGCGATCAAGAACTGTGAGCTCGTGAGCGAGGCGGTGGTGATCGGCGATCGCCGCAAGTACCTGACGGCGCTCGTCACGTTGGACGACGCGGCGGCCCAGCGCTTCCTCGGGGAGCGGGGCGCCAGCGGGCCGGCCCACGAGCACCCCGCGATCCAGGCCGCTGTGCAGCAGGCGATCGACCAGGCCAACGCCGAGCTCGCGCGGGTAGAGCAGGTGAAGCGCTTCACGATCCTGTCGCGCCAGCTCGGCATCGACACCGGCGAGCTCACCCCGACGTTGAAGGTGAAGCGCAAGGTGGTGAACCAGAACTTCGCCTCGCAGATCGAGGCGATGTACGCCGAGTGACCTCGGCCCATGGGCCGGAGCGTCTGGGCGGCGGACCTGGGGAGCGGGACCGCCGGGCGGCGGCGCGCACCCCGGCCCGCCCCGGCGTCACGGCGTGGCGTCACAGCCTCCGTAACGTGCCGGTCGAGACACGCGGCCGCGGGCGGCCGGACACGGCCGCGCCCAAGGAATACGCGTCTCCCTGCGTCCATGCCCCCAGCGACCGGGTGGCCCGGCGCTTGCACTGGCTCCAATCGTCGGAATCAGGTGTCACGAAGCAGCCGCTCCGTCCGTTGAGCGGGAGTCACACGAGGAGATCGGTCATGAACAAGCTGGGTCGCAAGTTGATGTCGGTGGTGGTGGGTCTCGGGACGTTCGTGGCGGTCGGCGCGTCGACGGAGGAGGCGTCGGCGTGCGGCGGCGCGTGGATGCCGATGATCATGGTCCCCGAGGTCGACCACCGGATCGAGGGCGTGGCGCGCGCGGAGAAGCAGTTCCAGAAGGACACCGCCGGCGCCGCCGCGAGCGTCATCCGCATGATGCCGCACGTCCGAGCGATGAAGCCGAAGAGCGCCAAGCTGGTGCTTCGCGCGCAGCGCACGCTGGCGGTCGCCCTGGTGCGGCACGGCGGCGCCCTGCCGGTCGAGAAGGAGCTCCCCCGCTACGCGCAGGGCACCTGGCTCGGCAAGACGGCAGAGGAGAAGAAGGCGAACCTCGAGTGGGCGGTCGAGATCCTGCGCCAGGTGAACGACGTGAAGAAGGACGACGCCGCGGTGCAGACCGATCTCGGCGAGGCGATGGCCGCCGTCGACGCGACGAAGGCCGAGGGGCGCGCGCTCCTCGAGAAGCTGGCCGAGAAGGATCTGGTGGCGTCGCCCGAGGCGTACGCGGCGCTGGCGCGACTGCGCGCCGACGCGGGCGACCACGAGGGGACGCGCCTCGCGATGCAGCGCTGCGAGGCGATGGCGGGCTCGGCCGCGGCCGTCTGCCGGCCGGCGGAGCAGGCTCACTCCTGAGCCTGGACCACCGCGACCCAGGCTCGCTCCGAGCGAGCCACGAGCGGCGGGACGGCGCGACGGAGCCCCCCGCCGCTCGTGTCTCTGGCGCTCAGGCGAGCTGTGCGAGCGCGCGGCCCAGCTTGTCGCGCACCTCGGCGGCCAGCTCGGCGAGCCCGGGGTGGCCGGCGGCGGCGACCGTGAGCGTCGGGTCGACGGCGCGGACCACCACGGCGCCGTCATCGCCCTCGTGCACGACGACATTGCACGGCATCGAGAGCCCGGCGCGGAGATCGAGGCTGAGCGCGCGATGAGCGAAGGGCGGGTTACACGCGCCCAGGATCGCGTAGCGCCGGAACTCGACGCCCAGCTTCTGGGCCAGCGTCGAGCGCACGTCGATCTCCGTCAGCACGCCGAAGCCCTCCCCGGCGAGCGCCTCGCGCACGCGCCCGAGCGCCGCGTCGAACGCCCCGGGGACCGTCCGCTCGAGCGGGGCGCTCACGGCGACACCTCGGCGACCGCGCCCGCGCGCCCGTTCGAGCGGGCCGCCAGCGCCCGCCTCACCTCGGCCATGTCGAGCTCGCTCGCCCGGCGGACGAGCTCGTCGAGCGCGGAGGCGGGCAGCATCCCTTGCTGCACCGTGAGCAGGACGCCATCGCGCAGCACGGCCAGCGTGGGGATGGCGCGGATCTCGAACGCCGCCGCGAGCCCCGGCTCGGCCTCGGTGTCCACCTTCCCGAACTTCACGCCGGGATGACGCCGCGCAGCAGCTTCGAACACCGGCCCGAAGGCTCGGCACGGACCGCACCACGCCGCCCAGAAATCCAGGAGCACGACCCCTTCGCGTGCGGTCTGCTCGAAGTTGCCCTCGGTCACCTCAATCGTCGCGTGTTCCATGCCGGTAGGAGCCGCCCCGGCGCAGATGGGTTCGCGGCGTCACGGCGAGGTGGGCCGGAGCAGATCTCGAAGCGCGACCCGGATGGATCGCTGGATGGCTGGCGGGACCGGGATCCGGGGGGCCGAGCGGCAGAGCCGGAGCGAGCGCTCGAGCCCGGTGCACACGCCCTTGCAGCGCGGGCAGGCCGCCACGTGGCGCTCGAGCTCGGCGCAGGCGTCGGGGCCGATGTCCCCCTCGAGGTGACGCGAGTAGAGCTCCGCGATGTCGGGGCAGGGGCTCGCGGCCGGCAAGGCGGGCGCCCGCGGGCCGGCGGTGAGCCGCGCGCGGAGCGCGCCGCGCGCCCGGTGGAGGCGGCTCTTGACGGCTTCGACGCTGATGCCGACGACGTGGGCGACCTCGGGCGCCGTCAGCCCCTCCACGTCCCGCAGCAGCAGCACCTCGCGGTGCTCGGGCTCCAGCTCCCCGAGCGCGCGCTCCAGCTCCTCGAGCGCACGGCGCGTCTCGACCTCGTCGTCCGGAGCAGCCCCCGGGGCGGCGACCTGCGCGACCTCTTCCATGGACGCGGCCTCGACCGGCGGCGCGAACTTGCTGACGCGGCGTTTCTTGATGCAGTGGCTGCGCGCCACCGCGTAGAGCCACGTCGCGAGCGAGGACTCGCCGCGGAAGTCGCGGACCCCGCGGGCGAGCGCGAGCAGCGTCTCCTGCACGACGTCACGCGCGTCCTCCTCGTGCTTGCACATCCGCATCCCGAAGCGGAAGATGCGCTCCTGGTGCCGCTCGAGGAGGCGCTCGAGCGCGGCCTCGTCCCCGTCGCGGGCGGCGGAGAGGAGCTCGGTGTCGTCGGGTTCTGCGCGATCGGGGAGGGGCACGACGGCGGAGCGTAGCGCGGGGCGCGCGGGCGTCCTGCGCCGCGCCCTCCCCGTCGCCGCGCGTCGGGAGTAGGCTCGACGCCAGCGCGAACGAACGAGGCGAGCACCATGGAGATCGGCATCATCGGCGGGACGGGGCGCGAGGGGCGGGGGCTGGCGATCCGCTGGGCCCGCGCGGGCCACAGCGTCCGCATCGGCTCGCGCGACGCGGAGCGAGCCCGCGCGAAGGCGGAGGAGCTCTCGGCGCTCGCGGGCGTCACGGTGGCGGGGGGATCGAACGCGTGGGCGATCGAGGGCGCGCCGGTGGCGTTGCTCAGCGTCCCGTACGCCGCCCACGCCGAGACGCTCCGCGACCTCGCGCCCCGGCTCGCGGGCAAGGTGCTCATCGACATCACCGTCCCCCTGGTGCCGCCCGCGGTGCGCCGAGTCCACCTCCCGGCAGGGGGCGCCGCAGCGCTCGAAGCCCAGGCGCTGCTCGGCGAGAGCGTCCGCGTCGTGGCCACCCTGCACCACGTGAGCTCGGCGCACCTCGGTGAGCTCGACGCCCACCTCGAGGGCGACGTGCTCGCGTGCTCGAACGATGCGGCGGCGCTCGAGCTGTGCCTCGGCTTGGTCACGGATCTCGGCGTCCGCGGGCTCGACGCCGGACCGCTGGCGAACGCGGTCGCGCTCGAGTCGCTCACCCCGGTGCTGCTCCATCTGAACAAGCGCTATGGCGGTGGCTCCGGCATCCGCGTCACCGGGATCCCGTGAGGTGACGGCGCGAGCTCCCCGGGTGGGCCCTGTGGGCGGCCTCGGTCTGGCGGTCGTGGCCGCCGCGGTGGCCGTCGGGAGCTGCGGCCGCAAGGAGGCGCCCGGCGGGTCGAGCGGGGTCGCGTCGTCGGCGAG
The DNA here is from genome assembly GCA_020846005.1 of Polyangiaceae bacterium. Classification (GTDB taxonomy): domain Bacteria; phylum Myxococcota_A; class Polyangia; order Polyangiales; family Polyangiaceae; genus JADLEQ01. The sequence continues at coordinate 77,156 of JADLEQ010000049.1, forward strand.
CGCGGCGGCGAGCGTGAGCGCCGCCGCGCCGGTGGCCGCGACGGCGAAGCGCCCGCCCGCGCCCCCGGGGGACGCCGAGCGCGGGAAGAAGCTCGCCCAGGAGCACGAGTGCCACCGCTGTCACGACGGGGCGGGCCTCACGGCCGCGCCGCGCGAGAAGCACTGTTTCCACTGCCACCAGCAGATCGTGACGGGCGAGTTCCCCGCGCCCAAGCACGCGCTCGCCAAGTGGCGCCCGAACGTGGCGCCGGTGCAGGACGTGCCGACGCTGGAGGGCGCCGGGCGGTTCGATCGGAGCTGGCTCTTCGCCTTCTTGCAGGAGCCGCACGATCTGCGGCCGGCGCTCGCCCCGACGATGCCTCGCCTCGCCATCGACGCCGCGGAGGCCGCCGATCTCACCTCGTGGCTCACCCGCGACGCCACCTCCGTCGAGGCGGTGTCGCTGGAGGGCGCCAGCCTCGAGCGGGGACGCGAGCTCCTCGAACAGCGCGCCTGCGGCATCTGTCACGAGCTCGGTGGCGCGCCACTCCCCCAGCGGCCGGGCTTCACGGGGAGCGAGACGCAGCGCAAGGCGGCGACGCTCGCCCCCGATCTCCGGCTCACTCGCGAGCGTTGGGAGGCGGCGCCGCTCGTCGCGTGGATCCAGGACCCGAAGCGCCTCAAGCCCGACACGCTCATGCCCTCGATGGGGCTGAAGCGCGACGAGGCGCGGGACGTGGCGGCGTATCTGCTCCGCGCGCCGCTCGCTCCCGCCGCGCCGCGTCCGGTCCCGCCGCGGCTCCCTCTCCTCGAACGTCGGGTCACGTTCGCGGAGGTCGACACCGCGGTCTTCACCAAGATCTGCCGCCACTGCCACGGCAACGAGGACGCCGAGCTCGGGGATGGAGGGCCCGGCAACACGGGTGGGTTCGGCTTCTCTCCCCGCAAGCTCGATCTCGCGAGCTACGCGGGGATCGCGGCGGGGCTGCTCGACACGAAGGGCGAGCGGGCGAGCGTGTTCGCGAAGCTGGACGACGGGACGCCGCGGCTCGTGGCGGTGCTGCTCGCGCGGCAGAAGGAGGAGGCGGGCCGACCCGACCCGCGCGCGCGGGGGATGCCGCTCGGCCTGCCGTCGCTCACTCCGGAGCAGATCCAGCTCGTGGAGACCTGGGTGTCGCAGGGTCGACCCCGGTGACTCCGGCCCTGCCGGCTTCCGTGCTGGAGGCGGCGATGCTCGAGGCGCTGACGCTCGCGCGGCTCGCGGCCTCGCACGGCGACGTGCCCGTCGGGTGCGTCGTCCTCGCGGCCGATGGCGCGCGGCTGGGGGCGGGGGAGAACCGGCGCGAGGTGGGCGCCGACCCGACGGCGCACGCCGAGCTCGTCGCCCTCCGCGACGCCTGCCGGCGGCTCGGGACCTGGCGGCTCGAGGGCGCGACGGCGGTCGTCACGCTGGAGCCGTGCGCGATGTGCGCCGGCGCCCTGGTGAACGCGCGGATCGGTCGAGTCGTGTACGGTGCGCCGGATCCGAAGGCGGGGGCGCTCGAGTCGCTCTACCGGCTCGGCGCCGACGCGCGGCTGAACCACCGGTTCCCGACCGAGGGCGGGCTGCTGGCGGACGCCTGCGCGCGTGAGCTGAGGGAGTTCTTCGCGCGCCTGCGCGCGGCGGGACAGAAGTAGCGGGTCACGCCGCGGGAGCTCACCGCGGATCGTCCTCGGGCGACGGCGCGTCCGGAGGAGCCGGCGAGCCAGGCGCCGCCACGTCGACGGCGGGATCCACGGGCGAGCTCGGCACGCGAAACGCGGGGTGCTCGCGGAGGGCGAGCTCAAGCTCCTCGGGCGTCACGCGCCGGAGGCGCTCCGCGGCGCGCATCAGGCGGCGGAGGTAGGCGAGCCAGCCCGCGCTCACGCGGCCGTCCGCGCCGAAGTGCTGCACCCTGGGGTTGGGCAGGATGGAGGCGAGGTAGAGCGCCTGCGGCAGCGAGAGCGCCCCGGGCGTCGTCGCGAACCAGTGCCGCGCCGCCGGGCCGATCCCGTAGATGCCGGGGCCAAACTCGACGACGTTCAGGTAGAGTTCGAGGAGCTGCTCCTTGCTGAACGACTGCTCGAGGAGCACGGTGAGGAAGGCCTCCTCGATCTTGCGGGCGAGGGTCTTCTCGCGAGACAGGTAGAGGTTCTTCGCGAGCTGCATGGTGAGGGTGCTGGCGCCGCGGACGAACCGCCGCGCCTCGAGGTTCTGGCGCAGGCTGTTCTCGATCGCCTCCTGGTCGAACCCGCGGTGGCGGAAGAACCGCCCGTCCTCGCAGACGAGCAGCGCGGTCGTCATGTGCTGCGACACCGCCGCGTAGGGCACCCAGTCGGCCGTGCCGGGGCCGGTCTCCAGCGTGAGGGGCCGCCCGTCCGAACCGGGCACGGTCCGGCGGAAGGGCGCGCGGAAGCGCGAGGGCGCCGCGAGCGCGCTCGGCTGCACGAACCGGCAGTCGCGAGTGGCCGTCCAGCGCTGCTCGAAGCGCTCGGGGGCGCGCGAGTCGAACGCGACGCTGCCGTCGAGGGAGAAGGTGCCGTCGAGCCGTGACCCGGCGACGGTCGGCGTCAGCTCGATCGGGAGCGAGTCGAGCAGCCCCTGGCAGGCGGCCAGCGGTACGCCGCCTCGCGCTCGAAGCGCGAGCCAGTCGGGTCCGTGCTGGAGCTCGGCGTCGAGCGTCGCACGCACCGTGCCGACGGTGAGGTCGACTCCGTTCAGCGCCAGGCGCGAGCCGTCGGACTCGAGGTGCGCCTCACCGCTGGCCTCGAGCCGCAGCCCCGCGAGCGGTTGGGGCGCGAGCGAGGGGCTCGACAGCCCCAGCTCGGTGAGGGCCGCGCGGCCGCGCGCGGCGATGGTCCGGTCGTCCGCGGCGAGGACGACGGTCACGTCAGCCGTCACCCGCGCGCGGTCGACGCCCACGAGCCCGAGGTCGCCCTCGCGGATCCCGAGCGCGCCGAGCCGGACGGGGCCGCCGCGGACCGAAACCCGGACGGGGCCGGACGCGAGCGGGAGCTCTGCTTCCACGCCGAACGTCCCCGGCTCCGCGTCCTCGGCGCGGGTCACCCGAAGCAGCCCGCGGTCCTCGGTCCGCTCCAGGCGGAGCTGCCCGGGCCCGAGCGCGAGCCGGTCCGGACCCAGCTCCGCGTCCACTCGCACGGACTGCACCTCGACTATTCCCGACGGCGCGAGGCTGGCCTCCAGGGCCGCGGCCGCCCGTCGGGCCAGGCGCCGGACCCGCGCGGCCGCCGTGGCCGACGGCTCGCCGGGCGGGGTGGGGCCGTACGCGCTCCGCTCGGGCCCGCCTGCCCGCCAGGTCGCGTGCAGCGTCGCCGCCCGCGCCGACCGCACGCGGCGCGTCACCCGGTCGCCCTCCAGAGAGACCTCGGCGGACGTGAGCTCGTACGCCGCGGGGCCGAGGTCGCCCCGCACCAGATCTGCGCCGAGCGCCCAATGCTCTCCGGCGCGGCTCAGCCGAGCCCCCCAGGCACGGAGCGACTCCCCCGCCGGTCCCTCCCACCGGACCTCCAGCCCGTCCAGGGACGCCTCTACGGCAGGAGGTCCCCCGTCACGGGCGGGGCCCGGCCGCCCTCGCAGCCCGCCCCGCCACCTTCCGAGCTGCCCCTCGAGCTCGCCCGCGCTCCCGCTGAGCTCCATCAGTCCGCCGTGAGCGGTCACCGCTGCGAGTTCCAGCCCCCGCAGCCGCACCTGCACGACCTCGAAGCGCACCCGAACGCCCTCCACGCCCTCCAGCCGAAGCCCAACGTCCCTCAGCCAGAGCCCCTCCCACCCGGGCCGGACCGACCCGATCTCGACGACCGCGCCGAGCCGCGCAGCCCGCTCCGCCGCCAACGAGCGCACGACCGGCCCGAGCGACGCCGCACCCGCTGCGGCGACGGCGGAGGCTGCGCCCGCCGCCCAGAGGAGCCTGCGGCCGCGCGGCGTCATACCCCGATCCTAACGCTCGAGCGGCGCCCGGACCCAACATCGGAGCGTCCGGCGGCGCCGGGTCGACCGATCTCGCTCCAGCGCGGTGCGGCGTGCGTCCACGCTCCGACCCCACGCCGCCGCGATCGCCGGGCGCGGCCGGAGCCTCGCGCCTCGCCTGCTCGCGGCCACAAAAAGGCAACGGGGCCCTGGTCTTCCCAGGGCCCCGTCATTGGCCCGGCGGCGTCCTACTCTCCCACACGGCCAACCGTGCAGTACCATCGGCTCCAGAGAGCTTGACTTCCGAGTTCGGGATGGGATCGGGTATGGCCTCTCCGACAAAACCACCGGATAGGTGTCAGAAGGAGCCCGTGGGCTCCATCGCGTCCGCGTCGGGCGCCGTGTTCACGGCGCCGTGAAGCGACTGGCGCGACTCGGGCTTCGCTCGCCCGAGCTCCGCGCGCCAACTACGTATGCCTGCCTTAGAGGATAAGGTCAAGCCTCACAGCCGATTAGTACTGGTTAGCTCCACGCCTTACGACGTTTCCACACCCAGCCTATCACCTCGTAGTCTTCGAGGGGCTTCTAGTGCCTTGCGGCAGGGATGCCTAATCTCGAGGCCAGCTTCCCGCTTATATGCTTTCAGCGGTTATCTGTTCCGAGCATGGCTACCCGGCTATGCCAGTGGCCTGACAACCGGAACACCAGAGGCTCGTCCACCCAGGTCCTCTCGTACTATGGGTAGCTCCTCTCAAGCATCCTACGCCCACGGCAGATAGGGACCAAACTGTCTCACGACGTTTTAAACCCAGCTCGCGTACCGCTTTAATTGGCGAACAGCCAAACCCTTGGGACCTGCTCCAGCCCCAGGATGCGATGAGCCGACATCGAGGTGCCAAA
>JADLEQ010000050.1 GCA_020846005.1 Polyangiaceae bacterium
GCCCTCCTGCGTTTCGACTGACGGCGCGCTGCCGGCGGCGCCGTCGACGGACGGCGCCGCCGCGATGGCGTCGAGCCGGCGCCGAGGCCGCGCTCGCCCCGATGGCCATCACGCCGCGCGCAGGGTGTTCGCCGGCGAGACGCCCATCACCGAGTCGGCGTGCATCGCCATCAACCAGCCGGCGCGCGCACAGCCCCCGGGTGGCTACGGCCCACCACCGAGCGGAGGGCCCCCGGGCGGCTACGGAGGTCCGCCGAGCGGGGGGTACGGCGCGCCGCCGAGCGGCGGCCAGCCGGGAGTCCCCGCGGCGCCAGGTGCGCCTGCTCCGGGTGGGTCCGCCCCCGCGAAAAAGAAAGCGAACCCCGCGCTCCTCGCCGCGGCCGGCTGCGGCGCGCTCCTCGTGCTCGGCGGGCTCGCGGCCGGTGGAGGTTACCTCTACCTCTCGAGACGGGCCCCGTCCGCGCTGCCGCTCCCGGCCGAGCGGATGCCCACGTCGACGCGCGTCGTGTTCACCAAGTCGTTCGACGACGCCCTCGTGTCCGACCTCGGCGTCGCCGGCCGGGCCGACGTACCGCCCGAGGCGCGCTGGTCCTATTTTGCAGCCAAGGCCTGCGGCGGCCCCGCGATCTTCGACATCCTCATGATGCCGTCGTCGCGCCTCATGCGCATCATCGCCGCCATCAGCATGACCTCGCACCGGGACGATCTCCGCCGCTCGATGACCTGCGGCAAGGCGATCTCGGACACCGTCCCGTCGAACGCCCTCCGGTACTACGTCCTCTTCGACGAGACGAGCCTGAAGAGCGTCTCGCTCTTCAAGTCGGACACCGCCACTCTCCCCCCGACGACCTCGCGCATGGCGCGATGGTCGGGCGGGGTCGGGTTCCAGTCGGCCTGGTGCCAGGCCGGCGACTACAACCAGACGGAGGCCGAGTGCAAGGGGGACGGCCATGCCACCGGCTACGCGTCGACGGACCAGCTCTGGGTGTACGGCGACCGCGACGAGGTGGGAGCGTTCGGTCAGTCCCTGACGGGGGTCGGCGGCTCGGGGACGGTCACCGCGATGGACAAGCTCGCGGGTGACCTGCGGGGCTTCGATCGCATCGTGATCGGTCGAGGCAAGGACTACGTGAACCACCTCGCGACCGCGCTCCACCTCGGCATCTCCACGTCCCTCGACGACGCCGACAAGAAGCTCCGCGACGTGGTCGAGGAGGCCGTGGTCGCGTTCGCGCTCGGGCAGAACGGCGAGCACGCCGGCGGGAAGGTCGCGCTGCAGTTCGAGTGCAAGGCGGAGTCGTCCGCCACCACCCTCGAGGCCGCGCTGAAGAGCTACCAGCAACTCATGAAGGGCAAGGTCGCCGTCGCCGCGAGCAGCGACGAAGACAAGAAGGCCGCGACCGACGACGAGGTCCCCGTCCAGAAGCGTGAGTACGAGAAAGCGCTGCGCGACGCCGGCCGCCGCGCGCTCGAGGCGGCGGAGATCAAGGTGAGCGGCACCCGGGTCACGTACACGGCGGATGTCCAGCCGAACGACGCCGAGAAGACGCAGATGAAGACCTACTTCGAGTGGCGCAAGACCCTCGCGACCAGCGTCGCCAAGGTCTGGAACGCCATCTACATGGGGACGGAGCCGGACCGGCTCGATCTCATCTCGATCGGCGGCAACGAGCTCGCGACCGAGTACACCGAGCAGCGGGCGAAGGGGAACTGACCACCGCGGGGGCGGCTCTCGCGGCGCGCCCTCTCCCCTCGAGAGGGCGCGCACGCGCGACGCCGGCTCAGGCGAGGAGCTCCTTCACCGTGTCGCGCTCGGAGGTGAGCTCGTCGTTGGTCGCCTGGAGCTTGCCGCGCGCGAAGTCGCTCATCTCGTAGCCGCGGAGCACCTCGTAGCTGCCCGCCGTCGTGGTGCGGACGGGCACGCCTGCCCACACGCCGTCTGCGAAGCCGTACGTGCCGTCGCTCCGCACCGCCACCGAGTGCACCGCGCCCGGCGTCGAGAGGTCGCGGACGTGATCGACGAGCGCCCCGGCGGCGCTGGCCGCGCTCGACGAGCCGCGGGCGGCGATGATCTCGGCGCCGCGCTTGCCGACCTTCGGCAGGAAGTCCGTCTCCAGCCACGTGCGATCGCCGATGACGTCCGCGGCCGGCTTCCCGCCGATGGTCGCGTGGGTGAAGTCGGCGAACATCGTCGGGCTGTGGTTGCCGTAGATGTAGAGGCTCTGCACCTCGCTCACGAGCACGCCCGCCTTCTGCGCGAGCTGCGTCCGCCCCCGGTTCTCGTCGAGGCGGACCATCGCGGTGAAGCGCTCCGGGCCGAGCCGCTTGGCCTGCGCGGCGGCGATCATGCAGTTGGTGTTGCACGGGTTGCCCACCACCGCGACGCGGCAGGCGTCCGACGCCACCTCGTCGATCGCGCGGCCCTGGGCGATGAAGATCTTGCCGTTGTCCTTGAGGAGGTCCGCGCGCTCCATGCCCGGGCCGCGCGGCTTCGCGCCGACGAGCAAGCACCAGTCGGCGTCGCGGAACGCGACCTTCGCGTCGTCCGTCAGCACGGTGCCGTGGAGGAGCGGGAACGCGCAGTCGTCGAGCTCCATCGCGACCCCGCGGAGCGCCGCCTGGGCCTTCTCGTTGGGCAGCTCGAGGAGCTGCAAAATGACCGGCTGGTCGGGACCGAGCATCGCGCCGCTCGCGATGCGGAAGAGCAGTGCGTAGCCGATGTTGCCGGCGGGGCCGGTGACTGCGATGCGAACGGGCTTCTTCATCGGGGCTCCTTGCGGCGAGGTCTTGGGCACGCCGGGTGCCGGTCGCTACCGCCTCCGGAGGCGTCTGCCAAGCCCGCGTTCTCCGCCCCTCGCTGCGCGCGGTTGCGCGCGTCTCGCCGGCCGACGATCATGCTGGCCGGTGTCCGACGCCTCGATCCCATCGCCGGCCTCGGCGTCACCCGCGGGCGCGGGCGTCGTGGTGTGGCCGGCCGGGCCGGTCGCTCGCCGCGTGGAAGCGCTGCTCGCGCGCGCCGGCATCGGCGTCACGGTGGTCGACGACGCTGGCCCCGAGGCGGCCGTGGTCGACGCGTCCGTTCGCGCCCGCGCCGTGGCGCTCGTCGCGGACGACGAGGCGGCGAGCCTCCGCATCGCCGCCCGCGTGCGAGAGCTAGCCCCTGCCGTCCGCGTGGTGCTGGTGGTCTCGAGCCTCGACCTCGCGCGCCACCTCGACGCCGCGTTCCGCCCCGCTCGCGGCGTCGTGCCGGCCGCGATCGCCGCCGCGCCGTTCGCCTACGCCGTGATGGGGTGCGAGGTCCTCGCCCACTTCGAGCTCCGCGAGCGCGCGATGCTCGTGGGGCGGGTCGAACTCGGCGTCGGATCGTCGCTCGTCGGGGCGACGGCCGCGCGGCTGGCCGCCCGCGGGGTGGCCGTGGTGCGCGGCACCGCGGTCGAGCCGCTCCAGGTCGGGGCTCGACCGACGCTCGTCTTGCCTCGAGCCGAGCTCCGCGTCCTGGCCGGGGATCGCCTCCTTGCGCCGCCCGCCCGCCCGCTCGATCGCACCGGCGGCCCCGTCGCCACGATGCTCCTGCTCTGGCGCACTGCGCCCGGCTTCGCCCGCGCCGCCGCGCTGGCGCTCGCCGCCCTGACGCTCGGGGGCGGCGCGGTGGTCGCGGCGTCGCTCGGGTGGCCGCAGCGGGAGTCGGGGCTCGCGATCGTCGCACTGCTCACCGGGACGGCTGGCGTCCCGTGGGAGCAGCTGGGCTCGCCCTGGGCCGCCGCGGCCGCCGCCGCGCTGATGGCCGTCGGCGCGGTCGGCCTCATCGTCCTCCCGGCGTTCGTGACCGCGTTCGTCGTCCGGGAGCGCCTCGAGGCGGCGCTCCGGAGCCCGAAGCGGCCGGCTCGCGACCATGTGCTCGTCGTCGGGATCGGGGCCCTCGGGTACCGGGTCGCGCGCGAGCTCGCCGCGCTCGGCCACTACGTGATCGGCGTCGATCGCGACGCGCGCGGGCCGCTCGCCGCCCCGCTGGGCGCCGAGGTGCCGATCGTCGAGGGCGACGCGCGCGCGCGCGCCTCCCTGGACGCGGCGGCCGTCGAGCGCGCCGCGGCGGTCGTCGTCACGCCGTCGGATGACGCGGTCACCGCGGGGGTCGCGCTCACGGCGGCACGGCTGGCCCCGCACGCCCGCGTCGTCGCCCGGGCGCCGCGCGCGTCGCTCCGACTCCCCGCGGGCGCGATCACCACGCTCGACGCGGACGCGATGACCGCCGCCATCCTCGCCGGGGCGGCGCTCGACGACGGGGTGCTCGCCGCCTGGCAGGACGGCGACGCGCTCTGCTCCCTCCGCGAGCAGGACGTGCCCGACGTCTGGCTCGGGCGCACGCCGGACGAGCTCCACGACCGCGGCGCCGGACAGGTGCTCTTCTTCGACGGCGAGCTCGCGCCGCCCGATGCGCCGCTGCGGGCGGGCCGCGCGATCCTCCTCGTGCGACGCTAGCAGCTCGCCGCTCAGTGCCAGCAGAGATCGTCGGCGGCCGTGGGATACGCCCCGCCGGACCGGAACAGCCAGTCCGCGGACGTGCCCTGGCCGCCGTTCTGCGGGTTCGTGTCGACGCACGCGTTGGTGGAGCCGTCGCGGTCGACCTTCGGCGTCGCGGAGTGGACGGGCTCGATCACGCAGTCGCTGAGCGTCCCGCCCGGGGCCACGGCCCGCACGACGGCCGCCTGCCACAGGTCGCCGCCGCCGTCCGCCCCGCTCTGGAGCAGCGCCGGGAACTGCTGGCCGGCGACCGGATCGTAGCCGAGGGACAGGCGTCGCTCTCCGTTGCAGTAGATGTTGATGTGGGGGCGGACGGTGCCGGTGGTCGAGTAGGCGTGCGCCGCGATCGCGAACCGCTCACCGTCGCGAGGGACGTCGAGGTTGATGTTCTCCGCCGCGCAGAACGATCCCAACAAGCCGTTCGCGTTGGGGTCGACCACGTTGGGGAAGCAGCTGATGTTGTCCGTGTCGAGTCGCGGGTTCTGGCACAGCGCCGTGGCCGGCCGGCGTGAGCCCCAGCCATGACACGCGTTGGTGTTCGAGACGGCGTAGCCCCAGTTCTGGCCGCCGCCGCCCGGTGCGCACCCTGAATTGTAGTAGCAGTCGTCGCCGCCTCCGCCGCTGCAGGTGGTGAACCAGCCGTGCTGCCCGCAGCTCCCGCCCTGCAGGCGGGCGAAGTGGAGATCGACGTCGTTGGGCATGGGCGCCCAGCAGAGCTCCGCTCGGATCCCCGGGGCGCGCACCTGCACCTTCACCGTGCACTCGTAGTGCTTGCCGCCGAGATCGAACTCGCCCTTGACGAGGTAGTCGCCGGAGAGCGCGAAGCCCAGGTAGATGTCGTGGTTGACCGCTCCGCCCGGGCCCGCCACCAGGCCCACCTGATTCGCACCGGGGCCGAGCCCCGGTGCCTGGACGCCCGCCAAGGGCTGGCCGGTCGCGTTCTGGTTGTTGAAGAGCTGGAAGCTCGGGTGGGGGAGGATGTTGTCGCAGTCCCCGCCCGTCGCCGTCCACCTCCAGTTGGAGGCGTTCGCGGGGTTGCCGTTCTTGATCCACGAGGCGCCGTTGATGTACGGCAGCGTCGCCGGGTTCGGGTACGGTGAGGTGAGGAGCGGGTCCGTCGGGCACTCGACCTCGGCGTCCTCGCACGCGCAATCCTGCGTCTTGCTGTTGCCGACGCGCCCGTCGCAGTCGAAGTCGCCGTTCGCGCAGACGTCGCTCGCGAAGGGGGGCTGGGCGCCGCGGCACTGGCCGTCCCACTTCAACGCCACGAACTCCCCGGACCCGGTAGTGGTACACGCCATGCTCCCCTTGGAGTTGCCCGTGCACCACCCGACGGCCGCGCCGCCGTCGTCCGCCTGCGTGGCCGGGACGAGCCAGCAGTCCTTGGTGGAGCCGGCCGACGCCGAGGCGGGGCACGCGCAGCCCTCGTCGACCTGGCCGTCGCAGTCGTCGTCGAAGCCGTTACCGGTCGCGCCGTTCGGGAAGCGCCCGTCGATGTCCGCGGCGCCGCTGCACTCGTCCGTGGTCGCGCCGGCGCACGTCCGCGCGCGCGGCCCCGGCTGGTACCCGGCGCCGCCCTCGATGCAGCCCGTCGTCGGCGCGTCCGGCGCGGCGTCGTTCACCACCCCGGGGCCGTCCGTCGTGGTCGCGTCGGCGGCGTCCGTCCCGGAGTCGATGACGATCCCGCCGCCCGTCCCGCCGCTGCCGCTCGCGCCGCCGGACGGCCCCGCGCTCGCGCCGCCGCTCCCGCTCGCCGCCACGCCGCCGCCGCCCCCGCTGCCGAACGGCTCGGTCGAGCCTCCGCCGCCGGCCGCCGAGCAACCCACCAAGAGGCAGATCGCCCCCGCCCAAGCCAAGTTCGAGGTGCGCACAGCCGTAGCCTGTTCGGATCGCGTCCGCCTAGCAAGCGCCTCGAGCCCGCCCTGCGCACTTGTGCCGTTGTCATCGAGCGTCGCTCGGGCTAACCCGCGCCCCCACGGGCGAGCCTACTCGCCCCCGAGGTTCGCCCATGAAGATCCACGAGTACCAGGGCAAGCAAATCTTCGCGCGTCACGGGATTTCGATCCCCGTCGGTGTCCCGTGCTTCTCCGTGAAGGAGGTCGAGCAGGCCGCGGAGCGTCTGATCCAGGAGACCGGCACGCAGGTGGTCGTCGTGAAGGCGCAGATCCACGCGGGCGGGCGCGGCAAGGGGGGCGGCGTCAAGGTGATCAAGGACGGGCCCGTCGCCGCGCGCGCCACCGCCGAGAAGCTGCTCGGGATGCAGCTCGTGACTCACCAGACCGCGCCCGAGGGCCAGAAGGTGCGCCGGTTGTTCGTGGAGCAGGGGCTGGACATCGCCCGGGAGCTCTACGTGGGGATGGTCGTCGACCGAGAGCGGCGCAGGATCGCCGTGATGGCCTCCACCGAGGGGGGCGTCGAGATCGAGCAGGTGGCCGCCGAGACCCCGGAGAAGATCCTGACCGAGCACGTCGATCCCGTCCTCGGGCTGTCGCCGTACCAGGCGCGCAAGCTCGCGTTCGGGCTGCGGGTCGGCGAGGGGAGCCCCAAGCCGAAGGAGACCGTGGCGCAGACGGTGGGGCTGCTGCTGAAGCTGGCGAAGCTCTTCGAGCAGGAGGACTGCTCGCTCTGCGAGGTGAACCCGCTCGTCATCACGCGGGCCGGAGACGTGGTCGCGCTCGACGCCAAGATCAACTTCGACGACAACGCCGCCGAGCGTCACCCCGAATGGAAGGAGCTCATGGACACGGACGAAGAGGATCCGGTCGAGCTCGAGGCGAAGGCGGCCGGCCTCTCGTACGTGTCGCTCCACGGGGACATCGGCTGCCTGGTGAACGGCGCCGGCCTCGCCATGGCGACCATGGACATCATCCAGTTCGCCGGCGGCGCCCCCGCGAACTTCCTCGACGTTGGGGGCGGGGCCACCAAGGAGCAGGTAACCAAGGCCTTCAAGATGATCCTCTCCAGCCCGAAGGTGCGGGGCATCTTCGTCAACATCTTCGGCGGCATCATGAAGTGCGACGTGATCGCCGAAGGCGTGATCGCGGCGACGCGGGAGCTCGCGCTGAAGGTGCCGCTCGTCGTCCGCCTGGAGGGCACCAACGTGGAGCGCGGCAAGCAGCTCCTGAGCGAGAGCGGGCTCGCGATCCAGCCCGCGGACACCATGCTCGATGGCGCGCGAAAGATCGTGGCCGCCACCCGTCAAGCCGGCTGAACCCGGGCTGTCAGCAAGCGGAAACCACCATGTCGATCCTCGTCAACTCCAGCACCCGCGTCGTCTTCCAGGGCATCACCGGCTCCGCCGGCTCGTTCCACGCTCGCCAGTGCGTCGCCTACGGCACGCAGGTCGTGGCCGGGTCGACGCCGAACCGCGGCGGCGAGACCTTCGAGGCCGAGGCTCCGGCCGGCACCCAGGTGAAGGTCCCCATCTACGACACCGTCGCGGAGGCGGTCGCCCGGGAAGGCGCCGACACCTCCTGCGTCTTCGTGCCGCCGCTCGGGGCGGCGGACGCCATCGTCGAGGCCATCGACGCCGGGTGCAAGCTCGTCATCTGCATCACCGAGGGGATCCCGGTGATGGACATGATCCGCGTGCGCCGGGTGCTCGAGGCCAGCGGCGCGCGGCTCGTCGGGCCGAACTGCCCGGGGGTCATCACCCCAGGGCAGTGCAAGATCGGCATCATGCCGGGGCACATCCACCGGCCGGGCCGGTACGGCGTCGTCAGCCGCTCCGGCACGCTCACGTACGAGGCCGTGGGCCAGCTCACCGCGCTCGGCCTGGGTCAGTCGACCTGCGTCGGCATCGGCGGAGATCCGGTCGGTGGCATGGACTTCGTGGACGTGCTCGGGCTCTTCAACGAGGACCCGGAGACCGAGGGCGTCATCATGATCGGCGAGATCGGCGGCAACGCCGAGGAGCGTGCGGCAGCGTTCATCCGGGCCCACATGAAGAAGCCGGTCGTCGGCTTCATCGCGGGGACGACCGCGCCGCCCGGCAAGCGCATGGGCCACGCTGGCGCCATCATCTCCGGTGGCAAGGGCACCGCGAAGGACAAGATCGCGGCGCTCGAGGCCGCGGGAGTGCGCGTCGCGCCGTCCCCGGCGGAGATGGCGAAGACGCTCGTCGAGGTGCTCGGCAAGTAGCGCCGCCCGCACTTGAACGGCGCGCGGTTCGAGCTAGAACGCGCGCGCCTCGGCGGCCCGGCGAGGCCGCGTCCCGGGCTCCGCCCCTACCAGGAACCTCTCATGGCGATCCAGCGAACCCTCTGCATCATCAAGCCCGACGGCGTCGAGAAGCGCAAGCAGGGCGCCATCCTCCAGCGCCTCCTCGACGAAGGGTTCCGTGTCCTGGCGATGCGCCAGCTCACGATCGGCCGCAAGCAGGCGGAGGGGTTCTACGCGGTGCACCGCGAGCGCGGATTCTTCGGCGAGCTGATCGAGTTCATGACCCGCGGGCCCTCGGTCGTCGTGGCGCTGGAGCGTGAGAACGCGGTGGCCCATTACCGCGAGGTGATCGGCGCGACCGATCCCGCGAAGGCGGCCGAGGGCACGATCCGCAAGCTCTACGGCGCGAACGTGGGCGAGAACGCCGTGCACGGGTCCGACTCCGAAGAGAACGGCCGGATCGAGATCGCCTACTTCTTCGCGGGTCACGAGCTGCTCTGAAGCGCGGCGACCGCGACGCCGGTCACGGCCTGGCGGCCCGGGAGCCGCGCGCTCAGCGCCGGCCGGCGGCGTCTCCGTGTTAGGACGCGAGCGGTGATGGTGGCACCCCCATCCAGCCGGCGCCCGACCTCCGGCGACCCGGGACTCGAGGAGGCCCGCGGCGTGATCCGCGACTTCGTCGGCGCGCTCACCAACCTGGAGGGGCTGCTCGGCAGCCCGCGGGTCGGTCCCCGCGCGTTGTCGGCGCTGCTCCCCGGCGTCTACGCCGGTTGCACCTCGGTCCGGTCTGCGTTCGTCGTGCTGGTCGACGCCGTAGCGGCGACCACCGCCGCGGCGGCCGGCGCCGAGTTGCGCGAGAGCGTCGGCGCACGCCTGGAGGCGCTCGAGCGTGCGCTCGAATCAGCGACCCGGGCGCCGGCCGCCGCGACGGCTCGACTCGCGCTCGAACGCGCGATCCGTCGGTCGGCGCCCGAGCTCGAGCACGCGCGTGCGCTCGCCGAGCTGCTCGCGCTGGCGCAGCGCGAGCAGCGCGCCCTGGTGGCGCCGGGGCTCCTCCTTCGGGATGCCCTCGGCTCGCCGGAGGCGGCGTCTGGAGCCCAACCCGCGCTCCTCCGCTGGAGCGGCGTCGACGACGCGTGGCTGCCCGTCGGGACGTTCGTCCGGCTCGTCGAACTCGCGGCGCCGCTCGCCACGTGGCGCGCGGGACCTTCGAGCGCCGTCCGCCTCCGCGTGAGCTTGTCCCGTGCGGGGGACCACCTCGTCGCGCGGTTCGAGCCGGCGCCGGCCACGGCGTCGGGTGAGCCGATCTTCCTTCCCCGAGCACCGAGCCGGATCGAGCCCGCCGAGGGCGCGTTGGCCGCGGCCTGTGGCCTCCTCGGGGGCGCGCTCGAGCGGCGTCCCGACGCGGTGTCGGTCTCCCTCGTGGCTCGACCGCTTGCCGGGGCCGCGGGCGCGGGATAGCTCGCGCCCCATGGAGCGTCTGCGCGCGGAGATCGAGGCTGCCTTTCGTGATCGGTCGCGCCTCGCCGGGGACTCCACCCGCGCCGCGATCCGCCAGGTCGTCGAGCACCTCGACCGAGGGGAGCTCCGCGTGGCCGAGCCCGAGGGCGACGCCTGGACGGTCCACCCGTGGGTCAAGGAGGCCATCCTCCTCTACTTCGCCGTCAGCGAGATGACCGAGCACGAGGTCGGCCCCCTCGCGTTCCACGACAAGATCCCGGTCAAGACCCGGCTCGCCGAGCAAGGCGTGCGAGTCGTCCCGCCCGGGACGGTCCGCTACGGCGCCTTCCTCGAGCGGGGCGCGATCGTGATGCCGGGGTACGTGAACATCGGCGCCTGGGTCGGCGCCGGGACGATGGTGGACACGTGGGCCACCGTCGGTTCGTGCGCGCAGATCGGCCGTGGGGTTCACCTGTCCGGGGGGGTCGGGATCGGCGGCGTCCTCGAGCCACCGGGCGCGACCCCCGTCATCATCGAGGACGGCGCGTTCATCGGCTCGCGCGCCATCGTCGTCGAGGGCGTGCGGGTCGAGCGCGAAGCGGTAGTGGGCGCGGGTGTGGTGCTCACCGCGTCGACTCCCATCGTCGACGTGAGCGGCGCCGAGCCCGTCGAGCACCGCGGGCGCGTCCCGGCGCGGAGCGTCGTCATCGCCGGGATGCGCCCGAAGCGATTCCCCGCGGGCGACTTCCTGGTGCCCTGCGCGCTGATCCTTGGGCAGCGCAAGGAGAGCACCGACCGCAAGACGTCGCTCGAGGGCGCGCTGCGCGACTTCGGAGTATCCGTGTGAGCGCGCCAGCCCCGCTCGCCGAGACGCTGCTCTGGTTGTGCCGCATCCCGTCGCCGATCGGCGAGGAGCGCGCGCTGTGCGACGCCGTCGCCGACCGACTCGGCCAGGTGGCCCTCGCGGCGCCGGTGCGCCGATGGGGCGACTCGCTGGTCGTGCCGCTCACGCGGGGGACGGGGGGGCCGCACGTCCTCCTCGCCGGGCACCTGGACACCGTGCGCACGGAGCATGACGCGCCCCCCCGGATCGAGGGCGACCGGCTCTACGGCGCCGGCGCCGCCGACATGAAGAGCGGCCTCGCGCTCATGCTGGAGCTCGCCGAGCGCGGCGAGCGTCCGCGCTGTGATCTCACGCTCGTCTTCTACGCGCGCGAGGAGGGCCCCTACGCCGAGAACGAGCTCGGCCCCGTCCTCGAGCGGGACCCCGAGCTCCGAGCCGTCGACGTGGCGATCGCGCTCGAGCCGAGCGACGCGAAGCTCCAGCTCGGGTGCGGCGGCTCGCTCCACGCCCGAGCGCGCTTCCATGGCCGGACGGCGCACAGCGCGCGCCCGTGGCAGGGTGAGAACGCGATCCACAAGGCGTGCGGCCTGCTGGGCCGGCTCAGCGCGCTCGCCCCCTCGCCCCGCGTCGTCGACGGCTTCGAGTGGGTCGCGGTGACGAGCGCGACGCTCGCCAGCGGCGGTCGGGCGCGCAACGTGGTGCCGGATCTCTTCGAGCTGAACCTGAACCACCGCTTCCCGCCGGGGATCACCGTCGAGGAGGCGAAGGCCGGCGTCCTCGCGCTCCTCGCCGGCGAGGCCGAGGTCGAGTTCACCGACGAGTCACCGTCGGCGCTCCCCCGCCGCGATCACCCCCTGCTGCGGGCGCTGGCGGAGTCCGGCGTGCGCGCCGTCGAGCCGAAGCAAGCGTGGACGGACGTGGCGCGCTTCGCCGCGCTGGGGATCCCCGCGGCGAACTTCGGCCCGGGGACGCAGGCGCAGGCTCATCAGCGCAACGAGTGGACCTCGGTGCCCGATCTCGAGGTCGGGCGGGCCATCCTGGCCGGCTGGCTCGCGCGGATCGCGGCCTCCGGGTGAGCGCGGGCAGCGCGCTGGCGCCTGCCGTGTAAGGCGCTGGCCGGCGCGGCGTTCCCCCTCCGAACGACATTCGGAGGTCGATCATGAAGCGGCGTGGCCTGGTTTTCGCGGTTCTGGCAGGGTGTCTCGGGGTGGCGTGCGGCGGCACGGCGAAGCACGCGGGGGGTGGCCCGTCGGCGCCTGGGCACGGGGATCCGGCGGCGCCCGCCGCTGGGCCCCCGGCCGCGTTCCCTGCGGAGTCCGGCGCCGATGCCGACGTGGAGGCGCCTCGTGGCCCCGCGCCCAGCGCGGCGCCCCGGGGCGACGGCGAAGCGGGCGCTACCGCGGGGTCGGCCTTCGAGGAGAAGCGCGCGGCCGACGCCGAGCGGCCCGGCCTCGGCACGAGCTGGGGCGAGTCGCGCACCAGCGAGATCACGACCGCGCCGTTCGAGCGCGAGCACCCCTCGCGGCCCATCGCGGTCGGTGCGCTGTACTACAACGACGCCAGCGGTGCGCGGGCGATGGCGCGCCGGGCGGGCGTCTCCCGCGTGAGCGGCGGCTTCGTCAGCATCGACGGCGGAGCGCTCGCGGTCCGCCTCGTCGACTCGGCCGGCGGCGGGCTGCCGGGGTACGGCAGCGGCGACCGGGCGTACGTCGTCGGCGAGCGAGGCGCGCGCTACGCGATCCAGATCCGCAACAACACCGGGAACCGCTACGAGGTGGTCGCCACCGTCGACGGTCTCGACGTGATCGACGGCCGCCCCGGCGCGTACGAGAAGCGCGGGTACATCTTGTCCCCGTGGGCCACGCTCGACATCGACGGCTTCCGGCGGAGCGAGACGGAGGTCGCCGCGTTCCGTTTTGGCTCCGTCTCTGGCTCGTATGCGGCGTCCAAGGGTGGCGCACGAAACGTCGGCGTCATCGGCGTCGCGTTCTTCCAGGAGGCAGGGTCGCCGTGGCCGTGGTCCGAGGCGGAGGTCGAGCGGCGCGAGGGCGCGGATCCGTTCCCGGGTCGCTTCGCGACGCCGCCGCGCGGTGTCTGGTGAGCCGGGGCCGCAGCGCTAGTAACAGACCGCGTACCCGGAGAGCTGCGTGCACGTCTGGGTGACGCCCTCGCACGCGAGGCCGAGCGCTCCGCACACGCGGAGGCACACGGTGTCGCCGAGGCCGCTCGTGTCCACGCACGCCGCGCTGCACGCGCCGGCGGCGATGTCGTCGTTCGTGGTGCCCGGGGGACAACCGCAGTCGTCGTGCGCCAGGCAGTACGTCGTGCACACGCCGACGCCCGCGCAGTAGCCGCCGAGGATCGCGGCGCACTCGCTGCCGAACGCGCTGCACGCGCGGCCGATCTCGCCGTCGTACGTTCCCAAGCTGCCTCCGCTCGCGCCTGCGCCGGCCGAGCCACCCGTGGCTGCGCCCGCGGCGCCGCCGCTCGCACCTGCCGCGCCACCCGCGCCGGCGCCTCCGCCCGTAGCGCTCGCCCCGCCGGTGTTGGACGTCCCGCCGGCCCCGGACGTCCCGCCGGCCCCGGACGTGCCGCCGCTCGCGGACGCGCCGCCCGCTCCGGACGCGCCGCCCGCTCCGGACGCGCCGCCGCTCCCGGACGCCCCGCCGCTGGCGCCAGCGCCCGCCGCGCCTGCGCCCGCCGTGCCTGCGCCCGCACCGAGCCCGCCGCTCGAGCTCGCGCCAGAACCCGTGGCGCCGCCGACCGCGCCGCCGCTCCCGCCGGCGTACGGGCTGCCGCCGCTGCCGCCGCTGCCGGCGGGGAGATCCCCGACCACCTCGAGGTCCTCGCCCTTGGCGCAGGTGAGCGTGAGCGCCGCCGCGCACAGCGGCGCGAACGGACGATGCGACCGAGACCCGCGCATGCCCTCCACTCTAGCGCAGCCCGGCGCCGCGCGCCCACCCCCGGCGTGGTTCGCGGCCGAGCTCTCGCGGGTCGAGCGCTCGCGGTTTGAGCGCGCGAGCCCGCGCCGCTAGCCTGCGCCCGCGATGACCGAAGCCCTCGATTGGACGAAGGTGACCGATGAGGCGGTCGGGCTCTTCAAGGAGCTCCTCCGGCTGGAGACCGTGAACCCCCCGGGGAACGAGCGCCCGGCGGCCGAGCGGCTCGCGAGGTTGTTCGCGGCGGAGGGGATCGACCACGAGATCGTCGAGAGCGAGCCGTTCCGGGCGAGCGTCGTCGCGCGAGTCCGGGGGAGCGGCAAGGCCGGGCCGCTGCTGCTGAACGGGCACCTCGACGTCGTGCCGGTGGACCGCGCGGCCTGGACGCACGACCCGTTCGGCGGGGTCGAAGCC
The DNA here is from genome assembly GCA_020846005.1 of Polyangiaceae bacterium. GTDB lineage: Bacteria > Myxococcota_A > Polyangia > Polyangiales > Polyangiaceae > JADLEQ01. The sequence goes on from JADLEQ010000050.1 coordinate 14,320, forward strand.
GACGGCTGCATCTGGGGTCGCGGCGCCATCGACATGAAGAACATGGTCGCCATGAGCGCGATGACGCTCGTCCTGCTGAGGCGCGCGGGCGCGCGGCTCTCGCGCGACGTGATCTTCGCTGGCGTGGCCGACGAAGAGGCGGGCTCGACGAAGGGGTCCGTCTGGCTCGTCGAGAACCGTCCGGACCTCGTGCGCGCCGAGTACGTGCTGAATGAGGTCGGCGGGCACACGCTCCACTTCGGCGCCAGGCGGTACTATCCCATCCAGGTCGCGGAGAAGGGGATTTGCTGGTTTCGCATGACGGCCCGCGGGGAGCCCGGGCACGGATCGATGCCGCGGCGCGACGGCGCCGTGGTGAAGCTGGCGGCGGCGATCGAGCGGCTGGGCACCGCGCGCCTGCCCCACCACGTGACGCCCGTGGTGGAGGGCTTCCTGCGCGCGCTCGCGAGCGGCGCTCCGTTCCCGCAGGACAAGATCCTCCCGCTGGTCCTCGAGCCGCGCCTGGCGGGGAAGCTGCTCGATCTGCTGGGCCGGAAGAACCCCGACCAGGCGCGGGGCATCGACGCCATGCTCCGCAACACCGCGAGCCCGACGGTGCTCGCGGGCGGGCAGAAGGTGAACGTGATCCCGTCCGCGGCCAGCGTCCAGGTCGACGGTCGGCTGCTGCCCGGGCACTCCGTCGCGCAGTTCCTCGCCGAGGTGCGCGGCGTCGTCGGAGACGAGGTGGAGCTCGACGTCATGCTCGATCACGCGGGCACCACGTTCCCGAGCGACACTCCGCTCTACTCGGCGATCCGCGGCGCGCTCGCCCGCCACGATCCGGAGGGCGTCCCCGTCCCCTACATGATCCCGGGGTTCACCGACTCGTTCGCCTACGCGCGGCTCGGCGCCATCTGCTACGGCTTCTCGCCGGTGCGCCTCGGCCCGGAGCTGAACTTCACCAAGATGTATCACGGGCACGACGAGCGCATCCCCCGAGACGGGTTCGCCTGGGGGCAGCGGGTCCTCTACGAGCTCGTCCGGGACTTCTGCGCCTGAGCGCCCGGCGTGGTACGGGCGCGAGATGTCGACCCGCACGCTCTCGCTCGACGATCGGACCTACGACTTCCTGCTCCGCGTGAGCGCCGACGAGCTCCCGGCGATGGCTCGCCTCCGGGAGGAGACGGCGCGCCACCCGCTCGCGCGCATGCAGATCTCTCCCGAGCAGGGGCAGCTGATGACGCTCCTCGCCGAGCTCGCCGGCGCCAGGCGGATCGTGGAGGTGGGGACGTTCACCGGGTACAGCGCGCTGGCGCTGGCGCGCGCCCTGCCTGCCGATGGGCGGCTCTACGCCTGCGACGTCTCCGAGGAGTTCACGGCGGTCGCGCGGCGATTCTGGGGCGAGGCGGGGCTCGCCGATCGGATCGAGCTGCGCCTCGCGCCCGCGCTGGAGACGCTCGACGCCCTCCTCGCCGGCGGCGCCGCGGGCACCTTCGACCTCGCGTTCATCGACGCCGATAAAGAACGCTACGACTGCTACTACGAGCGATGCCTCGCCCTGCTGCGCCCGGGCGGGCTCGTGCTGATCGATAACGCGCTGTGGGGCGGGAAGGTGGCTGACCCAGTCGTCACCGACGCCGAGACGGCGGCGCTGCGCGCGCTGGACGAGAAGGTCGCGGGCGATCCGCGCGTCACGAGCTGCCTCGTACCGATCGGGGACGGCCTGCTGCTCGCCCGGAAGCGGTGACGCTCCGCTCGCGGCGCGAGTCCGCCGCTCCTTGCCGCGCACACTGTAGGTCGGCAGGTGCACTCTGTAGGTTGCGCAGCGCGGCAACGTCGGTCCTGCCGGACCACGTGCCGCGGTCGAAGGTTCAGCGTTGCGGCCGGCGTCCCGGCCGGGATATCGTATGCACGCGCTCGGGCGGCTCGGCCGCCGCGGCGTGGTGTTCGTCGACGCAACGACCGCAACGGTCTCGGGAGCTGCCATGAAGTCCACTCGCGGTTTCGCATGGTTGGTCGGGTTTGGGTTCGCGCTGGCCTCGGCGTGCGGCGGCGGTGACGAGAATTCGTCGGGTGGCGGCGGGAAGGCC